>CAVQVK010000104.1:0-17760 GCA_963717035.1 uncultured Acidimicrobiaceae bacterium | reverse complement strand
CCCCTGCGCGATCGCCAAAGTCCACATTGCGATCAATTCTCCGCTCGCGCCGACAATGCTGGCACCGAGGATCCTGCCTTCTGCGGGTGGTAATGACTTTAATATGACCGTGCGTCTCGCGTTCGGCCTGCGCGCGATCATTGTCGTGATAGGGCCAGCGCAATTCGCATCTTGATCCCGCGCGCGCGCACTTGCGCCTCCGTCAATCCGGTCTACGTCGTTCCGGCTCGGTGTACGTCACCCAGGGCACGACGTCATTGTTGACCCTGACCGGCAAACGAAACAGCGCGTTCCGAATCACCAAGCCGGCGTGGTAGTTGGCAGCATGAGTGAATTGTAATTGTCCGGCAGCGGCATCGCCGATCGCGCTTCCGTATCCCGATGGCCACGACCGCCGCTGCCTCAACGCGCTGCGAACCGCAGGCGGCCGCGGGTGAAGCCGCCTGCGCTCGGGGTTGAGCCGCCGGAGCCCACCCGGCTGGGCGAGGTTGTCTCGCCTTTGACCCTACCCGGACGTGCTGCTCGAAGGCCTGCATGAACAACAAGCCCGGCCCGGAGGCCCGTTAGCGCACGGCCCGCCGTGACCTCGAGGCCCTGGCCATTGCCGGTCTGCCCGTCTACTCCCAGCCCGGTCGGGGAGGGGGTTGGTCGCTCCTGGGCGGCGCCCGCACCGACCTGACCGGGCTCACCGCCGCCGAGTCGCGCACGTTGTTCCTGGTCGCCGGTCCGTCCTCGTCGGCCACCCCCGAGGTCAAAGCGGCCCTCCGCAAGTTGGTCCAGGCCCTCCCCGAGACGTTCCGGGCCGAAGCCGAGTCGGCCGCGTCCGCCGTCGTGCTCGACCCCACCAGCTGGGGCTACGACACGCCGCCGCACCAGGCCCATCTGGAGGTGTTGCAGCACGCCACCGTCGACGGGTTCCAGGTGCGGCTGGGCTACACCGCCCGGGACGGGAGCGACAGCGATCGGATCGTCCACCCCCTCGGCCTCGTGGCCAAGCGATCAGTGTGGTACCTGGTGGCCGGCACCGACGCCGGGATGCGGACGTTCCGTCTCAGCCGGATCCGCTCGGTCACCGTCACCGATCGTCCGGTGGAGCGGCCCGACGGCTTCGACCTGGCCGAGACGTGGAAATCGGTGGTCGTAGAAGTCGATCAGCGCCGCTCGGCGGGCCAGTCCGGCCCGGTGGTGGCCCGCGCCGATCCGGACGTCCTCCCCTTGCTGCGCATGGTCCTGGGCAACCGGTTGTCGGTGGGCGACGTGGCCTCCGACGGCCGGGTCCACGTCCAGGTGCGAGGCGACTCGGTGGAGTCGGACGCGGGGGAGTTGGCCGGCTTCGGTGCCCGGATCGAGGTCCTGGAGCCGCAAGCGGTCCGGGACCGTCTGGCCGTGCTCGGGCGGAGCTCACCCGCTGTTACGGGGCATAGCTCACGATCAGTTGGCTACCGATATTGCTGTGCCCGGATCAATGCGGCCACGGGTCGTGTCCGCCGAGCGTTTCGGTCACCTGAGCGCTGACGCCGACGAGCTTCTCGCCATAGCGCCGGATCTCCTTGGTTGGAACCCGTTCGCGGTACACGGGGAAGCCCAACAACAGCATTGGCCGGCCATTGGCGTCGAACACGGGCGCAGCGATGTTCCCGACCGGAAGGTGGGCGGAGCGGTCCACCTCGGTAACCAGATAGTCGCGGTGACCGAGGATCGACACCGCCCGGTTCAACGCCTCCTGCACCGAGGCCGGGAGGTCATTGTTCACCATTCCGGCCAAGAGCGAATCAGCGATCAGGGTCGATTCGGACAAGCGCTCCACCACGTACCCCCGTGATCGACACGAGGCGACCACATCCATGAGTAGAGCACGGTCGAGCTCAGTGGTCACCAACGAGGGCCGTTCCAACCACTCGGCGATGGCTTCATCCGTGTCCCACACGACGAAGATCAGGCCCGAGGGCGGCGCGAACGGGTAGCGCATGCCCGGTCGTGTCAGTTCGGGGCTTTGCCCGGGATCTGAGGACTGATCGAGCACAACGATGCGATCGGCCAGAACCGCCGAAGCCGTCCAGGGCAGCCCCAATTCGGTGCTCACTGCCTCCATGAGCGATCGGGCCACCTCCAGAGGGCCGAAGCCGGCACGCGCCGCGTCCCCCAGGGCAATGAGCGACGGTCCCAGCCCGTAGCTCTTGTCGGCTTCCCGGCGCCCCACATAGCCGTTCCGGCAGAGGCTGTCGAGAATGCGCACGCACGTCGCCTGGCTGAGCCCCGTCGCTCGAGTGATGTCGGCCAGCAGTAGCCGCCGGGTCGGCTCGGTGGCCAAGAGGTTGAGTACCTGCAGGACACGTTTCCGTAGGTGGGGACGGTGGCGTTCGTCTCAGTTCGCTCTTCCGTTCTTGCATGGATCCGACCTCGACAGATTTCGACGCGATCTTACGCTAGTTCATAAATCGACGGCCATAGTCCGATAATGGACTAATGCCGAAATGGTTACAGGGCCGACTCCGGTGCGAGCGAACGAATTGCATACCGCGGTTCGGGCGTGGCCTATGGGGATGGGAAAGAGACGTCGGGGGGAAGTCAATGAATGGTCGGTGAAACTGGCTCGAGCCACAAACCTATTAACCCTATGGATATAACTAACTACATCGATCCCAGTCAGGAACAGTGCCCGTGACGACCATTCCGAAACGAACCCGCCCACGTCGACGGACAGGCGCGATGGTCTGTGCCACCGTTGTAGCCCTGGCCAGCGCAGTATCCGCAGCGGCAGTGGTGCCGGACGCCGGTGCGGCATCGACGGCGTCATCGAACAGTGGCTCGCTGACCTTCGGTGAAGTGGCCGGAATCACCAGCCTCGATCCGATCCACATCGCCGGAGGGGGCACGTCGGGTGGCAGTGAGGCAGGCGCGGTGTACGGGTACCTCATGCGCTACGACACCAACACCGGGACGTACGTGCCCTACCTGGCGCAGGGTCTCACGCACAACGGCGATTTCACCCAGTGGACCTTGAAGCTGCGCCCGAATATGACGTTCTCGGACGGCAGTCCGTTCGACGCCCAGGCGGTCGTCGAGAACCTCCAGCGGGACATGAACCCGGCCAACCATGCGACCGCCGGCGGCATCCTCCACCTCGTGCAGTCGATCACGGCACCCGACGCCACCACGGTCGAGTTCACCTTGACCCAGCCCTGGTCGCAATTCGCGTTCGTGCTGGCGTACACGCCCGGCCTCATCGCCGCGCCGAGCTACATCGCCCAGGTCGCCGCGGGCAACACGGGGGCGACGGCGATCGGGGCCGGCCCGTTCACGGTCTCGAGTTTCCGGCCGGGTGAGGAACTGACCCTCGTGCCCAACTCGACCTACGGGTTGGGAAAGCCGAAGCTGAAGACGCTGACATTCTCATTCGTACCCGGGGGCCCCGCCACCTTGCAGGCGTTCCAATCGGGGCAACTGGACTCGGCCCTGCTGATCGACGCACCCTCCGTGGCGCAAGCCAAGACGGACGGGATCAAGGCGTTGGAGGCCCAGTTCGACCTGGGCACGATCATATTGATGAACAACCGGACCACATCGCCGCTCAGCAACGTCAAACTTCGCCAGGCAGTGTCCCTCGCCTTCAACGTCAAGGTCTTCAACGAACGGGTCAACCAGGGAACGGGCTCGACCAGCACCCAGATGTTCCCGCCCGGATCCAAGTGGTACAGCTCCAAAGAAGCCACCGTGCCCTACAACGTCGCGAAGGCCCGGACGCTGGTCAGCCAAGTGAAGGCCCAGACCGGATGGAACGGGACGTTGAACATGATCTGCCCCAATACGGAGCAGACGACGCCGGTCGCCCTGGAGTCGATGTTGGACGCGGTCGGCATCAAGCTCAACATCAACGACAGCGCCCCGCTCGACGACAACCGAAGAAGACATCATCGTCAACAAGGACTTCGACCTCGCCTGTTGGGGTTACAACGTGATCGACGAGCAACCGTTCCCGAACAGTTGGCTGCAATTCGACAGCACGTCGCCCAACAACTTCGCCGGCTACTCGAATCCGCAGATGGACGCGGCTCTTTCCGCTTTGAGCAAGGCGGCGACGCCGGCCGCACAGAAGGCCGCGGCTACCACGATCGCGGCCATCTGGGGCACGACGTACCCGTCGGTCAACGCCGGCACCAGCCTGTACCGGACCATCTACAAGCAGAACGTCCATGGGCTGTACCAATCGGTGGCCGCCGTCACGCTCTTCGACAAAGCCTCGATGTCATGACCGGCCACTCATGTCGCCCGGTCTCTGCGCCTTTCCTCGGTGACCTGGATCGGTGAACGCTGCGACTACGGACACAGGGGTTCGAGCGAAGCGGGTGCACTCCAAGTTCACCGGCATGGCTGCCGGCCTGCGCGGCCTGATCCACCTCGCCCTCGTGCTGGTACTCGTGTCCTTCGGGACGTTCATGTTGTTGCACTTGACGCCGGGCAATCCGGCGGTCGCCATCCTCGGCCAGAGCGCCACGCCGCATGCGGTCCGACAGATTGACCGGCAGCTAGGACTGAACCAGCCCGTCTTCACCCAGTACCTCCACTGGGTGGGCCACGCCCTATCCGGCAACCTCGGGACCTCCCTAGTGTCGCCGGGGGGGTCGGTAACGTCGCGCATCGGCGAAGCGTTGCCCGTCTCGCTGGAGCTGGCCTTCCTCGCTGTGGTGATGGCGTTACTCGTCGCCATCCCTGTCGGTATGTGGTCCGCCTATCGCGAGGGGAGCCGCTTCGACCGGGTGGCGTCGACGACGAGCTTCGGGTTCTTGTCGGTGCCGCCCTTTGTCACCGGCCTCATCCTGGCGCTACTGCTGTCGCTCGATGTCCACGCCTTCCCGCGGGCCGAGTGGGTTCGGGTCTCGTCGGGCGGCCTCATCGCCAACCTGACGCATGCCTTCCTTCCCGCTCTCACCTTGGCGCTCCCGCTCATGGCCATGTACACCCGCGTGTTGCGGGCTGAGATGGTCCAGACGCTGCGGGAGGACTTCATCCTCTTCGCTCGGGCGAGGGGCCTGTCGTTGCGCAAAGTGCTCTTCCGCTACGCGCTGCGACCGAGCTCGATATCGCTGGTGACGTTGTCGGGGATCTCCCTCGGGACCTTGCTGGGCGGAACCGTCATCGTCGAGACTATCTACACGCTCCCGGGGCTGGGCAATTTGTTGGTCACGGCGGTTGGAAACAACGACTACCCGCTGGTGCAAGGCATCGTGCTGGTCATTGCCGTCGCGTACGTCGTGGTGAACCTGGTGGTGGACCTCTCCTACAACATGCTGGATCCGAGGATGCGTCATGGTCGCTTCTGAGGTGCCCTTCGAGGCCCGATCTTCGACAACCGTGGGCGTCGCTCTCGCCCGCCGATTGCAGGGTGCAGCGGGGGGAGCACTCCTCTTTGCCCTCGGGATCGGCCTGATCATGATCGGGACGGTTGTCCTCGACAGGTCGTCGGGCCTTCCGCGCTGGGTGTTCGCCATCGTCGGCCTCGTCTCCGGCATGCGGGGGCTCGACCTGATGGCCAAGGCGTGGCTCGGTCCCAGAATTCGACACCGCCTTCTGGCTCGCCGCCGGGTGGGTTGGGCTGGTCGCGCTTCTGGCCCTCCTCGCGCCGTTGCTGCCCATCGAGGGTCCGAGGTTCCTCCCGTTGTCGACAGCCTCCTACATCCGTCCTGACCTCCTTCTCCGCCCATCCGCTGGGGACCGATGGCTTCGGTCGCGACTACGTGTCCCGGCTGATCTGGGGAGCGCGAATCTCGCTGCTGGTGGGATTGGGCTGTACGACCATCGGGCTGGTGGTGGGCACGACGCTCGGCATGCTGGCTGCCTACTACAAGGGGTGGGTCGACTCGCTGGTCCGGCTGCTTACTGACAGCTTGCTGGCCTTCCCTCCGCTGGTCTTCCTCCTGGCCTTGGTGGCCGTGCTGAGGCCCAGCGTGCAGACCCTGTTCATCGCCTTCTCGGTGCTGACCATCCCGACCATCGTCCGGCTAGCGCGGGCGAGCGCTTTCCGTCTCGGCCGGCGCGATTACGTGCTTGCCGCCCGCGCCATCGGGTCCAAGGGGCGTCGGGTTATGGTCAGAGAGATCCTGCCCGGAGTGATGCCGCGTGCTCCTGCCTTATTCGATGGTCATTGTCGCCGCGTTGATCGTGGCCGAAGCGTCGCTGAGTTTCCTGGGTCTCGGCGTGCAGCAGCCCAACCCGAGCTGGGGCAACATGATCGCCGAGTCCGAGAACGTGCTGCAACAGGACCCCCAGGGCGTGATCGTGCCCGCCGCTGTCCTGCTCGTGACGGTAGTGGCCTTCAACCGGCTGGGGGAGCGAGCGCGGCAGCTGACCGACACTCGCCAGTCGGTGCTCGGATGATGGCGGCGACGGCACCGGCCGACGCCGCCACGGCACCGTTGCTCGCCGTCGAAGACCTCCGGACCACCTTCTCGACACCACAGGGGCCGCTGCGAGCGACGGACGGAGTCTCCTTCGTCGTCGAACGGGGCCGCACCTTCGGCATTGTCGGAGAATCCGGCTCTGGCAAGACGGTCCTCGCCCGTTCAATCATGGGGCTGCTCCCGACCCAGGGCGTCGAGCGGTCGGGCCACGTCCGGCTCGAGGGGAAAGACCTCATGGGTCTCGGACGCCGGGAGCTGGCCAAGATCTGGGGTGACAGGGTCGCAATGGTGTTCCAGGACCCGATGACATCGCTGAACCCGGTAATCCGTATCGGGCGCCAGCTCACCGACGGCCTGCACAGCCACCAGAGGATCTCCCGCTCCGATGCTAAGGCCCGAGCCTTAGAGCTCCTCCGCTCGGTTGGCACTCCCGACCCGGATCGCCGGGCCCGCCAGTACCCCCACGAGCTTTCCGGTGGGTTGCGTCAGCGGGTGACGATCGCCATGGCCCTGTCGTCCAACCCAGCCCTCCTCGTGGCCGACGAGCCCACGACCGCCCTCGACGTAACCGTTCAGGCCCAGATCCTCGACCTGTTGGACCGGGTCCGAGACGAACGGCACATGGGGATGATCCTGGTCACTCACGACCTCGGCGTGATCGCGGGGCGGACCGATGAGATCGCGGTGATGTATGCCGGGCGGATCGTGGAACGCGCTCCCACTCGCTCGCTCTTCGCCAATCCGCGGATGCCCTACACCGAAGCACTCATTGCGTCGATTGCCCGTCCCGGCGACGTTCCTCACTCGCCTCTGCGGGCGATCCCGGGCCGGCCGCCCAACCTGGCCCGCCTGCCCTCGGGCTGTGCCTTCGCTCCCGCGGTGCAAGTCCACGACCGAGAAATGTCAGACGGAGCGCCCGCCGTTGCAGTCCGAGCAGGCCGGGCACGATTACGCGTGCTGGTTCCCGATCGGATCGGCTTCTCGGGCCAATGAACGGCCAATGGCAGCGACGCCGGTCACGGCTCGTCTCCCCGGGTTCTCCGGGCACGAGCGAGGATGTGCCCCAAGGGAGACAACCCTGGGGTACGAGCCATGAACAGTGACGTGGTGAGCGCCTCCGATCTGGAGGACGTGCTCCTCGACGTATCCCATCTGGTCGTGGAGTACCCGGCCGGCGCCGGACGCCGGGTGCACGCCGTCTCGAACGTCTCGTTCCAAGTGGCACGTGGGGAAACCCTCGGGCTGGTAGGTGAGTCCGGATGCGGGAAGTCCACGGCTGGACGTGCGGTCCTCGGCCTGCCACCCCCCACGAGCGGCTCGGTGGTATTCGACGGCACCGACCTGGCGACACTCTCTGGTGAGGATCTGCGGCGAACACGGACGCGACTGCAGGTCATCTTCCAGGATCCGATCTCCTCGTTGAACCCGGGTCGCCGGATCGCCGACATCATCGCCGAGCCGCTTGTGGTGTGGGGGCGCGGTCGAGCCAAGTCGGACCGTCACGCTCGTGTCGAGGAGATGATGAACGCCGTCGGCATCGACCCGGAGACCTATTCCCGTCGCCGGGCCTACGAACTGTCCGGTGGGCAGTGCCAGCGAGTGTCGATCGCCCGAGCCCTCATGCTCCAGCCGGAGTTCGTGGTCTGTGACGAACCTGTCTCATCGCTGGATGTTTCGGTGCAAGCCCAGATACTCAACCTCCTCGAGACGATGAAGGCCCGTTACGGACTCACCATGCTCTTCATCTCACACGACCTCTCGGTTATTCGCCACGTTGCCGATCGCATCGCCGTGATGTACCTGGGAAAGCTGTGCGAGGTCGGGGGGCGGGAGAGCCTGTTCGAGGAGCCACGGCATCCCTACACCGCCGCGCTCTTGGCGTCAGTCCCGGTGGCGGACCCGACCGAACCCGTTCCAAAACCGCCCATCGGCGGCGAGCTTCCCTCCGCCATCTCGCCGCCGACCGGCTGCCGGTTTCACACCCGCTGCCCGAGGGCAGACGCGCTCTGCGGGGAGAAGGAGCCGGAGATGAGGACAGTGGGGGAGGACCACGTTGTCGCCTGTCATCATCCCCTGCCCGTTGGCGTGTCGATCACTAGAAGTCCTGACAAGACCTGAGAAAACAAGACCCGAGGGAGAGCAATCATGAACATACCGATGACGATCACCGCTAGCGATCGGGCGTCCCGATCATGACCAGCATCGACGAACCGTTGGTCATCGTGTCCTCCGACTGCCACATCGGGCCGCGCCTGGTGGAGGACCTCCGCCCGTACTGCCCCGCCGACTTCGCTGCCCCGCTTCGACGCGTACGTTGCCGACAGCACGCGCTCGCGTGGGCGCTACCTGGAACACGAGGGAGATGACGACGGACAGCTGGCCCGATGGCGGAACCACCGGATCGACGGACATCACGACCCCGATGCTCGGCGGCGCGACCTGGATTTCGAGGGTGTGGCCGGTGAGGTGATCTTCCACGGGAGCCAGAACGACCAGCCGATTCCCTTCCAGACGTCGATGATCGGGGCACCTGACGATCCCGAGCTGGCCACGGCAGGCATCCACATCTACAACCGCTGGCTGGCCGACACCTGCGCACAGGTGCCGCACCGCCACGTCGGTCTCGCCCATCTGCCACTGTGGGACCTCGATGCCACCGTGGCCGAGGCGAAATGGGCGGCAGAGGCCGGCCTACGCGGGATCAACTTTCCCGCGCCACGGACGTGGCTCCGCCCGTACCACGACCGGTCCTGGGAACCGCTCTGGGCTGTGGCGGAGAGGTCGGGGCTGCCGCTCACCACGCATTCAGGTGCTGGTGACCCCTCCCTGTACCAGTTCTTGGGTCCGGAGGGCGTCGCCCTCATGACGCTCGAGAGCGGCGGGTGGTTCAGCCGCCGTGCCGCGCACCAGCTCGATATTCGCCGGGGTCTTTGAGCGCTACCCGGACCTGAAGCTGGTTCTGACCGAGCAGCCCGGTGCGTGGTGGTCGTACCTGGAGAACGAGCTCGACTCCGTGTACGCCGCCACCGCCGGTGACGAGAATGGGGCCCTGCGCGCCCAGGTCCCGCGCCCACCGAGTGAGTACCTCCATCGCAACATCTTCATCGGGAGCAGCTTCCTCTCGCGTGACGAGGCCCGCACCGCGGTGGACGAGGGCTATGCCGACCGGCTGATGTGGGGCTCGGACTACCCGCACATGGAGGGAACCTTTCAAGCGGGGGAGACGTCGCTCGGTCGGTTGTCGCTCCGGTTCACGTTTGCCGGCCTCGACGAGCGCCACGTTCGCGACATGGTCGGAGGCACGGCGGTCGCGGTGTACGGGATGGACCTGGACGGGTTGCGACGGGAGGCGGCCCGCATCGACGCTCCCAACTTCGCTGGCATCAGCGAGCCGCTCGAGACGGTCCCGCCCGGCGCCAGCGGGTTCGCCTTCCGGACAATGGGCCCGTGGGCCTAAGGACAGCGCGCGACTACAACACACCCAAGTAACGTCGGGGACGACGACCGCTTCGAGGGCCGGATCGGCCGGACAGTCGCCGAGTCGACCCCGTGGTGGCCACAGCCACAGCCGACCACAGCGGGCCGGCCCGACGTGGTCGTGGTCGTCTTCGACGACGTCGGGTTCTCCGACTTTGGCTGCTTCGGCTCGTCCATCAGCACGCCGACCCTCGACCGGCTGGCCGCCGGGGGGCTTCGCTACCGGAACTTCCACACCACCGCCCTGTGCTCGCCCACCCGGGCCTGCCTCCTCACCGGGCGCAATCACCACTCGGTCGGGATGGGCGTGGTCTCCAACTGGGACACCGGGTTCCCCGGCTACCGGGGACGGGTGACCAAGCGAGCCGGGACCATGGCCGAGATCCTGGGAGGCGCCGGGTACGCCACGATGGCCGTGGGTAAATGGCACGTGGCGCCTGTCGACCAGACCAGCGCTGGCCGGGCCCTATGACCAGTGGCCGCTCAGCCGGGGGTTCAACCGGTACTACGGGTTTCTGGACGGGGCCACCGATCACTGGGTGCCCGATCTGGTTTCCGACAACCACCGCATCGACCCCCCCCGACGTGAGGGCTATCACCTGACCGAGGACCTGGTCGACAACGCCATCGAGTTCTTCCGCGACCAGGTCTCGGTCCTTCCCGAGCAACCGGTTTTCCTCTACCTATGCTTTGGCACCGCCCATTCACCCACCCATGCCCCCCGAGATGTGATCGAGTCGTATCGCGGTCACTTCGACCGGGGTTGGGACGAGGAACGAGCCGAACGGTTGGATCGGCAGATGGAACTGGGCGTCGTCCCACCGGGGACTGACCTCGCCCCCCGAAATGACGGCGTGGTCCCGTGGGCATCCCTGAGCCGGGATGAACAGCGGTCGGCGGCCAGGTTCCAAGGTGTACGCGGCCATGATCGAGCACACCGACACCCAGCTGGGACGACTGGTACACGAGCTCACGGCCATGGGCGCTTTGACAACACGTTGCTCGTGGCGCTGTCGGACAACGGGGCCACGTTGGAGGGAGGCCCGGACGGGTCGGTCAATTACTTCCGGTGGGTCAACGGGCTCGGATCCGAGCCGTTGGAGGAGCGTCTGGCCGTGCTGGACGAGCTGGGCGGCCCACGACCTATCCCGTCTACCCCATGGGCTGGGGACAGGTCAGCAATACCCCCCTGAAGCGGTACAAGCAGAACACCCACGCCGGAGGCGTGCGCGATCCACTTATCCTCTCGTGGCCGAGCCGGGTCGCCGCAAGCGGCGCGGTCCGGTCCAATTATTGCCACGCGGTCGATGTACTGCCCACCGTCTTGGATTTGTTGGCCCTGGACCCGCCGAACGACATCGGTGGGGTGGCCCAGATGCCCATCGAGGGGGTCAGCTTCGCCGCGACGGTGGCTGATACCGAGGGTACGACGAACAAGCATCTCCAATACTTCGAGATGCTGGGCAATCGAGGCCTCTGGCGGGACGGTTGGAAGGCGGTGGCCTACCACCCACCCGGCTCCCCCTTCGACGAGGACCGGTGGGAGCTCTACCACCTGGACGACGACTTCTCCGAATGCCACGACCTGGCCTCCCAGCTGCCCGACAAGCTGGCCGAGCTCCAGTCCCTGTGGTGGTCCGAGGCGGAGCGCCATGCCGTGCTCCCCCTCGATGACCGGATCTTGGAGCGGTTCTTGGTCGACAAGCCGCGTCCAATCGTGGACCGTACCCAGTTCGTCTACTACCCGGGCGTACGCATCCCCGGACAGGCGGCGGCGTCGGCCATCGACGCTTCCTATGCCGTCCACGCCGAAGTAGCCCGTTCGAAGCCGGTGACCAAGGGGTCCTTATCGCTCACGGCGATCGGTTCAGTGGGTACGTCCTCTACGTGGCCGACGGATACTTGGTGCACGACTACAACGCCGCAGGGGTTCATGCCGTGCTCCGGTCGACGCAATCCATCCCCCGAGGGGCCACCCGGCTGACCTATGCGTTCCGGCGAACCGGCCGACTACGTGGTGTGGGCAGCCTGGCCGTGATGGGGAACCGATGGGGGAGCTGTCCATGGAGGGGACCCTCGGCGTGCACCTCAACGCGGTCGGGGTGTCGGTAGGCCGGGATCCGTACGGCGCGGTAAGCCTTGACAATGCCGCACCTTTCCCATACGGACCGGGCCTCGCCCGTGTGGTGGTGGAGGTAGCCGACGACGCCGGGGCCAGAGAGTCGGACTGGATCGAGGATTGACGACGTTGGGAATCGGATCAGATCTGGTGCTTCCCTCAGTCAGCGTGGGTCGCGGTGTCGATGACTTCAGACGGGATCCGGTGCGCCGCCGGTCGCTCGCTGCGCATGACCAAGCGTCGCAGCGTGACCGAGAGAGCGAAGGGCGGCTCGTAGTCGTCGTTGAACGGCAACCCTCGATCCCGCCCGACCAGCATCCTTGCACCGGCTGTCGACAGCGCCACGAAGAGCGCGGGAGCTGGGTGCTCGCCCGTGGCCACCACCTCGTCGTCGACCACAATGGACAGGTTCGGCTGGCCGACGGTCGCGGGCCGGTATTGCACCGAGACGTCGTGGGCCCCATCCGGCAACGGGTCGGCACCGGCAACGTGGGTCGCATGGCCCATGGACACGAGGCACGTGATGGGACGACCATCCAGTAGGTAGAAGGCCCACCCGTCGTTCAGGTCGCCGAGCGCGCAGATCACGCCTTCGCTTTCTCCGTCGGCCGGCAGGTCAAGCTCTGCTGTCGCCGTGAAGCCGCCGATCATCGGCGGCAGCTGCCTCGCAGATCCGCCCACCGGGCGAGTAGGTGGCGACCTCGGGCGGTGGGTACTCGCCTGGATGGATCCCTGCTCCCGACTGCCCCCCTCCCACATGGGGAGCACCTGGTTGCGGCTCGGCCTCGGCCCACCACAGCTCCTGGACGTGCGGCGCCTTGGCTGGCTCCACGGCCGACAGGTCGCATGCCTCGGAGAAGTCCTCGTCCAAGTTGAACAGCGCCCACCGGTCATCGTCGAGGTCGTGGCTCCCGGTGATGAACGACCGCTCGTTGAACAGCGGCGACACGAAGTCGGCGTCGCCTTCCAGCCGTCGTGATAAAGAGCCCGCGAGCCGTGCATCTCGAAGTACTGGGTCTGACGCGAACTCGGCGCGAACCGGTCCGTGATGGTGGCGACGATGCTGACCCCGTCGATCGGCTGCTGCGTTACCCCGTCGACCACAGGAGGCGGCTCGATCCCTGCAGCGTCGAGAACGGTCGAGAACAGGTCGACGGCGTGGCAGAACTGAGGACGCACCTCGCCCGCCCGTCGGTGTGCCGGGCCAGTGTACGACGAGCGGCGTGCGTACCCCGCCCAGCCAGGCGTAGCGTTTCCACAGCTGGAGCGGCGTGTTGCCTGCCCAGGCCCAGCCCCACGGGTAGTGGTTGAAGGCCCGGTGACCGCCGAGCTCGTCGAGGTGTCGCAGAGCGACGTCGACCCCTTCGACTTGTCCACCCACACGTTGGGCTCATTGACTGTCCCGATCCGACTGCCCTCGGCACTGGCGCCGTTGTCGGACAGGACGAGGACAGGTATTGTCCAAGACCCGCCGCGCCGCTAGGAAGTCGATGAACCGACCGATCTGGGCATCGGCGTGGCTACGAAACCGGCGAAGACCTCCATATAACGGGCGAAGAGGCGGCGCCGTCGGGCGAGAGGGCATCCCAGTCCTGGATCGACGACGGGCGCTCGGTCAGAATGGTGGAGGCCGGGACGATCCCTTCGGCCACCTGGCGGAAAAATGGCCGCCCTCATGGCCTCCCAACCCTCGTCGAACTTCCCACGATATGCCTCGCTCCACTCCGCCGGCACCTGGTGCGCCGCGTGGCGGCGCCGGTGGCGAAGTAGCAGAAGAACGGCTTGCCAGGGGTGGCCTGTTGCTGATCGAGCACCATGCGGATGGCCCGGTCGGCCAGGTCCTCGGTCAGGTGGTAGCCCTCTGCCGGGGTTCGGGGCGGATCGACGACGTGTTGTCTTGGCAGAGGGCGGGTCCCACTGCTCGTCTCGGCGCTCAAGAAACCGTAGTAGCGCTCGAAGCCCTGGGCGATCGGCCAGCGGTCCATAGGACCGGACGCCGAGTACCCCCCGCGGGCAAAGGTGCCACTTTCCCACGGCCATGGTGCTGTACCGTCGTCTCGCAGTATGCGCGGCAGGAGGGCCGCAGATTTCGGGATCCTGCCGGTATACCGGGGAATCCCATGGGCGTCTCCATGGTCATGCCCATGCCCACTGCGTGATGGTTTCGGCCGCTCAACAACGCGGCACCCGTCGACGAGCAGATCGAGGTCACATGGAAACGGTCATATCGGAGGCCGTTCATGGCTAACTTGTCGATGTTGGGCGTGGCGATAGGGGACCCGAACGATCCGAGCTGCGCGAACCCCACATCGTCGAGGACGATCACCGCCACATTGGGTGCACCGGTCGGCGGCCGATTGTACGGAACGAACTGTTCGGTTGCCTCGCTCATCCGCCGCACGGTCGGCCTTGGTCTTTTGGTCATGTGCCCCCCTGCTATTCGGATCCGGATGTTGTCGAATGGGCCGCACCCCCGGTGAAGCCACCAGTGAGGAAGTCGAGCAGCTCCTCGGACTTCTCGTCCCAATCGAGCTCGGGATCAACGAATTGGTCCGGGCAGGGAAGCGCAAATTGAGGGCCACGAATGCACTGTCGACGACCAGTAGCCATCGGAGCTGCGCCTGGTCCGGTGACAGGTCGGAATCGGCACGGCGGTCACGCAGGTGACGCCACATTGGCTCTGCCTTTTCGGCTTGCCGGATCACAATTTGAGCGCCCGCAGGTAGAGGCGCGTGAGCAGCTTTACGTAGGTCTGCCGCGTTCCCACCGGCTCGTCACGCATCAGATCGAGCAGCGGCCGGACCAAGAGCTCGACCACCCGTGTCGGGTCGGACCTCGCCCTCCGTTTACCAGCTCGGCACGGCGAGCTTTCGCCATCCGTCCAGCTGGTCCATCCGCCGCTCCAAGATGGCCCCGACCAGGCCTTCTTTAGAACCGAAGTGGTAGTGGACCGCCGCAGCATTGGTGCCGGCAGCAGCATTGTTCGCGGACCGACACGTCCTCGTAGTCCTTTTCAGCGAACAGCCGCTCAGCCACACCCATCAGCTGTTCACGGGTCGAGCCGTCGCCGGCATCAGGCATGTCCGCGGCAACCACCATTTGTTGACAAATCTACACACGCTTCAATCGGGTGAACAATTCATGGAATCCCTGGTAGGTGGGGCGACAGGTCGGAGCCGAATCCCCGCTTCCGCTCGTACGGCCCGCCCGTTGCACCTGCGGCTCGGGGGATTGGCGCCATGTACTACTCGATGTCAAACCGGGGACCCAGGGGGATCGACGGCTTACCCGGGGTGCGAGCCATAGTCATCAGTCGATTTCGAAATAACCACGCTTCCATTGGACGGTCTGAAGCCAGGGAAAAATCCGTCTCCTGGGGTATGGCGGCTGGGCATAGTAGGACATGGTGAGCCCTCGCAGGCTCCTGACCTGCATTATCTCCGTCTGTGTCACCCCTCCGGATCAACCGCACGCTGCACGTGATGACCCTTTCCGGTCTGACCGCCTGGCCATTTCCACAGACAGGCAGGGTAAGTGTGGACATCGCGGGCGACTGTGGTCCATACTGGTTGTTCCGCATATTTTCGCCGGTCGGCCGCATTCTCCAGGTCACTGAGACGAACTTTTGGCGGTCTGACCCGTATCCCGAAGCTAGGAAGTGAAGTTCCGATGATTGCCACCTGGCGTAAGCACGCAGCCTGCCGGGGCATCGACCCAGATGTGTTCTACCCGGCCTCCGATGAGGAGGCCGGCGCAGCCAAAGCTGTCTGCGACCAGTGCGCAGTACGCGAGGCCTGCTTGGAGTACGCACTGGCCAATCGGGAGCGCGAGGTGTTTGGGGCGGTGCCACCGAGCGGGAACGACGGCGGATCCACCGGCAGCGCCGCAAGTCGGCCTGATCCCGATCGCACGCCAGTGCCACCCGACCCATCCCGGTTGAGTGGGTGGGCGGCAGCGCATAGGCGACGGGTTCGCTGAGCGTCCCCGGCACAAATGTCCTGGTGTGGTAGGGATTGCGGTACCGGTATGTCCGATCCCGTCGCCAGCCTCCGAGTTCGCGATCGAGGCCCACCCTCCCGTTGACCCCCGTGAGGCTGCCGCCAAAGAGGTGTTCCTGGCCGAGCTCGATCGGCTGCCCCATCCCTTCGACCAGCGCGAGGGGCCGGTCCACGTCACCGGGTCGGCCATCGTCGTCGGCCCCCGGGGCGTGATCCTGGTGAAGCACCGACGCCTGCACCGCTGGATGCAGCCCGGCGGCCACATCGAGCCCGGCGAGACCCCCGAGGAGGCGGCCGTACGCGAGTGCACCGAGGAGACCGGGCTCCCCGTCGCCCATCCGGTCGGCGGCCCCATCCTCATCCACGTCGACGTGCACGAGGCGTCCAAAGGGCACATCCACCTGGACGTGCGCTACCTGGTGTTCGCTCCGGACGAGGATCCCCGATCCCCCCGAAGGCGAGAGCCAGGAGGTCCGCTGGTTCAGCTGGGACGAGGCGCAATCCACGGCCGACGACTCGATGCAGGGTGCGCTCCGCGTGGCCCGTAGTCTCGTCGGTACGGCGGACGGGCCGGATCTCGTCCGACCGACCGACCCATTTTCATCGGGCGGACCCGTTTGACGAGAGGACCCTTTTGACCGAGAGGACGGGATGGCCGAACCGTTCGACACCTTGCTGCTCGTACAGGAGCACGACACCACCATCGATCAGTTGCGGCACCGCAAGGTCACCATGCCCGAGCGGGCGGCACTGGCCGAGCTCGAGAAGCGCCACGCCGCGCTCGACGCCGCCAGCACCGGGCTCCGGGCCCAAGTGGAGGACCTGGCCGGGCGCCAGCGGTCGATCGAGGAGCAGATCGCCGCGTCGGCCAAACGGCGCCACGACATCGAGCAGCGGATGCTCAGCGGGGACATGTCAGCCTCCCGTGATCTCCAAGCCATGGATACCGAGGTCCATCATCTGGCCGAGCGCCAGTCCGCGCTAGAAGAGGCCGAGCTCGAGCTCCTCGAAGAAGAGGACCCGTTGGACACCGCCCTGGCCGAGAACACCAGTGCGGCCGAGGCCATGGTCTCCGAGGAGGAGCGGCTGCGGTTGGCGGTGGCGGCCATCGAGGCGGACATCGACGCCGAGATCGAAAAAGAGGTGGCGGCGAGGGCGGTGCAGGCCGCCGTCATCCCCGCCGACCTGGCGGCGCGCTACGAGAAGCTGAGGGACCGCCTCGGCGGAGTGGGCGCCGCCCGGCTGATCGAGAACCACTGCGGCGGGTGCCACTTGGTCATGCCCTCCATGGAGGTGGAGCGCACTCCGCCGCCTTCCCCCGACGAGATCGCCACCTGCGACCAGTGCGGCCGCATCCTGGTCCGCTGAACCAGCTGCGCTCGGTGTCTCCCTCTGTTGGCGTCTCCCTCTCCGTTGGGGTCTCCTGTTTGGTCGCCCCCTCCTTTTTGGATGCCTCCTCTTTTTTGGTTGACCTCCATCGGCTCCTCGAACCGTCCCTTCCTCTGGACCGGTCGCCGCGCCGAACCGTTGTGCTGATCCTCGTCCGCCACGGCGAGTCGACCGGCAACGCCGCAGGGCTGTTCCTCGGAAGGATCGATGCGCCGCTCACCGAACGGGGCCTGGCCCAGGCCCGCACGCTCGGTGGCTCGCTGTCGGGGGCCACCCGCGTGATTTCCAGCCCCCTCGAGCGGGCCCGGGACACCGCGGCCGCGCTGGACCTCGGCCTGCCGGTCGACATCGACGACCGCTGGGTGGAGCTCGACTACGG
>CAVQVK010000103.1:0-26991 GCA_963717035.1 uncultured Acidimicrobiaceae bacterium | reverse complement strand
CGCGCACCGTTTGCGAAAGATTCACCGCCACCGGCGCGTGCAACCCTTCCGAACCTTCCAGCCGGATGTCTCCATGCAGCACCCAGAAATCCGCGCCCGACGTCGACCTGGTGAAACGGCCACTCCAACCGGATCGTCACCGGCAACCCCCGCAGCGTCACCCAGATCTTCTCGCCCCCGGTCCCAACACTCTCCTGCACTTTGCTCATAAGCCTCGATCCCTCTTAATTCCGCGAAACCTGTGCCCTCTGTGGTTGAAAGGTTTTAAAAGTTTACAAGCCCAGTCACTTCCCATCCAGCGTAGCCCGCACCTTCAGCGCCAGATCGACCTTCGTGAACGGCTTCTGCAGCAACTGCACTCCAGGTTCCAGCACCTTGTGCTGCACCACCATATCGTCGGTATAACCCGTCATATAGACAATCCGCGTCTGCGGGCGCTTGCTGAGAAATTCTCTGCCAATGCTCGCTCATCCCCGGCATAATCACGTCGGTCAGCAATAGATCGATGCCCCCACTAAAATTATCCGCCGTTTGAATCGCCTGCTCCGCGCTCGCCGCCTCGAGTACTCTGTACCCATATCCTTGCAGAAAAATGCGCGTCGACTCCGCAGGTCCGGCTCGTCCTCCGCTATCAGGATCGTCTCCGTTCCTCGCGGCGCCTTTCCATCTGTCGCTGCTTCCACTCTCGAGAACAAGCCGCTCGATGAGCCCAGCGAAAAGGTGGAACACGTCAGGGACCTGATCGGCGACCTCGGTGGCCGGCCGGTCGACCAGGTGCTGAGCACAATGCGAGCCATGTTGCAGAACCACGTCACCCCGCGGGTCCTGACGATGACACCGAGGCGGCGCTGCTCACTGCGCAGCTCTCGGCGTGCTGTGTCCACACCGAGGACGACGGCACCCGGTCGTCGATGGTGGTGTGCGATCGGTCGGCCGTGGAGGACGAGCCTCAGGTCTGGGCCTCGAACGGCCCGTCCTGTGTGAACGTCCTCCAGGAGGCCCTCTTCGGCCCGGTGAGCGCAGGAGATCAGCTCACGTTGCCGTCGGCACGCTGGGGCTTGGTGGCGCCTGGTCACGCGGCCCGGTGACATAGCCGTCGTTCTCGGCCATCTCATCCATCCCGATGGGACCGTTCGCCCGACCGGCCAGGAATTGGTTGATGATGGGATCGTTGGGGCTCAACATCTCGTCCTTGCTGGCGAACTTCACCAGGCGGGAACGAAGAGGAGCCCAAGTAGTCAGCAGTCCGTTTCACCGACAAGATGTTGTGGGTGATGATGAAGAAGGTGGCACCGGTCTCCTGTTCCGCGGTGAGCACCAGATCATCGAGGTAGGCCACCCGGACCGGGTCCAGACCGGAGTCCGGTTCGTCGAAGAGCACGATCTCGGGATCCGTCACCATGGCGCGGGCCAGGCCGGCCCGCTTCTTCATCCCGCCGGACACCTCACCGGGGAGCTTCTTCAAGTGGTCCAAGAGGCCGACCAGCTCGGCATTCGAAGTACGACCTCGCGATCTCCCGCTCGTTCTTACGGGTGTGCTCGCGAAGCGGGAAGGCGATGTTGTCGTAGAGGCTCATCGATCCGAACAGTGCTCCATCCTGAAAGAGCACGCCGAACTTCCGCCGGATCTCGTAGAGCTTCTTCTCCCGCAGTCCGACCATCTGGGTACCGTCCACCCAGATCTCGCCCGCTTCCGGTCGCAACAGGCCCCAAGATGTTCTTGAGCAGGACCGACTTGCCGGTGCCCGATGGACCGAGGATGGCGGTGATCTTCCCCTTGGGCACATCGAAGGTGATGTCCTCGAGCACCGTGTTGGTGCCGAACCGCTTGGTCACCCCACGCACGGAGATGATGGGCTCTCCCGGGGCGATCCACGGTCGAGCCCCGTCGTGGGCGGTGCCCGCCAGTTGCGCGCTGGTTTCGCTGGCTTCGGCCTGCGTCATCGTGTCCCCTCGGTGCAGGGAGAACGTCGGATCAGCGGTCGTCTTGTGCCGGAACGGTCACTTTCCACCGAGTGCCCCCAAGACCGGTGCGGTCAACGAGGGGACGGTGGCGGCCACGCTGGGTAGCTGGCTCACGATCGGGAGGGGAGGCAGCAATGATGGCCGCGAACAGGGGGCGCCGGGGGAACGGCCGAAGCCCCCGAGCCCGGGACCACCGTGTTGGCTGCGCTCGGGATCTGGCCGGGCGGGATCGGGGACTGGCCCGGGTGGTCGTGGCTGCGCCTGCCCCACCGGGCCCTCCCGTCCCCGGTGCGGGTGACGCGCCGGCCGTCGTGGACGGGGCGAGGCGGTGGCCTGGTTGGCGGGGGTCGGGACGGACGGCGGGGTGGCCGGCGCGGCCGACCCTCGGGGTAGGACCCCCCCGTTGCCTCCTGACCCGCCCCGGGAGCCGACCTGACCGGAACCGCCCTGTCCGGTCGGGGCCGTGGCCACCTGACGCCCCGGCCGGGGCTACCGCCGAGACCGGGTCGGGCGCGGGCGGGCTGGTGCCGGGCATGGCCGCCGCCACCACTGCGAACGACGTCAGGGCCACGCCGGTGGCCACGCCCCGTGCTCCGCCCGTGCTGCTCAGCACCGCGCCGAGCGGGTGCACCCGTCGGACCAGCGAGGCGCCTCCTCGACGAAGGGCGCCCCAACGGCCCAGGGCAATGCCGCCGATCACGCTGTTCACACTGGCGATGGAGGCGTATTCGCGCTTGAGGGCTTGGCGGGCCCGCCAGATCAGGCTCTCGACCGTCCTGATCTCGACGCCCTCGTGGCGTGGCGATCTCCTGGTAGGTCCAGCCCGAACCCTCTCGCAACGCGAGGACCTGGCGGTGACGGGCCGACAGACGGCCGAGGGCTTGGACGGCGAGGTCGCCTTCCACCGACGCGATCAGGGTGTCCTCAGGGGTGTCGACGCTCACCGGTTCTGCGGCCTGCTTGGCGGCGATGTCGACATCGGCGGTCGGGGTGCTGCGCACCCGACGACGCTGGATATCCCGGCATCGATTGTCGGCGATGACGGTCAGCCACGGATAGAAGCGTCGCTCCCCGGCAAAGGTGGGCAGGGCCCGCCAGGCCCGGGCGAAGGCGTCTTGGGCGACGTCCTCTGCTTCTTCGTGGTCGTGAAGGCGCCGAAAGCAGAAGCGATAGACCCGGGCGTAATAGCGCGAATAGAGCTCGCCGAAAGCCGATGAGTCCCCGGACTGGCACCGCTCCACGAGCACTCGATCTCGATCGAGGTCGACGTCGTCATGCAATACGGACAGCTCGCTCGGTTGCAGAGCCATGGTTGTGTCCTCCCCCAAGAAGGCCCCATTCGCTGGGTGCATCGGTCCTTACCCGTTGGTAACGAGGCTCAACGACCGCATACTTGCGAACGGCTCGGATCTGTGCCCCTCCAGGCGAAATCCTGCCCGAGTTACCGAAAGG
Organism: uncultured Acidimicrobiaceae bacterium; assembly: GCA_963717035.1. Classification (GTDB taxonomy): domain Bacteria; phylum Actinomycetota; class Acidimicrobiia; order Acidimicrobiales; family RAAP-2; genus DASXMT01. The sequence goes on along the minus strand of CAVQVK010000103.1, from coordinate 23,574 downwards.
TCAGCGCCCTCCAAACGTTGTTCAGGCCAGACGTTGTTCAGGCCCTGTCCTGAACCGTGAAGGCCACGAGCCGGCGGAAGGGGGGCCACATGGCACAAGAAAGCACGGACACCCCGTCACAGCCCTCTGGGGGTACCCGGTCCTTTCCTGTCGGCCCCCCAAGGGCAGCGCTAGGACCGGGTTCCCCCACAGGGTTGGCACCGAGTATGCGTCGTGTGCGTCCACAATGGCCGCGCCCGGCGGACGAGGGCAATGAGGACGTCCTGATGCCAGCCACGAAAGAGGCACCCCCCGAGGGCCGGCGACCGATGCCCATTTCCCCGGCACCGCCGCGGGTCCGGCCACCGTCGAAGATCAGCACCGGCCTTCGGGAGACGGGCAACATGTTCGCCGTCGCCCTGAAGCTCTCCGTCAGCTTCCCATCCGGGGCCTGCCGATAGCCGAGTTCTTCGATCAGTGCTGGTTCCTGGCCCGCGTCACCACGCTGCCCTTGATCCTCATCTCGATCCCCTTCGGCATGGTCATCGCCTTGGAAGTGGGATCGTTGCTCCAACAGATCGGTGCCCAGTCCCAGCTGGGCGCGGCGATGGTGCTCGCCGTGGTCCGGGAACAGGCTCCGGTGGCCACCGCCCTCCTGATCGCCGGCGCCGGGGGCTCGGCGATGTGCGCCGACCTTGGCTCTCGGCGGATCCGCGACGAGATCTCGGCCATGGAGGTGATGGGCATCAACCCGCTCCACCGCCTCGTGCTCCCGCGGCTCCTGGCCGCCACCGTGGTGGCCTTGCTCCTCGACGCCGTGGTCAGCGTGGCCGGCATCGCCGGTGGTCTCTACTTCGGGATGCATTCGGTGCACGTCACGGCCAGCAGCTTCTTTTCCACCTTCTCGGAGCTGAGCCAGTTGGCCGACCTGGCCATCGCGCTGTTCAAGGCGGCGGTGTTCGGGTTCATCGCCGCCATGGTCGCCTGCTACAAGGGCATGTACGCCAAGGGAGGCCCCAAAGGGGTGGGCGACGCCGTGAACCAGGCGGTGGTCATCACCGTTCATCCTGGCCTTCTTCGTGAACTTCGTGCTCACGATCTTCTATTTCAACTTCATCCCCCAAAAGGGCATCTGAGATGACTCGGCGTCGGCCGCGTCCCAGTGGTCTGGACGGCGTCCTCGACCAGTTCCGGTTCTACGGACGCATTCTCCGGTCGATGCCCACGGCCCTGCGCCACCGCGGTGAGATCGCCACGCTGATCTCCGATATCGCCCTCGGGGCGGGCGCCCTGGTCGTCGGGGGCGGCATGTTCTTCGTCGTCACCAGCATCGCCTTTTTCACCGGCACCGAGGTCGGGCTGGAGGGGTTCAACGGGCTGCAGCAGATCGGCGCCCAGGCCTTCACCGGCGTCATCTCCTCGTTGGCCAACACCCGCGAGATCACCCCGTTGGTGGCCGGTATCGCGCTGGCCGCCCAGGTGGGCGCCGGTTTCACCGCCCAGCTGGGGGCCATGCGCATCTCCGAGGAGGTCGACGCCCTGGAGGTCATGGGGGTCAACAGCGTGGTGTACCTGGTGGCCACCCGCGTGTGGGCGGCCCTCATCACCATGATCCCCCTCTACCTGGCCGCGCTGTTCGCCAGCTACCTGGCCACCGAGCTCATCGTGACCAAGTTCTTCCATCTGTCGACGGGGACCTATCAGCACTACTTCCAGCTCTTCCTGCCGCCCATCGACATCTTCTATTCGTTCCTCAAGGCCATGGTGTTCGCCGTGGCCGTCACGTTCATCCACTGCTACTACGGCTACAAGGCCACGGGCGGCCCGGCGGGCGTGGGCGTGGCCGCGGGACGGGCGATCCGCATGTCGATCATCGTGATCGTGCTCGTCAACCTGCTGCTGTCGCTGGTGCTGTTCGGCGGCGTCAACTTCACCGCCCGGTTGGTCGGATGATGCGGGTCGTCCGCAGTGGCGTGGCCCTCATCGTCCTGGTCGCTCTGGTGGTGGGCGCGGTCCTCCTGGTGCGCATGGCCAATGGCGACTACTCGGGCGACTACCACCTCACCGGGATGTTCCCGCGGGCCGGGGAAGGACTACAGCCCGGGTCCGAGGTGGTGTTCCGAGGGGTACAGGTGGGCCGGGTGTCCACCATCTCCCTGGTTGGCTCCCAGGCCGAGGTGTCCGTCCTGATCCAACCGAGCTTCCGGGTGCCCGCCACGGCCACCGCCACCATCCGACCGGTGAACCTGTTCGGGGCCGAGGAGATGTCGCTCACCACGCCGGGCGGGAACGCCGACGGCGGGCCGTACCTTGCGCCGGGTCGAACTTCGCCAACGCCATCATGTCCTCGGAGATCGGGGACCTCTTCGCCGCCGCCACACCACTGTTGAACCAGGTCAACACGGTCAACCTGTCCGACGTCATCTCGGAGCTGGCCCAGGCCAGCAACGGCGAGGGCCCCGTATCGCCTCGGCCATCCAGGAAGGGTCCAAGTTGGCCGGGTTCCTCGACTCCACGCTGCAGGCCCAGCTCGGCGCGCTCGACTCGTTCGCCCGCTTCACCGGAGGTGCTGGCGCCGGCCGCCGCGGCCGCTCGAACGGCTCTCGGCAGGAGAACGTGGCCCTTCCCGTGTTCAACAACGACGTGCCGACTACCGCGACTGCTCGGTCGCTGACCCCGTTCGCCAACCACCTGGCGACGATGCTCACCGACTACCACCCCGACATCGCGACCATCCTGTGCCGCGGGGACAACGTGGCGCGGGTCCTCACCGGCCCAACAGGCCGACATCGGCCAGCTCATCCAGGGTCCCTACCAGTACGTCGACAAGCTCGGGCACGCCGCGAGCACCGAGGTACTGCCCGACGGCGCCCGTTCGGCTACTTCAACACCTTCATCCTCTTTTCCGACGTCAACCAACTGGTGTGCATCCTCCTCGCACCGTCAGGCGCAGTCTGTCCTTCCTCGAGCCCTTGCAGCAGGCGCTGGCCGGTACGGGCTCAGCCTTCAACTGCTCGAGCCAGCTCGCCGCCTTCAACGCCGCTCCAGATCGACCCCGACCGCTGCGGCGGCGCCGGCTGCCGACTGCCCCCAATCCCAACAGCTCATCGGCGGCGCAGGCCTGGCCAACCAGGCTCTACGGCATTCTGGGCCAACCCGTCCGTCGCCGTCCAACGCATCCGTCGATCGGGGGATATCATCAATCGCTCCTCGGGGGGCGCGTGATGAAGTTCCTCCGCGCCTTTCCCTCCTCGGCGTGGAAGTTCGCCGTCTTTGGCGCCGTCTGCCTGGTCCTGCTGGTGGCGCTGGCCGTCAACATCGGCAACATCTCGCTCTTCTCCTCCCGCCACGGCCTCAACGCCGCAGTGAACGACGTCACCGGCCTGACCACCGGCGACGCCGTCGACATCGCCGGCGTACAAGTCGGCCAGGTGTCGTCGATCACCCTGCAACACGGGCATGCCTTGGTGGGCCTGGATATCAACAACACGGTCTCGCTCCGTCAGGGCACCGACGTCGGTATGCGCTGGCACAACGTGATCGGCCAGAAAGAGGTGTATCTCTTCCCGGGGAGGCAGGGCTCCACCCTGAAGCCCGGTGCCGACCATCCCGCTCACGCACGACGTGTCTGATGCCAGCGTCAACGCCTTCTTGAACTCGTTCGGCCCGTTTCTCTCGGCCATCAATCCGAGTGAGGCCAACGCGTTCGTCGAGAACGTGTCCGGCGCGCTCGAGGGGGACACGGCCGAGATCAATCAGCTCATCAACAACGGGGCGATCGTGTCCAAGACCGTGGGTGACCTCGATCAACAAGTGGGGGTCGTCATCGACAGCCTGGACCAGGTCCTCACGGCCATTGCCTCGCGCAGCGGTGATCTGGGCTCGTTGGTCGACAACCTGCAGACCGTGGCGCAGTCGCTCGCCAGCCACAACGACGTCTTGGACAGCGTGGTCACCAACCTCGGTCAGGTGGCCGGCGACCTGGCCAGCCTGGTCGGGACCAATCGAGGCAATCTCGACAGCACCATCAACAACCTGCAGGCGGTGGCCCAGGACGTCGCCACCCACCAGCAGGACCTCGCGCAGAGCTTGTCCACCCTCGGCGCCGGTCTGACGCCGTACGTCCAGATCTCCTCGTACGGCCAGTGGTTCCAGATCCAGACGGTGTACACCTGTTTGGCCGGCGAGAGCGTGTGCAATTACTTCCAGCCCACCAACCGCGCCGAGTGGTTCCGGTCCTCTGGGCGGCCCGCCCATCTCGTTGCCGGCGCCGTCCCCGGCATCGACGTCGGCTCCCTCGAGCTCGGCGCCCAGCATCGGCTCGATCCTCAACAACGTGGCCGGGGCCGCGTCCCCGAACCCCGTGGCCGGGGGCGGGTGATGAAGGCCTTCACCGAACGGAGCCCCCGACTCCTCGGGGCGGTGGGCGTGGCCATCATGGCTGTCGTCGTGATCGGCATCATCTTTCTCAACCGCAACATCTTCAACAGCGGCTATCAGGTCTCGGCCCGCTTCTCCACTGCCGCCGGGATCGGGTCGGGGACCGACGTCTTGGTCGCCGGCGTGAAAGTGGGCTCGGTCACCGGCGTGAAGATCGACGGCAATGCCGTCGATGCCACCATGTCCATCAACCATGGGGTGGTCTTGCCTCACCACACGGCGGCCGCCGTTCAGGTGGAGACATTGCTCGGCGTGGTCGACGTCGCCCTGCAGCCGGTGTCGGGATGGTCGTCCCCCCTTCGCCCCGGTGCACTGATCACGAACACGTCGGTGCCTGAGGAGTTCTACCAGGTTCAGAACACCGCCGGCCATCTCCTCCAGCAGACCGACGCCAAGGCGCTCAACAACGTCATCGAGTCCCTGGCCGCCGTCACCCAGGGCAAGCAGAAGCAGGTGGCGGAGATCATCCAGGGCTTGGGTGCGTTGACCACCACCGTGGACCAACGCAGCGGCGAGGTGAGCCAGCTGATCGATTCGGCCAACGCCGTGTCGGGGACGCTGGCCAGCCGCGACCAACAGCTGGCGTCCGTGCTCGACAACCTGAACACGGTGACCGGGGGCCTGGCCAATCAGAGCGGTGACCTGGCCGGCCTCATCGACAACATCGATCAGATGGCCACGCAGACCAATGGCCTGGTGGGCCAGGACCGACCTCAGCTCAATTCCTTGTTGCAGAACCTGCACCAGGTCCTGGGCGTGGTGTCCACCCACCAGGTAGATGTGGCCCAAGGGGTCAGCTACCTCGGGGCCGCGTTGAAGGGCTTCGCCTCGGTGGGGTACTCGGGCCCGAACAACACTCCCAACAGCTGGGCCAATATCTACACGAACGTGGTCACGCTGGCCGGAGGGTCCGGCGTGCTCGGCCCGTGCGGCGCACTCGACCAGGCCCTGAACGCCTCCCTCGGGCCCGACCCGCTGCCGTGCAGCGACCAAACCGGACCGTTGCCCAGTGCGTCGTCCTCGGGGCCCGTGGGGAGCGCCGCTCCCGGGCCGAGCGGCCGGGCCCCGGGATCCTCATCGAGCTCGACGTCGCCCTCGACCTCTTCGAGCACCAGCGCTCCCAACAGCGGCGCCGGGGGCTTGTCCCAACTGCTCAGCCCGATCCTGGGTGGAAAGGGGAACGGATGAGCAACGCCGTCGCTTCTCGGTCCGCGCACGTCGTCAGGTCGGTGGCGACGTCCCGTGTGTTCCGCTGGGGCGTGGCCGTGGTGGTCGCCGCCGCGGCCACACTGGTCGCCGTCAACGTGGTGCGGGGGCCCGCGACCTACCCCCTGACCGCGGTGTTCGCCCGGGCTCCGGGCTTGTTCCCGGGCGCGTCGGTCGAGGTGCTGGGAGTGCCCGCCGGCACGGTCAGCTCGGTCACGAACGTCGGCGACACCGTCGTGGTCGGCATGCTGGTGGACGACGGACGACCCATCCCGGCTACGGCGACGGCGTCGCTGGCCTCCCCGCAGCTGCTGGGTGAACCGGATATCGAGCTCGCCCCCGGGTACACCTTTGGTCCACGCCTGGCCCCGGGGGCCACCATCCCCATGCCGCGCACCAGCGTGCCCGTGTCGACCGATCAGCTCCTCCGCTCGCTCGAGCACACCTTGCAGGCGATCAACCCGCAGGCCGTCGGTGATCTCGTCTCCAACCTGGCCCAGGACCTGCAGGGACAGGGGAAGAGCCTCAACGCACTCATCGCCAGCGCCGCCGGAACCCTCCAGTTGCTGGCCGACAAGGGCGACAACCTCGGGCAGCTGAACGGCACCCTGGCCCAGCTGACGGGCACGCTCGATTCGCGGTCCGCCGAGATCTCGTCGCTGATCACCAACTACGACACCGTGTCCGGTGTCATCGCCCAACACAACGTCCAGCTGGGCGACGCTGTCGGCCAACTGTCGGGGGCCACGACCCAGGTGGTGGGGCTGCTCTCGCCCAATCTGGGCCCGCTCGAACAAGACGTCGGCACCATCACCACAACCGGGCAAACGGTGGACCGCAACATCTCGAGCGTCGACGAGATCCTCACCCAGGCCGTCTCGCTGTTCACCGCCGCCCAGCGGGCGTACGACCCCACCTACAACTGGCTGAATCTGAACAATCAGATCCCGGCCGGGATCACCGGCGCCTACGCGGCGGGACTGGTTCGCGACCGGCTCGCCGGAATATGCCGGCGCCTCAGTGCGAACCACGCCGCCGGGCTGACCGCCGCGCAGCTGACCACCTTGCAGACGTGCGGCAACCCGAGCTCGGGCTTCTTCAATCCGATCATCGATCAGGTCCCCAACATCTTGAGTGCGCTGCCCGGGGGCACACCGCTCTCGTCGTCCTCCGCCCCCCAGAGCCCCGCGGCCATGCTGCAACAGGGCTTGTCGGAGATCCCCGGTGCGTCTACCACTCCGACCACCACCCCGCCCCCCACGACTGCTCCACCCACCACGACTGCTCCGCCCCCGACGACGACGGCGCCGACCACCCCGCCGAGCCCGATCACCTGTAGCGGAAGCGGAATGCTGGGCTCGGTGCTGTGCCCCTCGGCTCCGCAATCGTCCGGGTCCAGCTCGAGCTCGTTAGGCGGGCTCCTATCCGACTCCTCGGGCCCGGCGAACGCGCCTTCGTCGGGCCCGACCCCGTCCGGCTCCTCGGCCCCCACGCTGAACCTGGCCATCGCCCGGTTGCTGCCTCCCATGCCGGGACAGGGCCATGTCGCTCACCGCCACCAGGCCTCAGGTGGCGTGCTCGCCGCCCTCGGCAACGTCGGCCACGATCTGGTTGGTTGGCTGTGACCAGGGTGGCGCTTTCGACGAGGCTCTTCCGCACCGGCGCGGCCCTCGGTGTCGTGGTGGCGCTGGTGGCGGGGACCGCAGGCTGTCTCGTCGGAAACGAGCAGCTCGTCGACGACCATGACCGCCAATGCGGTGTTCGCCGACGCCCAGGATCTGGTGACGGGGGCCCAGGTGCAGATGGCCGACGTCCCGATCGGGCAAGTGACGGCCATTACCCTCGACGGGACCCGAGCCAAGGTCACGATGTCGATCGACAAGAGCGCCAGGGTTCCCGCCGACGCGACGGCTGCGCTCGATCAGACCACCATCCTGGGCGAGCACTTCGTCCAACTGCAGGTCCCGTCCGGGGGTCCGGCTAGTCGAACGCTCCTGGCCGACGGGGGCACCATCGCTCACACCACCGTCATACCGACTGTGGAGCAGTTCATATCGGCGGGCGCCCAGGTGTTCGGCTCCGTCTCGACCAACGACCTCGCCCAGATCATCGCCGCCGGGGGCCAGGGGTTCGATGGTCAGGCGGCGTCGCTGAGGCAGCTCTTGAACTCGTTTTCGACGGTCGCCGCGGGCTATGCCGCCCATACGTCGGACATCCAGACCCTGATCACCAGCCTCGACCAACTCGGGTCCACACTGGCTCCGTCCTCGGGCGCCGATGCCCAGGCGGTTTCCAACCTGGCCCAGACGGTGTCCATCCTGGCCCAGCAGTCAGGCCGCTTCACCGACCTGCTCCAAGCGCTCAATGGTGTGTCGACGCAGGGTCGCAGCTTGCTCGAGACTTACTTTCCGCAGATCAACGATCAACTGACCGCTCTGGCCGCCGTGGCCGATCAGCTGGGTGCGCATCAACAGGACTTGCTCGGGCTCCTCCACAACCTGCCGTTGCACAACACGACGCTGCCCCGGGACATCGTCGACAATTTCGTGCAAGTTCTCGACAACCTGATCGTGTGCGGCATTCCCGGCGGAGGCGAGGACCCCACATCGGCGGCAGCAACGTGCGGGAGCGCGGGATGAGCAAGCGGTTGATCGTCAACCTGATCGTCTTCTTTGCCGTGAGCATCGCCCTCATCGTCTACGGGTACGGCGCCCTCATCGGCAATCCGCTGCAGCCGCCAACCCAGGTGTCGGCGGTGTTTCCCAATGCATCCGGGCTGTACAGCAACTTCAGTGTGCAGCTGAACGGGGTGGACGTGGGTTCGGTGACCGGGGTCACGCTGACCAGCACCGGTGCCCGGGTCGACATGGCCATCAAACACGGTGTCAACGTGCCCGGCGACGTGCAGGCCAGCATCGACGCGGCCAACGACCTGGGCGAGCAGGTTGTCGAGCTGACCCCCCAACACGGGGGCACGGCCAAACCGCTGACATCGGGCGCAGTGATACCGGTGGCGCCGGGAGGCATCCCCGCTGACGTCGGAAAGGTGGTGGGTACGGCAACCACGCTGTTGAAGGCGATTCCCGCCGGACAGCTCAACGCCTTGTTGGCCGAGCTGGCCACGGCCCTGAACGGGCGGTCACAAGATCTTCGCACCATCGTCTCGGCCAGCACCGTCTTTTCTCAGGAGTTCCTCGCCTACCAACAGCAGTTCCGGGCCCTGCTGGCCAACGCGCCTCCCGTGCTCAACGCCGTCACCGCGGTCGGGCCCCAGCTTCAGGACGCATTGAACAACACCCAGACGTTGGTCCAGGTACTGGCCACCCAACGTTTCGCCATCGACCAGCTTCTGAAGCAGGGAACCGGAGCCTCGAACCTGTTGGACAACCTGGTGTCCTCCCAGGCCGCCAACCTGGGCTGTCTCATTACCGACCTGTCACAGGTGTCGTCCAACCTGGCCCAGCCGGCAAACCTGACGCCCCTGTCGAATGCCCTGGCCGATAATCAGTACTTCTTCGGTGCGGTCAACAACGTCGTCCAGCCGGGAACGGCCAAGGCGCTGAAATCGGGCGAGCAGAACAATCCCAACCAGCTGTTCCTGCGCACTCGCTTGTTGCTGCCTCCGCAGTCGCCGTCGGCCGACACTTACGCGTCTCCACAGGGGCTTCCCGCCACCTTGCCCGGCCCGGCGTGCTCAAACCAGCTCGGCACCGGTGTCCCGGCCGCCACCCAGGCCGGGAAGTCGTAATTGCCGGTCACGGTCTCGAACCGTTCTGTCACCCTGAGCCGGCCCGCAAGGTGATGCTCTCTCAACCGTTGTCACTGGTACAGACGAAGGAACACCGAAACATCCAGGAGGGGATCGTGGCTACGGGGACAACGGTGGTACGGGAGTTCTCGACAGAACCGAAGGCCGGCGATCCAACCGTCGGTGGGACAGATCCGGTGGATGCGATCGGTCCGGCGGACGCCGTAGGCGACGGGGCGGGCGGACGAACCGGTGCCATCAGGCCCGCCGGACGAGTTCGCTTCTATCGCCGGCCCTGGGCCTTCGTCGTTGCCTGCCTGATTGCCGGGGCCGGGCTCGCCGGAACGGTGGGGTTCGGACTGGCTTGGTCAAACGGCAATTCGCAACGGGCCGGAGAATCACAGGCGCAGGCGACGGCGTCGACGTTCCTCACTGCGCTCACCAACTTCGACGCCAAGTCCATCGACGCCGATTTCTCCCGGATCACCAGCATGGCCACCGGGAACTTCTCGAGCCAGGCCAACAAGTTCTTCGGGTCGGACATTCGTCAAAAGCTCGAGACGGCGCTGGCCACTTCTCGTGGCCAGATCCGGGACATCTACGTCGAGTCCTACGGCGGGGGACAGGCCTCGGTGTACTCCGTCATTGATCAGGTGTACGCCAACAACACGAGCAAAACTCCGCAATCGGACGTCTTGCGGGTGGTGGTGAACCTGAGCCAACAACCTGCGGGTTGGAAAGTGTCCAACGTCACGGTCCTCGAAGGTGGCTCGGCTACCTGATACCGGTTGACTCCTGGTAGCGTCGTGAGGTCTCCCGGGCGGTAACGTCGCCGGTTGGTGGCGGGTGCCTACCCGAGACCGCTGGGCTGCTCCCCACCCTTGTGGCACCGAGAACCGAGCCAGGTGGTGCGCATCGGTTGACGACGTCCTGACCTCTCGTGGGGAACAAGACTGCACCGCCGAATTCCATTCGCCCCAACGACGGGAAGTCGACATGTACAAGTTCGCACCGATAGCGGGGGCGCTATCCGTGGTTCTCGCTGGCGCCGGCTGGGGGGCGACCGCGGCCGCTACCCCCGCCCGATCGCCTTCCGGACCGGTCGTCGTAGTCAGCAGCACCCAGCCCACCTGCACCAAAGCCGGCGTTGCCCGCTGGCTGCACCAGGCGCCCACCCTGACCGTGGCCACCGAGAGCCCTGCGTACGCACCCTGGTTCGTGGGCGACAACCCGGCCAACGGGAAGGGATTCGAGAGTGCCATGACCTACACGCTGGCCCAGCAGCTGCATATCTCCGGCAATCAGGTCACGTGGATCGTCGAGCCCTTCCCGTCGTCCTACGCGCCGGGGCCAAAGGCGTTTGATTTCGATGTCGACCAGATCACCACGACCCCGACGCGGGCTCAAGGGGTGTCGTTCTCGCGTGGCTACTTCGACGCCGACCAAGCACTCGTCGCCTTGCCGGGGAGCCGGATTGGGTCGAGGCATTCACCGGCCCAGTTGCGCACCTATACCTACGGGGCCCAGAGCGGAACCACAGGCCTCGGCTACATCACCCAGAAGATCAGGCCGACCCACCCGCCGGTGGCCTATGCCACCCTGGACGAGGCCGTCGCCGCCCTCCAGGCCCATCGCATCGACGCCGTTGTCGCCGACGAGGCGACGGCCCAGTCCCTCACCCCATCGGCGAACCCCCGTCCGGTGATCGTCGGCCGGCTACCGACCGGTGAGCAGTACGCGCTGGCTTTCCAGAAGCACAACCCGCTGGTCGCCTGTGTCAATCGGGCCCTGAACCGCTTGCAGGCCAACGGAACACTGCGGAAACTGCAGCGCCAGTACCTGGGCCCCGCGGCCAGTGCTCCGACCATCAAGCCGTAGCCCACGCTCCATCATCGGCGATCACGGCTCTTCTTCCTCCCCGCCACTGGCCCGTTGGCGGACGACGTCGGCTTCCGAACGTCGCTGTTCGGTGCCGAAGAGAGCAACGAGCCGGGCGACCAGCGTGACCAGGAACACCTGACCGATGAGTGCCTCCAAGACCACCACCGAGCGGGCCAACTTCGAAAAGGGGGTGAGGTCTCCGAACCCGACCGTGGTCAGGGTGACGAAGCTGAGATAGAGGTAGTCGGCCGGTTGGTGATTGGGCGGGGGCTGGGCCAAGAACGGCGTCGTCGATACCCGGGCGATGCCGATGAACAGATACGTGAACATCAACCCGATGATGATGTAGACGCACAGCGCCCCGAGGATGGTCTCCATCCCAACGTGCTCGTGGCCCAGCACCCGTCGGAGGATGACGTACACGCTGACGATCAGCGACAAGCAGAACAACAAGCTGACCACTCCGGAGAAATGGCTCTGGTTGCTGATGGCGCTGGCCAGACCGGCAACCAGCACCACGGCGGCGGCGAAGCGGGCCAGCCGAATGGCATGGATGTGGGCTCTTGAGGTGTGCATGGCCAACAGCAGGGTCAACGAGACGGGCACGCCGACGATGAGGTCGCTCCACCCCCCGCTGTCGATCAGGGAGAGCAGGACATAGTCGACGAGCAAGAGAGCGAGCAGCAGCCCGTAGCTGTCCGAGGCCCGCACCGCCTGACGGAGCGCACTGGACCTCGACGACGGCCTGGTGTTGTCGGCCTGCTCTCGAGGCGGACCGATGGGGTGGTCGTCGCCCGGTGCCTTGATGCCGCGGTCGTCATCTGGGCGGGTGGTCACGATCCCCTTCTCTCCTCGAACTCCGGCGCGACGTTACTGCCCTGCGCCACCCGGTTCGATGATCCGGGCCGGATGGATGGACCGGAGGCGTGTGGCGTGATCCAATGAGCGGTCCATGGCCGACCTGCCCAATCCCCTCGAGTTACTGAAGAGCCGTTCCTACCTGAAGGTACTGGTCCTCGCGGCCGCCATCGGGGTGCCGATCTCCGCGGCGGCGTACTTCTTCTTGGAACTGGTCGCCTACACGCAACACAAGTTGTACACCGATCTTCCCCACGGGCTCGGCTTCCATTCCGTTCCCCTCTGGTGGCCGGTCCCGCTGCTCGCCATCAGCGGCTTGATCGTGGCTCTGGCCATCAAGTACCTGCCCGGTACCGGGGGCCATTCGCCGGCCGACGGGTTCCAAGTCGGGGCCGGGGGCCCCCAGCCGCTAGAGCTGCCGGGCATCGCCATCGCCGCGTTGGCCACCCTGATGCTCGGTGCCGTCCTCGGGCCCGAAGCGCCCCTCATCGCCATCGGTGGAGGGCTGGGGGTCTGCGCCGTCCGGCTGGCCAAACGAGACGCCCCGCCGATGGTCTCCACCGTGCTGGCCGCGGCGGGGAGCTTCGCCGCCATCAGCACGCTGTTCGGCTCGCCGCTCCTCGGGGCGTTCCTCTTGATGGAGGCGTCCGGTCTGGGCGGCCCGATCCTGGAGTTGGTGCTGGTTCCCGGCCTGCTGTCGGCCGGCATCGGCTATCTCGTCTTCGTCGGGCTGAACAGCTGGACGGGGTTCGGCACCTTCTCGTTGGCCATACCGCACCTGCCCCACTTCTCGACGCCCGATATCGCCGAGTTCGGCTGGGCCTTTGTCATTGCCCTGGCCGCCGTGGTCTTCGGGGCGGTCATCCGGTGGTCCGCCCTCTTCCTTCGCTCTCATATCGAGCGGCGGCGAGTGTTGTTGACCCCGATCGCCGGGCTGGCCGTGGCCGGGGTGGCCATCCTGTTCGAGGCCGGCACGGGTAAGGGTTCCACCGAGGTGCTCTTTTCCGGCCAGACCGCAATCGGGCCCGTGGTCGAACACACAGCCGGTTGGTCGCTCAGTGCGCTGGTACTGCTGGTGGTGTGCAAGGGCGTCGCCTACTGCATCTCGTTGAGCAGCTTTCGGGGCGGCCCCATCTTCCCGGCCCTGTTCACCGGGGCGGTGGGAGGCGTTGCCCTCTCCCACCTTCCCGGGCTCCCGATGGTGCCGGCGGTGGCCATGGGCATCGGCGCCATGTGCGTCGTGATGCTCAAGTTGCCCTTGACCTCGGTGCTGCTGGCCAGCTTGTTGACCGAGTCGTCTGGTGGGGCCGCCATACCGCTGGTGATCGTGGCCGTCACCGTGGCCTACGTGGCGTCGGCCCGCTTCTCGCCGGCGCCCCGCGGGAGTGAGGCTCCTTCACCCGCACCGGTGGCGCCGGCCGTCCCCGACCCGGTGGGCGGGTAGCGCCAGCCCGACGGCCCGGTTCTACGGCCCGTTTCTACCGCCCACTTCGGCCAGTGGGCCGGTGGGGCGCCAGTGCACGGTTTCGTCCCATGAAGTACCTTCGGGACGAGCCCGAACGGGCATGCCATCGTCGCAGGGGGGGTCGCTGGTGGACGAGCACCATCAAGACGACGAATTCCATCGGCCGACCAGCGACGATCCCTACTGGACCGAGACCTGTTGGTTCACCTTCACCGTGCCCGAACGGCGGCTGTCGGGCCAGCTGTACCCGTTCTTCCGACCCAACCAGAACGTCTTGGCCGCCGGCGCCTTCTTCTGGGACGAGACCGGCACCAACCCCAACGACATCCTGCACGCCGCGCCAGTTCTGGCATCTACCCATGCCCGACCAGCCGCTCTCGGACCTGACGTTGCCCAATGGCATCGCCTACCGGTGCGTCGAACCCATGCACCACTACGAGATCGCGTACGACGATCCTGATTATCCCGACGGGGGCGACGGGTCGGAGATCAGTGTCCGCCTTACCTTCACCAGCACTGCTCGCCCCAACTACCTCGGCGAGTCCCATCTGGACCAACCCGGTCGCTACGTAGGAACCATCACCCTCGATGGCGAGGAGATCGCCGTGGATGCATTCGGGTTCCGGGATCGGTCGTGGGGGGTCCGTTCCCAGTTCGGCCGGGGTATCCACGGGTCGCCGGCCCACTCGGGCGGCTACAGCTACGCCACCGCATCGGAGCGGGACGCGTTCCACGCCATCACCATGGACTTCGGTGCCGGCAGCATGGCTATCCACGGTTACCTCCTGCGCGACGGGGAGTGGGCCAAGGTGGCGTCGGGAACCCGTGAGGTCACCGAGCGAGACGACCGGACCGGCCACCCACGAGCCGTCGCCCTCGACCTATTAGACGACCGCGGTCGGCCGCTCCACGCCGAGGGTCGGTGCCTGAACGGCCTCGGCCTCTTCCTCAACCCCAACCTCTATACCGTCAACTGCCTGACCGAGTGGTCCTTCGACGGGATCGCCGCTTACGGCGAGGATCACGACAACTGGAGCGCCTACGGCATCCGCCGCGCTCGGCGCAATCACTACAACCACGACAGACACTGAGGTGCTTTACCCATGACAGTCAGCCCCCACGAGCCCACCGGCGAGCGACCCAAGACCTCGACGCGCAACTACGAGCTCTTGCGGTCACAGCTCGAGAAATGGTTGTCGGACAAGGAACCCGGTGCCGTCGTGTCCGAGCTCATCGTCCCGACGTCCAACGGGATGTCGTCGGAGACGGTGCTCTTCGACCTGGCCGTGCCCGGAGAGCCCGAGCCCAGACAGCTCGTAGCCCGCATCGCCCCCGACCCCGGCGCTGATCCGGTGTTTCGTGTCTACGACATGGAGCGCCAGTTCAAGGCCATGCAGTTGGTGGCCGAGCACACCGAGGTGCCCGTGCCCCGGGTGCTGTGGCTCGAGACGGGCACCGACGCCATTGGCGTCCCCTTCTTCGTGATGGAGCGGATCGAGGGCATTGTCCCCCCCGACGTGATGCCCTACACCTTCGGCGACAACTGGTTCTTCGACGCCGATCCCGCCGATCGCCTGCGGCTCCAACGCCATGCGGTGGCGGTGGTGGCCGCCTTGCATCAACTTTCGGCGGACGGGCCGGCCGGCTTCCTGGCCGAGAATGCTGACGGGGAGAGCCCCCTGCGCGCCCACGTGCGGGGCCAGCGCATTTACTACGACTGGGTGGCATCCGATGGCGTACGGTCGCCCCTGATCGAGCGGGGCTTCGAGTGGCTCGAGGCCCATTGGCCCGACAACGAGGATGACAGTTTCCTCAGTTGGGGCGACGCACGCATCGGGAACATGATGTTCCGCGACTTCACCCCCGTCGCCGTGCTCGACTGGGAGATGGCGTCGATCGGTCCCCGCGAGATCGACCTGGGCTGGATGATCTACATCCACCGCTCCTTCCAGGACATGGTCGAGGACCTGGGCCTGCCCGGTCTCCCCGACACGCTGCGCCGGGAAGACGTGGCCGAGACCTATCAGTCGTTGACCGGCTACGAGCCCCGCGATCTCGACTTCTACACCGCGTACGCCGCCCTTCGTTATGCCATCGTGATGTTCCGCATCACCCGGCGGTCGATCCGCTTCGGCGAGGCGAAGATGCCTGAAGATCCCGACCACGCCATCGCTCACCACGTCCACCTGCGCCGGATGCTCGACGGCGTCTACTGGTAGCTCGACGGCGTCTATTGGTCGACGGGTCCCTCGCCGGGCTTCTGCCTGTCAACCTCCGAGTAACGTGCGGTGCTCATTCCGTCGTTGGAGCTGGGAGCTGTCCGGGTGACCACAGGAGAGGCAGAAAGCGAACGTGCCGGTCGGGGCCGGGCGATTGCTCGTTCCGTCGGCAACTTCTTTCTTCCGGCCAGCAACCCCGTCGGCACCGTGTATGGGACCCTGGCCGTCGGGGTCCTCTTCGCCGCCGAGAGCACCGAGTCCAACCCCGCTCTGCGCGACATCGGGGCTGTGGTCGGCACCCTCCTCGTGTACTGGCTCGCCCATGCCTACGCCTACACGCTGGCCGCCCGGCTCTCCACCGGCGAATCCAGTGATACCCACGATGTTCTCCGCGAGCTCGGCCGGCAGTGGACGATCGTGAGGGGGGGTCTCACCGAGATCCTGGTGTTCCTCATCGCCCTGGCTTTCGGGGCCTCGTCCCACGGGGCCGTCATTGCCGCCCTCATCTCGTCGATCGCCTTGCTCATCCTGTTCGAAACCATCGCCGCCACCCGGGGCCGGCTGAGCCGAATGGAGGTCGCCGGCCAGATCGTCATGTGTCTTCTGATGTGCGCCGGCATCTTGGCCATCAAGTTCTCGCTCTGATTGTCTTGTTCGAGTCCGCCTCGTTGCGGGCTGGCGTCCGAGTAGCGGTGCAGCGGTGCAGGGGAGCAGCGGTGCCCAATGCGTTTTCCGCAATTTCCCACGTTTCGGCGATTCGGTCGTACCGCAAAACTGGCCCTTTTACCTGGACTTTCGCCGAAAGGCGGGAAATTTCAAAAACACACTACAGAGCTGGGCCCGAATCCCGGGCGCCACAGCAGCGACCCTACGCGGGAGAGGGGTTCGGCCTTGTCCGATCAGTGCGACGTCGCGTGCCGGTACCGCCGCTTAAAGACGGCGTAGGCGACAGGACCGGCCATCAGGGGGATCCAGTACGAGGCGAGGCGGTATGCCAGCGTGGCCAGAACGGCCGCGCCCGAGTCCACGCCGGCCAGCACCAAGAACCCACTCAGGCTGGCCTCGACGATACCCAGCCCCCCCGGGGTTATCGGGATCATGCCGATGATGCCGGTCACCGCATAGGCGATCAGGATCAGAGACGGACTAGGCCGGCTGCCCACGGCCCGTAGAGCGCAGAGCAGGCACAGAAAGTCGAACGCCAGACGGCCGGCTGAGAGCAGGACCGCCTGCCACCGCTGCGCTCCGAGGACACCGCGGATCAGGTCGCGCTCGCTTTAGGAGCTGGTCCTCGAGCCCTCTCAACGGCACTCGATGGCGCAGGATCCGGTTGCGAGCCCATTGGACCGCCCGCCCGACGAGGTACAGGGGTCGATCGGTCAGCAGGACGGTGGCACCGAAGCCGGCGAACAGGACGAACCCGATGATGCCCAACAGGGCAGCATCGAACAGACTTCGGTTGATCGGGGTTCCGAAGAGGATGGCCGGCAGCGCGAACACGGGGAGGGCCAGGAGGCCGGCCACACCGAGGAGGGAGAAGGCGGTGAGGCCACCGACGGCCTCGCCGGCGCTCATGCCGCTGGTGGCCAGCATCCGAAACTGCACGGCAGCCCCCGCCGCCGCCCCGCCGGGCATGATCAGGCTGATGGAATTGCCGGCCAGCTGGGCCGTCACCACCGGGACCCAGGCCTTGGTCCGCAGGGCGATCCGCTGGAGTGCGAAGGTACAGGCGAAATCCGCGGCCTCGGCGACCAGGGCGGCGGCTAGCCAGATGAAATCGACGCTGGCCAGTTGGGGAAAGGAGGAAAAGACCCCGACGAGCTTCGGTGCCACCAGGTAGAGGGCCACCCCGCCAATAACCACGACGATCGCTCGCTTGACTACTGCCTTCCAGGTCAGGAGGCGCGGCTCCTCGTTACCCTGATCGCCCGTAGCAGCGGCCTCGTCAGATGGCTCGGGGACGACGCTCACGGAGGCTTGTTGTCACTGCGGACACACGGTTCACCATGTCTCTCGGTCGGTCACCTCGTCAACTTCTTTCCCTCGCGCCTCCGTTGCCTTCGTCCGTCTCACCTGCAACTGGGGTCGTCGACCCTGGGCCGGATCTCGTAGGCGCACACGTGGGCACCGTCGAGGATGTGCGCCACCCGGGTCACCTGGGCGCCGGGCAGGGCGTCCCGGATGAAGGCGATCTCGCTCCGGCACGCCTGCCGAAATCCCGGACGCGACCGAGAGGATGGCGCAGTTGTGCTCGACGATCCGCCATCCATTCGCCCAGGGCTCGACGTCGGCCAGGTAACCGTCCTCGTCGAGGATGCGGGCCAGCTCGTTGACCTGGTCACCCAGGGCCAGTCCGGCCAGGCGGGGGCGGGCGCCATCGAGCCGACGTTGGCGGCGCTGCTCGAAGAGGTCGTCGACCCGGTCGCTGGTCGGACCGCCCAGGTAGCCGAGGAGCTCGGTGGTGAGGTCCCCGTACCGCTTGGGAAAGAGGACCTCGGCCGTCGGCGTGAGCTCGTAGTGGTGTGTCGGGCGCCCCCGACCCTCGGTTCGGGGATGATGGGTCACCAGCCCGTCCTCATCGAGGCGCCCGAGTTGCTGGCGGACGGCGGCGACGGTGAGCCCCAGCTCGCGGGCCAGGTCCCGGGCCTCGAGCTCGCCGTGCCGTTTGAGGGAGGTCAGGATGGCGCGCCGCGTTGACGGCATGGTGGCCAGCGGCGGCTCCAGGACACCCTCCGGGTCGGTCACCGCAGCACCAGCTGAACGTCACCGAACTCGTGCCACAGGTAGCCGCGTTCGAGGGCCATGGCGTAGGACCGTTCGAGCAGCTCTCTGCCGGCCACAGCCTCGAGCATGGCCAGATGCGAGGCCTCCGGTTCGTGCCAACCAGTGAGCAGTCCGTCGAGGGCGCGCACCCGTCGATCGGGGGTCACGATGGTGTCGGTCCAACCGCTGCCCGGATGCACTGACCCGTGTTCGTCCACCACCGTCTCCAGTGCTCGCACCACCGTCGTCCCCACGGCGATGACCCGCCCGCCGTCGTGCCGAGTCTGGTTGATGCGGCTGGCCGTCGGGGCCGGGACCCGGTAGTACTCGGGATAGGGGGGCTCCGACGCCTCGAGCGAGGCCACCCCGGTATGGAGCACGATGGGGCTCACGCCGATCCCCCCAGCCACGAGGCGGGTCACCATCTCGGTGGTGAAGGGCCGACCGGCGCTCGGCATCTCGGCGGATCCGGGCTCGGTGACGTAGACGTTCTGGTACGCCGAGATGGGCCAGCTGCCCTGCACGTACCCGTAGCGGATGGGCCGACCGTGCCCGGCCAGGTAGGTGTGGAGCCGCTCGGGGACGTCGAGCTTGGCCACCCACAGGCGGACCCCGGCCCGGTGCTCGGCGTAGGGGGCGAGCAGGACGACCCGCCCGCCCGCCGGGAGCTCGATCGCCTCTCCCGGGGCGGCATCGAGGACGGGCTGCCCCGAGCGTCTGAGCTCCACGGTCCACAGCTCGGCGGGCAGCTGGGTCGAGAGGTGGACATCGATCCCGTGGCCCGTGCTGTCGGTTCCGGGGATCTCCGCGGCCAAGGTTCCCGAGGTGTTGACCACGACCAGGTCACCCTCGTGGAGCACGTGCGGGAGCTCGGAGAAGGTGGTATCCACCAGGGACCCGTCCTGGGCGTCGGCCACCAGCATCCGGACCGCGTCCCGGGTGAGGCCGCGGGCCTCCGGCGGGGACGAGGCCTCCAGTTCGGGTGGGAGGTCGAAGACGGGCAGTCCGCCGAGGCGTCGCTCGGCGACGGCGGTCACTCCCGGCTCCCGGCGCGTGCCGCCTGGAGGTCGACCGCTCGATACCGCCCACTGGGACGATCACCGGTCACCAGGTCGAGCAGTGCAGGGACGACCGAGGCGGGATCGGGTCGGTCCGAGATGTCCTCTCCGGGGAAGGCGTCCTGGTGCATCTGGGTCCGCATGTCGCCGGGATCGAACGCCCAGACCCGCAGCCGTGGGTTCTCCTCGGCCAGCACCGCGCTGAGGTGGTCGAGTGCCGCTTTGGAGGATCCGTAGCCGCCCCATCCGCCGTACGCCTCCACGGCGGCATCGGACGTCACGTTGACCACCCGCGGGTCGGCCGAGGCCAGGAGCTCGGGCAGGGCCTCTTGGAGCAGAGCCAGAGGGGCGACGACGTTCACATCGAAGACCTGGCGCAATGAGTGGAGCGGATAGGACCCGAGCGGGGGCAGGGGAGAGGGTCCGAGGGTGCTGGCGTTGTTGACCACGAGATCGAGACCGCCCAGGGACACGGCCGCGGCGACCAGCTCGCGTCGGTGCCCCGGATCAGTGACGTCTCCGGCCACGCTGATCAATCGGCACTGGCCGTCCGAGCCGGAGCGGATCAGTTCCGCTGTTTCTCCCAGCGGGACGTCGTGTCGGGCATCGATGACGACCGACCACCCTGCGGTGGCCAAACCGGCGGCCAGCGCCGCCCCCAACCCCTGCGATGCTCCCGTGACGATTGCCGTGGTCATGACCCCGACCTCCTGGTGATCTCCTACGCAGAGATCGCATACGTATTAAAGCCAGGATAATCTTTCTTTATTCCGCCGTCGAGCCCCGCAAGGCTCAATGGGCCGGGATCCCTAGGGCACCAACCGCACGGCGGGCGCGGCCCACTCGCTTTCGACGGCCGACCTTTCAGGACCGAAGGTCCGAAAGGTCAGGCAGAACCCCCCGATGGGGGCGGGCAGCCAGTTGAGCACCCCTTCGTCGTCCGGCCGTTCGTGTTGGAGAACGAGGGTCATGGCACCGTCGGGGTCCGGGTGGAGCCACGGGGTACGGTCCCCGATCGAGTAGCGGTCGATGTGTTGCTCGGTCAGGTCACAATCGAGGCCATACATGGTTAGGGACCAGAACCGGCCGGTGTCCGAGAGCTCGCCCGGGTTGAACCGGAGCTCGTAACGACGAGAACCGTCGAGCGGCGCCCCGTCGACGTGCTGGTAGGTCGTCGAGTAGACGGTGTCGCCGGTTTGGGTGGCCACGACCCGGCGGGTCGACACCTCGATGTCACGTCCACTGTTCTCCAACACGTCCCGTCCCCGATTCCGCATCGGCCCTCCTCAGGGTGTTTGCGCTATTTGCAGAGACTTAGTCAGGTGTATAACTCCTTACGCGAGGATATTGAGTTGAAGTGAGTTAGTCAAGTGTATAATATTGCTTGTGTCGTCAATGAGTGAGGAAAACTCCGTGTCCCATGCAGCCGGCTTCAAACGAGTAGTAGTGGGCCCGCTGATCCTCATCGGTCCGGCGGCGGTCACGTTCGCGGTGGAGACCTGAGATGGACCTCATCGATGGGAACGGACCCCGTTATGACCAAGGAAAGGAACCTGAACTGGAGACGAGCCCCGCGGACGGCAATGGGGTGGATGCCCATCGGTCCTACGACCGTGCGGCCACCGAGGTCGCCCTCATCGACGCGGCGACCCAGCTGTTCGATCGACGGAACCCGGGATCGGTTTCGGTCCGGGAGATCGCCAAGCTGGCCGGGGTCAACCACGGACTGGTCCATCACTACTTCGGGTCGAAACAGGCCCTGGTGCAAGCCGTCCTCGACCGTCTGGCCTCGAGAGCCCGGGATTCCTTGGCCGCGGGGACGGCGATGGATGCCGACAGCCCAGTGCTCATCTACACCCGGATCCTGGGCCGGGCCATGCTCGAGAAAGAGGAGCTGGCCCCCCTGCCGGGTCACCATCCGATCGTGATGCAACTGGCGTCGCTGGCCCGAGACGTCGGCGGGTTGGACGAGCGCTCGGCCCGCATCCGGGCCAGCCAAGGGGCAGCCCTGGCCATGGGCTGGTTGCTGTTCGAGCCCTTGTTGATCGAGTCCGGTGGTCTCCAGGACGAGGACCCGGTGTTCCTCCGTGACGAGTTGCGGGTGATGCTGGCCCATCTCGCCATTCCGGTCACGGATGACGCCTAAGCCAGCACGCCCCCGGGGCGGTCCGGCCTGATCTCAGCCCAGCGGGGCGAGAGGGGCCAACTGGGCGGCGGTGGGCTCACTGCAGCAGAACCAGGGCTCGGTGAGGCGGGCCCTGGTCTCTGGGGGCGGTCCGGTCGAGGTGGCTCCCGGAGCGGGCGAGTGGCTCGAGGGGGTGGACCGGGCGCGGATCAGGGCATCGATCGCGGCGAACGTCGTAGTCGCCGGTTGCTCGACCCGCTCTTCCACTGAGCGGCCAGGTCCTGTTGCAGCTGATCGATGGCAGGGTCGGCATGGGTCCATGTCCAGCCCAGGCGGTCGGGGTCGTACGGCCCGAGGTGCGGGGTCATTTCCGGTCGGCCGAGCAGGAGCGAGCCTTCTGGGACCAACAGGCGCACGGTGTACTGCACCGGGTCGACATTGGGCACGAGATCGTGGGCCAGGACGAAGTCCACGAGGTCGACCATGTCGCCCATGGTGGTCCACGGGGTGAACGGCAGCCAGGACGGCCGAACCTCGATGCCATGGCGACGGAGCAGGACGATGGCCGCCGATGCATCGGCTCGGGTATGGCCCTTGTCGAGATATCCGAGCGTGGTGTCATTGACCGACTCGAAGGCCGACACAACGAACGCGCAGCCGGCGTCGGCCAGCTCGGGCAGGGCTTCGGGGTGCCGGAGGAGGTGCTCCACCTTGATGGTGCAATCGAAGGTCAGGTGCGGATGCGCACCGCGTGCATGGCGGCGATGACCCGACGGGCATGGAGCGGGGCATTGAGGAAGTCGGGATCGGCGAACGAGACGTGCCCGACGCCGCCGGCCACCAGTTGGTCGATGTCGGCCACGACCGCGGCCAGCTCCACCGGACGGACCCGGCCGTCGTAGATGACAGGCACGGGACAGTGCCGGCACCGATGTGAGCAGCCTCGGCTGGCCTCGACCGAGCCGACCAGCCGCTCATCGCCGTCGACCACCAACCGCGTGTACCGGTCGAGGGGGGGTAGCAGCTGGCGGGCCGGGACGCGGGCCCCGACCCGCGTCAGCTGGATGGACGGGCCGGGGTCCTGGCCGGCGGCCCAGGCCACGAGAGCAGGTTCGTACTCCCCGGCGATGACCGCGTCGGCCGCCGACCTGATGGTGAGATCGCGGCTCATCGGCACGTAAAGGCCGTAGAAGCACAGCGGCACCCCCGGTCGCCGGGCCCGGATGCTCTCGGCCACGAGGAGAGCCAGGCGCATGGCCGTATGCATCGGCACCGAGAAGGCGATCCGGTCGGCCCAGTCAATGGTGTCGGCGTCGAGGGGGTCGACGGCCACGTCGATGCCACGGACGTCGTGGCCGGCAGCCACCAAGGCGGTGGCCGGCATGGCCACGTGCAAGGGCTGGTGACCCAGTTCATACGTCGATACCAAGAGGATCCGCATCGGGCCGAGCCTATCGGCCCATGTGGTGCGGGCCTCGGCCTGGGTGTCAACCAGACGCACCTCGATGCCGGCCCCAGCGCGCGGCGGAGGGCCGCTTCGACCTCGGACGGGGTAGGGGCTCGAGCGAAAATGAACCCCAGGTATCGATCCCCCTCGGGGAGTGGCAACACCGGCCGCCCCACCGGAATGCTGATCTCGACACCCACGACCCCGTCGACGGCCAGGGCGGCATCCCGGCCCGTCACCTGCTCGATCACCCCTGCGGCCTCGATGGGCAGCATCATGACCCCTGAGGCCTGGGCCTCCCGGGTGAGACCGTCGAGCCCCAGGCCCAGCGCGTGGCGGATGACGAGCTACTTCGAGGCTCACCCCCGCTCCGAACCGGAGCGAG
>CAVQVK010000102.1:0-6803 GCA_963717035.1 uncultured Acidimicrobiaceae bacterium | reverse complement strand
AGAGGTCAACAACTAGCTCGGGGGTGTGCTGTCCGGATCGATGCTCCTTTTGGTAGCGGTGGGCGTTCCTGTGGTGCTGGTGCTGGTGGGGTTCGCCGGTACCGCATGGCTTGATCCATGCCGTTCGAGTGGACAGTGTCGCTCCGCCAGCTGTCGACAAGCCGGTGGCGGACAGCTGGATCGTGCACGCCGCATTTGCACTGGCCTGGTCGCCTGGTTGTGGTTGAGCGTCTGTGTGGTCGTGGAGATGGCTTCGTGGATCTCGGGCCGGACCCCGGTTCGGGTTCCGGGGAGTCGGACGATGCAAGCAGTGGCTGCACTGCTTGGTGGGCACCACGTTGGCAGTCATGGCAGCTGAACGCACACCCGGACCCGGCAGTTCATGCTGGTGCTCGGGTGTCGGTGACCGTGGTTCGTCGAACGCATCGCCGAAGACGACGACTCTCGTTCGTTACGGATTGGCTCGACGAGGGTCAAGGCTATCGGCGGCCGCAGGTGCGCCCGCGAGCGGTGCGACTTCAGGGCAAGCCGACGATCGGCCGAGCGCCATGAGCACGATGCCGCCCCTCGGCGCCGGGCTTCGAACCGGCGCCTCTCGATCCGCTCTCGCACCGCCTCTCGAACGGGCCCTCGGACTCAGCGCCTCTCGAACCGGCGCCTCTCGAACCGGCGTCGGCGAGGCAGTCGGGAGGGCGAACGGTGCGTCGCAGGAGCGGTCGGCGGGGTCGATCGGGGGCCGACCGCCGGGTCGGTCCCGGAGAACGGGACCCATCGGTCGAGCTATCCGATCTTGTCGTAGCCCGTTCCTGCGGCACCGCCAGTACCGACCTATGTCGTGCAGCCGCACGACACGCTCTGGTCGATTGCTGCGTCGCAGCTGGGTCACCATTGCGGTGGCCCGAGATAGCCCAAGCAAACTACGGCCGTCCACAGCCCGATGGCGGGGAGCTGACCGATGCGCACTGGATCTATCCGGGATGGGTGTTGATTCTTCCTGGATGCGTCGGTTGCCGATGCCGCCTCGCCAGCAACGCCCTCTGCCCCGGCCCCACCGGCGACTGCTGTGCCCGCCCCACCGGCGACCGCCAACCCGACCCCTATCACCCCGACCGGTCCGACGCCGTCACCGACGACGAGCATTCCGATGCCGACCTCGGCATTCCGATGCCGACCAGCGGCATTCCGATGCCGACCAGCAGGGTGCTCGTGCCCTCGAATGCCAACGGGGCGTCACCCTCTCCTCCAACTGCGAGATGCCCCTATCCTCTACACTGCCCGTACCTCGGCAGATCAAATCAGAGTCGGTCAAGCGCCACGCGGGACAGAAGACCCGCCCAATCGAACGTCCCACGAACGCCAGGGCGGCCTCCCGGTCACTCCGATCGGCGCCGGGCTGCTCGGCAGCCGGGCTCGTCGGCATCATCGATCGGATGCGTCGGGCCCAACAGCGGCATCGGCGGGCGGGCGAGCACATCAGGCTTCCCCGACCTGCCCTGTCGAGTTTGGAGCGCAGGCTTCGGATCAGCGACGACCCGTTGGCCCCTACGCCGTGGATGAAGCGCTCAGGATGTTCGCATCGGTGGCTCCGGGAGGCGGCCCGACCCCTGATAGCGGGGTACAGGTGCGCCCCGATGACATCGAACTGATCCCCGGAAGACGACCGATGGGCAGGAACGTGCCCGATCCATTCGAAGGCCGGCTGGGGAGTGCATCCTGGTTCGTCGCCCGGAGGAACCTGCCCTGGCCCGCACCGGACGGTGCCGCTAGGGCCGGGATGCCGAAGCGCCCTGTCCGGCCCTGGTGACCGTCGGTCGCTCCGAATCGGGACCATGTCTGGTGAACCTCGAGGCCATGGGTTCGCTGGCCGTCTCGGGCGAACCGATGGCATGCGACGGTCTGCTCCGTGCGCTGGCGCTCGAGTTGGCCACTTCTTTCTGGGCCGACCAGTTCGACCTGGTGTTGGTGGGGTTCGGACAGGAGTTATCCAGGTTCGAGCGAGTCCGGGTCCTCCCGGACGGGGCTGCCCTGGTCGACGAGCTGGAGCATCGCCAGGGACGACGGACGCGCCCTTCTCCACACGGCCGGCTTCCGGTCGTTCGGCGAGGCCCGGATGGCTGCGGTGTCCGATACTTGGGATGCGCTGGTGGTGTTGTGCGGCCCGTCGGTCGACCTAGGCGAGGCCCTGACTTGGTCGATCAGGCCGGAGACGCAGATACCGGGACGGCGGTGGTCGTCTGCGGGGAAGCGGACGGTGTCCGTCATCGATTGACGCTCGACGGAACGGGAGCGTCATCCCCTCTCGATCTGCTGGGCACGGTGGTGTGGCCGCAACGGGTTGAACCCTCGGAGTTCGAGGGACTCGGTGGGCTGGTTACCACCGCGGCCGACCTCTCGTCGGTTCCGGCCTCAGATGCCCCGTATGTTTCCATCACCGCGCCGCTGCCACGTGTCTACCGACTGAGCAATCCGGTACGTCGAGGCGATGGGATGCGAAGAAGGCCGTGACGAGGCGGTGCTGAGCCCGCCGGGGTCCGGCTACGGTCACTGAGGGCTAGACCTTCCACGTGGAGGTCGACCTGCTCTGGGTTGAAGTCGAAGTGCCCGATATGGACCCGAAGTGGAAGGTTGTGGTACTCGGCCCTGTGGAGGTGTACGGCAATGCCCGCACGTTCACCAGGGCCTGGGCGAAGGAGCTGGTCGTCTACCTGGCCATGCACCCTGGTGGCGTCTCCAACGACACGTGGGCCACGGCGTTGTGGCCGGACCGGCTGATGGCGGCATCGAGCCTGCATTCGACCGCATCGGTGGCCCGACGGTCACTCGGACAAGCTCGCGACGGGGGCGACCATCTTCCCAAGGGCCATGGACGCCTGGTGCTCGCCGACACCGTTTCTACGGACTGGGACCGCTTCGTCCGGCTGGCCGACTCTGGCGAGCCTAGGCCGACTGGCGGTCGGCGATGGAGCTCGTCCGCGGCCGACCGTTCGACGGCCTCCGGGCCTCGGACTGGCCGATCCTCGAGGGGTTTCCGCCGCCATCGAGGCGTCAGTCGTCGACGTCGCTACCCGGTTGGCATCCGATTGCCTCGTTGCAGGGGACCCGTCCGGTGCAGAATGGGCATCCCGAGGGGCTCTGGGTCAGCCCGTACGACGAACGCCTCTACCGAATGTTGCTTAGAGCCGCCGACCTAGCCGGCAATCCGGCAGGCGTCGAAGCGGTCATGTCCGAGCTGTTGCATCTGGTGGCCGACGACGTCGAGCCGTTCGACTCGGTTCACCCGGAGACCACCGACCTGTACCGGTCACTGACCCGGCGTCGGTCGTTCGCACCGTTTCCTCGCTGACAGCACAAGGAGACTTGCTGTCCGGGACACGAGCGTGGTTGGCTCCGGCACGATGCCTTCTGCCATCGACGCTTTAGACTTTGAGGACGTGGAGTGCGCGCGGTGGGCTCTCGCTATCTGGTCGTAGCCGTCGTCCAGGGTCACCATGGGCAAGCCGAGGTCGATCGCAGTCGCGGCGAACAGCACGTCGATGAGCTTGATCGTCAAAGCTCGTCCAGGGTTTGTCCGGCGAGGCGGTCGACATCGTCGCGAAGTGCCGGGTCAGCCGCCGGTTCGGTGAGCTCCCGCCGCAGATGATCACCGGGCAGCCAGCCGGTTCGCGGACCGTGGGGCACGATGTCGGCGATCAGCCTGGCCGTCCACGGTGAGGACACCCGCTCACCGGCCCGTACGGCATCGATGACCTGACTCGTCTGATTGCGGAGCTCACGCACGCCGACCTTCATGTGCGCCAGCTCACATATTCTGTTGGCAGGTCGAGGAATCGAGCGGGCCAGGGTGTCCGATCGATGACCGGTCCCGGTAGGGTCCAGTCAAAGAAGGAGCCGGCGAATGAGCGACGTCCAGGACTGGAACGGCAAGATCATCAAGGAGTTTCAGGCGAACGAGGGCAAGGTGGGTGGACCCTTCGCTGGCGCCCCACTCTTGCTCCTGCACACCAAAGGGGCCGAGACCGGCCGGGAACGGGTAAACCCGATCATGTACCTGGATCTTGACGAGCACCGCTACGTCTTTGCAACCAAAGCGGGTGCCGACACGAACCCGGACTGGTACTGGAACCTCGTGGCCCATCCCGACGTGACCGTTGAGGTGGGAACCGAGACATACGACGCCACGGCCGTGCCGGCGACCGGGGACGATCGGGATCGGATCTACACCGAACAGGCTCGCCGACACCCCGGGTTCGCCGAGTATCAGCAGAAGACCAGCCGGATCATTCCAGTGGTCGAACTCGCCCCCAAGGGCTGACGGACAGCCGTGTCTGGTTCAGAGCAGGCTTCGCCAGCCCTGTTCGGGCGAGGAAGCGAGTGCCAGGTACTCGACCGAGTAATTAACGCGGCGCGAGCCGGTAACGGCGGCACGATGGTCATTTGTGGGGAGCCGGGAATTGGCAAGTCGACCTTGTTGGATTACGCAATGGATTCGGCTGCAGGATTTCAAGTGCTTCGCGCCGTGGGGAACGAGGCCGAACAAGAGCTCCCCTTTGCCGCCGCCCAGCAGCTCTGCGTGCCGAGCTTGGCCACGCTTCAAGAGTTGCCAGCGCCGCATCGAGATGCTCTCGGTGTGGCGTTCGGCCATGTTGCCGGCTCAGCGCCCGACCGACTGTTCGTGGGCCTCGCTCTCCTTGGCTTATTGTCCCAGGTCTCCTCCAAAGAACCCGTCCTGTGTGTTATTGACGATGCGCAGTGGCTTGACCGAGAGTCGGCGCAGGCCTTCGCCATAGCGGCTCGTCGATTGGGGTCGGAACACATTGCGTTCTTGTTCGGTGCTCGAACCACCCCCACGGATCTCAATGGTCTCCCGTGCCTTCCTGTCCTTGGTCTCGACCAAGCGGACGCGCGCGCCCTTCTGGGTTCGGCACTCCCAGATCCGTTCGACGAGCACGTTATTGAGCGCATTCTCGCGGAAACTTGCGGAAATCCGCTGGCCTTGCTCGAGTTGCCTCGCGGGTTGACGGCGGCCGAACTTGCCGGGGGTTTCGGCTTGCCCGCGTCAGTCCCGATGGCTGGTCGAATTGAAGCAAGCTTCCAGCGACGGATAGCGAAGCTCCCATCATCCTCCCAGCGCCTCCTGCTAGTCGCTGCGGCCGAGCCGACGGGCGACCCGGCTCTCGTGTGGCGCGCCGCCCAGCACCTCGGAGTCGACGAGTCCGCAGATGGCCCTCTGTGTCAACCTCCAGTGAGACAGTTTTTGTAGCTGAAACAAGCAGCTGAGAGGGCGGAGAAGGAGTTCTCCTATGACCACGACGATCAACCACATTGATGACACGCGCCTGCATGCTGGTGCGATGGTCGACACGACACCACCGGACCCCGAGGTCCCCGAGCGCTCGCCAGGGCGCCGGCGGTTCTCGGCCAAGTACAAGGCGAGGATCATCGCCGAGTACGACGCCCTCGAGGACAAAGGGGCGAGAGGCGCCCTGCTCCGGCGGGAGGGCATCTACTCATCGAACATCACCACCTGGCGCAACCAGCAAGACAAGGGCTCAGACACCGCCTTGGGCAGGTCAACCGGCCGCCAGAAGGCCGATCCCCGGGAGCGGGAGATCGCCCGGCTGAAGCGGGACGTCGCTCGGCTTGAGGGTGAGCTCGACACGTCGAGGAAGGTCATCGAGATCCAGGGAAAACTCTCGGCACTGTTGGAGCAACTCGCCACGGACAGTGCGACGGAGAACGGCGAGCCGAGATGATCAACGAGGCCATCGACGAGCTCGTCCCGCTGGTGGGAAAGACGAAGGCGCTCTTGGCGGTGGGCGTCAGCCGGGCCACGTGGTATCGGCACCACCGCCAGAGCCCGCAACCGCCTCGACCCGAGCGGATCGTCACCCCGCAGCCGAGAGCCCTCTCTGCGGTCGAGCGCAAAGAGATCAAGCGCCTGCTCGAGTCGGACGAGTTCGTCGACGAGGCTCCGGCCACCGTCTACGCCAAGCTGCTCGACCAGGGCATCTACCTGGGATCGGTCTCCACCATGTACCGGATCCTCCACGAGCACGGAGAGGTGCGTGAACGACGGCGCCAGGCCACCCACCCGGCCAAGAAGAAACCCGAGCTCATCGCCACCAAACCGAACGAAATTTGGTCGTGGGATATCACCAAGCTCCACGGTCCGGAGAAGTGGACGTACTACTACCTCTACGTGATCCTGGACATCTTCAGCCGCTATGCGGTGGGGTGGATGCTGGCCCGGGTCGAACGGGCCGAGCTCGCCAAGCGACTGATCAACGACACCATCAAGAAACAGAACGTGTCGAGGGAACAGCTCACCTTGCACTCGGATCGGGGGTCACCGATGATCGCCCAGCCGGTGGCCCATCTGCTCGCCGATCTCGGGGTCACGAAGTCGCACAGCCGGCCCCATGTATCAAATGACAACCCGTATAGTGAATCGCAGTTCCGGACCTTCAAGTACCGGCCTGACTTCCCCGACCGGTTCGGCAGTTTCGAAGACGGCCGGTCCCACTGTGGTCACTTCTTCACTTGGTATAACGACGATCATCGCCATTCGGGCATCGGGCTGCACACTCCTGCCGATGTCCACTACGGGCGAGCTGAAGCGATCCGAGAACGACGCGGTGCGGTCCTCCTCGACGCCTACGCCGACCATCCCGAACGCTTCGTGAGCAAGATTCCATCGCCGCCGACCATCCCGACCGTCGCGTGGATCAACAAACCAGAGCAGGAGGCCGCCGATTCGCTAAATCAATGAAGAAATCGTCTCAAAAAGGTTGACACGCACCGGC
>CAVQVK010000101.1:0-8413 GCA_963717035.1 uncultured Acidimicrobiaceae bacterium | reverse complement strand
TCGATGCTGGCGCCGTTCAGCGTATTGCTGTGCGGTCGTCCCGGATCGAACAGGCGCTGCTCATCTGCGTGCATGCGTCCGCCGATCGAGAGCGAGCCAGGCACTACGGGTCGCCGGTCACCTCCTATCCGTTGCACGTCGCCGGGCTGTTCGACGGGATCATCGGCTTCCTCCAGGCGCCGGTCTCGGCCGCCACCCTCGACGCCCTCGGGGCCTTTCCCCGGCCTGTGGCCCGCCGCCCGCGATGACCGCGTTCGTCGACCTCGGCGATTCCGTGGCCGTCGTCACCGGGGCCGGCAGTGGTATCGGACGAGCGGTGGCCCGGTCGCTGGCCGAGAAGAAGAGCCATGTCGTGGTGACAGACATCGACGAGGAGCGAGCCGAGACCGTGGCCGAGGAGATCCGATCCCGGGCCGGCAGCGCCATCGCCATGCGGTGCGACGTATCCCAGCTCGCCGACTTCGAGCGCGTCCGTGACGCCTGCCTCGATCGGTTCGATCGGATCGACGTCGTGATGAACAACGTCAGCGTCCTGGCCGTCGGATCGCCCGAGGCCATCCCCCTTGAGGAGTGGCAACGGGCCCTCGACATCAACCTCCTGGGCATCGTTCGCAGCAACCAGGTGTTCTTGCCCGTGCTCGTGAACCAGCAGCGAGGACACGTGGTCAACACGGCGTCCACGGCGGGACTGCTGCCCTACGGCTACGACCGGCTGCCGTACACGACGACCAAGCACGCCATCGTCGGGCTGTCCGAATCGCTGGCTCTCTACCTGCGACCCCAGGGGATCGGTGTCAGCTGCCTGTGCCCGGCCGGGGTGATCACCAACATCACCGAGCACATCCGGTACTTCGGGGAGACCAAACCGCTTCGGGCTCCCGCACTGCCTGTGGTCGAGGCTTCCGTCGTCGCCGAGCTGGTGGTCGATGCCATCACCAAGGACCGTTTCCTCGTCCTGACCACGCCCGACGTGCACGCGGAGATCGCTGAGCGGGCACGCGACATCGACCGGTACGTGAAGTCACAGAGCCGAGCAGATCCGAGCCGAGCAGAACCGAGCCGAGCAGAACCGAGCCGAGCAGAACCGAGCAGCGCCGAAATAGAGCCGACGGATGGAGCGACCTGATGCGAACGGGCTTCATCGGGTTGGGCGACCAGGGCGGACCGATCGCCCGCCGGGCCATCGAGGCCGGCTACGAGACGACCCTGTGGGCGCGCCCATGGCAACGCTCAGCCGTTCGTCGACACGTCTGCCGCGGTGGTCGCATCGCCGGCCGAGGTCGGCGCCCGATCGGACCTCGTCGCCATCTGTGTGCTGAACGACGCCGGGGTCGAAGAAGTCGTCTCCGGGGAGGAGGGCGTGCTGGCGGGAATGGCTCCCGGTGGCGTCATCGCCGTCCACAGCACGACCCAACCGGGCACCTGTCGCCGGCTGGCAGAGCGGGCCGGGGCCAAGGGCATCGCTCTGATCGATGCACCGGTAAGCGGTGGCGGGCTGGCCGCAGCCGAGCACCGATTGCTGATCATGGTCGGGGGCGACGACGCCACGGTGGAGCGCTGTCGGCCGGTGTTCGAGACCTATGGCGATCCGGTCGTGCATCTCGGCCCGGTCGGGACCGGTCAGGTGGCCAAGCTGGTGAACAATCTGCTGTTCACCGCGCACCTGGGCCTGGGAACGCACGCGTTCGAGCTGGCCCGGGTCATTCGAGATCGAGCCCGGGGCCTTGGCCGAGGTCCTGGCCCATGGCAGCGGTGCGAGCTTCGGGCTCAACGTCCTGGCCGGCGCCGGTTACACGGCGGCCACGCTTTCCTCGCGGGCCGGCCCCCTCCTACGCAAGGACATCGATCTCGTGTCCGATCTGGCCGCAGCGGCCGGGGTGCCGCTCGGCATCCTCGGGGACGTGGCCGCTGAGACCCTGACGGTCATGGGTGTCGGTCGGGGTTCGGATCAAGGAGCTACGGAAGAGGATGGCGGGTACGCTCCACCACCATGACGCTTCCGCTCACCGGAATCAAAGTGCTCGAGTTCTCCGAACACGGTTTCGTGCCGTCGGCCTGTGCTGCTCTGGCCGACTGGGGGGCGGACGTGGTCAAGATCGAGCGTCTCGAGGGCGACCCGATGCGCCAGATCATCAGCCAGGGGCTGGTGGCCGACGCCGATGGGTACGACTATCTGTTCCAACTGGTGAACCGCAACAAGCGTGGTGTGTCGATCGATGTCCTCGACCCGTCGGGTCGTGAAGTGTTCGAGCGCTTGGTGGCGTGGGCTGACGTGTACGTCACCAATCAACTACCCAGAGTGCGACGCAAGCTGCATACCGAGCCCGAAGACCTGTTCAAACTGAACCCCGGTCTCGTCGTTGCCCGCGGTCACGGTCAGGGTCAGCGGGGAGAGGGGGCCGAGCAGGGGGGATTCGATGCGGTCTCGTTCTGGTCGCGTGGCGGAGTGGCGCACATGCTCACCGATCCCGGTGCGGACCAGTTGACCTCGCCTCGACCGGCCTTCGGCGACGTACCCACCGGGATGTTTCTGGCCGGCGGTATCTGCGCCGCGCTCGTACACGCCCAGCGCACCGGGGAAGGGGTGGTGGTCGATACATCGTTGTTGAACGGTGCCAACTGGACTCTCGGCCCCGATCTGGCCTATGCCTCGATAACCGGGAGCGAACCGCCTCGCCACACCACTGAACCCGGTGATCGGAGCCCGTTGGGCTGGACGTACCGCACCGGCGATCATCGGTGGATCATGTTGATGATGTTGGACGAGGCTCGTTACTGGGAGCCCACCTGCCGAGCTCTCGATCTGGTCGAGATGGTCGAGCCCTTTGCCGACGAAGCCGTTCGCCGAGCCGCCTGGCCGGAGATCTGCAATCGATTGGCAGAGACCATCGGATCGATGAACCGGGACGAGCTGGCTGACCGACTGACCAAGGAAAACTGCATCTTCTCGTTCGTGGCCACCCCCGCCGAAGTGGTCACCGATCCGGCCGTTGTTGACAACGGCTATCTCATGGCCCATCCGACCCATCCGCCTCTTCGGCTGGCCGCCGCACCGGCGCAGTTCGATGGCGAAGTCCTCCAGGTCCGCCGCCCGGGGCCGGATCAGGGTCAGCACTCCCGAGAGGTCCTCGAAGAGATCGGCTATTCCTCCGAGGAGATCGACGACCTCCTGGGATCGCACGCCATCATGGCCACCCCGTAGCTCAGGTGTAGACGACCACGCCGCGGATGTTGGTTCCCGCGTGCATGTCCTCGTATCCTTTGCTCACTTCGTCCAGGCCGTAGGTGGTGGTGATCAGCTCATCCAACTTGAGCTGGCCTTCCCGGTACATCTGTATCTGGCGGGGGATGTCGGCGGTGGGGTTGCAGGCGCCGAAGAGCGAACCCTGGATCCGTTTCTGGGACAAGGTCAGCTCGAGGAGCGAGACAGGGATGCCGACCTCGGACATGGGGCCGATGCCGGTGACCACCACGGTCCCGGCCTTGCGGGTGGCCGCGAACGCCTGGGCCACGTGCTCGCCGGTGGTCACACCCACCGTGACGATGACCGCGTCGGCCCCTTGCCCGTCGGTGACGCTCTTGGCGAACTCGTCGGCCTCGGCGATGCCGTCGAAGGCGTGGGTGGCTCCCAGCTCCAGGGCCTTGTCTCGCTTCATGGCCACCGGGTCGACGGCGATGACATACGACGCTCCGGCATGGGCGGCGCCTTGCACGGCATTGATTCCGATTCCGCCAATGCCCATGATGATCACCGTGTCACCCGGATCGACTTCCGCCGAGTGCACCGAGGCGCCCCAACCTGTACCCACTCCGCAGCCCAGCAGGCACAGGGTCTCCAGTGGGAGGTCCTTGGGCACCTTGACCGCGGACATGACCGACACCACCGTCTGCTCACAGAAGGTGGAGACGCCGGACATCTGACCGACGCGCTGGCCCTCGAGCGTATGGAGCCGGAAGCTCTCGGGATCCCCCGGGCGACAGCCGCTCAGAATGGTGGCCCCGAAGGTACAGAGGTTCTGGTGACCGGTGGCGCACCACCGGCACCGACCGCACGCCGGCAAAAACGAGAACACGACATGATCGCCGACCTCGAAGTTCGGGGTGTTGGGCCCGACCCTCTCCACCACTCCGGACCCCTCATGACCGCCGGCCATGGGAAGCACCGAGGTGCGGAGATCACCGGTGGCCAGGTGATCATCGGAGTGGCACAGACCCGATGCCACCATTCGGACGAGGAGCTCGTCCTGCCAGGGATCGTCGAGCTCCAGCTCCATGGTCTCGTATCGGCCCGGTGACGAGCTGATGACCGCGCCTCGTGTCTTCATGGATTCCCCCTTGGTTCCAGCGGTGTCCTGGCGGACTATCAGTCCTCGCCGATCACCCGATGGTGACGCTAGCAATCCGGACGGAAACATCACAGCCTGGCTCGCTGCCTTTTCCGTGCGGGCGCGATCACGTGACTGCTTCGATCCACCGGCCCCGTGCACGGTCGCGTGAAAATTGCTATTTTCGCTGTGAGGAGACAACCGCTGGTGCACCGGCCAAATGAAGCCGCCACTCTAGGATCGATATGTCGGAGCGAGGGGGAAGCGGAGTGGGGACATCGGGCCACAGCGCGGCAGACCATAGGGCGGTGAGAGGGTCCGGGTCGTTCCGTCCGCTTGCCGTCGGATCGGCGAACCGCTGATGCCTGGGGTCACGCCCTTCGGGCGAGTGCTCGAGGGTGTGACCGCTTCGGACCCCCAGCGTGCCGCACTGATCATCGACGGAAGTGTCACCACCTACGGCGAGCTCGACGCAGCTGTCGCCCAGTGTGCATCGGGACTCCGTTCCGCCGGGGTGGCTCCCGGTTGGCGGATCCCGCTGGTCGACGACACCAGTGTGCTCTCGACGGCCACCTTGATCGGCGCCACCCACATCGGCGCCGCCGCGGCACTCATGAACCCCCGCCTCACCAGCGGTGAGCTCGCCGTGTTGATGGAGGCGGCGGAGACGGCGCCAATCGGTGTAGCCGGAGCCGGTTCCGTCGGCGTTCTCGGCGGCGTGGGTCACACCACCGTCCTCGGCGTCGACGACCTGCTCGGCGGGCCGACCCGAGACCGGTCTCTTCCTCAAGACCCCGCTCCCGGTGACGAGGCCGTGGTCTTGTTCACCAGTGGTACCACCGGTACGCCCAAAGCGGTGGCCCTGACCCACGGACTGGTGGGGCCGAAGATCGCCGCGTTCGCCCCTGAGGTCGAGGCCGAGCCGTCGGTGTCGCTCATGTGCGTGCCGTTCGTGCACATCGGGGGAATGCTCGGCCTGATGGTGCAGCTGGCCAAGGGCAACACGACCGTCGTCCAAACCCGCTTCGCGGCGGGCGAGTGGCTGGCCTTGGTGGCCCGGCACGGTGTGCAGACGTCCTTTTTGGTCCCGACCATGTTGCACCGGATCCTGGACCACCCGGACTTTCCCGGCACCGATCTCCGCTCGCTCACCAGCCTGACCTACGGGGCCGCGCCGGCCTCGCCCGAGTTGATCCGACGAGCCATGGCCTCGCTCCCGGGTGTGGAGCTGACCAACACATTCGGCCAGACCGAGACCATGGGCTCGATCACCGCGCTCGGCCCCGGGGACCACCCGGCCGAGCGCCTGGCCTCCGTGGGCCGTCCGTTGCCCGGTGTCGAGGTGCGGATCGTCGACCCCGTGTCCGGCGACGCCGTGCCGACCGGGGCGGTGGGAGAGCTCTGGGTAAAGAGCGAGGGCAGCGTGGTCCCGGGCGCTCAGGTCGACGACCCGAGCGTGCCGTCGGGCTGGTTCCGCACCGGGGACATGGTCTCAGCTGACGACGAGGGATACCTGTATCCATCGGGGCGCCTCTCCGACACCATCAACCGGGGGAGAGAAGTTCGCCCCCTCGGAGGTGGAAGCGGTGGTGCGAACCCATCCCACCGTCCGCGACGTGGCCGTGGTGGGAGTCCCCGACCCGGAGATGGGCAATCGGGTCGGTTGTGCGATCGTCGGCCGGGGCCCGATCACCGGTGACGCGCTCCGGGACTTCTGCACGGGGCGCATCGCCAACTTCAAGTTGCCTGAGCGGCTGATGTTCGTGGACGAGATCCCGTACAACGACTTCGGCAAGGTTGACCGCAAGGAGCTTCGGGCTCAGTTCGCGGCACAAGACCTGTGACCACTCGTGTCGCGGTGATCGGCCCTCGTTGAACGGGCAGGTCGGTTCCCATGTTCGAGGGGTGGCGGCTACGGCGGCCGCCGACCCCGACCGTAGAGCGATCATCGACGGCTCGCGGGTGGTGACCTTCGGTGAGCTCGACGCGCGAGCCAATGGACTGGCCATCCGGCTGGCCGAGCTCGGTGTCGGGCCCGGTGACACCGTCGGCATCGCGCTGAAGAACCGAGCGGAGTGGTTCACCGTCTCGCATGCCATCGCCCGGATCGGGGCCATGTTCGTGCCCATCTCGTCCCGGCTGACTCCCGGCGAGGCCGAGTACATCGTGCGCGATTCGCGGACGAGGGTCGTGGTCGGTGAGGGCCCGATCAGCATCGCCGTCGAAGGGGTCAACATGCTCGACATCGACGCCCCCGAGGTAGCCAAGCCGGCCGGCCGTCCTCCTCGGGACGACTTCCTCAACACCGCTCCCACCCTGCTCGGGTATACCTCGGGCACCACCGGAGCGCCGAAGGCGGTGGAGCGGCCGGCACCGGCCCCTGCGGCCGTGGCCACCACGTCGGCCGTTGCCGCCTATTGGGGGTACGGCCCCGACTCCATCCAGCTGGTCTGCGGTCCGCTCTACCACACCGCCCCGAGCGCGTATGCCGAGTACTCGCTGTGGGAAGGAGGGCAGGTGGTGGTGCAGGACAAGTTCGTCGGCGAACGTTGCCTCTCGCTCATCGAGCAGCACCGGGTCACCCGAACCCAGATGGTTCCCGCCCACTTCGTCCGCATCCTCGAGGCGGACTGGGCCGCCCACGATCGCTCCAGCGTCCGGCTGCTCATCCACGCCGCCGCCCCCTGTCCGGTGCCACTCAAGTTGCGCATCATGGAGGTGTTCCCGCCCGGGACCATTTGGGAGCTCTACGGAGCCACCGAGGCGATGGGGACGGTCATCTCGCCCGGCGAGTGGTTGTTCAAGCCCGGCAGCGTGGGCCGGCCCTTTCCCGGCCTGGACGTACGCGTCCTCGACGAGGACGGCAAACCGGTCCCACCGGGACAGGTGGGAACGATCTACCTCAGTCCCTTCCCCGGCGCGGCGTTCTCCTACCGGGGTGACCCGGACAAGACCGCAGCCGCCTATCGAGATGGGTTCGCCACCGTCGGGGACCTGGGCCATCTGGACGAGCACGGCTATCTGTTCATCGCCGACCGGCGTACCGATCTGATCTTGAGCGGTGGTGCCAACGTCTACCCCGCCGAGGTCGAGAACGCCCTGGCGGCCGACCCGGACGTGGTCGACTCGGCGGTGATCGGCCTGCCCGACGAGCGGATGGGTCAGCGGGTCCACGCCATCATCGAGCTGCGCCCGGGAGTGGTCCCCGATCCCGCCGTCATCCTCGATCGCCTCTCGGTGGTGCTGGCCGACTTCAAGCGTCCGAGGACCATGGAGTTCGTCGCCACCCTTCCCCGGGAGCCCAATGGAAAGGTGTTGAAGCGGCAACTCCAACTTGAGCGGACGGAGCCGCGGTGACCTCGCCACACCCGTCGCTCGACTCGAAGATCATGAAATTCACATGGTTCGATTCACATGGCCCAATTCACGTGCCGGGGCCGGTGCCTCGTCGTCTGTTGATCGCCTGACCAGGAGGGAACAAGCATGGACCGCACGGAGATGGAGACGATCATCTACGAGAAGGACGGGGCGATCGCTCGCATCGTCTTGAACATGCCGGAGAAGGCCAATATCCAGACCGCGCAACAGGTGTGGGACTTCGAGGACGCGCTCAAGTGGGCCAACCGTGACGAGGAGGTGAAGGTCCTCATCGTGAAGGCCAACGGCAAGGGTTTCTGTGCCGGACATGCCATCGTCGAACCCGAGGAAATGGCCGACGTGTACCCGACCACCGGCCCGACGCCCGAGCGGACGTGGAAGAGCCACAACTACGAGCTCTTCCTGTGGCCGCCGCTGAACCTCTGGGAGTTCCCCAAGGCGACGATCTCCCAGATCCATGGCTATTGCGTCGGGGGCGGAACCGTCTACGGCTATCTGACCGACCTCACGATCGCCTCGGACGACGCCTACTTCCAGATGCCACTACCCCAGGGCTTCGGGTTGCCCGGCGCTCAGACCCTCATCGAGCCCTGGGCATTGATGAACTGGAAGCGGGCCTACGAGTACCTCTACCTGGCCCCGACGCTGTCGGCCGAGCAAGCTCGAGAGTGGGGATTGGTCAACCAGGTCGTCAAGCGTGCCGACCTCGA
>CAVQVK010000100.1:0-8557 GCA_963717035.1 uncultured Acidimicrobiaceae bacterium | reverse complement strand
ATGTGTAACCTACTCGTTCAGTTCATGCCTATGCGCTCCTGTTCCGACCTAGTACCGAAATTGGCTGTTCGTGTTGAATCGACAGTTCCGAATCGACTGGCTGCTCCGACTCGACTGACGGCTACTGCTCCGACTCGGCTGACGGCTACTGCTCCGACTCGGCTGACGGCTACTGCTCCGACTCGGATGGCTGCTCCGAATCGACTGCGACGAGCTGTGCCGGGGTAGGACAAAACCCCAGCCAAGTAGCCCTTCGTTCCATCGTGACCGACTGACGTCGCCGCGTCATCCGACCGTGGGACCATTGCTGACCCTACCCAGGGAGTACGAAACGGCGATTGCGCTGGTCCTACGTACACCCTGGGTTGTACGTGCGGCCCTGGAATGTACGCACGGCAAGACGATAGAGGGACAGTTGCCCAAAGGGACGTCGCGGGACCAATGATTTACGCCCTTTTTATAGGGCGTCGGAGACCGGGCGGACGGGCCGCACCGGGCTACAGCGCGCCCCTCCGGGTCCGAGCGAGCATCTCTCTCTGACCCAAGGCGAGCATCACTCTGCGACCCTAGGTGTCCATGTCTGGACTGATCGCCACGCCGGGCTCATCGTCAGGGAATCTCTGGCGACGCGGCGCTAGCGTCGTGGCCATGGGTTTTCCGAGCGGTGGGCACACTGTTCCTTGCCCGCCGTTGCTCCAGCGGATCTCGGCCAGCAGTGGCTGGCCCTCGACGTGGCTTTCGGACTCGTCCTGTTCGTCGGCGGCTTGACTCACGTCACCGCCACTGGTCATGCCGGCAGCCACGATCCGGTCTGGCTTCTGGCCCTGTTCTTGGCTGGAGCCTCGCTACCCACCATGTTCCGGCGAAAGTTTCCCCTGCCCGCCCTGGTGATCGTCACATCGTGTGTGGCCATCACCACCATGTCCGGTGCGTCGTTCGCCCCCGACCCGCTCATCGCCCCGCCGCTCTATATGGTCGTGGTGACCTTCCAGCGCCGAGAGGCGGTGGTCGTACTCGGGCTGGTCGAGTTGGTCCTGATCGGAGCGATGGCGGTGAGCGTTTCTCGTCGACCGGCCGACTTCTACGTGACCTTCAATGTCTTTCTGGCCGCCGCCACCTGGTTCATCGGGGACAGCGTCCGGGCCCGTCGGGCGTACATGGCCGGGCTGGCCGAGCAGGAGGCCCAACGGCAGCGTCAAGAGATGCAACTGGCCAGCGGTCCATCGCCGAGGAGCGCCTTCAGATTGCCCGCGAGCTCCACGACGTCGTGGCCCACAGCCTGAGCGTCATCGCCGTGCAGTCCGCCGTCGGCGGCCACGTCCTGGACAGCCAGCCCGAAGAGGCACGCAATGCTCTGGCCGTGGTCGAGTTGACCAGCCGCGGCGCATTGGAGGACCTGCGGCGAGTCCTCGGAGTCCTGCGGCGCGACGAGAACGCCCACCCCATGCTGTCGCCGGCGCCGAACGTCTCTGACCTGAATGCCCTGGTGGAGCAGGTGCGCGCTACTGGAATCGCGGTCGACCTCCGGATCCGAGGCGAGGTGCACCCGTTGCCCTCCAGCGTCGAGCTGTCGATCTATCGCATCGTCCAGGAGGCATTGACCAATGTGGTGAAGCACGCCGCCCCGGCCAAGGCGGTGGTCGACGTCCGCTTCGGCACCCATGACGTGACCATCGAGGTCGTCGACGACGGTCAAAGCGGGTCCGAGGTCAGCGGGAACGGGACCGGCGCCGGGTCGACGAGCGGTGCGTGGGAGCACCACGGCATTGTGGGCATGCGCGAACGGACGGCAGTGTTCGGGGGGACCTTGGTGGCCATGCCCGTCGACGGCGGCGGTTTTCGGGTGTCGGCCCGATTGCCCGTAGAGTCCAGCGCACCGTGACCACCCGCGTAGCACCGTGACCACCCGCGTAGCACCGTGACCACCCGCCTAGCGCCATGACCGACCACCCTGCGACTAACCGCCCGCGTAGCCGTGACCGCCCACCTAACACGATGACCCCCGCGTAGCCGTGACCGCCAGCGCAATGACCGTCCGCCCAGCGCCATGACCATCCGCGTCGTGGTTGTCGACGATCAGGCGTTGGTCCGCGCCGGTTTCCGGGTGCTGGTCGATTCGTCGCCGGACTTCGTAGTGGTCGGCGAGGCCGCCGATGGGGAAGAGGCATGACCGTCATCGCGGCCACCAGCCCTGACGTGGTGCTGATGGACGTACGAATGCCGGTGGTGGACGGGCTGGAAGCGACCCGGCGGATCGCCGGCTCCGAGGAGTTCGGGGATACCCGGGTGCTGATCCTGACAACCTTCGATCTCGACGAGTACGTGTTCGAGGCGCTCCGGGCGGGGGCGAGCGGGTTTCTGCTCAAGGACACCCCTCCTGACGATCTGTTGGCCGCCATCCGAGTGATCGCCGCTGGTGAGGCACTGCTGGCTCCGAGCGTCACCCGACGGCTCATCGCCGACTACGTGAGCCGGCCCGATTCGCCGGCCCAACCCGCGACGACGGTGCTCGATGTCCTGACCGACCGCGAGCGGGAGGTCCTTTGTTCGGTTGCTCGAGGCGAGTCCAATACCGAGCTGGCCACCAAGCTCCACATGAGCACTGCGACGGCCAAGACCCACGTCAGTCGGCTGCTCTCCAAGCTTGGCGCCCGGGACCGCGCTCAGCTGGTGGTCATCGCCTACGAGGCGGGGCTGGTCATACCTCGGTGAGGACCTACCGTCGGTACGTCCGGCAGGGTGTTGTAGTGACCGGTGCCTTGGTCCTTGGGCTGTCGGTGGGGCTCGTCGGCGCAGGAGGCGCTGCCGAAGCGGCGTCGCCCGCAAGCGCCGCGTCGCCGCAAGCACCGCATCCGCCGCAGGCGCCGCGTCGGCCGCAACCGCCGCTCCCCCGGGAGCCGATCAGGCGGGCACGGTGTGGCTCTGCCGTCCCGGCCTGGCCCAGAACCCGTGTAACTCGAACCTCACCGCCACAGTCGTCGGCCCCAACGGAACTACCCACATCCAGCACACCTCGCTGGCGTTGAACCCACCAATCGACTGCTTCTACGTCTACCCGACGGTGAGCTCGCAACCGACGGTCAACGCCAACTTGACCATCGACCCCCAAGAGCGTGCTGTCGCCCGGTCGCAGGCCTCGCGCTTCTCCGCCACCTGCCGGGTCTACGCACCCATGTACCCCCAGCTCACCCTGTCGGCCATCAGTGGCAACGGCAGGTTGACGGAGGCCAACGTGCTCACCGCATACGACGGAGTGGCCGCCGCGTGGCAGGACTACATGGCCAACTACAACAAGGGTCGCGGTGTTGTGCTCATCGGGCACTCCCAGGGGGCGAGCTGCTCATCCGGCTTATGAAGGCCCAGGTGGACCCGAAACCCGACGTCCGAAAGCTATTGGTGTCGGCGTTGCTCATGGGGGGCAACGTGACCGTACCGGTGGGCAAGTCCGTTGGCGGCGACTTCGACCACATTCCGGCATGCCAGTCGAGCCGGCAGACCGGATGTGTGGTGGCGTACTCGAGCTTCCTCGATCCACCCCCCGCCAACTCCCTCTTTGGTCGGGTGGGTTCGGGCGTGAGCTTGCTCAGCGGCGATGGCCCCAATCCAAATCTTCAGGTGCTTTGTGTCAACCCGGCGTCGGTGTCGGGAGGTACGGGCATCCTGCAGCCCTACGCTCCGACGGGATCAGCCCTGGGATCGACCGGCTCGACGAGAAGCACGCCTTGGGTCGAGTCCACCGACGAGTACAGCGCTCACTGTGAGCGTGCTGGTGGCGCCAATTCGCTGCAGGTGAACGTCATCCATCACCCGGGTGACACCCGCCCGGCCGTGACCCAGACCCTGGGTCCGACCTGGGGACTGCACGTAATCGATGTGAACCTGGCTCTGGGCAACCTGGTCTCGCTGGTGCATTCCCAGGCCAATGCCTACGGGCAAGCTCACTGAACCAGGATCGC
This sequence comes from uncultured Acidimicrobiaceae bacterium, assembly GCA_963717035.1. Lineage (GTDB taxonomy): Bacteria > Actinomycetota > Acidimicrobiia > Acidimicrobiales > RAAP-2 > DASXMT01. The sequence goes on along the minus strand of CAVQVK010000100.1, from coordinate 4,601 downwards.
CAGGTCGCCGGGATCGCCAGGATCGCCAGGTCGCCGGGATCGCCAGGTTGCCGGGATCCGCCGGGATCCGCCGGGATCCGCCGGGACGGGACGCCGGGACGGGACGCCGGGACGGGACGCCGGGACGCCAGACCGTGTCGTCCGGTTCTTACACTGAGTTCACTTTCTTCGGATCCTCTCAGATTCTCAGGATTTCCTAAGGTGAAGGCGGGCAAACTGAGAGGTGATGCGCATCTTGATCATCGAGGACGAGGAACACCTGGCCGCGGCGGTCGCCCGCGGGCTCGAAGCCGAGGGGTTCACCGTGGATACCGCCCTCACTGGTACCGACGGCCTGTGGAGGGCCCGCGAGCACCCCTACGACGTGATCGTGCTGGACATCTTGTTGCCAGGCAGCAATGGGTTCCAGGTCTGTGCCACGCTGCGGTCCGAGGGTAACTGGGTCCCCATCTTGATGTTGACGGCTAAGAACGGCGAGTTCGACGAGGCCGAGGCGCTCGACACCGGCGCAGACGATTTCCTGTCCAAGCCGTTCTCGTTTGTGGTCCTGGTGGCGCGTATCCGGGCCCTGATGCGCCGGGGGCGTCGGGAACGGCCCTCCATCCTGACCGCAGGCGATCTCACCCTGGATCCTGCTGAGCACCGCTGCCGGCGTGGTCAGACGGTGATCGACCTGACCCCTCGCGAGTTCTACCTCCTCGAGTACCTTCTGCGCTTTGCCGGCGAGTCGGTGTCAAAGCGGGACATCATTGCCCATGTATGGGGAGAAGGATTTGAAGGCGATCCCAACATCGTCGAGGTCTACGTCGGCTACCTCCGGCGCAAGATCGACCGGCCGTTCAACAAGAATTCCGTCGAGACGGTCCGAGGCATCGGCTACCGGCTCGCCGCCGACGGTGGCTGATTCGCGCCGGCGTTCATCCAGTCGCTCCCACCGTGGCTCCGCCGCCGCCGACCACGGTTCCGCTACTTCCGACCGTGGCTCACCCCGTTCCGACCACGGTTCCGCTAGGTCTGACGTTGGCTTACCCCGCCAACCGGGGCCCCGCCGCTTCCGACCGTGGTTCGGGCACCGGCGACTCCCCCCGATCGGCACGGCGCGTCCCGATGCTGTGGTCCATCCGAGTCAGGCTCACGTTGGCCGCGCTTCTCGTGGTGGTGGCCACCCTCGCTGTCGGCGGCGGAGCCCTGGTCTGGCTGTTGCACTCGTCGCTGACCGACGGGCTGGTGAGCTCGGCAACGTCGGAGGCGGACAACGTGGGCGGCTTGATCAGCCAAGGGCCCTTACCCACCGACCTACCGGTCCGTTCGGGCACTGCGGTCCAGGTGGTGAACGCCAGCGGTGTGGTGGTGGCTTCGTCGACCGACCTTCGGGGCCGGGCCCCGGTCGCCGCGGTGCGGCCGCCGGTCGGTGTGGTCGTCGGGGTGCCAGCCGGCGTGCCGTTGCCGGGGGACGATCACAACGGCATCACCGTCGCCACCACCGTGGCGACGTCCAAGGGAACCTTCACCATTTATGCCGTGTCGTCGAGGGACCAGGCCGAGGATTCCGTGCACGACCTGGAGCTCGCCCTGGCCATCGTCCTCCCCATCCTGGTCGTGGTCTCGGCCGTCCTGGTCTGGATCCTGGCCGGTCGGGCGTTGCGGCCGGTGGAGTCCATCCGACGTGAGGTCTCCGACATCTCGGTAAGCGATCTGCACCGCCGCGTCCCCGTTCCCCGGTCGACGACGAGATCGCCCGGTTGGCCAGCACCATGAACGCCATGCTGTCCCGGCTCGAGACAGCCACCGATCAGCAGCGTCAGTTCGTTTCCGACGCCTCCCACGAGCTGCGCAGTCCCCTGGCCACGGTGATCGCCGTGCTCGAAGTGGCGCGGGCACGTCCGGCAGAACGCGGACTGGCCGTCGGTGGCGGCGACGGCGGAGGCCGAAGCAGGCCGGCTCGGTCATATCGTCGACAACCTCTTGCTCCTGGCTCGAAGTGATGAAGGCCATCTCGTGCCTGGGCACGAACCGGTGGATCTCGACGAGCTGGTCCTGGCTGAGGCGGAACGGCTGGGAGCCCAGAACCGGGTGGCCGTCGACATCCGAAGGGTGGGGGCCGGCCCCGGTCCTCGGCGACCGTGAGCAACTCAGCCGCGTGCTGCGGAACCTGGTCGACAACGCCGAACGCCATGCCACCACCACGGTCTCGATCGAGGTCACTCGGGTCGATGGCGAGGTGGAAGTAGTGGTGGCCGATGATGGGCCGGGGATACCGGTGGGGGAGCGAGAACGCGTCTTCGAGCGCTTCTCGCGGGTAGACCAGGCAGCGGGGCCGACCGGCGGGGGGCGCCGGGCTCGGGCTTGCCATCGTGGGGGAGGTAGTCACCGCCCACGGGGGGACCGTTGTGGTGGCCGACAGCGCTGTCGGTGCTCGGGTGGTGGTGCGCCTTCCTGGTGAACCGACCGACGAGCCTCTGACCAAGGGTCTCGCTGCTGCTCCGCGCTATCTCGCTCCTCCTCTCTCCTCTCCTCCTCCTCCTCTCGCCTCCTCCGTCCTCTCCTCCTCTCGCCTCCTCCTCTTCGCCTCCTCCTGGTTGCGACCCGATCGGCCTCCTCAGCGATCCTTCAGGGCCGACGATGGTCGCATCGAGGCATCGTCCTCCCTGCGTGTGGGGGGTGACGCTCGCTCGTGGCCGGCGGTGCTGAGGGTTGGCTGAAGCCGGCATGTACGTTGCCTCCCCCGGGCGGGGGACACTGTGAACCGTCGAGCAATTCCTTGAGCACTGGGGTTACGCCGCCATCTTTTTGCTCACCGTTCTCGAGTCGGCGTGCATCCCGATCCCGTCGGAGGTGACCCTGGGCCTGGGCGGCGCCCTCTGTTCCACCGCGTTCCGGTCCGGCTCATCCACCCACCTCGATCTCGGATTGGTCATCCTGGTGGGCGTTGCCGGGTCGGTCATCGGTTCGCTCATCGCCTATACCGTTGGTCGCACCGGGGGTCGTCGCTTCGTGGACCGGTATGGGAAGTACGTCTTGCTCACGCACTCCGACCTCGATCGCGTGGAGGCCTGGTTCGCTCGGCGCGGCGAATGGATGGTCCTGTTCGGCCGCGTAATCCCAGTGATTCGGACGTTCATCTCACTGCCTGCCGGGATGGCCGAAATGAATCCTGTGCGTTTCGCAGCTATGACCGCCGTCGGGTGTGCGGTGTGGGTGTCGACGCTGTCTGTCATTGGCTATGAGTTGGGAGGCCGCTGGCAGTCAGTGACCAAGGGATTTGGGTACGTCAGCTATGTCGTGGCCGTCATTGCCGTGATTGTGATCGCCGCCTTCGTATGGCATCGGCTGCGTGCCGTCCGACGTGAACAGCGTGCGGGCGTTGAGCCGGGTGAGGCCATTGCATCGGGCGAAGGGGCATCAAACGCACCATCGGACGAGCCCAGGGTGAGAGGGTAACTCCATGCTGACGTTCTTCCCGGCGATCGTGGTCGGGATCATCCAAGGGGTGAGCGAGCTCTTCCCCGTGTCGAGCTTGGGCCACTCCGTGTTGTTGCCGGCGCTGTTCGGCTGGCACAACCTGGTTACGGACCAGTCCCAAGGTGAGTCCTTCTATTTGGCATTCATCGTCGGTCTCCACGTGGCCACCGCCCTTGCCCTCCTCGCCTTCTTCTGGCGAGACTGGGTGCGTATCATCGGCGGGTTCCTCGTCACTCTTCGACCCGACGGATCGAGACGGCCGACCAACGAATGGCGTGGCTGCTCATCGTGGCCACTATTCCGGTGGGGATTACCGGTCTTCTCTTCGAGCACGAATTCCGGACATTGTCGCGAAGCCCGAAGCTGCGGCCATCTTCCTCACCATCAACGGCTTCATCCTGGTCGGTGCCGAGTTACTGCGACGGCGGTGGTCGGATCGTGCCGGGGCGGTTTCGGCCGTGGCTCGTCCCGGAATGCAGGCCCCGTCGGCTCAGCTCGCCGAGCCAAGGTCCTCTCTTGCCGAGCCGACGTCCTCGCTCGCCGCCGAGCCAAGGTCGGCTCACGCCGCCGCGGCGACGACCAGCCCATGGGCGACGGCCACGTCGATGACGTCGACCGAGGCAACCCGGGACGTCTCCACGCTGCCAGTCGGGGCCGCGGTGCTCGGCAGCGGGCTGACCGCCTCGAGCTCGGGCGACCTCTCCAGCGAGATCGCCTCCAAGCAGTCCGCGGCGACCGCGCTGCGCCACGCGATCTCCGCCGAGTCCGCCCAGATCCGCGCGACCACGAGCTCCACGACGCGCAGGCGCGCCTGGCCGCCGTCCAGGGACGGCTGACCGCGCGCGAGACCGAGCTGCGGACCGTGCAGACGCAGCTGATCGCGGCCCGCGATCACCTTGTGGAGCTTCGAGAACCGCCTGCAGCTCTCTTCGCGGGCGCTCACCGGCGAACCTGGTCGCCAAATACGAGGGCGCCCAGCCGGACGTGATGACCGTGATCCTCGACGTGCACGGTTTCAGTGACCTGCTCGAGCAGCTCAGCTTCCTCAACCGAATCGGCCATCAGGACGCACAGATCGTCTCGTTCACCCGCTCCGCGCGCGCCGCCGTCTCGCGCCAGGCGACCTCGCTCGGGGCGCT
>CAVQVK010000099.1:0-6396 GCA_963717035.1 uncultured Acidimicrobiaceae bacterium | reverse complement strand
CCCTACTAGGCGCTGATACTCGGGACGACTGTTTGTTCGGGTCGGCGGCGCTGAAATCGAGTTGTCGACGTAGGGACCGGTAATCGCCCATCCCCGTTCGGTACACAGTTCGCGGCAGTCCTTTTCCTAGTTTTGACCCCCGTACGTATGTCCTCTCGGTCGAACTTGATATCCGGCGTAGATGGCAGCTCGGGTCATGGTGCCAGTATACACCGTTCGAGAATGTCGAGTCGGCCACCTTCGCCGCCATCGCAGTGGTGGGACCGGGGGGTGCCGATCCACCGTCTGCGTACGACCCCGTCGACGCCGTCTACACCGCGGCCCGCCTGTTATGTAGCAACGGAGCCGGCAGCGCCGCCACCCTCAGGGCAGCCATCTACGACTACAACCATTCGGATACTTACGTGAACACCGTGCTCACGCTGTCCATCGCCTTCGAAGATTCGCCTTCGGCCAATGACACCGTGGTCTCCGCGCTCCAGTTCGCCGCCCAGCAACTCAACACCCCCTACCTGTGGGGCGGCACCGGTGCCGGCGGGTTCGACTGCTCCGGGCTGACCCGAGCGGCGTACGCGGCCGCGGGGGTCTCCCTTCCCCGGGTGGCCCAGGACCAGTACGACGCAGGGCCGCCGGTCACGTCGAGCACGACGGTCATGCCCGGTGACCTGGTCTTCTTCGGTAACGGCCCCACCAGCGTGGAGCACGTGGGTCTCTACGTAGGCGCCGGGGAGATGATCGATGCGCCCTTCACCGGTGCCGACGTCCGCTTCGACAACGCCGACTGGTCCGGTTTGGTCGGCGTCACCCGACCAGCCGGTCAGTTCACGCGGTGCCGGCGGACCGGTGCCGATGGCTAGTTGCTCCGAGGTCCCTCCGGGCATTGGTATTTAGCTTTCTCCCGCCTTTGGGCGAAAGCCCAGGTAAAGGGGCCATAAATCGGCCGTTAAGCACGTGCGGAACCCTTGGGCCATTCGCCCAAACGCGGGAGATTTCAGAAATTGAACTACCGGCAGCGACTTCAAGAGAAGGGGGAAGCTAGGGGGAAAGAAAAGGGGGAAAGAGAAGGGGGAAAGAGAAGGGGGAGACAGAGGAAGGGAAGCTCGGAGGAAGGACCGCAGGCCCCCGAAGTGCTGAGCGTCAGAACCGCCACCTCGTCGACCGAGGGGCGAGCTCCTCATCGGTGCCAAAGCCGAATACGACGTCGGGGGCTATCCGGTAGAGCTCGTAGGGCGGAGGTCCAGCCGTCGGTGCTCCATAGGGAGCCTGGAAGGCGCCGTCTCGTACGGTGACGGGCCACTCGTACTTCGAGATGTAGACGTCGGCTACCTGGTGGAGCGCCGCCTCGTCGACCACCTTGGTGGCGCGGCCCTCGTAGACGAGATCGAGCCCATCGGTCTGGACGGTGAACGCAGCGTGCGGATCGTGGCCGAGATTCCGGGCCTTGACCGCGGTGGGGTTGGATGTCGAGTGCAGGGCATCGTCGACCCAAACGGCCAGCACCGGCCGGACGTGCGGGCCACCGTTCGAGCCCGTCGTGGCCAGCCAGTAGGAACGAGACTCGGACAACCGAGTGCGAGCGTCAGCCCACGGGATCACCACCTCGTCCCCCGCAGTCAGCAGCTCGGCAGCCGGCTCTGTCATGCGTTCAGCGCAGGGCGAGCTGGCCCGGGGCGATCGGGGCGGGCAGCTCCGACGTACCCATGAGGTAGCGATCGACCGACGCCGCCGCCGAGCGGCCCTCGGCGATGGCCCAGACGATCAGGCTCTGGCCGCGGGTCATGTCGCCGCACACGAAGACGCCGTCCACGTTGGTCGACCATGACGAATCCGCGGCGACGTTGGTCCGGCCGTCGAGCTCGACGCCGAGCTCAGCCACCACGCCGTTCGGTTCTGCGCCCACGAAGCCGAGGGCCAAGAGCACGAGGTCGCAATGCAGCTCGAATGCGGTGTCGGCAATGGACGTGAAGACGGCTCGCCCGTCGGTGCTGACGGACACCTCCACCTCTTCGCCCCGCAGGCCGCTGACCGCGCCGGATCCATCGTCCACGAACTCCACCGTGGTCACTCCGAACAGCCGCTCGCCGCCCTCCTCGTGCGCCGCGGACGTGCGGAGGATGAGCGGCCAGGTCGGCCAGGGATTCTCACCCAGCCGGTCAGACGGCGGCTCGGGCATGATCTCGAGTTGGTGCACGGAAAGGGCACCCTGGCGATGGGCCGTGCCCAGGCAGTCGGCTCCGGTGTCACCGCCACCGATGATCACCACGTGCTTGCCATCGGCGGAAATGGGCGACTCGGCCAGCGCTCCCTCTTGGACCCGGTTGGACGGCTTCAGATAGTCCATGGCCGGATGGATGCCGCGAAGCTCTCGCCCAATGGCGGGGAGGTCACGGGGCACCGTTGCGCCACCGGCCAGAACGATGGCATCGAAGTCATCTTGCAGCGAGGCGGCGGTGATCACGCTGACGTCGGCGGCCGGCGCCCCCGGTACCTCCGGCGCCGGGGCTCCCACCGATACCCCGCAGCGAAAATCGACCCCTTCAGCGACCAGTTGGCCGAGCCGGCGGTCGAGGACGGCCTTTTCCATCTTGAACTCGGGAATGCCGTAGCGAAGCAGACCACCGGGCTTCTCGGCCCGCTCGAAGACCACCACCCGATGTCCGGCTCGAGCCAGTTGCTGGGCCGCAGCCAGGCCGGCAGGGCCCGAACCCACGATGGCCACCCGCTTGCCCGTAGACGCCACCGGTTTGATCGGTTCCACCCATCCCTCGGTCCACGCCCGCTCGACGATCTCGTACTCGATCCGCTCGATGGTCACCGGGTCGGAGTTGATGCCCAGCACGCAGGCGCCCTCGCACGGAGCCGGGCACAGGCGCCCGGTGAAGTCGGGAAAGTTGTTGGTGGCGTGCAGCCGGTCCATGGCCTCTGACCAGTCGTCCCGGTAGACCAGGTCGTTCCACTCGGGGATCAGGTTCCCGAGAGGACAGCCCTCGTGGCAGAACGGGATACCGCAGTCCATACAGCGCGCCCCCTGTTCACGGGAGGACTCCGCCGGGAACGGCTCGTAGACCTCCTTCAGTCGCGCAGACGGACGGGGACGGGACGCCGTGGCGGCAGCTCCCGACCGAATTTGAGGAACCCTCTGATGTCACCCATGACCCAAGCTCCTCAACCGTGCGGGGCGGCCATGACCGCCTCGTCCACGGAACGACCCTCGGCTACGGCCAGCTCGGTGGCCTCGAGCACGCGCCGGTAGTCCCGGGGCATCACCTTCACGAACGACTCCCACGTCGTGGACCAGTCGAGCAGGACGTGCCGGGCCACCTCTGACTCGGTCTCGTCCCGGTGCAAGGTGATGCGGTCCTTCAACCAGATGCGGTCGTCGGCCGACAACGGCTCGAGGTCGACCAGCTCCGGGTTGTACAGGCCGTTGAAGGTGTCGTGCAGGTCGTACACGAAGGCCACGCCGCCGGACATGCCGGCGCCGAAGTTGCGCCCGGTCGGTCCGAGCACCACCACCCGACCACCGGTCATGTACTCGCACCCGTGGTCCCCGACCCCTCCACCACGGCGATCGCCCCCGAGTTCCGCACGCAGAACCGCTCCCCCACCTGGCCGCGGATGAACACCTCGCCCGACGTGGCGCCATAGAGGATCACGTTGCCGGCCACGATGTTGTCCTCGGCCACGAAGGGTGAAGTCTCGGGGGGCCGGACGATGATTCGTCCGCCCGAGAGGCCCTTGCCCAGGTAGTCGTTGGAATCGCCGAAGAGGCGCATGGTGACGCCCCTGGGCACGAAGGCCCCGAAGCTCTGGCCGGCCGATCCCCGGAAGGTCAGGTCGATCGAGCCCTCGGGCAGGCCGTGGCCACCGTGGCGCCGGGTGATCTCGTTCCCGAGCAGGGTACCGACCGTCCGATCGACGTTGGTCACCGCCACCTCGGCGGTCACCGACCGCTCGTTCTCGATCGCCGGACGACACGCCTCCAGGAACTGGTGGTCGAGGGCCCGGTCGAGGCCGTGGTCCTGTTCGGCCACGCGGTAGCGGACTGCGCCTTCGGGAGCCTCGGGAACAGCCAGGATCGGGGCCAGGTCGAGCCCGCCCGCCTTCCAGTGGTCGATGGCGTCTGCCGTTTCGAGCAGCTCCACCCGCCCGATCGCCTCTTCCAACGTGCGCAGGCCGAGCTGGGCCAAGTACTCGCGCACCTCCTCGGCGATGTACTCGAAGAAGGTCTCGACGAACTCGGGCTTGCCCGTATAGCGCTTGCGCAGCTCGGGGTTCTGGGTGGCGATGCCCACCGGGCAGGTGTCGAGGTGGCAGACCCGCATCATGATGCAGCCCGAGACGACCAGGGGCGCAGTGGCAAAGCCGAACTCCTCGCCGCCCAGCAGGGCGCCGACGACCACGTCCCAACCCGTCTTCATCTGGCCGTCAACCTGGACAACGATGCGGTCGCGGAGGCCGTTGGCCATCAGTGTCTGCTGGGTCTCGGCCAAGCCCAGCTCCCAGGGGATCCCGGCGTGCTTCAACGACGTCATGGGCGCGGCACCGGTGCCCCCGTCGTGCCCGGAGATGAGGACCACGTCGGAGTGGGCCTTGGCCACGCCGGCGGCCACCGTGCCCACACCGACCTCGGCCACCAGCTTCACGTGGACCCGGGCCAATGGGTTGGCCGACTTCAGGTCGTGGATGAGCTGGGCGATGTCCTCGATGGAGTAGATGTCATGGTGCGGGGGTGGCGAGATGAGCCCGACTCCGGGGGTGGTGGACCGGGTCTTGGCGATCCAGGGATAGACCTTGGATCCGGCCAGCTCCCCTCCTTCGCCGGGCTTGGCCCCCTGGGCGATCTTGATCTGGATGTCATCGGAGTTCACCAGGTACTCGCTCGTCACCCCGAAGCGACCCGATGCCACCTGCTTGATGGCACTCCGGCGCAGGTCACCATTGGCATCGGATGTGTACCGGTCGGCGTCCTCTCCGCCCTCGCCGGTGTTGGACCGGCCGCCCAGGCGGTTCATGGCGATGGCCAGCGTCTCATGGGACTCGGCCGAGATCGACCCGTAGGACATGGCCCCGGTGGAGAACCGGGCCACGATGGCCGAGATCGGCTCTACCTCGTCGATGGGGATCGGTGGGCGTTCCCCCGTCTTGAGTGCGAACAGGCCGCGCAACGTGGCCAACTTGGTCGACTGGTCGTCGACGGCCCGGGTGTACTCCTTGAAGATCTCGTAGCGCTTGGAGCGGGTGGCGTGCTGCAGCTTGAAGACGGTCTTCGGGTTGAAGAGGTGCACCTCCCCGTCGCGGCGCCACTGGTACTCGCCCCCGGTCTCACGCTCGCGATGGGCCAGTTCGGTCGGGCGTTCCAGATAGGCCAAGTGGTGGCGGGCGATGACCTCTTCGGCCAGGACCTCGAGGCCCACGCCGCCGATGCGGCTCACCGTTCCGGTGAAGTACTCATCGATGACGTCGTGGGCCAGGCCCACGGCCTCGAACACCTGGGCGCCGGTGTAGGAGGCGACGGTGGAGATGCCCATCTTGGACATCACCTTCAGCACGCCCTTGCTCGCCGCCTTGATGTAGTTCTTCTGGGCCTGGCGCGGGGTGACCCCGGTCAGCATGCCCGAGGCGATCATGTCGTCGATGGTCTCGAAGGCCAGGTACGGATTGATGGCCGCCGCCCCGAACCCCTTGAGCAGGGCCATGTGGTGGACCTCGCGGGCATCGCCGGACTCCACGACCAGGCCCACCTGGGTCCGGGTCTTCTCCCGGACCAGATGATGGTGGATGGCCGACACCAGCAGCAGCGACGGGATGGGGGCCAGCTTGGCCGTGGAGTTGCGGTCCGAGAGCACGATGACATCGGCCCCGTCGGCGATGGCTTCGCTGACCTTGGCCCGCACGTCCTCGATGCCCCGGCCGAGGGCCTCTCCGCCTCCGGCCACCTCGAACAGGCCGTCGATGGCGAAGGCCCGAAACCCTGGAGTCTGGCCGTCCTCGTTGACGTAGAGCAGCTTGGCCAGGTCGTCGTTGTCGATCACCGGCATGGGCAGGACGATCTGCCGGCACGAGTCGGCTGTCGGCTCGAGCAGGTTGGCCTCGGGCCCCACCGACGAGGACAGTGAGGTGACCAGCTCCTCACGGATGGCGTCCAGCGGCGGGTTGGTCACCTGGGCGAAGAGCTGGGTGAAGTAGTCGTAGAGCAGCCTCGACCGGTCGGAGAGCACGGCGATGGCCGTGTCCGAGCCCATGGAGCCGCGGGGCTCGACTCCCGTCTTGGCCATGGGAGCCAGCAGGATCCGCAGCTCCTCGGTGGTGTAGCCGAACAGGCGCTGGCGACCGATGACCGAGGCGTGCTGAGGGGTGAGCATGTTGCGGGGAGGCAGGTCGGCCAAGTCGACC
>CAVQVK010000098.1:0-94965 GCA_963717035.1 uncultured Acidimicrobiaceae bacterium | reverse complement strand
TCTTCGACGCCGAGGCGGCCCGCTCCGTCGGGCGCCCGGGGAGCGGAGACCACCAGGGGTCGGCCCGACCGGGTGTTGATGGTGGGGGGCTGCGACCTGGCTGCGGTGGAGCAGTTCCTCGGTGGCGACATCGTGACGGCCTTCTCCCACACCAGCCCGAACGGGTCCTTCATCTACGTCGGCCACACCGAGACCATCCGGCTGTCGTCCTCGGGGATGCTCGACCGAGCAGCGCGACCTGGTGGACCGGATCCCGTTCCTCGACGAAGGCGTCTTCGCCTCGCCCGCGGTAGTGGCGCCCACCTACGACGTGCTGGTGCTCAGCGTCCTGACCGACTACACCCAGGGGCTGTACCGCCACCGGGACCTAGGGCTGATCGCCCCCTGGCACCAGTACAACCTGGACGCCACCGACCCGGACAACTGGCCGTGGCTCAAGCGGCGGTTTGGGCGCGAGGGGGTCGACCGGGCCTTTCTCGAGTGGTTCGCCGCGGAGTTCGAGTTCCTTGGGGGCATCACCGTCGATCGGTTCCAGGAGAACATCCGTTGGTTGGCCGGCACCGTCCCGGACGGAGCGCGTCTGGTTCTGCTGAACGGCGCTGAGGTGCCCATCCAACGGCCCACCGAACCGGATCGCCATCTTCACCACCAGACGATGAACGCGGCCCTGACCCAGGTGGTCGCCGAGCTGCCCAACGCCTCGGTGTGCGACGTGCGGGCGTTCGTGCTCAGTCCCGACGACCTGATGTCGGACATCCGCCACTATCGGCGCCACGTCTACCTGCAGATGGCCGAGGAGATCAGGGCCGTCGGGGCTTCTGGGCTCACCCCCCAGCGTCGATCCCTCGGTCGCCGGGCCTTCACCAAGGTGTGGGGGTTCGCCGGGAGGCGCAAGGTCGAGCTGCGCCGGTTGCGCAGACGTGTGGCCAAGGGGATGAGCGGTCGTTGGGCCGGATCCCGTTCCGAGTGACCCGCGTCAGAGATCGGGTGACGGTGGGAGCGAGGGCGTCGAGGATCTCGCCGATTGAGTGTGCCGACTCGGCTGGCTAGGAGAGGTGAACAGGTTCGGTCAGGTTGTGACCGCGGCGGTTGGCCATGGCCACTGCGGCCAACTGGGAGCGGACCCCGAGCTTCCGGAGGATGGAGCGGATGTGGGACCGGACGGTGGCGAGGGAGATGACCGAATTCTCGGCGATCTCCTGAGCCGATCGGCCGCCGGTGAGATAGAAGAGCACCCGCCGCTCGCTCGACGTGAGCTGCAGGAGCGACTGCAGGGGTAGCGGCATTCCCGGGCTGTGGCGGTTGATGGTCCGATCGGTGCTGAGCGACCCCGTGCGACTGAGGGCGGAGAGCTCGTCGGGGAGGGCATTGAGCTCGAAGAGCACCGAAGCTCCCTGTTCCAGGCAGCCGGCCAGGGCCCCGGCTCCGGCCCCGGCGCTCACGGCGAGGACGTCGATGCCCAGCCGGTGGTAGGCCGCGGTCAACTGGGCCGGGATGCACCAGGTGCTCGAGGACCAGGTCAGGTGGGTGCCGTCCGGTTCACTCCCGACCATCAGCACCACCAGATCGAGCGCCACCCCGTCGACCTCGGCGACGGGCTCGGCGCCGCTGGGAAGGGAGATCACCCCGACCTTGAACCCGAGGCCCTCGGCGGAGGAGCTCGTGGCCAGCGCGGCCAGGCCCGGCAGGCCGGTGGCAGTCGGGTCGGGGTCGACCACCAGCACCGCACCCAGGCTCGGTCGGCCTCGGTCAGGGGGCAGAGGGTCGTCGTGGCGGGCCCGGTAGCGGGTCGGGGGTTCGACGGCGCAGGGAACCAGGGTGCGGAGGCGCAGTCGTCGAACGGGATCGGCGGCCGTGGCGCTAAGGACGGAGGTGGCGCGCCACCGATCGGCGGTCGAGCCAGTGCGGCCGAGCAGACGGTCGACCACGATGGCCGCGCCGGGCCCGTCGCCCCCATCGGGACGGTCGGGCCGGTTGACCTCGGGGACCGGAGGGCCCAGTTCGCGGCTCTCCGATGGGGCGGGGCGGCGGTGGCGGTCCGCCCTGTTCCGGCGGTCGTGGAGGCTCTGGGTCACCGCTCGGGCCAGCCGCTCACCCAGGACGTTCGGGGCCACTGCCTCGGCATCGGGTCCGAAGGCGATGGCGATGCGGGACACGCCGTAGGGGCAGACACGGTCACCGGATCGGACCGCCCGCTCGATGAACTCCAGGGGCGGATGGTGCCTGCCCCCGGACGGGGCCGCTCCGGCTGGACCACTGCCGTCACCGAAAAGGGCCTGAGGCCAAGGTTGCAGGTCGACATGGGCGAAGGTCCGGCCTCGAGCCTCACTCGCCGGGTCCGGGACGCCGACCACCGAGCCGTTGGCGGGAGGGAGGCTCGTGTCCCTGGTGCTGCTGGTGTCGGTCGACATGATCCCCCCGGACCACCGCCCGTTCTCCCAACGGCACAAGGCCATGCCCCGCGGCGGTACCCCTGCTCGGACCAATCTAATCTTCCGTTCTCCCAGTGGGCAAGGGCGACCTGATCATTTTTGATGAGGGGAGTGTCCCCGATCGTCAACGCCGGGTGCTCCGAGCGGCGGTGAGGGGCCCGGGTCCGAGCGGATCCAGGCGGGGAGCCACCGCCGCACCTCGGGGAGGTGCACCACGCCGTCGACAGTGAGCACCATGCCCACCCCGAAGGCCGCGCCGGCCAGGGCGTCGGTGGGGTAGTGCCAGCGGAGGCCGACGACCGCCACCATCATGGCTCCCGTGGCCACGCCGCCGACCACCACCGCCAGCGGCTTGCCGCGCCGGGGAACGGCCAGGACCCAGGCGGTGGCCACCGCGGCCACGTCGGCCACGTTCCCCGATGGGAAGGACAGCACATCCTCGAAGCGCCGGCCCACTAGGGGCTTGAAGGCCAGCTCGACCAGGAGGTTGGCCAAGAAGGGGCCCCCCAGGCAGGCCAGGGCGCGGGTCCGGTCCCGACGGGCGGCCACCAGCACCGCGCTCAGCGTCCCCAGCACCAGGATCAACGGCCGCCCCAGCTTGGAGATCCAGATGAGGATCGAGGAGTTGACATTCCGGGGCACGAGGGAGAATCCGGCACGGTCCACAGGGTTCGGTCCGGCGTGGAGGGCGATGGCCACTGCGGCCATGATCGCCACGCCGACCAGCGCGGCACCGGCGATCAGGACCCGGTGCTCTCCGGCTCGGGCATCGGATCCTGGTGGCGCCGGGTGGGTGACGCCGGTGCTCAGGAGTCCCCCTGGAACCAGGCCACGGTGGCCCGCAGCCCCTCGGCCAGGCTGACCGGGACGACGTCGGGGAACAGGGCGCGGAGGCTGGCGGTGTCGGCTTGGGAGTCCCGCACGTCGCCGGCCCGCGGCTCGGAGTGGACGCGGTCGAGCGGGCGTCCGAGGATCGATTCCAGCTCGGCCATCAGGTCCAGCAGCGAGACCCTGGAGCCGAAGGCCAGGTTGACCGGATCGGGGTGGGTCACCCGCGCGCCACGGCGGCGGCCAGCACCGTCGTCACCGTCCCGACATAAGTGAAATCGCGGGTCTGGTGTCCGTCTCCGTGGACCGGGATGGGTTCGCCTCGCAGCGCCGCGGCCACGAATGCGGGGACGACGGCGGCATAGGCGTGGTCGGCCGCCTGCAGGGGCCCGAACACATTGAAGAACCGGAAGGCCAGGACCGGGAGGCCGAAGGAGTGCCCGTAGGCCAGGGTGGCCGCCTCGGCGGCCAGCTTGCCCGCCGCGTACGGGCTGACAGGTCGGGTGGCCATGTCCTCCCGCTTGGGGAGGGTCGGATTGGCCCCGTACACCGAGGACGACGAGGCCACCACCACCTGAGGGCCACCGTGGCGGCGGGCCGCCTCGAGAACCTCCATGGTCCCCGTGGCATTGGTCAGATGGCTGGCCATCGGATCGTCCAGGGAGCGGGGCACCGAGGGCCGGGCGGCCAGGTGGACCACCGCGTCGGCCCCGGACAACACTCGGTCCAGCAGGTCGACGTCGAGGATGGAGCCTTCCACGAGGTCGACGCCGTCCACGCCGGCCAGGTTCTGCCGGTGATCCGGTGGAGAGGTCGTCGAGGGCCACCACCTGGTCGATCTCCGGGCGGCAGCGAGCACCCGGCACAGGTTGGCGCCGATGAACCCGGCACCCCCCGTGACCACGACCTTCACCTCGCCGGTCCGTGGCCGAGCGGCACTTCCGGCGAGCGGGGCTCGACCTGGCCGCCTCGATCGTTGCACCGCAGAGGTTACAGCCGCTCGACGTTGGGGCCGTCGAGGCGGTTCCGCGTGTCGAGGATGTAGGCCCCGTGGGCCCCGACCAGGTCGTAGTCGAAGGCGTCGTGGTCGGTCAGGATGATCACCCCGTCGGCGGCCGCCAGCTCCTCGGCGGTCAGCTCCACCAGGGGGTACGGCACCGCTCCGGCCGGACACATGGGGGTCGACCACCCGCACGTCGGCCCCCAGGGACGACAACGCTTGGCGATGACGGCGCCCGGCGCTTCGCGGGCGTCACCGGTGTTGCGCTTGTAGGCCAGGCCGAGGAGGAGGATCCGGGAGCCGTTCACGGCCCGGCCCAGCGGTTGAAGCCCAGCAGGAGGCGTCGGACCACGTAGTCCGGCATGTGCTCGTTGACGTCGTTGGCCAACTCCACGAAGCGGAAGGGCTGGCCCAGGCTCCGGCGCACCTTCCACGAGAGATAGCTCGGGTCGATGGGGAGGCAGTGGCCTCCCACGCCGGGCCCGGGGGTGAAGCGCAGGTAGCCGAAGGGTTTGGTGGATGGCGGCGTCGATGGCCTCCCACACGTCGATCCCGAGCTCGGCGGCGAACATGGCCAGCTCGTTGACCAGGGCGATGTTGACGTGTCGGAAGGTGTTCTCGAGCAGCTTGGTGAGCTCGGCCTCGCGGGTGCCCGACACGGGGACCGTGCGCTCGACCAGCCGGTCGTAGAAGCTCCGGACCGCCTCCAGCGAGGCGGGGTTGATGCCCGATACCACCTTCGGGGTGTTCTCGAGGCTCCACGTCGGGTTGCCCGGGTCGATCCGCTCGGGGCTGTAGCCGAGGTGGAAGTCCTCGTCCGGCACTAGCCCGGACCCTTCGTCGAGGATCGGGCCGACCAGCTCCTCGGTGGTGCCCGGGTAGGTCGTCGACTCGAGGATCACCAGGCCCCCGGTCGAAGGTATCGGGAGAGCGAGCCGCGGCCGCCTCCTCGACGAAGGAGAGGTTGGGGACCCCGTCGCTCAGCGGGGTGGGGACGTCGATGACGGCCACGTCGAACCCGGCGCAGCCGGCCCGGGTCGTCGGTGGGCTCGTACCGCCCGGATCGAGGGCCGAGGCCAGATGCCCGTCGGAGATGTCCTCGACATAGGAGCTGCCGGAGGCCAGCTGCTTGATGCGGTCGGCATCCATGTCGAACCCGACCACGTCCAGCCGACCTCCACGCCCCGCAAGGCGAGGGGCAGGCCGACGTAGCCCTGGCCGACGACGACGAGCCTGGCGGGCCCGCCGCTCGAAGTCACCCGCGACGGCCTGGCAACGGGTTCATGCAGGGACTTGCTTGGAGCTGGCGGCTGCCGACCGTGCCGAGTCCTGGTTGAGGTGGGTCCCATTGCCATTGCCATTGCCGTTGCTGCCATTGCTCCCGTTGACCGCCGGGGGCGCCGTGGTCGTCGCACCGGTGTCGAGCTCGCTCCCGAGCCGGGGACCGTGGCCGGCTCGGTGAGGACCGAGGGTGGCGAGACGGTCGCCGTGGTCATGGAGAACAGCAGTGCCCGCACCGCCTCGGGGTCCCGTCGTGCCGTGGCCTCGGCCAGTTGCTCGAGCCCGGCAGCGAACGAATCCGGAGAGGTGGCGAGCGGAATCAGCTGATCGATGTAGGGATGGAGGGTGGTGAGGACCTGTTCGTCCGGTCCCCGCAGCTCCTCGTCGAGCTTCTCCCCCTCGCGAGCGCCGACGATCTCGATGGGTATCTCGGCTCCGACCTGGAAGCCCGACAGCCTGATCATCTTCTCGGCGAGATCGAGGATCCGGACCGGCTCGCCCATTTCCAGCATGAACACCTCGCCGCCGCCATCGGACAGCACCGACGATTCCAGCACCAGTTGGACGGCCTCTTCGACGCTCATGAAGTACCGGGTCATCCTGGGCGTCGGTCACCGTGACCGGCCCGCCGTTGGCGATCTGGCGGGTGAACGTCGGGATCACACTGCCCCGGCTCCCGAGCACGTTGCCGAACCGGACCGTGCAGTAGGACTGCCCGACCGGGGAGCGCGGACAGCATGATCTGTTCGGCGAACCACTTGGTTGCGCCCATCACGCTGGTGGGCCGCACCGCCTTGTCCGACGAGATCTGGACGAACCGGCTCACGCCCACCTTGACCGCGGCCTCGACCACGTTGAGCGTGCCGAACACGTTGGTGGTGACCGCCTCGACCGGGTGCTTCTCGAGCACGGGTACGTGCTTGTGCCCGGCGGCGTGGAAGACGACGTCGGGCCGGAACCGTCGAAGGTCTCGCTGACCGCCGATCGATCGGTGATGTCGACCAGCACCTGGCGGCAGGGCACCTTCAGCGTGGCTGCGGTGTCGTGCAGGTGGGTCTCGTCGTGGTCCAGCAGGACGAGCAGCTCCGGGTTGAGCTCGGCCACCTGGCGGCAGATCTCCGATCCGATGGATCCGCCGGCCCCGGTCACCAGCACCCGGTGCTTCTCGAAGGACTTGCGTACGCTGACCAGGTCGATGGGTACCGGTGTGCGGCCCAGGAGGTCCTCGATCTCGGGGGGCGCGCGCCTGGCGCAGCGAGGACACGGCGTCGGACCCTTTGAAGATGTGGCTCATGCTGGGGAGGATCCTCAGGTTCAGATCTGCCTTCTCGCAGGACTGCAGGACCTTCTCGACCAGGGCCGGTGATGGATTGGGGATGGCCAGCAGCACCTGCTGGAGCGTGTAGCGGCTGGCGTTGACCGGAATGTCCTCGATCGACCCGACCACCGGCACCCCGACCATGGACAGGCCGTGGGCCTTGGCGTCGTCGTCGAAGACGGCCACCGGGACCAGCCCGGCGTTCGGATTGCGCAACATCTCCCGAATGGCCGCCGCTCCGGCGTCCCGACTGCCCACGATGCCGACCCGGAGCCCGACCCGGCGCGAGCCGCGCTGCCAGGCGAACACCCGCGAGTGGAACCGGATGAGACCCATGCCGGCGGTGGCGAACACCCAGCCCACGAGGATGACCGTCACCGGGACCACCTCGACCCTGAGGGTGCGCTTGAGGGGGTAGATGAGGATGAGGAAGCAGAGGACGACGGCCGCCGAGAGGGCCAGCTGGTGGGCCTCCTCGGCGCCGGCATGTCGCCACATGCGGTCGTAGAGGCCGAATACGTGATTGGCGATGAGCGTGACGGTCAGGGCCAGCAGGAAGAACGTGGAGAAGTGCTGCCAGTACAGGCCCGGCGCCTTGTCACGGAAGTAGGTCACCTCGGCGAATCCGTAGCTGGCGAAGATCCACAGGGCGTCGAAGATGACGAACAGCAGCCGCGACCGAACGCGGCTGGCCCGTACTGCCATGGTCGTCTTGGGCTTCTTGGCCATAGGAATACCGCTTCCGGCCAGCGCTTCTCCCGGCACCGGATGCTCTCGCTCGGTTGCCCCCATGATGTGGCCCCCTACTAGTCCGTCCGACCCGGCCCGCACCCCGATGCGCTCTCCCCCGAGCGCAATGGTGCAGAGGCCAACCTACATCGTCCGCGAGGGCTCCGCACACGGGATGGCGCCGACCGGTCGGATGGCCCAGGTCCGCTGACCGGGCCGGCCCCCACTCCGGTTCGGGTCGGGGCTCGGGTTCCGGCCGGGACCCGTGGAGGGTTCGGCGGCGGTCCCCATTGGCCTTCCGGAGCGGCCGGAAGGGCGCCGATTTCCCGTTGCCGCGGGTTTACTCCCCGCTGCCCACGGTCTAGGGTAGGGCGACCGCGGGGGCAGATGACGGCACGGGGCGCGCTACGTCGGCACCGTCCGTCATCAATTGTCGGGGAGAGCCGGGAGCGTCGTCGAACGTGGCCGATCTGGCCCTATTCAACGGTCGTATGCCCGGGGTAACATCATGCTGGCTAACCTGGGCAGGGAGTTGGACGATCATGGAGCCAATCGATTTTTGGGGTGCGCTTCGGCGCAGCTGGCGTCTCTTCGTCGTCCTCGCGCTCGTCGGCCGCGGTCATCGCCGTCCTGGTACCGGTCAGCCACGCCAAGCGGGTGAAGTCGGCGCTGCCCTACTCGTCCTCGGTAGTCGTCGGAGCGCCACCGTCCGGAGTCGGTAGCCCCCTGCGGGCGGGCGTCTCGAGCCAGCAGATCATCTTCTTCGCCACCGAGTCGGACACGCTGCAGGCCACGGGCAGCGCGGCGGGCCTGAACCCGGGTGCGTATGCGCTGTCCGCATCGGTGCTCCCGGTCGCCGGCGCCACCCCGATCGGCGCCACCGCTCCGGTTCGGAAGGGCACGCCCACCGACGTCGAGCTGACGGCCTCCGCCGCGGACCCCTCGGACGCGGTCAATCTGGCCAACACCTATGCCGACCAGGTGGGCCAGGCCGTGGAGACCGGTCTCAGCGGGAGCTCGAGATTCGCCGGCGCCGACAGCGGCTACACGGTGCTGCACCCCGCGGTGGCCGCCGTCGACACCAAGGCGTTCGCCAAGTCCAGCCTCACGGCCAGCCGGAAGGTGCGGGCCCTCGGCGGATTGGCGGTGGGGGCCATCATCGCCGCCACGCTGGTCCTCCTCCGTGAACTGCTCGACAAGCGCCTCCGGACTGCGGCCCGGGCTGAGTCGGTGTTCGGATTCCCGGTGGTGGGAGAGATCCCCTTGGTGCCGGTGGCCGGAGAAGCTGCCGTTCCGGGACTGATTCCCATGGTGGACGTGGTCCGGGACCCCGTGTCTCCGGGGGCCGAGGCCTACCGGATGCTGCGCATGTCGCTGATGTTCGAGAACCTGGCATCGCTGTCCGGTCCGGCCGACTCCTTCGTCCTGGGCTCCGAGGCCGATGACCTCCTGATGGGGAACGCCGCCTCCGGCTTGGACAGCGCCTCCTCCGAGATCGGCAACCGGCAGGTCATCCTGGTGGTGTCGCCGGGCACCGAGCCGACCCGGCCGCACGTGGCCGCCAATCTGGCCGCCATCTACGCCGAGGCCGAGCAGAGTGTGGTCGTCATCAGCACCGGGAGTCTCGACGTGGGCTTCGGTCCCACCAACGAGAGCTTCACCGGTGACATCGGAGAACGAGATGTCGAGGCCCAACTTGAACCCTCGATTCTCCAGTACGTGCGCCGCCTTCCTCTCAGCCCGTTCATGACCAAGAGCGGGCAGTTGGCCAATCGGGCCCCCGCCATTCTGAAGCAGGCCCGCAACCTGGCCGACGTGGTCATCGTGGAGGTGCCTCCGCTGCTGGCCCTGCACCATGCCGAGGCGCTCATGCACGTGGTGGACGTGGTGTTGGTCGTGGCCGAGAGCAAGTTCACCACGTTCGACGACGCCCGTCACGCCGGTGACCTCCTCCGGCGCATGGGAGCTCCGGTCCTGGGCGTCGTCCTGACCAACGTGCCGCTCAGTCAACGCGACATCCGCCAACTGGCGCTTCCCCGTCCGGTCGAGCCGCCAGCCGGGGACGACTCCGACGAGGCCGGCCTGGCCATCCCGGCCGACGTCGGCTCTGGTGCGGCCAGCCCGAGTCAGGTCTGACGCAGCACCGATCGACCCCTCATCATGCTCATTGCGGCCGGAGTTTCATCCAATGTCCTGATCTCCGTGCTGGTGGCGGGGATTCTGTTCGGACTGGGCCGGGTCATCATCCAGAGGGTGGCCTACGCGGAGGCCAACCCCTGGCTGGTGCGGATCCTGACCATGAGCCTGGTCCTTCATCTCCTGGCCGCACCGACTCAGATCTTCGTCGTCGATCACTTCTACCACGGCATTGCCGACTGGACCCGCTACGTGGGTCAGGGGGCAACGCTCTCGTCCAACTTCCGCCAGTTCAACTTCACCACCGCCGGATCCAATGTCGGCAAGATCGTCAACGACGGCTCGGTGAGTATCGCCGCGGGCCTGGCCATGGCCATTGTCGGCGTCAACAAGCTGGCCACCTTCCTGATCTTCAGCTGGCTCTCGTTCATGGGTTGCGTCATGTTCTTCCGGGCCTTCACTCTGACCTTCCCGAAGGCCAACCACCGGCGCTACGCCTACATGCTGTTCTTCTTGCCCTCGATCATCTTCTGGACCGCGGACATCAGCAAGGAGTCGCTCATGACCCTGGCGGGTGGGCTCTTGGCCTACGGAGCCGCCAAGTTCCTGGCCCGGAAGCGGGGCGGCTTCGTGCTGGTCGCTCCCGGGGTGTTCATCGGCGCCTACGTCCGACCCAACGAGCTCCTGCTGTTCATGGCCGGCTTCGTCGTGGCCATGATGGTGCCGACCGCGGCGCCCCGAAAGTCCTTTGGCGGAGTCCGTCGCCTCATCGGCCTGGTCTTTTTGGGGTCACTGCTGGTGCTGTCGGTGTCCCTGACTCTGCACTACCTCCACGGGCCCGGAGGATCGATCTCCCTCCAGCAGGTGCACTCGAACAACCAGAGCGACTCCGGCAACCTGGGGTTCGGCAGCAGTAATGTCCCCTACTCGACCAACCTGGCGACGTACCCGCGGGACATCTACGAGGTCATGCTCAATCCGCTCCCGTTCAACGCCCGCGGCTTCGGTCAGCTGGTGGCCGCAACCGAGAACCTGGTCATCCTCGGGCTGATCCTGTCGTCCTTCCGGAACCTCCGCATCCTGCCTCGAGCCGCCTTCGCCCGGCCCTACCTGATGCTCTGCACCGTCTACACCGGTGCCTTCATCTACACGTTCGCGGCCCTCGGGAACCTGGGTCTCATCCAACGGGAACGGGTGGTGATTCTGCCCTTCCTCCTTGTCCTGTTGTCCATTCCTCGGGCACCCCGCGGGGCCCGGCCCCGCTACGAGTGGGAGCTGCGTCGGCGGGCCCGACTCCAACGTCGCCGGATGTTGGAGCAGCGCACCGCACACCGCCCCCAACCGGCCCGGAGGTGAGCCCTCCGGCCCGACCGCCGCGGCCGATGCTCGCCCGGGTGAGTAGCCTTCGCCCCTAGCCCCATCGTTTCGGGCGGCACCGGTTGCCGGAGCCGGCCGGTGCCTACACACGGAGGAGTCCGCGCTTGCCCACCATCGAGGAGAACTTCGACAAGTGGAACGACGGCTCCAGCTGGCAAGCCGGAGGAGAGGCCTGGTCGAGACCCTGGGGGGACTCGAGCTCGCAGTGGTACGGATGTGTCTATCCGCGTGTCCGCGACTTCCTTCCCGCGGCCACCATCCTCGAGATCGCCCCCGGCTTCGGACGATGGACGGAGTTCCTTCTCCCGCACTGCCACGAGCTCATCGGCGTGGACGTGGCACCGAAGTGCCAGGAGGTCTGTGCCGAACGGTTCGCCGATCATCCGGAGGCCCGGTTCTTCACCAACGACGGCCACTCCCTTCCCATGGTGGGGGATGCGGCGGTGGACTTCGCGTTCAGCTTCGACTCCCTGGTCCACGTGGAAGCCGAGACGCTGGCCGGCTATCTGGCCGAGCTGGAGCGCTGTCCTCAAGCCCGACGGCGTGGGATTCATCCACCACTCGAACTACGGCACCTACCAGCGCTCGGCTCACGCCCTGGCCCCGCTGCAGAGCGCCTTCGACCGCCTCCCGTCGCCGGCTCGGGCCGGGCTCCTGCGTTCGGGGGCGTATCGGGGTGCCCACTGGCGGGCGCCCTCGGTGACCGCCGGTGGTTTCGTCGAGCTCTGTCAACGCGCCGGACTGCACTGCGTGGGTCAGGAGCTGGTCAACTGGGAGGGCGGAGTGCTCCTCCTCGATGCCATGTCGGTGGTGACCAGACCCGGCTCGTGTTGGGACCGACCCAACCGTGTGGTGAAGAACCGGCTCTTCCGGATGGAGGCCCGGGCCATCCGGCGCTCGGCCCAGGTGTTCGAGATCTCATCGCTTTCCCGGTGACCTGACCACGGCACCGCGGCCGGCCACCTAGCCTTCGAACGAGTAGGCCTGCAGTACCTCGTACTTCTCGATGAGCCGTTCCACCCCCTGCCGCTCGTCGACGGTCCACTCGACGGCGTCGCGGCTCCGGTTGGTGCTGGGCCACACGATGCTGGCGCAGGCATCGAGGTAGGAGGGCGCGGCGTCGACTCCGATCGATTCGCACAGACCGGCGAGCGTATGGCGCGGGTAGGTGGCGAAGGTCTCGTACTCGATGTCGATGAGCTCGGACGGATCGAGGAGGGGCCGCACCACGCTGATGGCCCGGCAGATCTGCTCGTACCACTCCGTCGACGCGGTCAAGGTCATCTTGTGTCGGCGCGCCTCGGTGGCGATGTTGTCGTAGGGGTTCCGGGTCACGTGGAGGACCTTGATCGGGATCCCGACCACCTTGCGGACTCGGTCGAGAACCCTGGGATCCCGGGCGATCTGGAGCACCGTCGACCGGGCCCGCTTGTCACCGATCACCCGCAGTCGCTCGAAGCGGCCCTGGTACTGATCGGGAATCTCGTACTGGTAGTTGGACCAGGTGCGGCCCATCGACCCGAACTGGCGGTCCCGCTCGAGGAGGAGGGGAAACAGCTGGGAGCGGCGGAAGCCGTGCATGACGAAGCGCACGGCGTCGAGCTCGTGGGCGATGACCATCTCGGGGTGGGCGTTGAGGGTGGTCCCGACCAGGGTGTGTCCGCTCCGCGAGTAGCCGATGAACAGGCAGAAGTGCTCCAACTCCCGGAACGTCGACCTCTGGCGGACGTTGAGCGCACTGAGGGCCGATGCCGCATAGAGCTCCGCCCATTGCCGCTTGCCACGTGGATCCGGGATACCCGCCGGCGGCGAGTCCTGCCGTCGGGGCGACCTCGAGGTGCTCATCAGCCCGGTCCCCCGATCCCCATGGATGCGCAGGCTATCCGAGAACCCGGACCGGCCCGCGACGCCTGCTCGAGCCCGGGCTCGGTGACCGCGGTCACCGCCGGAAGGTCACCGTTCGCCGAAGCTCGAGCAGCGGCTCGAGCATCGCCTCCCACCGGGTGCCGACGGCCTCCATGCTGAATCGCTCGAGGCAGCGTTCCCGGGCCGCCCGGCCCATGACGGCCCGGCGGGCCGGGTCGGCCAGCAGTCCGGCCACCGCCGCGGTCATGCCGGCCAGGTCGTCGAGGCCGACCACCAGACCTGTCTCCCCGTCGGCGACCACCGAGCGGACACCCGGGACGTCGGTGGCGACCACCGGGAGCCCGGACAGTCCGGCCTCGATGAGGATGCCGGGCATTCCCTCGCCCTCAGGAAGGCTGGGAAAAACCAGGACGTCGGCCCGACGGATCAGGTCGGCCACATCGGACCGTGATCCCAACAGGTCGACGTGGGCCAGCCGGGCCTTGTCGACCAGCTGGTCGTACAGGACGCCACCACCGATGAGTTCCGCTCGCAGGGGGACGCCCTCGTCCCGCAGCCGGCTGACCACGTCCACGAAGCGGGCGGGGCGCTTGCCCTGGGTGAGCGCGCCCACGAAGACCACCAGGGGAGAGGAGGGAGCCGCCCCCGGTCCCCGGGGATGGAACACCTCGGGATCACGGCCGTTGGAGGCCAGCAGCACCCGCCCGGGAGGCAGACCCAGGAGGTCGATGCACTCCTGGCGGACTTCCGGGCCGACCGCCGCCACCAGCTGGGCCCGCCCGGCGAGGAACCTCCACGCCCACAACTGGCTCCGCCGGCTCGAGCCCGAGTAGGTCCCGATGGCGTAGTACAGGAGGGGCGAGCGGCGGCCCACGCTGGCCGGGACCAGGCACTTCAGCGGCTCGCCGCCGTGAGCGACGACCACGGTCGGATCCAGACGAGCCAACTCGGAGCGCAGCCGAAGGAGGAAGCGTGGGTCGAAGCCGATCCAGGAGGTGCCGGCCCACGGGTAGTCGAGTGCGTGCTCGACCTCGATCTCGGCCGGACCGTCGAACAGGCTGAGGAGACGGTGGGATCGCACCCCGGGCCGGTCCAACTGGTCGACGACGGCCCGCGCCTCGCGCTGTGCGCCCCGGGCCACCCTGGTGGGCAGCACATGGAGCACCAGCGGCACAGAGGTCGACGGGGGGACGCTCTTCTTCGGCACGGACCATTGATGGTAACGGGCATGACCCACCCCCTGGCGTGTCCCGACCGCCGCGGGCCCACGGCGTGACCGCCGGGCCCGAGCCGGACCTCGGTGGCGGTCAGGTAGCATCGTGCGATTCCGCCACGACGCCGGTCGGTGCCGGACGGGCCCGAACCCGGGGAGTTCAGGTGTCATCCACAGGGGTGTCGATGAGGACCTTGGTGATCGCCGGCGACTATCCGTGGCCGGCGGACACCGGTTCCCGGCTCCGCCTCACGATGATCCTGGAGGGCCTGCTGCGCTGCGGCCCCACCGAGCTCCTCTCGGTCGTCTCCAAGTTCCGGAGCGACTTCGGGTCTCCCGATGAGACGCTGGGGCTGGCCAAGGTGGAGCGGTTGGGGTTCGACAACCGCCCGGCATCGGGCCTCGGCCTCTTGGCCGCCCTCGGCCGGACCTCGTTGCCGATCGGACTGCCCTTGGGGGACCGACCCCGGGTCCAGGCGGAGGTGGCCCGCTTCATGACCGGACACTACGACCTGGTGTGGTATTTCGGAGCCCGATCGTGGGTGCTGGCCGGTGAGCCGTCCACCGGTCCCACGGTGGTCGACCTCATCGACCTCGAGGACCAGAAGATCAAGGCCCGACTGTCGGAACCGCCGCCACCCACCGCCGGACCGGTGGCGCGGGCCCGACGAGTCGGGGCCACCCTGGTGTCCGAGGAGGAGGCCCGACGGTGGCAGCGCCTACACCGTCGGGCCGGGACCGGCCCCTCCACCGTCGTGGTGTGCAGCCAGCTCGACGCGGCGCGCGCCACCGCCAGCGGGGTGGAGCACGTGGCCGTCATCCCCAACGGCTACCCCGTCCCAAATCACCCGGTCGGCCGGGACACGGTCGGCTCGCCGCCCACCGTGCTCTTCCCGGGACTGCTCACCTACCCCCCGAACGCCGAGGCGGCCCGGTTGCTGGCCGGAGAGGTCGGCCCGGCGTTGCGGGCCCTTCTGCCCGGGGTGGAGATCCGGGTGGTGGGGGAGCACGGGTCGAAGCTCGACGACATCCACGATCCGCCGTCGGTGACGGTGACCGGCCGGGTCCCGGACATCCGCGCCGAGCTGGCCCGGGCCGACCTGGTGGTGGTGCCCCTCCGCTCCGGAAGCGGGACGAGGCTCAAGATCCTCGAGGCGTTCGCCCAACGCATCCCCGTGGTCTCGACCTCACTCGGGGCCGAGGGGCTGGGCGCGGTGGACGGGGTTCATCTTCTCATCGCCGACTCGGTCGCCGAGCTGGCCGGGGCCTGCCACCGCCTGCTCACCGACGAGGTCCTCCGGGCGACCATCGTCTCCCGCGCCCAGGCGTATGTGCTCGAGCAGTTCGACTCGACGGTCATCGAGGCCCAGGTCGCCGAGCTGGCCCGCACCGTGGCCGGTCGGTGAATTTCCCTGGTCGGCGGCGTTCTACTGGCCGACCTGATCCCCCCGCGGACGACGGCGCGCCGTCGACAGTGCCCGGTAGATCCCCTCGAGGTCGCGGCTCGCCCGGGCCACGTCGAACGCCACGCTGTCCACCGCGGCGCGCTGGCCCAGCCGCTGGCGCAGATCGGGATCGGAACAGAGCCGCTCGATGGCGTCGGCCAGCACGTCGGGACGCCCCGGTGGGACGGTCAGCCCGCTCACGCCGTCCTGAATCACCTGGCCCACCCCCCCTACCGATGTGGCCACCATGGCCGCGCCGACGCTGGCCGCTTCCATCAGGACCACGGGAAGGCCCTCGTGATGGGAGGTGAGCACCACGATGTCGGCTGCGGTGAGCAACTCCAGCGCGTCCTGTCGGTGGCCCAGGAACTGGAACCGGTCGCCCAGTCCGAGCACCCGATGGCGCTCGGACATCTCGGGGAGCAGTGGGCCCTGTCCGGCGGCGGCGAAGCGGACGGGAAGGCCGCGCTCGGCCACCAGGTGGGCCGTCTGGAGCAGCACGTCGTAGCCCTTCTCCGGCCTCAGGTGGGCCACGGTGACGGCCAGGAGCTCCTCCCCGGGGACACCGAGCTCCGCTCGAATCCTGTTGCGTATCTCCTGGCGGCGACCGATCATCTCGTCGGACCGGTGGAGGTCCACGCCGTGCACGACCACCTGGGCCCGGTGCTGGAGGGAGGAGGGGAGCGCGTCGAAGGCGGCCTGCGACACCGCGATCAGGGCCCGGTCGAAACCGATGGTGGCCCGATTCAGGATCTTGACCAGGTTGGCATGCTTGGTCCACAGGCTGTGCTCGGTGTACAAGGTGACCGGTCGGCGACCGCGGGGCACCGTCGCCACCACCAGGCGCCCCAACGCCGCGGTGTAGGGCAGGTGGAAGTGGACGAAGTCGTACCGGTTGCTCAGGAGCAGCCGACGGAGGGCCAGCAGCCAACGGAGGTCGAGGTTGCTCGCGGCGCCGAGCGGATGGACCGGGGTGCCGTTCGACCAGAAGGTGGGGGCGAGGGCATCGGCGGCGTCCACCACGTAGGCCACCTGGTAGTCGAACGAGCTGTGGTCGCCGGCTGCCACCACGTCGACCAGCAGGCTTTCGGCTCCGCCGTGGCCCAGGCCCTTGATGACCAACAGGATCCCGAGGCGAGTTGCCGGTCGCTCCTCGGCGTCCCCTGGTACCGGCACAGGCTGATGATAGCGGTGGGGCTTCCGACGGGGGCTTGTCCACAGGTGGGTGGGTTGGGATATTGTAGTGCGGAGGCAGTCTACGATCGGTTCCGAATCGAGGGCCAGGGGGGTGTGACCATAAATGACCGTGGCTAGTGCGCTGGCACCGCCTTCGGCGCCGAGCTGGTAGAGACGAACGCCTCGACCATCCCCGCCGAGCCCCCGGCCGACCTGGTCTACCAGCACAAGGTCAAGCTGAGAGAAGCGCTGGGCAACCTGTGGGCCGCCCGCGAGATCATCTACACCTTGGCCGAACGGGACTTCCGGGCCCAGTACAAGCAGGCCACGTTGGGCATCCTGTGGGCGGTCATCAGCCCCCTGGCCACCCTGGTCCTCTTCGTGCTGGTGTTCTCCCGGGTCAAGACCTTCGGCGGCAGCCAGGGGCTCCCCTACGCGCTGTATGCCTTCGTGGGCATCCTGTGCTGGAACTTCTTCTCCACCTCCTTCGGGAACGGTGGACAGTCGCTGCTCAACAACAAGGCGCTCCTGGCCAAGACCCAGTTCCCTCGCGAGTGCTTCCCGCTGGAGACGATGTGCGTCCAGGCGCTGAACACATTGCTCTCCTGGATTCCCCTGGCCATGCTGTTCGTGATCTTCGGCCGTGCGCCGAGATTGACCACCTTGTGGGTCCCGATGTTCATGCTCATCGAGGTGGTGTTCGCCGCTGGCGTCGGCCTGGCTATCTCCAGCACCGTCATCCAGATGCGCGACCTGGTCCAGGTCCTCCCCCTCGTCACCACCCTCGGCCTCTTCGCCACGCCGGTGATCTGGCCCTACTCGGAAATCCCCACCAACTTCCACATCGCCGGCGGAACGTACGTCTACAAGATGGTGGTCAACGGCCATCACATTGCCGCCCACTGGGTCGGGGGATTCACCATCAATCTCCAGATGGTCTACGGGTTCTTCAACCCGCTCGGCCCCGTCATCTACGGCGCCCGGGAGACCATGCTGCTCGGCCACTCGCCGAACTGGAACCTGACCGGCATCGCCGCTCTCGGGGCCGCCGTCTACCTGGCCGTCGGGTATCGGATCTTCAAGCGCCTGGAGGAGCATTTTGCCGACATTGCCTAACGGGACGATCGAGGTCGAGCACGTCTGGAAGAAATTCCGCGCCGACCGGACGGTACCGAAGTTCTACGACCAGATGAAGCGGTTCGGGAGGTCGATCGGCACCGGCGCTCGCCACGACTACCGGTGGGTGCTGAAAGACGTCTCCCTCGACGTCCCCCCGGGGGGCACGTTGGGCCTGATCGGCATCAACGGTTCGGGCAAGACCACCCTGCTCAAGATCATCAGCCAGACCACCTATCAGTCGGCCGGCCGCTGCGCGGTCGAGGGGCGCATCGGCGCGCTGCTCAGCGTGACCAGCGGTATCCATCCCGAGCTCACCGGCAAGGAGAACATCTACCTGTACGGCGCGGTAATGGGGATGGGCCGGCAGGTCCTCAAGACGAAGTTCGACGAGATCGTCGAGTTCGCCGGGACTGGCCGACGCCGTCGACCGCCAGGTCAAGTTCTACTCCATGGGCATGATGATGCGGCTGGGGTTCTCCATCGCCGCCTTCCTCGAGCCTGACGTCCTCCTGGTCGACGAGGTGCTCTCGGTGGGCGACGCCAACTTCCAGCAGAAGTGCCTCAAGCGGATCGGCGAGATCGTCCGCTCGGGCACCACCCTGCTTTATGTGTCCCACGACCTGGCCTCGGTGGAGGCGACGTGCGAGAAGGCGGTCTGGTTGGCCGACGCCGTCTCGGTGGCCTCGGGACCCGCTCGGGACGTGGTGGCCAAGTACCGGGCCGCCGTCGAGCAGAACGCCGCCCTGACCACGTCCTCGGAGGGAGTGGTCCAGCTGCTGAAGGCGGAGGTGGCGTCCACCGACGGCAGCCAGATCCGCTCGGAGTGCGATCTATCGGTGCGTCTCACCCTCCGCTCCCCGGAGCCCCTCGAGGCCAACTTCTTCATCGGTGTGTCCCAGGGCAGCGCCTTCCCCATGTTCATCGTCCGCTATAGCGGGTCCTTCCCGGCCGGGGACTTCGAGGTGGTCTGCCGGTTGCACTACCTGCCGCTGGCCAAGGGCCGGTACTCACTGTGGCCAGCCATGTCCGGCCACGCCGGGGGCAAGGGGAAGCCGCTCCTGGCCTGGCGGCCCGCTGCGTCCTTCGACGTGATGGGCCCCGATTCGTACTCCCTCCCCGAGGGCGTGATGGTCATGTCACCGGTGTACGTGGGCGCCGACTGGGAAGTCAACTGACCGAGCTGGTCGAGCCGGCGCCGCCACTGGCCCACGGGTGGCCCGAGGCCACCCGGTTCACGGGAAGAAGACCCGTTCCCGCACCGATCCCACCAGCCGGCCGGTCCGGACGCCCGCGGCTCGGGCCCACTGGTTGCGTTCGGCCGGCGACTTGAACAGGAGCGGCAGTCGGGCCACCAGCCAGAGCCACGACTTGGCTGCTCCCACCAGGTTGCGCCGGGCCCCGGCGCTCCGATGGCGACGATAGAGGAGGGGAGCCCCTCGACCGAAGGCGGAGCCCTGCCGGAAGACCTCGACGAAGCCGGGACGAGCCCCGCTTGGAGACGACGGCTCCGAATTCGACGGCGAAGCGGAAGCCCTCGGTCTGGAGGCGCCAACAGAGATCGATGTCCTCCCCGGTGACCAACTCCTGGCTGAACCCACCCACCGCCTCGAACGCGCCGCGGCGGACGGCCAAGTTGGCACTCAGGCCGGCAGGAAGGAAGGAGTACTGCTGCATGGAGGCGGGAACCGGGGGCGACCCCTCGTGACCGTTCAACGCCCAGAAGTCGAAGACTCCGGCCACCACGTCGAAGGTGTCGAGGGCTCGGGCACAGCTGGCCAACCAGCCCGGGTGCACGACGTCGTCGGCGTCGCAGAACGCCAGCAGATCCCCCCGGGCCGCCCTGACTCCGGCGTTGCGGGCGGCCGAGGCGCCCGGCTCGGACGAGGCGTCGATCCATCGGACGCGGTAGGGCGCGTTCGGCCCACTCCCGGACGAGGAGAGGACCGGCGTCGGTGGAGCCGTTGTCGGCGATGACCACCTCCCATTCGATGTCACACTCTTGGGCGGCCAGCGCCCGGAGCTGGTCCTCCAGCCACGGCATGCCGTTGAGCACCGGGACGATGGCGCTGATCACGGCGCCCACCGCCACGTCCCCGGCCCATCCGGGCCGCCGTGGCTGCACGCACGCGACGCGCTCGCGGCACGTGCCTCCCGGTCTCGGTCGGAACCGCCGGGTGGTGGCACGACACGACGTTGTTGCCCCCGGCCCACCGGCATTAGCCTAGCTCCGTGACGCCACCATGAACGCCGGTCAAGGCCCGAGTGGGCAGGGAGAACGCGCCCCTTCGGCTCCCGATGGGGTGACGGCGGTGGTCCTCACCCACATGCGACCGGGACTGGCCGGCGACCTCATCCGGTCGTTGCGCGACAACGAGGGCCTGCCGCCCGACCGGATCGTGGTCGTGGTCAACGGGGTCGGCGGCCTCGACGACCCCGCGCTCGAATCCGAGGTCCGGATGGTGCGGCTGGACAGGAACGTCGGCCCGGCCGGAGGGTTCCTGGCCGGACTGGTCGAAGCGTTCTCGGACCCTGGTACGGAGTGGGCCTACCTCTGCGAGGACGACGTGGGCCTCTTCGCCCTGCCCGCGCCCCGCCTGGCCGATGTGATGGGGCGCATCGAGGCCTCGGGGCCCGGCGGCCC
Organism: uncultured Acidimicrobiaceae bacterium; assembly: GCA_963717035.1. Taxonomy (GTDB): domain Bacteria; phylum Actinomycetota; class Acidimicrobiia; order Acidimicrobiales; family RAAP-2; genus DASXMT01. The sequence continues at coordinate 74,404 of CAVQVK010000098.1, read as the reverse complement.
CCCGATCGGTGCGGTGACCGCGTACGGCAGGATGTTCGTCGGACGGGGCGCCCACACCGTGAATCTCGTCCCGCCCCCGGGGTCACCCCACGATCTGACCCCGGTCGACGTCACCTGCTGGGGGGCCACCCTGATCTCGCGAGCGGTGGTCGAGGCGGGCATCCTCCCCGATGCCACCTGGTTCTTCGGGCTCGAGGACTTCGACTACTTCTGCCGCATCCGCGAGGCGGGATTCGCGCTGCTGGTCGACGACGTGGCCGCTCGACAGGTGGCCGGGACCCAGACGCCCGCGGGTCGGGAATCGGCGCTCCGCGACCGGCGCCCCAACGATGCCGCCGAGGCCTGGCGGGCCTACTACCACGCCCGCAACTCGTTCGCCCTGGCCCGCCGGCACGGACGACCCAGCTGGTATGCCTGGCACGTGGCCTACTCGGCCCGGCAGTTCCAGAAGGCCCGGAGCGGGCCGGAACGGGCGGCCATCCTCCATGGCCTGTGGGACGGGGTCCGGGGACGGATGGGGGAGAACGCCCGCTACGGGCGCCGGGTCGGCGAGTTCGACGCCGAAGGGGATTCGACCGCCGGAGGCTCGTTCCGGGTGGCCAGGTAGGCAAAGTTGGGCCACCGGGTCAGATCGATGTCCGGCAGCCGGTCGGCCAGGGCCGCCACGTCGGGGGCGTAGAGCTCCACCAGCTGGCTCCGCACGTCCTCCTCCAACGGGGGGCGGGTGTCCACGGCCGGCGGGCGGGCCACCTCGGGAACCATGCCCCCGGCCCGGTCCAGACCGAGGTGGTGGAGGGTCCGATCGAGCTGAGTGGAGGGGTCGGCCACGCACTGCTCGAATTGCAGGACCAACAGCTGTTCGGCCTGGAAATGGGCCAGCCATTGGTCGAGGGCCCGGTGGTAGAAGCCGCGTTGGACGGCGTCGGCGATGGCCTTGCCGTCCCGAGCCATCCCGGCGCGCTCCTCGTGGGCCAGACCCGAGCGGAACCGTTCGACCGGGTCCCGCAGCAGGACGAGCAGTCGGGCGTCGGGGGCCGCCCGCTTCAGGAGGGGCGGGACCCACGGGTAGGCCATGTAGTCGGGGGTCCACTCGCCGGTGATGGTGGCCCGCCGCCTCGGAAACCATCCGTGGTACTGCTCGATGTCCGATGGCTGCATGGACCGGGCTCCGAAGCGGTCGAAGAAGTGGCGCTCCTTGTGAATGCCCGGGTGGCTGGAGACGCCGGGATGGGTGAGCAGTAGCTCGAACCACCAGGTGGTCCCGGCCTTCTGGACACCGATCCCGACGAAGTCGGGCGGCCCGGTCTCTTCGCCGGGCCCGAGCGGCGGGGGGGTGAAGTCGAACGCCGCCTCCCACGGGGCGTACCGGCCCATCCCGTGCAGGACGCCGCGGCGGACACCGGGGGGCAGCCGGAGGAACCCTCGGCGAAGACGGTCGGTGATGCTCATGGGTGGAGCCGAGCGGGCACGCCGCAGGTTGCCACAGGTGATTCCCGACCACAACTGCGGGGCCGAGGAGCGCCCCGGGTTCATCCGCCGGTCGCGTCGTTCTTGACACCACCCCCGGCACCGCCGATGATCGGGTGATGGTCGAGCCGGGGGGTGGGACGCGACGCCGCACGGCGTCGTCCCCGTGGACCGATCCGCCGGTGGCCTGAGCCGATGTGCGGCATCGCCGGCCTCTTCGACCCGGGACGGGTGTGCACCGACGAGGTGCTCCGGCGTCACGTGGAGGAGATGGCCTCCGCCCTGGTTCACCGTGGACCGGACGACAGCGGGATCTGGGTCGACGCCGAGCACGGGGTCGCCCTTGGCTATCGCCGGCTCTCGGTGGTCGGGTTGGGCCCCGAGGGCGCGCAACCGATGGTCTCGTCCGACGGCCGGTGGGTGGTCGTCTACAACGGCGAGCTCTACAACCACCGGGAGCTGCGCCACCGGCTGGTCGGCGAGGGGGTGGCGTTCCGTGGCGGCTCGGACACCGAGGTGCTGGTGGCCACGGTCGAGCACTGGGGCTTGACCGCTGCCCTCGACTCCTGGGAGGGGATGTTCGCCCTGGCCCTGTGGGACCGGCAGCAGCACCAGCTCCACCTGGTGCGGGACCGTTTCGGGGAGAAGCCCCTCTACTACGGCTGGGTGGGGCCGATCCCTGGCCTTCGGCTCAGAGCTGAAGGCACTGCGCCGACTCCCCGGGTTCGACGCCGACATCGATCGCGACGCGGTGGCCCTCTACCTTCGCCACAACTGCGTTCCGGCCCCCCGCACCATCTACTCCCGGCGTGGCCAAGCTCCTGCCCGGGCAGCTGGTCACGGTGGGCCTCGACGCCCGACCGGGTGCGCTTCCTCAGTCTCGGGCCTACTGGTCAGCCCGGCAAGCGGTGGAGGAGGCTCGCGATCGCCCGCTGAGCGATCGACCGGAGCATCTGGCCGACCGACTCGAGGCCGTGCTGTCCGACTCGGTGGCGGCTCGGATGGTGGCTGACGTTCCCGTCGGTGCCTTCCTCTCCGGAGGCGTCGACTCCAGCGTGGTGGTGGCGTTGATGCAGCGGCACAGCGCCCGACCGGTGCGGACCTTCACGGTGGGGTTCGAGAACAGAGCCTTCGACGAGTCGGCCGAGGCCGCCGCCGTCGCCACCCACCTCGGGACCGATCACACCCCCCTCGAGGTCAGCGACCGCGACGCCTGCGACGTCATCCCCCAGCTCCCGGACATCTGGGACGAGCCGTTCGGTGACATCTCGGAGATCCCCATGCACCTGGTCAGCCGGCTGGCCCGCTCCCAGGTCACCGTGGCCCTGTCCGGCGACGGCGGGGACGAGCTGTTCGCGGGCTACAACCGCCACGCCTGGCTCGACCGGATCTGGCGACGCAGTGCCCCCCTGCCCGACCCGGTCCGCCGGCTGGCCGGGTCGGCGCTCGGGCTCCTGCCCCCCGCCCTGGTGGACGGGGCCGGCCCGGGTCACCGACCACCTGCCGGTCGGCATGCAGGTCCGGAACCCGGCGACCAAGGTGGCCAAGCTGGGCAAGGTGCTGGCCGCATCGGGGCCCGAGGAGGCCTATCTGTCGCTGGTGTCCTACTGGGACCACGCCGAGTCGATGGTGGTGGGGGCCGGACCCTCGGCCTCCATGTCCTCCCGGCCCTCCGAGTGGCCGGCGCTCTCCGGCATCACCGAACAGATGCTCTGGCTCGACCTGGTCGGCTACCTCCCCGACGACATCCTGACCAAGCTCGACCGAGCGGCCATGGCCACGTCGCTCGAGACGCGCGTCCCGTTCCTCGACCGCTCGGTGCTCGAACTGGCTTGGCGGCTGCCCATGACGGTGAAGCTGCACGGGGGCACGACCAAGTGGCTGCTCCGACAGGTGCTCTACCGGCATGTGCCCGCCGAGCTGGTGGAGCGACCGAAGATGGGCTTCGGCTTCCCCATCGGCCCGCTGCTCCTCGGCCCGCTCAAGCCGTGGGCCGAGGAGCTGCTGGCCGAGAGGCGGTTGGCGAACCAGGGGTTGCTCGACCCCCGCGCCGATCCGCCGCGCCTGGCGACAGCACGTGCAGGGTCGGCGCGATCTGGCCCACGAGCTCTGGGCCGTCCTGGCGCTCCAGGCCTGGCTGGAGCGATGGACGCCCGGCCTCGGGCGGTAGTCGGGAGGTCGGGAGGGACGACGTCGCCGGTGTAGTTTGGTGCTCCCGATGACCGCGTGACACCGAGTCTCGGTCGCCCGGGGCGACGCCCGAGGGGGTGGGAGGGACGAGGCTGGCGATGGGTTCGACGTCGAGTGCTGGGGGCCGGACCGGCTCGGATCGACCCCGGGGATGCCGGATAGTCACCACCTCGCTGACGGCCCGGCTGCTGTTGGCCAACCAACTTCGACGGCTGGGCGATGTCGAGTGGACGGTGGTGGCCGGTGACGCCTACGACGATCCACCCGCCGGTGTGGCCGTGCAGGTCGTCCCCATGCGCAGGGAGTTCTCCCTCTCCGACTTCCGCTCCTTTGTCGGCCTGTGGCGCTATCTGCGCGGCGAACGATTCTCGTTCGTGCAGACCCACACCCCCAAGGCGTCGTTCCTCGGCCTTCCGGCCGCCCGCCTGGCCGGCAGCCCGGCCATCTACACCATCCACGGAGCACTCTATTTCCGGGGCAACGGCTCCAGGGGCCAATGTGCTCGGGTGGTGCTTCGAGCGCTGGTGCTGCACGTGGGCCAACCGGGTGCTGGTCCAAAGTCGAGAGGACGAAGCGGTGTTGCCCAGAAGGTGGGGATCTGCCGCCGTGGCAAATTGGGCTATGTGGGCAACGGCATCGTTCATGGATCGATTCCTTGGGCCCCGGTCGAGCCGACCCTGCGCTCAGAGAGCGCCTGATCGTGATGATGGTGGAGCCGGCTGGTGCGGGAGAAGGGATGCGCCGACTTCCTGGCCCTGGCCGAGGCGCTGGCCGGACAGGCTGACTTCGTGCACGTCGGGCCGACCGAGCACGACCAGAGCGACGCCCTGTCCGATGAAGAGGTGGCCGCGGCGGCCGAAGCCGGCACCGTCGAGTTCATCGGCGACGTCCCCGACGTACGGCCCTACCTGGCGTCCGCCACCATCGTGGTGCTCCCCCCTCCGTACCGGGAGGGCGTGCCGCGGGCGGTGATGGAGGCAGTCGGCCATGGGCCGCCCCGGTGGCGGCCTACGACATCCGGGGCGTGCGCGAGGTGGTGGATCCGGGGACTGGGCCTTCTGGTCCCACGGGGGGACCTTCCGGCGCTGACCGCCCCCTGGTCGCTGGGCTCTTGAAGGATCCCGAACGGTGTGCCGACCTCGGCGCCCGCGCCCCGTCGCTGGGTCGCTGGAGCGGTTCTCCGAGGACGATGTGATCGACCGGCTCGACGCCACCTATGAGGCCATGGCCGGGAGTGTCACGTGACCAGGGGGGCGGGGCTTGGGTCGCACCCACGGGGTCCTGACCATCGCCGATCATCTCGCCGCCGTGGGTGGGGCCGAGATCGCCCAGGTGAGCGTCCTGGAGGGGTTGGCGGCAGCCGGGTGGACCGTCGATCTGCTCTACGTGACCAAGGGCGACCTGTGGCCGCGCTGGGTACGCCTCGGCCACCGAGGACCGGGGCCGTCCGCTCCTCCAGCTGCAACGGGAGGCACCGCTCGCCAGCACCTGGGGAGTGATCGGCGCCTTCGCCGATCTGATGTGCACGTCGACCGACGTCGTCTATCTGCACAACCCCGGGGATCTGCCGGTGGCCTGGAGCGCGGCACGAGTCAAACGGGTCCCGGTGGTGCTCCACCTCCACCTCCCCCCGCCGCTCCACCAGCCGGCCTGGCTGAATCGCCTGATCGCCAGGGCCGACGCAGTCATCGTTCCCTCGGCCGACGCCGGCCGCCGGTGGCTCCGGGAGGCCGGGCTGGCCGACGGCCGGGTGAGCGTCATCCCGACCGGGGTCGACACCGGGCGTTTCGTTCCCTGAGCGACTCCGAGCGCATGAGCCGCCGCCGAGCCGTCGGGATCGACCCCGCGGTCCCGATGCTCCTCTATGCCGGTCGCCTGAACCCGACCAAGGGGTTGTCAGTGCTGTTGGATTCGGTGCGGAAGATGGAGGAAGCCGGGTTGACCCTGGTGGTGTGCGGGTCAGGCGTCGACACCGCCTATGCCGAAGGATTGCGCCGGGAAGCCCAGGGTCTGGACGTGACCTGGCTCGACCGGAACGTGGACGTGGCTCCGCTGATGGCCGCCGCCGATCTCCTGGTGCTCCCCAGTGAGGTACCCGAGACCCAGGGCATGGTGGTGAGTGAGGCCATGGCCTGCGGAACCCCGGCCGTCGCCACGGCGGTCGGCGGGCTCCCGGAGACCCTGTCCGGCTTCCCCGACCATCTGGTGCCCCCCGGGGACACCCGGGCGCTGGCCGGAACGGTCGATCACCTGATCCGGTGGCGTCGGCACACGCCGTCTCTGGGGTCCGACTCCCGACAATGGGTGCTGGACCACCTCGACCTGGACCGCACCATCGAGGAAGTGTCCGCGCTGCTCGGGGGGCGGGTTCGGTGACCATCACCACCGGTGCCGTCCGAAGGTGCGCCCAGCCGGTCAGGGCGACGGAGGGGGCACCGTCCACGCCCCCAAGTCCCGCTCGATGAGCTCGCCCAGCCGGGCCATCTGGTCGGCGTACGCGGCCATCAGGATGGCGCGGACGGAGGGGTCCAACCGGGCACGGGGCACGACCTCGGTGTTGAGGTCGACCAGCCGCTGACCGAGGGACCGGCGCTTCCCCTGGTCGCGGACGGTTGCCCGGACCAAGCGCCGGATGGGTGATGGCGGGTGGCGCAGCAGCTGGCGGAACCCTGGGCTGCGCACCGTCTTGTTGGAGTTGACCACGGCGAACTCGGGTGCGAAGGTCTCGTCGACTCCGAGGAACCGGAGGATGCCCCGGTAGACACCGGCGGTGTCGACCTCCAGGTCGTCGTAGAGGACGACATGGAGTTGCTCGCGGGGGAACACCGACAGGTAGCGGTCCACCTGATCGGCGTACCGGGCCACCTGACGGTACTGGAGGGCCCAGGGAATGTCGCAACCGGCCGGGATCCGGACACCCTGACGACGGTCCTCCTCGGCCTCGAGCGCCGCGCCGAGGTCGGGGATGTCCTCGTCGCCCTGGTACAGGAACTCGCTGTGCAGCGAGTCGACCATGTCGTCGGGGCGGCGGAGGAGGGCCAGACAGCGGGCGTCGGGACGGGCCTGGGCGATCTCGGCCGCGGCATGTTCGGAGTAGAGATACCAGATGGCGCTGTCGCCACGGTAGCGCTCTTCTGCGGCGGGTCCGTACCGGGACAAGTAGTCCTGCTGGCTGATGCGGGGCTTTCTTCGAAGCCAGGATCGCGGCCGAAGTAGTGCATCTCCTTCGGGGGCATGAAGATGTTCCGGATGGCCACGCAGGTAGGTGCACAATGCCGTGGTTCCGCACTTCGGAGCGCCCAGGATGTAGAGGTTCGGAACGTTCGGCGCGCAGTGACCTTCCCCGCACGGTAGCAGCGGGGTGCAGAGATCCGGCCGGAGCCCGCGCTGCCGCGTACCGGGACCCGGCGCGGGCAGAGGGAGTTCTGCGGCCCGGGTAGCATCGCGGCCATGGCCGCCGAGGGGAGGAAGCGACTGCCGTCGCCTGGAAAGAGTGGCCCGGCACGCCAGGCGTTCCGCGGCCTTCGGCTGGCGCTACCTGACTGCCGACCTCCGGGCCATGCCGGACTTCGTCATCGTGGGCGCGGCACGGTCGGGCACCACGTCCCTGTACCGGTGGCTGGCCGCCCATCCGGACGTGGCCCCGGCCTGGAAGAAGGAGATCCACTACTTCGACGAGCACTACGGGCGGCCGGGATGCGCTGGTACCGCGCCACTTCCCGTTCCGTCGCCGCGGCCGGCTGACCGGCGAGGCCACCCCGTACCTGCTGTTCCACCCTCTGGCCGCGGCCCGGGTCGCTCGTGACCTCCGCCGTCCACCCGATTCATCGTTCTGCTCCGCGAGCCGTCGCAGCGGGCCATCTCCCAGTACTGGTTCTGGCGCCAGTGGTTCCGACCGAGCTCGAAGGCATCGAGATCGAGTCACTCGAGGAAGGCATCGCCCGTGAGCCGGAGCGCATGGTCGTGGCGGAACAGCTGGTCACCCGGGGTGAGCGGAGCCACGATCACATCTGGTTCTCCTATCTGGCCCGGGGGGAGTACGCCGGTCAGCTCCATCGTTGGTTCGATGCCGTGGGCCGGGAGCGGGTGCTGGTGCTGGCGAGCGAGCAGCTCAACTCGGACCCGGACGCCTCGCCGGCGTGCTGGAGTGGCTGGGTCTTCCACCCCACCCCCAACCGTTTCCGTCGCTCAACGGCGCGGTGCGCTTAGAAGAGGCCGATCCCGAGGTGATGGCGCGCATGAGCCGCCACTTCGAGCCGCACAACCGCGAGCTCTTCGAGCTGCTCGGGCACGAGCTGTGGACGGAGACCGCGTCGACCCGACCGGACGGCGCCGGAGAGAGGTGACCGCCGGCCGCGGCCGGTATGGCGGGTGGGTCGGCCCTGTGACAGCCTGGGCCCATGCAGCTACGTCGGCGTGCCGCAGAAGCGCTTCGCGATCTCCCTCCGGGTGTCCACGAGGTGGTTCCTCCGGCCGTGCGCCGGTCCCTTCGCCATCGTCTGGGCCGCTACTACGGGTGGGAGGTGGGCTATGACCACCACGACACCCCGGTGCTGGCGCCCGGCGAGACCAACGGCCCCCCCGGCTTCGTGGGCATCGGAGTGCAGAAGGCCGGGACCAGCTGGTGGTACCGATTGGTGGTCGACCACCCTCAGGTGTCGCACCGGCCGTCGATCCACAAGGAGCGCCATTTCTTCGCTCGTTTCGGCACCGACGCCTTCGGGCCGGACGACATCGCCGACTACCGGGCATGGTTTCCGCGTGCCGCGGGCACGACCACCGGCGAGTGGACGCCGGACTACTTCTCCTATCCGTGGGTTCCCCCGCTCCTGGCCCAGGCCGCTCCGGAGGCCAAGCTGCTCTTGCTCCTGCGGGACCCGGTCCAGCGATTCCGCTCCGGCCTGGCGGCACAGATCCGGAGTGGCGCCAATCACGTGGGAACGGCCCAGGCCGGAGCCTTGACCCGCAGCCTGTACGCCGACGCCCTGCGTCGCTGGCAGACCCACTTCCCCAGCCAGCAGCTGCTGGTGATGCAGTACGAGGCCTGCGTGGCCGACCCGGTCAAGCACCTGGTCGCGACCTATGGTTCTTGGGCCTCGACCCCAGCCACCGACCGCGCGACCTGAGCCGTCCGGTGAACAAGACCCTCGCGGGGTCGATCGACCTGCCCGGGGACGCGCTCGAGCGCCTTACCGAGATCGTGGCCCCAGACATCGCCGACCTGGCCACGCTGGTCCCGACGCTCGACCTCTCGTTGTGGCCCAGCGCCGGCCGGGGCGGATGACCGGTCCTTGACGAGGTCCGCGCCGAGGGTCTCGACTCCGCCACCTCGGCCACGGACCGAGACGGTGGCACTAGTGTTGGCAGCCGGTGAACCGACGCAAGACGGGGGTGATGGGGTGGCAACGAGGGGGGTCGACGGGCAAGCCGTGACCGTGGACGGGGACCGTTCAGCGATGGAGACGCCACGGCGGATCATGGCGGTCATCCTGACCCACAACGCTCCCGAATCATTCGCCCGATGCCTCCGGGCCATCGCCGGCCAGACCACGCCTCCCGAGAGCATCCTGGTCGTGGACAACGCCAGTCGTCCGGCCGCAGCCCTGCCTCCACCGGACCTCTGTCCCATTCCCACCAGAGTGGTGCGGTCCGACAGCAACACCGGCCCGGCCGGTGGCTACGCCCAGGCCCTGGGGGAGTTCGTGGCGTCCGGGTACCTTCATGCCTGGGTGCTGGACGACGACATGGTGCCCGATCCCACCTGCCTCGAGCAGCTGTGGGCGGTGGCCGGCCGGGACCCGGAGCGGGCGTTCGTCTTCCCCGTCTCCCAACAGGTCGACGGGTCCATCGGGGTCTGGCCTTCGTGGTGCGGCTTCGTCATCTCGCGCCAGATCGTGGAGGCGGTCGGGCTGCCGATCAAGGAGCTGTTCTGGTGGGCCGAGGACACCGAGTACCTCCAGTGGCGGATCCCCGAGGCGGGCTTCACCCGTCTCGTGGCCAACGAGGCGGTGGTGCACCACGATGCCGTCCGCCAGGGGAGCGGGGTCCCCTTGTGGAAGTACTACTACGAGTCCCGGAACATGCTGTACGTCCACCTGTATGTGAAGCGCCGGGTCGGCTGGTATCCGCGGAACATGACCCGATTGTTGGCCCGGTCGGTGTTTCGGGAGCGCAGCGGGCGGCTACGGCGACTGGGGGTGATCGCCCGCGGGCTGTCGGACGGGGCCCGGGGGCGGCTCGGGCTGCGCTTCCCGACCGAGCCGATGATCGAGGATCCCGATGGCCCCGCCGCCCTGTCTGACGGACGTCGCCGGGCCGACGGGCGGTAGTTCAGCGGGCCGTCGATCGTACGGTGGCTACCACTCGTGCCTGCTCGTCCTCGGTGAGGGCTGAGCCGCTGGGCAGGCACAGCCCTCTCTCGAAGATGGCCTCGCACACCGCTCCGCCCACGGAGGGGGCTCCGGCGAAGGCCGGCTGGAGGTGCAGGGGCTTCCAGGTGGGCCGCGACTCGATGTCCTCGGCCTCGAGGGCCAACCGGATCTGATCGCGGTCGGCTCCGAACGCCTCGGGGTCCACGGTTAGGCAGGTGAGCCACCAGTTGGGTTCCCCGTACTCAGCCACCGGCATGAACGAGATCCCCGGGAGGTCGCCAAGCCCCCTCCGGTAGGCCGAGTTGATCATCCTCCGCCGATCGATACGACCGTCGAGATCGAGGAGCTGGGCGCGCCCGAGTGCGGCCAACAGGTTGCTCAGGCGATAGTTGTAGCCGATGTCGGTGTGCTCGTAATGGGGGAACGGGTCACGAGCCTGGGTGGCCAGGTGTCGGGCCCGTTCGATCAGGGCGCCCGAATGGGACACCAGCGCACCGCCGGTGCTGGTGGTGATGATCTTGTTCCCGTTGAAGGAGAACACGCCGGCCATTCCGAAGCCGCCGGCCGGCTTGCCCCGGTACGAGGCCCCGAGAGCTTCCGCGGCGTCCTCGATCAAGGGGAGGCCGTAGGAGTCGCACAGGGCGACCAGCCGGTCGTAGTCGGCGGACTGGCCGTAGAGATCGACGGTGATCACCGCGGCGGGGAGCCGCCCGTTCCCAGCCCGGACGGCAAGCTCCGCGGCCACCAGGTCAGGATCGATGTTCCACGTGGAGGGGGAACAGTCCACGAACACCGGGGTGGCACCCACATAGGTCACCGCCGCCGCCGTGGAGACGAAGGTGAGCGAGGGAACCAGGACCTCGTCTCCTTTGCCCACACCGGCCAACAGCAGGCTCAGATGAAGGGCCGCCGTACCGCTGGAGAGGGCCACGACGTGCTCGACGCCGGCCCGGGAGGCCAGTTCCGACTCGAACGCGTCGAGATCGGGACCGACCGGTGCGATCCAGTTGGAGTCGAAGGCGTCGAGCAGCATTCTTCGCTCCTCGGGACCGACCTCAGGGGGGGACAGGTAGATCCGGGTCACGCCGCCGTCCCGCGATCGGGGACCAGGGCGCCCGAGGCCAAGCCGGCCACGGTCAGCAGCACCGCCCCGATGACGTCCACGGCCACCGCGAGGGGGAGGGAGGCCAGGTGGACGGCCACGAGGACGCCGGTGGCCAGTGCGCCCTCCGCAGCCACGTAGGCGAGACTGGCCGCCAGGGGTGACCAGCCTCGAGCCACCAGACGGTCATAGGGATGCCCCCGGTCCCCGGCCAGAATGGACTGTCGGCCCCGTCGCCGGCGGATGACGGCGAAGGCCAGCTCCGCGGCGGGCACGGCCACGAGCGCCATGGTGGCCACGCCGACCGACGTGGACACCCCTTTCCCCCACGAGAAGGCCAGCAGCACGGCCAGCGCCGCACCCAACAGGTAGGAACCGCCGTCGCCCAGGTAGACCCGCGCCGGAGGTCGGTTGAAGACCAAGAAAGCCACCGGAGCGGCACAGAGAGCCACGGCCAGCTGTCGGCCCGACCCGTGGAGGGCCACGGCGAACGCCACCGCGGCCACCCCGGCCACCCCGGCCGCCAGCATGTCCAGTCCATCCATGAGATTCACTCCGTTGATGAGTAGCACGGTTACCACCACGGCAAGGGGGATGGCGGCGGCACCGGGCAGATGGATGGGGACGGTGACCGCCACAGCCACCCCGATCACCGCCTCACCCAACAACCGGGTGCCGGGGGCGAGGCCGAACCGGTCGTCGGCCACACCGAGGAGCAGGGCCGCCGTCAGGGGAATGCCGACGACCGGCCGACCGATCAGGACACCGACCATGGCTCCGGCCCACACCGCGAGCCCGCCCAGATACGGCACCTCCACCGACTGGGGTTTCAGCGAACCGGGTCGATCGACGATGCCGGTCCGTCGGGCCAGGACGATGACGGCGGGAGTCGTCACCAGGGTCACGACGAGCGCGGTGACGGCGATCCAGGTTCCGGTCACGAACTCTCGGACTCCGACGCCGACGTCGGTCCGTCCCACCGCATCAGTAACGAAGGGGTGCCAGCGTGGAGCTCGAAGCGCTCGGCGATGACGAAGCCGCACCGCTCGTAGAGCGCAATGGCCCCGACGTTGCCCGCTCCGACCACGACGTGGGCCGATGGGCACGAACGGCCCTCCATCTCCTGGAGGAACGAGGCCACCAACCGTCGACCGAGCCCCCGGCCCTGCCGGTCCGGTGCCACGGCCACCGACAACAGCTCGGCTCCCAAGCCCGAGCCGTCCCCAGCAGCGATACCGTCCGACGTCCCGTGGCCGAGGGTCTCCACGACCTGTCGCCACCTGACGATCAGCCGAGGCGCCGCGGCGCAGGCCGCGAGGATCCCGTCCCGGACCACGAACTGCCGGTAGAGGCCGCGCACATCAGTTGAGCCGGCGATGAAGCCTTCGGCCTGGCCCCGAGAGTCGGCGACGAGCAGGAACGAGTCGGGATGGCGGACGATCCGTCGGTAGAGACGAGCCAGGAATCGGCGGCCCAGGAAGGACAGAAATCCTTCGGAGATCTGTTCGGCATGGAGGCGGGCCACGGCGGGGGCGTCCGACTCGACCGCCGTGCGGATGGTCACCGAGAGTGGCGGTTCGTGGACCCGCCCGTTTCCCGTCGGACTCCGGCCCACCGTCGGATGCGCTCGTCGGGTCCCGACCTCCCTCTGCGTTCGGCCCCATCGTCGTCTCCCCCGACCTGATGGCTCGAGCCGGACCGCACGTGACCCGGTGCCACGCAGCCTCAAACAGTCTAGGACGTGTTCTTTCGTGGCGGGTGGTCGACTAGATTGGACGGTCATGGAACGAGCGCCTGGTGGGACAGTGGCGGGCCAGTATCAGTTGTCCCACCTGAAGAGCCTCGAGTCCCAGTCCATCCATATCATCCGGGAGGTGGCGGCCGAGTTCGAGCGGCCGGTGCTCCTGTTCTCCGGTGGCAAGGACTCGGTGGTCATGCTGCGCCTGGCGCAGAAAGCCTTCTGGCCTGGACGGATACCGTTTCCCATCATGCACGTCGACACTGGTCACAATTTCCCCGAGGTCATCGAGTTTCGGGACCGGGCCGTCGAGAGCTACGGGGCCACCCTGGTGGTCGCCTCCGTGCAGGCATCGATCGACTCCGGCCGCGCCGTCGACGAGCCCGGGCCCAACCCGTCGAGGAACCGGCTGCAGACCCGCACCCTGCTGGATGCCATCAATGAGCATCGGTTCGACGCGGTGTTCGGCGGGGCCCGGCGGGACGAGGAGAAGGCCCGTTCGAAGGAGCGGGTGTTCTCGTTCAGGGACGAGTTCGGGCAATGGGACCCGAAGAACCAGCGACCGGAGCTGTGGTCGTTGTTCAACGGTCGGCACCGGCCCGGTGAGCACATCCGCGTCTTTCCGCTGTCCGACTGGACCGAGCTCGACGTGTGGCAGTACGTGACCGAGGATCACCTCGAGCTCCCCTCGATCTACTACTCGCACCGGAGGGATGTCTTCCGGCGTGACGGCATGCTGCTGGCCGTCGGACCCCACGTCGCTCCCCGCGAGGACGAAGAGGTGTTCGAGACCACAGTTCGGTACCGGACGGTGGGTGACATGACCTGTACCGGTGCGGTGGAGTCGGTGGCCACCACGCCTGAGGACATCGTGATCGAGGTGGCCGCTTCGCGCCTCACCGAGCGCGGTGCCACCCGGGCCGACGACCGGGTCAGCGAGGCGGCGATGGAGGATCGCAAGCGCGAGGGTTACTTCTGATGGAGCTCCTGCGCATCGCCACGGCCGGTTCGGTGGACGACGGCAAGAGCACGCTGATCGGTCGCCTCCTCTACGACTCCAAGGCCATCTTCGAGGACCAACTCGAATCGGTTGAACGGGTCAGCCGCCAACGGGGGGACGAGTACACCGACCTGGCACTGCTGACCGATGGGCTGAGAGCCGAGCGCGAACAGGGCATCACGATCGATGTCGCCTACCGGTACTTCGCCACCCCGGCCCGCAAGTTCATCATCGCCGACACCCCCGGTCACATCCAATACACCCGCAACATGGTCACCGGGAACTCGAACGCCGACCTGACGCTGGTGCTGGTCGACGCGCGGAAGGGCATCGTCGAGCAGACCCGGCGCCACGCCTTTCTGGCCTCGTTGCTCCGGGTTCCCCACCTTCTCCTCTGCGTGAACAAGATGGACCTGGTCGGATACGACCCCGACGTCTTCGGGAGCTATTCGCGAGGAGTTCGCCGCCTTCGCCAGCCGGCTGGACGTGTCCGACCTCAGCTTCATCCCCATCTCCGCCCTCCAGGGCGACAACGTCGTCCAACGCTCGGCCAACATGCCCTGGTACGAGGGTGCGTCCCTTCTCCACCATCTCGAGCAGGTGTACATCTCCTCGGACCGCAACCTGATCGACCCCCGCCTTCCGGTGCAGTGGGTCATCAGGCCGCAGGCCACCAGCACCCCCGACTACCGGGGCTATGCCGGCCGGATCGCCGGCGGAGTGTTCCGGAGCGGCGACGAGGTGCTGGTCCTCCCCTCGGGATTGACCACCAGGGTGGCCAGCATCGATACCTTCGACGGCCCGCTGGCCGAGGCCTACCCGCCGATGTCGGTCACCGTCCGGCTGGTCGACGACGTGGACATCTCGCGAGGCGACCTGATCTGCCGGCCCATGAACCAGCCCACCGTCGGGCAGGACCTCGACGCTCTGGTGGCGTGGATGGCCGATCGCCCAGTGGTCCCCGGGGACTTCCTGGCCCTCAAGCACACGACCCGGTGGGTGCGCGCCGTGGTGCGCGACATCCACTACCGACTCGACGTGAATACGCTGCACCGCGACGAAGCGGCCACGTCGCTCGGTCTCAACGACGTCGGAAGGGTGAGCCTGCGGGTGACCCAACCGCTGTACTACGACAGCTACCGGCGCAACCGACAGACTGGGTCGTTCATCCTGGCTGACGAGAGCACCAACGTGACCGTCGGCGCGGGCATGCTTCACGGGCCCGACTGACCATGGAGGACGGAGGGGTGACGTCGTCCAACGTGACCTGGCACCCGGGTCAGGTGTCCCGGGAGGACCGTGCCCGTCACGGGTGGCGGGGGGCGACGTTGTGGCTCACCGGTCTGTCCGGATCGGGAAAATCGACACTGGCGGTGGCCATCGAGCAACGCTTGGTGGCCGAGGGTCGGATCGCCTACCGACTCGACGGCGACAACCTTCGGACCGGACTCAACGGAGACCTGGGTTTCGACCGCCAGGGAAGGTCGGAGAACAACCGACGGGCCGCCGAGGTGGCGTGCATGTTCGCCGACGCCGGCGTGGTCTCCATCGTGGCGTTGATCAGCCCTTACGAATCGTCCCGACAGGAAGCCCGTCAGCTCCACCACCAGGCAGGGATTCCCTTTCTCGAGGTGTACCTGGCCACTCCCATCGAACTCTGCGAGCAACGGGACCCGAAGGGCCTCTACGCCAAGGCGCAATCCGGTGCGCTCGGCTCGTTCACCGGTGTCGACGACGTCTACGAGATCCCGGTGTCCCCTGATCTGGAGATCGTGGCCGGGAGCGACCTCGACGCGGCGTGCGCCACCGTCACCGCGGCACTGCACCGACCTGGACGCGGCCGATCCATCGTCTGCTTCCGCGACCGACTGACGCGAGACCAGGTTTACGACGGCTTCGATGTGGGTACAGCGCCACGCAGCGCGGGTGTACCACTACCTTGCGACGTATCACCAAGTTCGTGCGTACGCAGGGTGTACGCTCGTTTTGCCCTGGTGAACTCAGTTCGTGAACAGATGCACAGCGTCGGTTGTGCGGACCGGATGAGCAAGGGCAATCGGGAGCGCATGCAGAACCGACAGGGTGGTCATGAGGGGGCCGGACGTCGTCGAGGAATCGAGCATGGAGCGGAGACAAGCGAAGGTCGGTTCGCGGCGGGTAATGGTAGCGATGGCCGCGATGGTTGTCTTCGTGTTCCTGATCGTCGGGACGGCTCCGCCAGCCGGTGCAGCCGGGAGGTCCCCAGTGCTCACCTTCTCCTCCGACCGGGTGACCCTGACTCTCCCGACCCAAGGATGCCCCTACCGACGCCCGGACTGTCAGTGGATGCTGTTCGTCAACGACCCGACGACCGGCAGGTTGGTCGGAACGGGCCTGGCTACGGACCCGACCTCGGGTTCGGCCCTGACGGTCGCCCTGCCCGCCTGCTTTGACGGGGTCGTCCAAGCCGATGCCCTGATCGGCCCGTCACCCTGGCGGAAAGTGGTGGGTCGCAAGGCGACCGTGCAGACGTCCGCCTCCTGCACGTTGCCATTCACCGCGGCCAACACGGGCACCGGTGGCAACACGGGCTCCGCCGGCACCGCTCCGGCCGGGGCGAAGCTGGCCCAGCTCCCGTTCACCGGCATCGACGTCAAACCGCTGACGCTCCTCGGCGTGTCACTCACGTTGCTGGGCCTCCTGATGGCTACCGACTTCGACCGCCGTCGCAAGAAGGTACGCCGGTCCAAGCCCTCGTACGTGGAGCGAGACGGTGGCCGAGGCGAGGGCTGTCGCCTGTTGGCTTTTCGGGGATTGACACCTCCATTTCTCAAGCTCTCACCCTGACGGCGAATCCCACCACTGTGGGCGGTCGCGCCTGTGCCGACTGGAAGTATTGGTAGCATCGCCCCACTTAATCCGGGACGACGGGGGGACCCATGGAACGCGACCGATGGCAGCAGATGATCACCTTTGGTGTGGTCGTCAGTCTGGCAGTGGCCATCGTCGGGATCGGTATCGGCGTCAAGGCGCTCCGGAAGACCAGCACCCCACCGACGACGGTGCCCACCGCAGTGATGATCTATCCCCCGAGCGGGGCAACGGTATCGGGCACGGCCACATTCAATGCCAAACCCCTGAACTCGACGGTCACCACGATCAACTTCGTGGCCACCGGCGGGACGTTGCGAGGTGCACAGATCGCCACGTCGAAGCCCACCATCGGCGGGTGGGTGGGGAAGTGGGACACGAGCACCGTCACGAACGGCACCTACAGAGTCTCGGCACTCGCCTACGACGGGAGCGGCAAGAGTGCTCAAAGCCCCGCCGTCTTGGTCAGGGTGAGGAACTAGGGAGCACGCACCGCCCCAAGCAGGGCGCTGGCGCGTCCCGCATCGGCAATCCTCCCCGTTCCGTCGGCTCTCATTGGCTCGACCCGCCCTCGCCCCGGGATTCTACGCCGATGCCCTGGCTCGGCTCAACGACGATTGCCAAGCTCCACTCCCGAAGCCGACGGACTTCGAGGACCGAGGCTACTGACATCAAGGTGCGAATCTAGCGTCGACAGGGCCAGAGCGCACGCAGTTGCTGCACGCACGGGTCATGGCCGACTAGACATTGTGCCGAGCAGGGTGCTTGGGTAGCTTCTATTCCCACAAAGGACGGCGCATGGCAGGTGGCCGGGCAACCGCCCGATCCCGCGAGCCTCAGGGGGGCAACATGGAGACAGACGGGTCCGCACCAGAGGACCCGCCGCCGCCTCCTTCGTCCGAGCTGGTGGAGGCGCGCCCAAGATACTGGGCCGATCGCCTCGACCGCCGACTGGTCGTGGCCCTCACCGTCACGGGGTTCGCCCTACCGGTCCTCGGCTACCTGTGGTTCGTGCAGCACTACGGCGTGAACGCCGTGGTGGGTGACCAGTGGGACGACGTGACGGTCATCAGGAACTCGTACCTGCACGGGTTCGACTGGAGCTCGCTGTGGACGCAGCACAACGAGAACCGGATCCTCTTTCCCAATCTCATCGTCATCTTCTTGGCCCGGACGACCCATTTCGACGTCCGGATCGAGGAGCTGCTGGGAGCGGCCATGTTGCTGGCCTCCCTGTTCCTCCTCATCGCCACCCATCGACGTCGTTCACCCACCACACCGTGGCTCTACTACTGCCCGGTGGCCATCCTGGGGCTTTCCTTCGTCCAATGGTCCAACTCCACATGGGGTTTCCAGATGGCCTGGTACCTAGTCCTGCTCTCGCTGGCTTTGGCCATCTTCTTGCTGGACCGACCTGTTCTGACCCCGCTCGTCTTTGCCTTGGCGACGGCCGCGGCCGTGGTGGGCAGTTTCTCTTCCCTCCAAGGACTGCTCATCTGGGTCGCTGGACTTGTGCTCCTCTACCATCGCCGTCGTCGATGGCCCTACGTCGCCGTGTGGGGCGTAGCCGCCGCCGTCACCGTCGCGCTGTACTTCTACCATTACAAATCCCAGGGACCGGTCGTCAGTCCGACGATTCTCTTCCACTACCCCATCGCTGGCCTGAAGTTCTACCTTTTCGCCCTGGGCGACGTGGTGGGCGTCGCGCTGGGCCTCCATCAGGTCGGGAGTCCCTTCGTGACGGCCTTCGGCGCAGTGATCCTGATCCTTGCCGTCACCGTGCTGGTCGTGTACGGACCGCACCGCGATCAACGGGGGGCACGACCTATCGGGTTGGCGTTGATCGTCT
This sequence comes from uncultured Acidimicrobiaceae bacterium, assembly GCA_963717035.1. Lineage (GTDB taxonomy): Bacteria > Actinomycetota > Acidimicrobiia > Acidimicrobiales > RAAP-2 > DASXMT01. The sequence continues at coordinate 55,837 of CAVQVK010000098.1, read as the reverse complement.
GGGGTCTGGGTTTCGATGCCTTGATCACCGAAGGCCGCATCGCCTTTGGCTACTTCGCCGCCAGTGCCTCCAGATACACCACCTTCGACTTGTTGGTCCCCATCGGCATCTACCTCACCCTCCTCGAGCACCCCGGTGCCGACGAATCGCCGGTGAGGGCGGTCGGCGTGGACACCCCGTCGTCCCGGCACAGCCCGATTGGGTCGATAGCCGTCTTCCTCCACGACTGGGGGGACCGCTGGCTGCTGTCTGCCGGACGCATCGCCATCATCGTCATCATGCTGGTCCAAGTCGCCTTCGGTCTCCCAAACGGCCTGCAGAACGCCCGAGCCAACTACTTGTACCAGGCTCACTCCCAGTACGTCTTGCGCCACATCAGTCACGAGCCGGACCAGGTGGTCACGTACTACCTTTACGTCTTCGAACCGGCCTCGTTCATTAGAAGGCAGGCCCAGACCCTGAAGCACTACCATCTGAACGTGTTCTCCTCGGGGAACTCGGGCGCTGCCCCATGACATAGTTGGAGGCCCGGTTGGCAGCCACCGACCCGACCTTCCGGGTGCCCGGCTCGAGCGCCGATGAAGTAGCTTCTCGTGGCGTGCCCCGCCACCCGCCTGCGTCGCTCGGAAGTGTTGACCACGATGCCTCCGGCTCCGAGACGTCGGAATCCAGGTCGAGGAGCCGTCCGGAAACTGAGCGCCGCACGTTGCGCTATCAGCTGACTTTCGCCCTCGTCGTGGCCGCCGCGGCGGTGGTCGTCCTCTCCCCGGTCCTCTTTCGGACGGGGTGGCCCCTCAACCAGGGGTCGACGGGACCCCTCCTGCTCGTACAGATGTACGCCGCCCACTTCCGTCACCTCGATTTCCTGCCGGTGTGGTCGAGCAGCGACGGGGTCGGCCTGGGGTCGCCGGTCCTTCTGTATTACCACCATCTGTTCTTCGCCGTGGCCGGGCTCCTGGTCGTCCTGGGCGTGGGCCTCAAGCCCGCCGTTGTAGGCGCACTGGCCTTGTTCCTGGTCGTGGGGGCCTACGGCATGCGCGCCGCTGTCGGTGTCGTCACCCAGCGTCGCCTCCTTGGGGTGGTCGCCGCGGTCGGATACTTGCTGACCAACTATGGATTCACGGATTGGTTAGATCCTCGAGGGGACCTGGCCGAGTTCTCCGCCTTGATGCTCATCCCTTGGGTCCTCTGGTGGTGCCTCACGTTGATCGTTCGTCGACGGGTCTCCTGGGCGATCATCCCGGTGATGGTGTTGTTGGTCAACGCCCACACCGCCATCGCCCTCCTTACCGGCTTTGTCCTGGCTGTCGCCCTCCTCACCTTGGTGGCGTTCGGTGGATGGGCGGCCCTTCGGACCATGTGGGGCCGGCTGGCCATCATCGTGGGTTCGGTCGCGGTACTCGTCGGTCCGGAGCTGGTGGTCGATGCCCGGATGGGTCAGTTCTACGATCCCCAGACCAAGAACCCTGAATTCGGATACAAGATCACCCAGCAGTTCGCCAGCTTCTGGTCCTACTTCTACGACGGCAGCCATCGCTGGTTTCATCCTGAGGTGCGCGATTTCGTCCAGATCGACTTCGCCATCTGGATTCCCGTTGCCTTCGGTCTCGTGGTCCTCGTCGTTCTCCTGGCCCGCAGTGACAGGGCTCGTCTCCGGGCGGCCCTGGGCGATGACGGGCCGCTCCTCACCTTTCTGGTGATCAGCTTGGCTGTGTACCTCTTCTTGCAGCTGCGGGCCTCCTTGTTCATCTACGACCTGCTTTCGCCTTTGCAAGTCATCAACTTCCCGTGGCGGATGCTCGGCTACATCACCGCGCTGGGAGTCGTCCTGGTGGCCTTTCTTGCCGATCGCCTGTTCGATCGCTTTCCCAACCCTGCGGTCGAGTACTCCTGCGTAGGGGTGTGGCTGGTCGCTCTGCTCCTGGCGTCGCCCGTTGCCAAACCGGTCGCCACCGACTACGCGTACCTCGCCAAACCGGGCGATTTTCCGGCTCTGTCAATATTCACCGCGCCACGATCCATCGACTATCGGACGTTCAATGGATTCTTCCTGGGTACCGGCACCGGGGCCTTGTACGGGGTCTTCATGCCCAAGGTCCTCCAATCGAACGGACAGGAGGTCTACAACGACGAGATACTCTACGACCAGCTCCATCGACACCAGGCTGGTGCGCAGTCACTCAGCGCCACCCCCTGCCGGCGTCACTGGTCCCGCCAACGCCCCCTTCGAAACGCTTCAGCTGAAGTTCTCGGTGGCGTGTGATGGCCCGACCCAACTCGCCCTACCCATCAGCGTGAACCCCTGCTCGACCGTCTTCGTCTCCGGTAAGACAGGGAAACTTCGGCGAATCCCGTACACCCATCGAGCTACCGATCCCCGCATCATCATCAATGTCACGAGTTCGCAACCGGAGACGGTGGTGGTACATCTCCCCACTTTTTGGGGCTGCCTCGATCTAAGAGAGGGCCAGACAACGACCGCCGATTTGGGAGATCAAAAGCTCGATCTTCTTGAGTCGCGGCTCTTTGTTCAACGACCGGCCAGCTTCCCGCTGAACAAAGAGTCTGGTCGTCATCGCCGTATCGTTATGTTTTCGCTTTCGTTATCTCGGCGTGGCCGGGCCCGCTCGACGGCTGGATAGCGGGTGGGCTGGCGGACGACCCCCTCAGGCAGCAGGGGCTTTCCTCGTGATGCGGTAGGCAAGAAACCCTGCTCCAAGGAATGCCAGGAAGGCGACGACCGTGGCGCCGGCACCGCGCTTGTGGTAGTGCCCCCTGCTTTTGGGGTGGTGCCCGGGGATGTAGCTCGGAAGCGCATGGATCGCTGTCGTAAAGTATTCGACGGCGACAAACGTGGCCAACGCACCGATGACGACAAGGACGATTACCCAGATCCACTTCATATCCATGGCGACAATGTAGCCAAATGAAACACCGTCTGCACGGTTCCGACCGGCACGTGGCCGAAGCCCCGCAATCCCAGTATCGAGATCACCAGAACTAGGCTTGCGAGTGATCCCTCGCCGCCCGTCGACCGGAGCGTCAGCTCTGCCCTTCCGCCTCGTATCGACCGCTCAGCTTGGGGAGGACGGCGATTCCGTCGCAACCTCTCCCTCAGTCCGAAGATGGTGCTGGCCGTCTGGTCCGACAGCCCGAGCCGCCGCTTGGCCCAGTCATAGGCCCGGAGCATCTGCTTGTCGCCGTAGATGAGCACCGAGCGGGCCCCGTCTCCCGGTCGCGCCCGATAGTCGGTGGACCGGACCAACGGGTCCTCCTCGACGCTGAAGTAGTAGAGGGCCAGGGATCGACGGGCCACCCCCTCGGGGCACCGCATCGGTTCGGGATGGCCGTGGTAGGAGGTGGCGTCGGTGGTGAAGATGAGGACGCGGCTGGCCACGGGCGCGACCCGGCGCACACACCGCTTCATGTCGGCGCTCCACAGCTCGAGTTCGCCCCCGCACTCCTCCTTCCAGCCCTCGTTGAGGTAGACGAGAATGTTGGCCCGCCGCCGCCACTTTCGATGGTGGGGATGGACGGTGAAGTCGGCGTGGACGTTCAGGTAACCGCCCGTGCCCGACTGGTGGAGGCCGCCTTCTTTAGCGACGGGTCGGCAATGAGGTTGTCAACGCCGATGAGCTGGCCTACGAAGTCGACGAAGCGCGGTGAGTTCAGCTCTGTGAGCAGCTGCCGAAGCGTCGGACCCCAGGTGTCCGGGTCGGTGTTGCTGAACTTGCGCTCATTGACGTGCAGGTAGTTGTTCCAGTTCGGGTCGAGGGGTGGGAACTCCTGGGCCGCCGCCTCGGCGACCCCGGGATCCAGAACACCGTCCAGGACGATATGAGGGTACGGGTCCGCCGCCATGTAGTCGGCATGGAGGGCGTCGATGTTCCGCTCGAGTTCGTCGAGGTCGATCAACGGAGTGCGCGCCGGAGTATGTGGGGCCGTGGTCAGGGTCGGTCACTTCCCCGGTGCCTCGGAGTCCGTGTGCCGAGATCAGTGGTCACCATCGCTCGCGACCCCCCTGGTGGCTCGTGCTGCGAACTGCCGGACTGCTCCAGCCCTCCATCCAGGTTACCCCGTGGAGCCCCGAGATCGAGAAGGACGGCCCGGGTCACCGGTCGCAGGGCTGCGGAGTACTCGTCATGCCTCGGCTCCGACTCCTTCGGCCTCCGACTCCGGGCCGGCTTCGGCGTCGGCGATCTCGGCGAACAGCCGGTTGAGGATGATGAATTTGAGCAGCCACAGGACGCCGAAGGCAGCAGCGTTGGCGCCGACTACGAGCACAGTGCGGGCCAGGTGGTGCAGGTGGTGGTCATTGGCGAAGTTGTGGGCGGCATTGGCGGTGATCAGGGCGAATCCGATGCCGGTGATGGACATTACCCAGAAGGGAAGGATCTCCCTCCAGACGTGCGAGCGCCCCGACTTTCCCCACACCCACCGCCGGTTGAGGATATAGGACGGGATACCGGCCATCACGTTGGAGAACAACACGCTGACCACCTCGGTCCACAGCCGGAGGACCCCATAGACGAGAGTCAGGATGACCAGGGAGGTCAGCGCGGAGATGACCGACACGGCTGAGTACCTCAGCAGTTTCAGTCCCTCGGGTGTCCGGAGGAACTTCCAGAGGCGGGCGAGCGACTGCTTCATCGGTCGCGAGGTTACCGCGGACTGTTCGGCGCTTCCTAGGGCGAAGGGGCCCGGCGGCCGGGCAGCCCCGGAAAAAGCTCACCCAGGCGAGCGGAGAAGGACCCACGTTTCTGGCTACACTCGCTCGCTATGGGTGACGGTACAGGGGGGGCCGCCAGGGTTGTCACGCGCGAGGGCAGCGCGGCCACAGCCGATATGGGGGTTGGGGAAGGGGATCTGGACGTCGCCGTGAGCGGCTCGGCCGCCGCCACTGAGGAGCGGCGAGCAACCACGGAGAGTCGCCGCCGCTTCATCATCTCGTCGTTGGTCGCCACCGCCGTGACGGCCGTGCCGTACGTCTGGATCCTCTGGGGTCTGTGGGGGTCGCCCGACCCCCTCCGCCAGACCATCTACGAGGAAAACTTCTACGACCTCCAAGCCCGGGCCATGTTCCACGGACATCTCTGGTTGGCCAACGGTTCCATCGGCATCGAGGCCTTCGTGCACGGCGGCCATCAGTACACGTACTTCGGTCTGTTCCCCTCGATCATCCGCATGCCGATCCTTGCGGTGACCAGCAGCCTGGACGGCAGGCTCACCGCGCCGTGCATGCTGCTGGCGTGGCTGCTCACGGCCCTGTTCGTCTCCCTGCTCCTCTGGCGGGTCCGCATGGTGATGCGCGGCGGGGCGATCCTTGGGCGGCTGGAGGCCACGGCCTTCGGCCTGCTGATCGCCACGGTGCTCGGGGGGACGATCCTCATGTTCCTGGCCGCCACGCCGTTCGTCTTCAACGAGGATCTGGCCTGGAGTGTCTGCTTGACCATCGGCAGCCTCTTCGCCCTGCTCGGTGTGGTCGAGCGGCCATCGTGGGGCCGCGTGGCCTTCAGTTTCGTCCTCGTCCTCGCGGCCAACCTCGACCGAGCCACAACCGGTTGGGCCTGTGTCGCGGCCGCCGTGCTCATCGGCATCTGGTTCGGGCTCAAGCGACTCGGAGCCGAGAACCGAAGGTGGTGTCTGCCCATGGTCGGTGTGGGCATCGTGCCCCTCGCCGTCGGTTGTGCCGTCAACTACTCGAAGTTCGGCGTGCTCTTCGGCGTTTCGAACTACGAACAGGTGTGGACCCATGTCAACGCCTATCGACGGAAGTTCTTGGCCGCCAACCACAATGCCGAGGAGGGGATCATCTTCGTCCCCTCAAACCTGCTGGCCTACCTCCGACCCGACGGGATCCACCTGACCTCGTATTTCCCGTTCATCACCCTGCCGCCCTCGCCGGCCACCGCCCTATCCGGTGTGCTCTTTGACCGGCGCTACCGCACGGCCAGCCTTCCCTCCTCGACGCCGCTCCTGTTCCTGTTGAGTCTCTGGGGCTTGGTCACGGCGTTCCGCCCCCACCCTCTGGGAAGGGTCGCTCTCACCCGGATCCTGCTGCTGAGCGCCGGGGGCGCCGGGGCCGCCTTGATGCTCTGGGGCTACATTGCCCCGCGGTACCTGGGCGACTTCGTGCCCTTCATCACCCTGGCCAGCGCGGTGGCCATGGTGGACATCTGGCGGCGGTTGCAGCGTCGGCCCCGTTCGGTCCGGTTGGGGGCAACAGTTGTGATCGGGGTGGTGGCCCTGTACTGCGTGGCGGCCAACATCGGCATGGCCATCACGCCCAACGAGGAGTGGAACACCACCCAGGTCCTCAACTTCGTCGACGCTCAGAAGTCGGTCAGCGACCTCACCGGGACCAACCTGAGCGACCGCGTCCAGCGGGGTGGTGCGCTACCGACCTGGGCCCCGGCCGACCAGCTGTACGTGGTCGGCGCCTGTTCCGGGCTCTATATCTCCAACGGCGAGGACTATTCGACGGTCCCCAGTGAGCAGTTCCAACGAACCACGTGGATGGCCGTCGAGCGCGGACCCCAGTTCCAGCACACCTTCCACATGACCTTCCTGGCCCCTCCGGCCGGGAGCGTCGAGTCTGTCTCACTGGTGCGCACCGGGAGCCGAACGGTGGAGGCGCACGAGACGTTGGCCGGACCAGGCCGGGTCATGGTGATCTTCGGGCTCTACGGCCGCACCGGCCCCGACTACGCGGGCTCCGTGGTCGAACGCTCGGGATCGTCGCACGACGTGGTGGTGACCACGGACACGGCCAAGCATCTCGTCGAGGTCACGGTGGGGGAGCGGGCGGTGTTGGACCGGTCCCTGATCGTCGGGACGCCCATCGTGGCCACGCCGGGCGTGTCCCGATCCGCAGGGAGCCCCCCGGCCCTCACCGCGGTGAACACCACGCCACTGACCTCGGGTACGACGTTGTGTCGGAGCCTTCTCCGCCCCTGAGGGCCGTCGTCAGCTGATCCGGGCCAGGACAGGATCAGCCAGGCCTCCGGCCCTGGAAGTCCACGATGCCCCCCTCGTCGCACAGCCAGGCGAACGCCTCGTAAGGGAGGGCGGCCACCAGGAGCTCGGTGTAGACCGGGGTCTTGCCGTTCTTCATCCGCGGGTGCCACCCGTGCCGGACCAACGTGTTCTGCAGGGAGATGGTGGTCTGAATGTGGGGTGCGGACTTCACCGTGACATCCCTGAGCCCCACGTCCTCGAGCAGTGCGGCGAGGCCGGATCGGGACGGGATCTGGAGATGGCGCGGGTAGTGGTACCCACCGAAGTTCCGACCGAAGATCCTGTTCTCCCAGGACGAGACCGTGGGGAGCTGACCGATGACGTAGCCTCCCGGTCGGAGCAGCTCGAAGGCCCGCTCGAGCATGAGTCTGGGTTGAACCACGTGCTCCAGCACGTGGTTCATCGACACCACGTCGTAGGTCCCCACATGTCCGTCCAGGTCGGCGGTCTCCAACGTTCCCTCGAGGACGTCGTACCCCCTGTCCCGTCCTTTGGCGGCGATCTCCGGCTGGATCTCGATGCCCGCACACTCGAGGTCGAGAAAGCGACGGAGCTCATCGAAGTGCCGGCAGTCTCCAGTGCCGACGTCGAACAGGCGACCCGGGCGGTGGGAGATCAGACGGCCGTAGAACCGGGCCCGGGAGCGGGCCCGGGCCTCGACGAGGAGACGGGCCACCGGGCCGTGGTTCTCGTTGTAGGCGTGGTAGTCGCTCGGATAGAAGGGCGGGAGCTCGGCCTCAGTGGGGCGGGGGTCCAGGAATTCGGAGTTGCACGACCCGCACTTCTCGATGGAGAAGGGCCGCTCTGGCACGACAAAGTACTCGAGGTCGGTGACGTCGGAACGGTGGAGCCAGGTGTTCGACGACCGGCAGATCGGGCACACCACGCCGACCGTCCCCGGCTCGGCCACCGGGGAGGAGGGCTCCGAGATGGGGGCGGCGGGGCCGGGTAACGAGTCCATGGTCTGGTCCTTTGTCCGATTGATTCCTGGCCGATGGGTACTGTACAGTCCACCGGGGGAGGGTCTCGAATGATGGTCGTGCAAGGCAGGAACGAGACATCAGCCAGCAACGAAAAGCTTTGGCGGGAGCAGTTCGATGCCCTGGTCAGCGCCGAAGAGCTCGCCGCGTTCTCCCGGCAATCGTTACCCGACTCGGTTGGCGCCATGGTCGTCCTGTGGGTCGAAGTCGCCGTGCTGCTGGCGCTGGCCGATCTGCTTCCCCGCCTCCCGTTGGCCTGGGCCGTTCCGCTGGGCATCGTCCTCGTCCTCCTGCTGGGCCTGCGCATGAACGCCTTCGGTGTGATCCTGCACGAAGGCTCCCATGGGCTCTTGGCCAAGTCACGCCGTCTGAACGACCGCCTGTGCAACTGGGGCGTGGCCTTCTGGACCATCAACTCCGTCGAGGAGTACCGGCCCACCCATCGGCTGCACCACCGGTACCTGGGCCAAGAGCGCGACCCGGACCGGAACTTCTACCTGGTGCCGGCGCGTCGGGGGGCGCTCACCGGCCTGCTCCTCCAGGACCTGCTGGGCGTCACCGCCTTCCGGAGGGCGACCACCCGCATCTCGGGGACATCGCAGGAGTCCGGCGCCCCGGCCAGCCTGCTGACCCGCCCCACGCTGCTGGTGGGCAAGTTCGTCACCCAGGTGATCATCCTCGGGCAGTTCCTCCTGATTCAGGGGATTCCACGGGGCTTCCTGTTCTACGCAGTGTTCTGGCTGGTGCCGATCGTCTGCATGTACCCGATGATCCTCCGATTGAAGACCATCACCGAACACTTCGACCCGGGACTCCGTGATCCGAGGAAGGTGCGATGGACAGCACGCACCAGCTGCGCCAGCTGGCTGCAGAACCATCTGGTGGGGGCCAGGATGGAGTACCACTTCGAGCATCACGTGATCCCCACCATTCCCTACCCCGGCCTGAAGGCCCTCCACCGGCAGCTGGACTCGACAGACCTGTTCGCACAGCACAGGGAGGTCCTGTCCGACGGGTACATCCGGTTCCTGGTTCGGGCGGTGATGGGAAGCTTCGGAGGGAGCTCTGGGTCGCCGTCGGCGTGATGATCCTTGGGGCTCGTTGACGTCATCGCCCGACGCCAGGACGCCGGAGACTCAAGCGTTCCTGGCCAGGCCATCCGCGGCGCTGGGGTGGTGGCCGAACACCACTTCGAACGTCGACACCCCTAGTCGGTCGTGGTCGTCGAGGCCTGGAGCGGCGTGAGTCCTCCGGGGTCCACGGGCGGGGCGGTCTTGCGATCCCACCACGAGATCCTTCCCTTCAGCCGCAGCAGCGGCCGTTCGAGTCCGAAGTAGCTGGCCGAGGCGAACGCCACGGAGAGACCGAACACCACCGCAGCCAGCACCCCCCACGGTTCCATGCCCGGGTGCCAGCCCGTCCACCGCAGAAACAGGTTGATCAGGTCGAGGTGCCAGAGATAGATCCCGTAGGAGATCACGCCCAAACTGGCCATGGGCCACGATCTGAGGAATCGGCGGATCAATGACTCTTCCTGGGGGCCGAACACCGCCGGCAGGAGCAAGAAGAAGGCGAAGGCACCGTAGAGGGTCTGCCGCTCGAGGTTGGCAGCCGGGCTGATGAAGTACAGGATCGAGGCATCGTTGACCACATGGGAGACCCCCCAGTAGCAGACGGCGGCACAACCCCAGCTGATCCAAGGCATGAACCGGTAGCTGAACCAGGTCCACTCCACATCCCGCTCGGCGAACCACGCGCTCGGCCACCGCCAGCAGCATGCCCAGGGCGAAGAGATCGAGATAGGAAGGGAGCCACGCCGGCATCAGGCTGGGCCACGTGGCATGGGTGCCGCAGTTGGGGGCACAGATGGCCACGATCTTCCCGTTCCTCACGGTGAGGATGGGAAGGTGGAGGGACCACCAGCGGAAGGCGAAGCTGATCGCGGTTAGAACGCCCAGGCCCACCAGCTCCCACACCAGTTGGCGTTGCGGAGCGCGACGCCGGAATCCCACGACGGCGGCGTAGAGGGGCAGGAAGAGGTAGAAGCTCACCTCGGTGCAGAGGGACCAGGCCTGGGTGATCCCGTTGAAGTCGCCCGTTGGCAGGTAGATCTGGAGGAAGAAGTAGTGGGCGAAGAATCCCTGCCACCCGGGGCCGACGGTGGTGATGCGGAACACGAAGGTCAAGACGGTCAAGGCCAGCCAATAGGCCGGGACGATGCGGAGGAAGCGGCGCTGCCAGAACCTCCGGACGTTGGGCGCGGGTCGCTCGGAGAGGTGTGAGAGGGCGAACGGCCGGTAGAGAAGGAAGCCGGAGATCAGGAAGAAGACCGAGACCCCGATCTCGAGACGGCCCGTGTAGATCCCCAACGAGTACCGCAAGGTGAAGCCTGAGACCCAGGCCGTGTGCAGCAGGAGCACGAAGATGGCGGCAATGGCCCGGAGACCGTCGAAGCACGGAAAGTGCCGCGGCTTGCTGGTGAACTCGTGTGCCACCTCCGCCGGCACGGGAGGCACGTCCACCTCGACCCCGACCGGTGCCGGGTCGAGCCGGACGGGCGCCGGGTCGGTCTGTGCCTCGTAGTCCATCAGCTCCCCCTCGAATCCAAGCGGCGAGTCCCCGAGGTGCGAGGACCGGATGTCGACCCAGGGGAAATCTACCGGCCCCCCGCCCTGGCTGCACGTGTCAGGTGCCGGCCCTCGTCAGATCCGGTAGTCCGCCCGGGCAGGGCCGCGGGCATCCCCGGAAGGCCCGACGTCGGCCATCCACCGTCCAGAGAGGTGAGCGGGCGGACCGCTACGGGGCCTTCACCGAGTGGCCCGGGCGTCGCGATCGGATCCCCGCGAGGATCAGAAGCGCGGCGAGACCCAAGGCGGCGCAGAGGGCCACGACAATTCCGATTGACAGGGTCTTCGGCCAATATCGGAGTTCGACGACATGTCGACCAGGAGGCACTCGAACTTGCAGCATGAGGCGCGGCGAACGAACTGGCGCCGGCAGGCTTTCCGTCGATGGTGGCGCGCCAACCGGGCACGTCAGTGAGCCTCAGGCGGAGGACACTTCCACGATCACTGGCGGTGGTCACCTTCCACGTGCCGGGGCTCGGATGGGCCACCTGGACGGGCGATCCGGAAGCGTAGATGCCGGGCAACGACCCATTGGGCCGCAGGGCCACGAGCGTGGCAGCTGCCGCGCCCGGCACCCGGTACAGGTCCTCATGGTCCAACCGGCGAACGAAGACAGAGCCCTTGGGTCCGGACGCTCCAGACGGTTCGAGCAGATAGCTGATCCCGTAGAGTCGAGCAGCCTGGGTGGAGGTGATGGCCGGACTGAAGATGTCTCCGAAGGCGGCCAATTTCGGAAACAGGCGTCTCGTACAAAGAGAAGTACGCGTGGGGTAGCAACGGGTCGTAGGCGCCGAACTCCTGGACGTCGTAGAGGAGGTTGGCGTTGACCATGATGCCCATATCTGAGGGGTACGTAGGCGTACCTCCGATGCCGACGACCGAATTGCCGATGACTCGCTGCAGGGATGCCACCGCCGGAGTGGAGGTCGGGTAGTCGGAGCTGGACGAGTAGATGGGGGCACCCGAGGCGACCAGGAAGGCGGTCAACACCAGGAGGAGCACCGAACCGGCGAGGGTCCCGGCGGCCGACGGAGACAGGCGCGTCCAGCTCCGGGTGGCCACTCTCGCCAGAACCCACACCACGACGAGCCCGGTCACCACTTCGATCGCGGGCCAAATGAAGCTGTGCGCCCGGATGCTCGCCTGCGACGGGGTGAGTCCTCGACGGGCCACCAGCCAGATGATCCCGATCACGACGGCCATCCCCGCGAATCCGATGGCGAGCACGCGCCGGACGTGCCGCTCGCCATGGGACTCCACCATGACGTCCATGCCCACACCGGAAAGAACGGCGAGAGCGAGGACCATCGGCGTCAGGGCGAATATCCAGTAGATGCGAACGATCGAGCTGTCCAAGAGGGAGACCAGGGGAGGTGTCGAAGACGAGGATGCCCGTGGCCACCGCCAGCGCCGCCAAGGAGCGCACCTCGGGTCGTCTCCAGCGCAGGACGAGCGCCGTCGCCCCCAGCACGAGAACGATCACTCCGAGATAGGCGGAGCTCACCACATAGGCGGAGATTCCAAACCATTGGCTGTGCAGCACGGGCAGTCCGTCGAAGCCCTGGAAGATGAGGTGGAACAACTCTTTGGGAGGAAGGCCCTTCGGGAACAAGTCTGGTCCCACTGCGGTGCGGTTGGACCCCGCGCCAGTTGGAGGCCCGGAAGAATGAGGGGCGCCGCCAGGGCTGCGCCCGCGATGGCCGAGATCCCTAGATCCAGGGCGGGTCGTACGACCGGACCCGACCCTCCCAGTGCCGGTGCCCTGAACAAGAGCATGGCCAACGTGAAGATGGCGGCCGACAGCGCCAACAGCATTTCGTCCTCGGGATTGCCGGCGTAGATGGCGAAGGCAATGACTACGGCGAGGAGCACGATGACCTGTGCCCGCTTCGTGCCCCGCAGCACCAGGAGAATGGCGGCAAAGAGCCAGCCCCCAAAGACCAAACCGAGTCCAGCGGCCATCCGAGGTTCGCGGTGAAGGCCCCGCTCAACTCGAAGGCGATCGCCGCCGTCATGCATCCGAGCACCCCGAGGCGCAGCACCTTTCCGAGCACGTACACTCCCGAGCCCGCGACCACCATGGTGACGACGACTTGGGCGGTGTAGGCCAGTCGGACAGGGAACAGGTATCCGATCAGGGCGGGAAGACTGAGGGGAGCCGACTCCCAGTTGAAGCCGAGAGGCATGCCCGAGCGCGCTGTAGGGGTTCCACAGGGGAAGATGGCCCTGGTGGACCTGGGTCCAATCCAGATGGGTCCACGGAATGAAGAGGCTGATCTGGTCGAAGAGCGTGGCGTTGTGGACCTGGAGGTTCGGAACCTTGTTGAGTCCCGTGCTCTGGAGGATGTCGTACGGCCCGAAGAACGTCCCGTGAGCAAGAGTGGGCACCAGCACCAAGACCCCGGCGATCCCGACCGCGAACAGCGCCAGCGCGTCGGACCCACTCCATGCTCCACACGACGGCCGGGCATCGTGTTCCGCGAGAACGACTTGCCGATCAACGGTGCTTGTGGTGGACACTCGACGACTCAGAAAAGCGGTTCAGTCCTCGGACGGCATGGCCGCACCGCTGGGCGCGTTCAGCCTCCTCGTCACGAACGTCGAGATGACCCTCGGATCGAGCTTCTTCAAGCTCAGTGCCCGCTTCTCAACGAGATGCCAGCTGACAACGGCCAGGGCGACCGAACCGGCAACCGCGGACAGCGGTATAGGCCACGTACCCCCAGTGTTGCACCCCCCACATCCCGAGGAGCTGCATCACGGGCCAGCCGTAGATGTACACACCATAGGAGTAGTCGTTGCGTGCTCCCACTCGTTGGAACACGGCCGGGAGGTGGATGCCCAGCCAAACGAGCGGATAGGCGAGGGCTGGCGCCATGACGCTGGTCGGTCCGGGAAGAAAGTGCAGGAAACGGGTCTCGCCGACACCAAAGAAGGGCAGCCATGCCCCCGCCACGTACACGACGATGAAACCCAGGGCCAGCCAGCCCGAGTCCGGCACATCGTGACGGTAGAGGTAGAGAACGGTGCCTGAGAGAAAGGCCGGACCGAGCGTTATCAGCCCGAAGAGGAGGCTCAGGGGGGAGCGTGAATGGGCCAAAACCGTGGGCAACGTTATTTGCCGGTCCCCACCAGGCGATCACCACTTCCAGAAGCCACACACTGCCGGCGAGTCCGAGCACAACGTGCCGACGGTGGAGGAGCTTGAGGGAGGCCAACCCAGCCAGGACCAAGTAGCAGCAGACCTCAGGAAGGAGCGTCCACACCGGTGCCCAGAAGTAGGGAACCGGCCCGCCGAAGGGCGTCGATCCGATGTTGAATTGATTCCATCCCAGGAGCGAGTTGTGGTACAGGTAGTCGAGCGGGCTGGTATGACCGATGAAGTAGTAGCAGGAGAAGATGCTGCACGAAGCCGGATGCTGTTGATGAGCCCAGGCCAACGCGCCAATGATGAACGCCGTGACCACCAGGCACAGCCAATAGGCCGGCATGATGCGCAGGAATCGCTGCCAGAGGTAGCGGCCGACGTTGTTCTTCATGGCTGAGCCGGCGATGAGGTACCCGCTCAGGCAGAAGAAGCCGTAGAGGGTGGGAACGGCGATGGTGGTGCGGTTCCCAAGAATCCACTCGCTGCCGAACCCGCCGAGGGTGATGGCATGCGAGAAGATCACCGTCAGACAAAAGGCCAGCCGGAAGACTTGAGCTTGTTGTGCCTCGGGGAGAAGGCATCTCCTATGGTGGGTCGACCGCGGGGAGTCACTCATGGCTGCCGCTTTCTGAGATGGCATCTTGAGTCAACCTGGAGTCCCCCCGGCAGTTCACCTGGCCCATCGTCCAGTTGCCACAGCCTCACCGAGGACACGAGGGATTGTCAACCAGGGCCAGCCTCTCCGACTTCCCCTGGTTGGAGCAGGGTGCGGGATCCGGAACACCCGGCCGGTCTCGGCCGCGTTGCCGGGTCGCTGGGCGCGGTCCCCTGCGGCCAGGCATCGCGGCCACTGATCTCTGCTGGGTCACGGTGATGGGCCCTGGGCTCGGTGGGGGAGCCGTCGTCGTGCCCTCCTGGCTGGTCGACCTCGACGGGTGGACCTCGCCCGCCAGACCGGTGTCCCCGTAGAGGGGCGAATCGACGGGATCGACCGACGGAATTCCCGGCTGTCGATCTCAGCTACTCCGTTGCCCGACATCGAGGAGCTCTCTCGGCGGCCCGGCGGGGTCTTCGCCCCTCAACGGGGCGGGTCAGGACTTCTGTCGCCGATCAGAGTCCAGCAGACACCCGGACCGTCAACTCCCTTCGGAGGACAATCCGATCACCAGAATGTCGAGTCCGTTGGTGACATTGGCCCCTGACCATCGGCCGGTCACCACACCGGCCGTCGTGTCCAGCGTCATCAGCGCGTTGGCCCCGGTGGTGTCCGACATGATCTGGTGCCACTGTGGAGCGCCCGGCCCCTGGGGTAGGACGAAGATCGAGGTCCGGAAGGCCAGAGCCAGGCCGCCGGCGGGAAGCGGCGCGGGGGTGGACACCCGGGGGAGGTCGCCCCCGAAGGTGCGGCGTCCCACACCGGCGACGCGCACATTCTGGGGAGGTTCTCGAACTCGAGGAGCAAGCACGCCAGCTGCTGACTCTGGTTGGAGAACGTGACGTCCAGAGCGGTCGGACCGCCCAGGGCGGAGTCGCAGATCCAGCACGAAATGTTGATTCCCGTATGGTCGTCGGGGCCCGATTCGGCTGCATTGCGCCACGTGCTCCCGGCGGTGTCCTGGACACTCAGCACCGACCCGCAGTCGATGGCCGGGTTGTAGATCGAGCCGTTCATAAAGGCGATCAGCGTGTTGCCGGGACGCGGATCGACCGGATAGGGCTGGGACCTCCACAAGGAGTGACCGGCACCCGCAGGAAGGATTGCCGAGTCCGTGTACGACGATTGAACCAACCGACGGCCGCTCGCCGATGTACCGCGGCGCACGAAGGTGGCGAGGACGGCCACACCCTCATGGCCACCGGTCATCCCGGACCAGGACGCGGTGAGCCGTGAGCCGGCGCTGGTCGAACCGGTATCCAGGCTGTCGGCCACGAACCAACCTTGCCCGTTGTCCGCCAACCGTGTGTTCCAGCCTGGAGGCGCGGTCGCGCTCTCCATCTCACCCATCACCGCGGAAATGGCCAGCTCGTGATCGGCGGACAAGGGGAAGTTGCTCGTCGCCGCGGCGCCGCCGTGCGCGACCTTGGCCTGACAGATCTGATCGCACAGCTCGAATCCGGACGCCCCCCAGTACTCGAGGAGCAACATGTTCATGCTGGTGATCCCGGGAAGTACGGGGTAGCCCAGTCCGGTGCCGGACACCGTCGGCGTGTTGGCTCCGCCGGCCGACTCGCAGTACCAGACGTCGACGCCGTAGTGATTTCTCCGAGAAGTACTCCACGGCTTGCCGCCAGTGATTACCCTGGTCGTCCGAGGGACCTGTCCGATGGTCGGGGCCAAGGTCCGCGTCGACCGACGGCTGACCACGGCCACCAGCAGGCTCCCCGGGCGAGTTCGCTGCCGGTACCGGACAGAGATGGTTCGGCCCGAGGTGACCGCTCGACCCTCAACTCTCTGGAGCAGGGAGAACGCAGCACCAGACGAGCTCCCGCACCCGCTGAGCAACCCGGCACCGATCAGGCTCAGTCCGCCACCGACGTCTAGCGTCGCGAGATCTCCACTTTCTCCCTCTCTACTCCGTCGGCGCCGATCCTCCACGGAGTCAAGGCCGAGGCGATGGTCAGACACGGCAGCTGGACCCTGTGCGCGGAGGCGTGGGTCTCGGGGCGATACCCGAGGTGTCTTCAGCGCTCTTCACGCGGGTGAGCGGTCGCCGGCCGTTCAACCTCGGGCCGGGCCGAAACCCCGAGTGGGCATCCACGAAGGGCTTACGAAGCGTAGACGGCGGCCAAGATCAGACAGAGGCCAATGAGGGCGGCGCCGCCCATGAGGCTGAGGGCGTTCGAGTTCCGGAAGAACGCAGAGTGGCGGATCGGATTCTCGACGCAGAAGTAGGTGGCGGCGGCCGCGGCCAACGCCACCGCGGCCCAACCGAGATTGCCCCACACCGTGGGATGGCCCCAGTGCTGGGCCGCAAAGACCAGGATCGGCCAATGCCAGAGATAGAACGAGTACGACCAACGCCCAATCCATCTGAAGGGAGCCAACCGGAGGATCGTCTCGACTCCTCCGCGGATCGCCACGGTTCCTCCGGCGATGAGCACCGCCGCGGAGGCGGTCGGGACGAAGGCCACGAGTCCCGGGTCTGACGAGGTCAAGCGGAAGCACAACGCCGCGATCAAGATGCCGGCGAGGCCCATCCACGTCAGCACAGCCGCGACCCTCCCCGGTATCCGTCTGAACTGTTCGGAGCCGACGGCCACGATGCCCCCGATGGCCAACTCCCAGGCGCGGGCCGGAGCGAATACTGCAGCGCGACGAAGGTAGTGGCCGTCACGAAGTACGCGAGGAGGCAACCGCCAGAGCGACCAGGACCACGGCCAGCTTGCCCCTGATCGCCCAGCGACGGACACCCAACGCCACCACCAGGACAATGACGGGATAGACGAGGTAGTACTGCTCCTCGACAGCCAGGGACCAGTAGTTCTGGAGGGGGGAACCAGGCCGGTGGACGAGGAACGTGGGATAGACGTCCGTGAAGTGCACGTTGGCCAGAAAGACCGATGACCACTTCGCATCGTCGGCCACGAACGTCGCGCCGGGAACCGAGCAGCCAGTGCTCGATGACGAGTGAGGCCACGATGACGAGAGCCATGGCCGGGATGATGCGGCGGACCCGATGGGCGTAGAAGTCCACCAGGCTGATGCGTCCGTCGGCCCCGAGTCGCGGAGCAAGAGGCCCGTGATGACGTAGCCCGAGATGACGAAGAAGACGTCGACGCCGAGATAGCCGCCCCCGAATGCACCCGATCCGGCGGTGACGAACACGTGGAACAGCACGACGACGATGACGGCGACAGCCCGGAGGCCCTCGACGTCGGGGCGGAACCTACGGTCTCCCGGGGCGGTCCCAGACTCATCTCCCGAGAGAGGAATCTGCTGTCGGGGCCGCCATCGTTCGGCGCATCGAAGGGGGACGGCTCACCGGTGACTCCGTTGACAGATCGCCTCGACAGCGCCATTGGGCAATCATCCATCGTATCCGGCCCGAGGATTGGGGCTGATGGCTCGAGGCTCGCGCCGGGCACAGGCGCGGCGTCGGCCGAGTCGTCGCTGCCTGTCGAGGGAGCCCCGGGAAGGTTGGCAGGCGGGGTGAACCCTCGGGTGGCTCGGGGCTCGGGTCGGACGTGACGACCATTCGGCCGGCGCTCGAATGCTCAGGCGCCCCACAGTCGGGCCGGTCGGATGCCCCAGGCCACCTGGCGGGCCAGTTCGGCACCGACCACCGGCAGGTCGGCGGCGTGGGTCACGCCGATGAGCTTGGCGTCGGTGATCAGCACCCGCACCGGCAGCCGGTCCCCCTTGGCCACCATGTCCGCCACCACCTCGGGCAGGAGCACCTCGGCCTTCGGGACCTCCCCGCCCGCGGCCACCGAGGCCACCAGGGCGTCCTCGTCGAGGCCCGACGCGTCCATGGCCGAGGCGAGCACGTCCCAGATGTCGGGCTGGAAGCCCCACAGGTTGACCGACGTCGGCAGCGCACCGTCCAGTGAGGTGGGCTCGAGACCGTCGCCGGAGGTGAGGTCCTGGCCCGGGCCGTGCCGGAAGACCTGCCCGCGCTCGGTGAGGCCCACCAGGTAGCCGTGGTCGTCCACCGCGGAGATGCCCCGGGTGAGGGATCGTCGGTCGGGGCAGTGGCGCGTAGCTGGTAGCCGACGAGTGCGTGCTCGGGGGCACCCGCCTCGAGGTGCGCGGCCAGAAGGCGCCCGGCCGTTCCGGCGTGGCCAGCACGTAGGCCAGCGCCTTGCCCACGTAGGTGAAGGTGGTCACGCCGTGGCGCCGGACGTCGTCGACGAACCCCGAGGCGCTGAACCGCCGGGCCAGGGCGACGGCGGCGCCGACGGCGAGGACCGGTGCCCACAGGGCCATGAGCGAGTTGCCGTGGAACAGCGGCATCGAGCAGTAGGCGACGTCGTCACGGTCGAAGCCGTACACCGACGCGGCCCGAAGGCCGATGGCGGCGAGACGGCCCTGGGTGCAGCGAACGGCCTTGGGCGTGCCGGTGGTCCCCGAAGTGAACAGCAACAAGTAGAGGTCCGCCGGATCGGGCTTCGCCCCATCGACGACGGAGCGGGCCGACACGCCGCGGTGGCCCTCGATCCGCTCGGCGGTGGCCGGATCATCGATCAGGATGACCCGGTCGTCGTCGAAACCGAGGTCGAGTCCGGAGACCAACGCCGCACCCTCGAGGTCGGTGATGAGCAGCTGACAGTCCGTGCGCCGCACGTCGTCGGCCAATGCCTCGCCCCGCCGAGTGGTGTTGACCCCCGCGACCACTGCTCCGGCCAAGGCGGCACCTCCCAGCCACAACAGGTAGTCGGGAACGTTCCCCAACAGGATGCCGATGTGGAACGGGCCCTCCCGGCGCATCTCGGTCAACACCGAGGCCCGGGCCGCGGCCTCGTCGACCACCTCCCGCCAGCTCCACTGCTCGTCCTCGAACCGGAGACCGATGCGGTCGTCCTCCGATCGAGCCACCAACAGGTCGGCCACACTCGGGACGAGGGGGTCGACGCTCACCGGCCCAGCTCCACCAGCAGGCTCTGGATTGCGGTTCCCAGTCGACCGTCGACGTCCCACAGGGTCGATTGGGCCAACCCGACACCTGTCGTTCCCAACCGGGTCCGGGCGTCAAGGCAGACCCACTCGCCCACCGGTGGGCGAACCATGGACACGGTGAGGTCGGGGTTGATGAACGAGGCCGAACCGAACGCGGCTCGGCCGACACGCCGTTGCTGAAGTCGGCGGCGGCCATGGCCCGCTGCAACGGGGTCGGCTGCTCACCAGCCACCACCGGTTGGCAGAGGCGGACCCATACGGTGGCCGGGCCGATCTGCCGGAACTGGCCCCGGACGAAGCGGAGCTCGACGCCGCGGTTGTGGAACCCCGGGCGCTCGATCGGGTCCATTGTCGTCGGGCTGCCCGCCTCCGGCCCGAGCGGGGCCGCCTCCGGCTCGGTCAGCGCCGGCAGGTCGGTGCCGTCGGGCGGAGCAACGCGGATGCTCATGGCCCGCGCCGCAGCCACGGGCACGCCACCGGCCTCGATGACTACGTCGCGCAGCTGGACCCGTTTGCCCGGGCGGAAGAGCGACGTCTGGACGGTAAGGGGATCCAGTGGCACCGGGCGCAGCAGCTCCACCGTCATCCGCACCACTTGGAGCCCGTTGTCCCCGGCATCAGCCTCGATGGCCCGGGCCGCCAACGCGGCCACCGGGCCGCCGTGGAGGGCGTTGGGCGACCACGGCCCCCGGGACAGCTCGGTAGGCAAGAAGGCCAAGCCGTCGGGCACGAAGAGGGCAGCGCCATCGGGTGCCGACTCCGACAGGGCCTGCTGGGAGATCTGCCGGTTCACGTCGGACGACGCTACGGTGCCTGGTGACAGGATGGCAATGCGGAAGCAGCGCCACGAGGAGACGGTGGACCGTGCCGGGCACGGCCGCCGAGCACACGAACAAAAGGGGTCTCATGGCATCGGCACAGGCATCGGTCGACATCAAGCGGTCGCCGGACGAGGTATGGGCGGTCATCGGCGATTTCGGCGGCATCGGCACCTGGATGTCGGGCATCGAGTCGTGCCGGGTGGAAGGCGACGATCGCATCCTGGCCATGACGGGCATGGAGGTCACCGAGCGGCTGGTCAGCAACTCGGATGAGGCTCGCACCCAGACCTACTCCATCGTCGACGGCGTGCCCGTGGAGTTCCACCAGGCCACCATCACCGTCAACCCCAATGGGGACGGGTCCACGGTCACCTGGGACGTCGAGGCGCGGCCGGACGAGATGACCGGGGTCATGCAGGGGATCTACCAACAGACCCTCGACGCCCTGAAGGCCCAGCTCGAAGGCTGAACCGGGAGCGGTGTCCGACTGGTCATTCGAGCTCACCGGCACATCGACGGCGCCGGTCGAGGGGGTCTGGCCGCTGGTGGGCGAGGCGGCGCTGGAGGGAATGGTCCTTCCTGACCCGCTCCGATCTCGTGCGGGAAGGCCAGCCCGTGCCCGACGGCGTCGGGGCGATCCGGCGGTTCACCACCTTCGGGATCGGTAGCCGGGAGGAGGTGGTGGCCTGGGAGCCGCCCCATCACCTGGGCTACGTCATCCTTTCGGGCTTTCCCGTCCGTCACTACCGGAGCGACGTCGTGCTCAGCGAAGTGGGCGACGGGACCAGGCTCACCTGGACGTCGTCGTTCGACACCAAGATCCCCGGGACGGGGCGGTTGATGTACGAGGTGCTCCACCTCGTTGT
The DNA here is from genome assembly GCA_963717035.1 of uncultured Acidimicrobiaceae bacterium. Lineage (GTDB taxonomy): Bacteria > Actinomycetota > Acidimicrobiia > Acidimicrobiales > RAAP-2 > DASXMT01. Next base: position 34,761 of record CAVQVK010000098.1, on the reverse strand, counting down.
TCGCCGCTTCGTCGCCGGCGTGGTCCGGTCGGCCGACGCCACCGCGTCGCCGAGCGCCCGGTAGCCGGTTCGATCAGATGCCGGCCAGGCGGCGGGCGCGGTGTTGGACCTCCCGGCGGGCCTCGGGGCCATCGACGGTGAGGCATTGGCCCTCGGCCACCACCTGGCGGCCCCCTACCCACACATCGGTGATCAGCCGGCTCTGCGACGACCACACCAGATGCTCGATCAGCTGCAGCTCGTCGAGGAGGGGCACAAAGGCCGGATCCTCCAGGTCCATCAGGATCATGTCCGCCTTGCTTCCGGCATGCAGCGACCCGAGGTCGTCGCGGCCGAGCGCGGCGGCCCCGCCGCGGGTGACCAGATCCAGGGCCTGGGCGGCGGGCAGGGACGTGGCCTCCCCGCTCCGGATGCGAGCCAGCATGACCGCCAGCCGCATGTCCTCCCACAGGTCGAGGTCGTTGTTGGAGGCCGGACCGTCGGTGGCCAGTCCCACCCGGAGCCCGAGGGACAGCATGTCCTCGAGTCGAGCCACCCCCGAGGCCAACTTGGCGTTGCTCTGCGGGCAGTGGGCCACGGCCACATCGTGCGCCGCGTACAGGTCGAGATCGGCGTCGGTGAGCCAGATGCTGTGAGCGGCCAGGACTCGGGCGTCGAACAGGCCCAGGTCGGCCGAGCGCGGTGGGGACGGTGCAGCCGTGCTCGGCGGCAAAGCGATCGACCTCACCTTCCGTCTCGGCTACATGGATGTGAACCAGCGCATCGAGCTCGCGGGCCAGTTCGGCCGTCTCGGCCAGCACGTCGAGGGGCACGGTGTACGCGGCATGGGGGCCGAACCCGACCTCGATCCGGTCCGCGTCGCCGTGGCGGCGCTGGTGGAAGTCGACGATCTGGGACAACCGCTTGGACCAGCTCTGGCCCTCGAGCCCGGGTAGCTGCAGGACGCCCGGGCAGATCACCGCACGGGAGCCAGCCGCCAGCACGGCGTCGGCCACGGCGTCCTCGAAGAAGTACATCTCGGAGGTGGTGGTGACGCCGAAGCGGAGCAACTCGGACGCGCCCAGGGTCATGCCCCAGTAGACGTCGTCGGGTGTGAGCCGGGCTTCGCGGGGCCACAGGACCTCGTGCAGCCACCGGTCGAGCGGGAGGTTCTCGCCCGTTCCCCGGAACAGGGTCATGGGCGAGTGGCAGTGCACGTTGACCAATCCGGGCAAGAGGAGGCCGTGGAGCTGGATCTCGGTCACCGGGTCGTGTTCGGCGTCGTCCCGATGGCGTCCGACCGGGCCGACAGAGACCGGGCCGACGGAGACGATGGTGTCCCCCTCCACCTCGACCACCCCGGGAACCAGTATGCGCCCCGACCCATCACAGGGCACGACCGCGTCAGCCCGGTAGCGGACCCGGCCGCCGGGATGGCCCGCCATCAGGAGGGGGCTGGTGCTTGTCCGTCGGCCGCCGGCGTCGCCGCCTCTTCGTCCTCGACGGCGGTGATCTCGGCGATGCGGGCCACGTGCCGCCCACCGTCGAAGCCAGTGTCCAAGAACACGTCGACGATGTCGAACGCCAGCTCGGTGGCGACGACCCGGGCACCGAGGGAGAGCACGGTGGCGTCGTTGTGCCGCCGGGCGAACCGGGCGGTGTACTCGTCGTGACAGAGGGCGGCCCGAGCCCCACGCACCTTGTTGGCGGAGATCTGCTCCCCTTGGCCGCTGCCGCCGATGACAATGCCCAGGTCCCCCTCGCCACGCACCACCCTCCGGGCCGCATCGGCGCAGATGGGCGGGTAGTCGACCGGCTCGGTGGAGTAGGTGCCGATGTCGGCGACCACATGGCCCTGGCCCTCGAGGTGCTCGATGACGGCACTCTTCAGGACGAAGCCGGCGTGATCGGAGGCGATGACAATCCTCACCGTCACCCCTCCCAGGTGAAGCGGGCCAGCCGCTCGGGTCGGACTGCGCCGCTCTCGGCGAACCAGCGGGCGGCATGCTCCAAGGCGTCGAGCGCGGGTCTGGAGGTGTACCCGAGCTCGGTGCGAGCCCGGGCGTCGTCGAAGGACATCTGGGTGGTGGACATCTTTGCCGCCTCGAGCGGTATCGACGGTGCCCGCCGAAGCAGCCGGCCTTCGATCAGCTCGGAGACCTGGGCGGCGGCGAGAGCCAAGCCACTCGGGACCCTACGGGTGGGCGCGGGCAAACCGGTGACAGCGGCCAGGCAGCCCAGAATCTGTTGGAGCGAAAGATTCTCGCCACCCAGGATGTAGCTGCGCCCGATGGCCCCCCGCTCGGCGGCCAGCACATGGCCGTGGGCGACGTCCTCCACGTCGACGACGTTCAAGGTGGTGTCGACGAACACGGGGATCCGGCCGTTCAAGTACTCGAGCACGGTCTGGCCCGTGGGCGTTGGCCCTCGATCTCGGGGGCCGACGGGCATGGTCGGCTGCACCAGCATCACCGGGAGCCCCTCGGCCGCGGCGCGCAGCACTTCGTGCTCGGCCACGTACTTGGACTGCTTATACCCACCGAAGAGGTGATCGACGTGGGCATAAGAGGTCTCGTCCACCGGGCGGCCCTGGGTGGCGCCCTTCAGCCCAAGCGTGCCCACCGTGCTCGTGTACACGACGCGCTCGCTGTCGGCCCGCCGAGCGCCGGCGAGCACATTGCGAGTGCCCTCGACGTTGATGGCATAGAACGACTCTGGGTCCTTGGCCCAGAACCGGTACAGGGCGGCGACGTGGAAGACCGCCCGGCAGCCGTCGGCCGCCTTGGCCACGGCGGCGGCGTCACGCAGATCGGCGGTCACCTCTTCGACGTCGAGCCCTTCCAGGTTGTCGCGGTCCCCGCCCGGTTCCACCAGGGCCACGACGTGGACCTCACGCTCGCACAGCTCTCGGGTGAGAGCCGAGCCGATGAACCCGGCGGCGCCGGTGACGAGCACCCGATCATCACGGTCGAGGGACCAGGTCACCTCGCCATCGGCGCTCATCAGGCCGACGCCCCGCTCGCCGCAACCATGGCGTTGCGGTCCCTGGTGCGACGGAGGGTGTTCTTGGCCATGGTCATCCCCACTTCGACGAGGAGCCCGGAGCTGCGGTGGGCGTCGCCCAGTACGTCGTCGAGGGCGGCGACGAACGAGTCGATCTCGGCATCGGTGATGTTCAGCGGTGGCAACAGCTTGATGATGTTCACGTTGTCCGCCGCCACCTGGGTCAGGATCCGGTGACGATGGAAGAGCGGCACCACGATCATCTGGGCGAACAGGCCCTTGCGGGTCAGCTCCATCATCTTGAACCGGGCCCTCGGCCCCCGGGCGCTGGGCTCACCGAAGATAAGCCCGATCATCAGCCCCTTGCCCCGCACCTCGTGCAAGAGCTCGTACTTGTCGACCAGGGGGGCCAGGCCGTCCATGAAGCGCTGGCCGGACTGCCGGGCCCGCTCCAGGATTCCCTCCTCGTCGATCGCCGCCAGCGTGGCCAGACCGGCGACCATGGCCATCTGGTTCCGGGAGAACGTAGAAGAATGGACGACGGCGCGATCCATGGAGGTGTAGACGCCGTCGAGCACCTTGCCCGAGCACAACATGGCCCCTACCGGGATGTAGCCGCCGGACAAGGCCTTGGACACGGTGATGATGTCCGGCTCGACCCCCCAGTGCTCGTGGGCGAAGAATTTCCCGGTCCGGCCGAGACCGGTCTGCACCTCGTCGGCCACGAAGAGCGTCTTGTGCCGGCGGCACAGATCCTGGACCGTGGCCCAGTACTCGGCGCTGGCCATGTTGACACCCTTGCCCTGGATGGGCTCGACGATGAAGGCGGCCACGTCGCCCTTGGCCAGCTGCTTGGCCAGGGCGTCGGCGTCGCCGAAGGGCACCTCGTGACACCCGGGCAGCAGCGGTCCGAACCCCTTGCGGAAATCGGTGCCACCGTTCAACGACAGGGCGCCGTTGGTAAGACCGTGGAAGGCGTGGTCGCAGTAGAGGATCCGGGGCCGTCTGGTGGTGTACCGGGCGAACTTGATGGCCACCTCGACGGCCTCGGCCCCCGAATTGGTGAAGACGACCCGCTCGATCCCGGGATGGGACCTGGCCACCAGTTCCTGGGACAGGAGGCCGGGGAGCAGGGCGCAGTCGAGTTGGGCCAAGTTGGGAAGGTCGGCATCGAGCGCCTGGTGCAGGGCATCCTTGATGCCCGGGTGGCTCCGGCCCAGCGCGAACACGCCGAAGCCGGACAACAGGTCCAAGTAACGGTCGCCGCGGTCGTCGACCAGCATGGAGCCCTCGCCGCGCAGGTAGAACCTATCGAAGCCGATGGTCTTGAGCATCTTGGCCATCTGGGGGTTCATGAACTCGGTATGCAGCTCGAAGTTCTCGCCTCGATGCTGTTCGAGTAGTGCAGCTAAGTCGAATGCCACGCACAGCCTCCGGTCGCGGGTGTGCCGGTCAGCGTAGTGTGCGCTCCTGGTCCGATCCGTCTTTACCACCACCGGGCCCGGGGCGCGACCCCTGTCGGAGACCGACGGCCCGGCGGGTCGAATCCCGCCGGACGTCACCGGTCAGGAGCCGGTCAGGTGTCGAACTTCACCACACCGCGGACGTTGAGGCCCTCGGCCAGGTCCTCGTAGCCCTTTTGGACTTCGTCGAGGCTGTACTCGTGCGTGACGAGCTCATCCACCTCGAGCTGACCGTCCTGGTAGAGGCGGATGAGGTTGGGGATCTGCACGCTGTGGGCTGGCCGAGCCGAACACCGTCCCGAGCAGCGCCTGGTTGAACATGGCGAAGTTGAACAGATTGAGCTTGACGTCGATCTGGTCGAAGGGGGCGATGGCCGTGGCCACCACCCGGGCGTCCTTCGAGCCCAGCTGCATGGCCGGGGCGATCAGGTCACCGGTCAGCACACCGGGGGTGAGCACGACCACATCGGCCATCCGCCCCTCGGTCAGGTCGGGCAGCAACATGTTCGCCTCCTCGATGGAGGAAGCGCTGTGAGTGGCCCCAATCAGCTTGGCCTTGTCCGTCTTGAACGGCAGGGGGTCGACGGCCACGATGGCGCGGGCTCCTGCGATGCGGGCCCCCTGGATGGCCCCCGACCCGACACCGCCACTGCCGACCACCACCACCACTTCGCCCGGTCGCACCTTGGCCCGGTCGACGGCCGAGCCGAAGCCGGTGGACAGGCCGCAGCTGATCAGGGCTACGGCGCGGAGTGAGACATCCGGGTCCACCTTCACCACCGAGGCCTCGTTGACCACCATCGACTCAGAGAACGTCCCCAGCTGGGTCATCCGGTTGAGGTTCTCGCCGTTGACGTGGTAGCGCCACTGGCCGTCGCTCATCATGGGACCGCACAACGTGGCCATGCCCAGGTCACACAGGTGCTGGCGGCCCGAGGCGCACCAGTAGCAGCGCCCACACGACGGGATGAAGGACGAGGAAACGTGGTCGCCCACGGCCACCGTCTCGACGGCCGGACCGACCTCGGTGACGATTCCCGCCCCTTCGTGGCCACCGACCATGGGGAACATCGACTTCACGCCGAACACCTGGAGGATCTCCGGCGCCACGCTCATGTCGCCCGAGCGGAGATGCTCATCCGAGTGGCACATCCCGGCGTAGGCCATCTGGACCTTCACTTCGTGAGCCCCGGGACCCTCGACGTCGATCTCCTCGATCGTCCACGGCTCGTGGAGCCCCGTGCATAGTGCCGCTCGGATCTTCATCGGTAGGCCTCCCCTTGTCGTGCCGCCAGCTTCGCGCTGCCGTCGCATGTCCGTCGAGCGCCGGCCAGGCAATTCCCGGCGTCAGTTCGTGTTGTTGAGCATACAAACCGTAACGCGTTCTACCTCCGCGCCCGGGCTGCGTCGTCAAGGCCGGAAGCCGGTGGCGAGGAAGCGGAGGGCGCGGTCGACCTCGCCGGACAGGTTCTCGGCATCGTGGTGGGCCCAACGGGCGAAAGCGGCCATGGCCGCTCCGAGCGCGGCGTGGGCCACGGTCTGGGGGCCCAGATCGTCGGGTTCTTCCCCCAGCCGCTCGGCTGCGAATTCGGCGACCACCCGGCGCCATTCGGCGTACCGCACGGCCGAATGGGCGACCAGGGCGGGCACCGTGCTGATCAGGTTGACGCGGATCCGGAGCTCGTCGAGCTCACCGGCGCCGAACCGGTTGGTGCTGACCACGGCGCGGCGAAGCACATCCATCAACGGCTCGTCGGCCGGCGCCTCGTGCAGGTGCTCGCTGAGCCGGACGAGCTCGACGTCGAATTCGCCCCAGACGATGTCGCGCTTGGACTCGAAATAGCGGAACAGGGTTCGGCGACTGATACCCGCGGCAGCGGCGATGTCCTCCACGGTCGTCTCGTCGAACCCGTTCCGCTCGAAGAGCTCCAGGGCGCCCCGAGCGATCTGTGCCCGGGTGGTGCTGGGACGCCGACCCTTGGTGACCTCGGGCGCCGCAGTCTTGGACGGCGCACTCTCGGACATGGTCGCCCCCTCGTGTCGAGCCTCCACGATCACTACTCTGCCACTACTCGGCTTCCATTATGGCATCGAGTGCACTAAGTTATCCGCTACCGTCAAGACGCCGGGGCGAACCGGCACATCACTGGGGAGGTTTTCATGACAGATCTCATGGCAGATCCGATCGCAGCAACGACCGAGGCACCGGTCGCCGACGAGTCCGAAGACCACGAGCTTGTGGAAGAAGAGCTCCTGGTCGAAGACGTTTCCATCGACGGGATGTGCGGCGTCTACTAGGCCGCACCGCCAATGTCTCCATCTGCTCCGAGCGAGGCCGCATCTGCTCCAAGTGAGGCGGCCTTCGACCACGACCGGGCGTGGGCACTGAACCCGCAGGTCGCGCTACGACCGGAGTCGTTCGGCGCCTTGGCCTATCACTTCGGCACCCGACGGCTCTCGTTCCTGAAGAGCCCGACGCTGCTGGCCATCGTCGAGTCCCTGGCCGACCAGCCCAGCGCGGCGGCGGCCTGTCGAGCGGCCGGTGTCAGTGAGAAGGCACTGCCCAGCTACGAGAAAGCCCTGGCCACCTTGGCCGAATCCGGCATGATCTGCGAGAGGACCACCCTGTGACCCTGGTCGAAGACGCTCCACCGACCACCGCTCCTGTCGGCAAGTTGGTGGACCACTTCCAGCTCGGGCTGGACGCACCGATCTGTCTGACCTGGGAGCTCACCTACGCCTGCAACCTGGCCTGCGTGCACTGCCTGTCGAGCTCCGGTCGGCGCGATCCCGACGAGCTCTCCACCGAGGAGTGCAAGGCAGTCATCGACGAGCTCGAGCGGATGCAGGTGTTCTACGTGAACATCGGCGGAGGCGAGCCCACCGTGCGGAGGGACTTCTGGGAGCTGGTCGACTACGCCACCGCCCACCACGTCGGTGTGAAGTTCTCGACCAACGGATCCCGGATCAGCCCCGAGGTGGCCCGACGGCTAGCCGACAGCGACTACGTGGACGTCCAGATCTCCCTCGACGGGGCCACAGCCGAGATCAACGATGCGGTGCGGGGCGAGGGGTCCTATGCCACCGCGGTGGGGGCGATGCAGAACCTGGCCGATGCCGGGTTTGCCGGCTTCAAGATCTCCGTGGTCATCACCAGGGAGAACGTCTCCCAGCTGGATGCGTTCAAGGCCATCGCCGACAGCTTTGGGGCCCAGCTGCGGCTGACGCGCCTGCGCCCCTCGGGACGGGGTGCCGACGTCTGGGACCAACTCCATCCCACGGCCGACCAGCAGCGGGTGCTCTACGACTGGCTCATGGCCCACGGCGAACAGGTTCTCACCGGCGACTCCTTCTTCCATCTGGCCGCCTTCGGCGAGGCCCTGCCCGGGCTCAACCTCTGTGGTGCCGGCCGGGTAGTCTGCCTCATCGATCCGGTGGGCGATGTCTACGCCTGCCCCTTCGCCATCCACGACGAGTTCAAGGCGGGCAACGTCCGCACCCCCGGCGGGTTCGTCGGTGTATGGCGGGAGTCGGACCTGTTCCTCGACCTGCGCCAGCCCACCTCCGGCGGAGCCTGCAGCTCGTGTGGCCACTACGACTCGTGCCGAGGTGGGTGCATGGCGGCCAAGTTCTTCACCGGCCTGCCCTTGGACGGGCCCGACCCGGAGTGCGTCCGTGGCTTCGGCGAGTCCTCGCTGGCCGAACTGGGAGACGCCGTGGCCCCCAAGCCGTCGCTCGATCACTCCCGGATCACCCGGCGCGCCTCGTCCGAGGGCGCCGCTCCCGCACCGATACCGACGGCAGTGTCGGTGGCCTTCACCCCGCGCCGACCTGACCGCGCCTGCGACGAGAACCCATTGGCCGACTTCGAACCCAGCCCGAGCAGTTGCTGAGCGATGCCCGGGCTCGTCGATGCCGTTGAGCTAGCCGGCCATCGCGCGCCCTCGCGAGTCGTCTTCGGACCCCACGAGACCAATTTGGGACGGGCCCGCGACATCTCAGATAGGCACGTCGCGTACTACGAGCGTCGCGCCGCCGGCGGCGCCGGCGTCATCGTGACCGAGACCGCCTCGGTGCACCCCTCCGACTGGCCCTACGAGCGCGCCCCCCTGGCCGGCCACTGCGGTCCGGGCTGGGCGGCCGTGGCCGACGCCTGTCATCCTCACGGCACCCTCGTGCTCGCCGGGCTCGGTCATGCCGGGGGCCAGGGGTCGAGCGCCTATTCGCAGTCCGTCCTGTGGGCCCCCTCGCCGGTGGGCGACGCGGTGAGCCGCGAGATGCCGGCCGAGATGGGAGAGACGGAGATCGCCTCGGTCGTCGCCGGCTTCGCCGAGGCGGCCCGGCGCGCCGTCGGATCCGGCCTCGACGGGGTGGAGGTCGATGTCGGCCCCTTCTCCCTCCTCCGCCAGTTCCACTCCGGCCTGACCAACATGCGCACCGATTCGTTCGGCACCGACCGGTTGCAACTGACCCGCCAGGTCCTGGCCGCCGTGCGCCGGGCGATCGGGAGCGGCTCGGTGTTGTCGCTGCGACTGTGCTGCGACGAGCTTGCCCCCTGGGCCGGGGTCACCCCCGAGCAGGCGGCTGAGCACGTGGCCGAACTGTCCGGCGCCGTCGATCTGTTGGTGGTGGTCCGCGGCGGCCCCTTCTCGGCGTCGGCCTACCGCCCGGACGCGCATACCGCTCCGGCCTTCAACCTCGATCTCTGCCGCCAGATGCGCGGCGCAGCCGACGGCCGCGTCCCTGTCGTCCTCCAGGGCAGCATGGTCGACCCCCTCGACGCCCAAACCGCGCTGGACAGCGGCGCCGCCGATCTGGTCGAGATGACCCGGGCCCAGATCGCGGAGCCGCGCTTGGTGGGGTTGGTCCGGGCCGGGACGCCAGAGCAGGTCCGGCCGTGCATCTTGTGCAACCAGGCCTGCCGAGTCCGCGACAACCGCAACCCGATCATCAGCTGCGTCGGCGAGCCCCGTAGCGGTCACGAGACCGATGAGCCACCCACCGAGGGCACCGACCCGATGCCCCGGGACGTCCTGGTGGTCGGCGGAGGGCCGGCCGGTCTCGAGTGCGCCCGGGTCCTGGCCGAGCGGGGCCACCGGGTGGAGTTGGCCGAGCGCAACCCGGCGGTCGGCGGAGCCCTGCGGGCCGCAGCCGTGGGCCCGGGGCGGGAGCGCCTGGCTCTGTTGCCCGACTGGCTGGAGTCGGAGTGCCGCAGGCTCTCTGTCATCATTGCCCTCGATGCCGAGGTGGGCCCCGCCGATCTGGACAAGGCCGGAGCCGACGGCAGGGACGTCGTCGTGGCCACCGGGGCGCGGGCCGGAACCCTCGACTTCCCCGTGGACGGGCCCACTCCGGTGCTCGATGCCGCTTCCCTCCTGTCGGGGGGCCTCGGGTCAGTCCCCGATGGGCCAGTGGTGGTGCACGATCCCATCGGGGGCCCTATCGGCGTGGGCGTCGCAGAGTGGCTGGCTGCCTCGGGCCGCCAGGTTGCCCTGGTCACGCCGGACCAGATCGCCGGCACGCTGCTCTCGCTGAGCGGGGACCTGGCCGACGCCAACACCCGTCTGGCCCGCGCCGGTGTCCGTCGCGAGCTCCGGGCCCGGTTCCGCTCGCGTGGCCGACGGGCACGCCCTGCTCGAAGACGTCTGGACCGGCGAGCAACGGTCCATCCCCTGTGCCGTGCTCGTCGATGGCAGCCACCGGGTGCCCGAGGAGTCGCTGTATCTGGCCCGACCGGGCACGGCCCGGGCTGGTGATTGCGTGGCCCCGAGGAGCGTGCTCGAGGCCATCCTCGAGGGTCGGCGCCGGGCCCTCGAGCTGACCGGCGCGGCGACCGGGCCGGCTCCGCTGGTTCTGACGGGCGCACCCTGACCACACCTGATCGAACGAGCATGACTCATGGCTACCGGGGCGCAAGCTCCGAGACGAGGAGGAACCAGTTCAATGGGACGCGTTGAAGGAAAGGTGGCGTTCATCACCGGCGCGGCCCGAGGACAGGGTCGCAGCCACGCCATCCGATTGGCCGAGGAGGGCGCCGACATCATCGCCGTGGACATCTGCGAGGACGTGGCCTCGGCCACCTACGCGATGGGTACGGCCGACGAGCTGGCCGAGACGGCCAAGCATGTCGAGGCGGCCGGTCGCCGGGTGGTGACGTTCACGGCCGACGTGCGCGACCAGGAGGCACTGCACCGTGCCGCCACCGAGGGCGCTTCGGAGCTGGGCAAGATCGACGTGGTCGTGGCCAACGCCGGGATCTGCACGCTGCAGCCCTGGGACGAGGTGACCTCGGAGGTGTGGAAGGAGATCATCGACATAAACCTCACCGGCGTGTGGAACACCTGCTTCGTCACCGCCCCGCATCTCATCGCGGCCGGCGGGGGGGCGATGATCCTGATCAGCTCGACAGCCGGGTTGAAGGGACAGCCGTTCCTCGCTCCCTACGTCGCAGCCAAGCACGGGGTCGTCGGCATCATGCGCGTGCTCACCAACGAGCTGGCCGAGCACAGCATCCGGGTCAACACGGTCCATCCCACCGGGGTCGACACGCCCTTGCTCGAAGCCATGTACTCGATGGACAGCCTCCTCGACGCCCACCCCGACCTCGCCCCCATCTTCTCGAACACGCTGCCGGTCGAAACGATGGAACCGGGGGATGTCTCCAACACCATCCTTTACCTGGCCTCCGACGAGGCGAAATACGTCACCGGGGTGACCCTGTCCGTTGATGCCGGCGCCAACGCCCGCTGAGGAGGGCCCGATCCAAACCATGAGCAGCAGGACCGATCGATGAGCAGCGCCGGGCACTACCGGTACCTGTTCACGCCGTTACGGATCGGGCCCCTGACCGTCCGCAACCGGATCGTGTTCTCGGCCCACCTGACCAACTACGCCGAGGACGGATTGCCCACGGCCCAGCACGCCGCCTACTACGCGGCACGGGCGGCCGGCGGCGCCGGGTTGATCGTCACCGAGGAGCACTCCACCCACGTCACCGACTGGCCCTACGAGAAGCTCATCCACGGCTTCAACCCGGCGGTCATTCCCGGCTACCGGCGCATCACCGAGGCCGTCCACGCCCACGACGTCCCCATCCTGGCCCAGATCAACCACAACGGCGGCCAGGCGTCGAGCATGTACTCGCGTCTGCCCGTCTGGGCCCCCAGCGCCGTCCCCGATCCGCTCTTCCGGGAGGTGCCCAAGGCGGTCGAAGCCCATGAGATCCGAGAGATCGTGGCCGGTTATGCCACCGTGGCCGGGCACTGCATCGCCGGTGGGTTCGACGGGATCGAGCTGCAGTGCTCCCATTCGTCCATCGTCCGCGGCTTCCTGTCGCCGGCCACCAACCGGCGGACCGACCGCTATGGGGGCACGCTGGCCAACCGGGCCCGGTTGCTGTTGGAGATCGTCGACGCCGTCCGGGAGGCCATCGGAATCGAGAAGGCGCTGGGCGTTCGCATCTGCGGTGACGAATTGATCGAAGGCGGCACCATCATCGACGACGCCGTGGCCGTGGCTCGGATGGTGGACGCCACTGGCAGGGTCGACTACATCAACACGTCGATCGGTGTGGCCACGGCCACGCTGTACATGATCGAGGCCAGCATGCAGGTGCCGCCCGGGTACGCCATGTTCATTCCCAGCGCCATCCGCGAGGCCGTGGGCATCCCCGTGGTGGGCGTCGGCCGGTTCAAAGACCCGCTCCAGGCCGACCGCGCCCTCGAGTCGGGGCAGTGCGACCTGGTCGGGGTGGTGCGAGGGCAGATAGCCGACGCCGACTTTGCGGCCAAGGCGCGCTCCGGACATGCCACCGAGATCCGGAGCTGTTTGTCGTGCAACCAGGAGTGCGTGGGCCGCATGGGCCTGAACCGGTGGTTGGGCTGCATCGAGAACCCGCGCACCGGCCTCGAGTCGGTGCCGCTCCCTGCGCCTCGTCGCCGGTCACGGGTGCTGGTCGTCGGCGGCGGGCCCGGCGGCCTCCAGGCGGCGGTGACCGCGGCCGAACGGGGCCACGACGTCACCCTGATCGAGCGCGGTGACCGGCTCGGTGGCCAGGTCCAGGTGGCGGCCAGCGTTCCCAGCCGCGCCGAGTTCCTCGACATCGTGCGCAACTTGATCACCCACGCCCGACGCCTCGGGGTGACGATCAGGATGGGCACCGACGCCGATGCCGAGCTCGTCCGGGCCGAGCATCCCGACGTGGTGGTGCTGGCCACTGGGGCCCGTCCGCTGGCGCCGTGGTGGTCCGGTGGCCACCCCCGGGTCGTCGACGTACGCGACGTGCTCGAGGGGCGAGTGGCGCCATCGGGGGACGTGGTCCTCATCGACGAGCTCGGGTTCCACCAGGCGACGGCGACGGCCGAGCTGTTGGCCGACCGAGGTTGTCGAGTCGAGGTGGCCGCCAACGGCATGGTGGTCGGACAGGACCTGGGCATCACCCTCGACATGGAGACCTGGAATGTGAAGGCCCACGCCAAGGGGATCAGCCAGAGCACCGACCTCGTGCCCATGGGGGTGGCCGACGGACCCGACGGCAGGGTGGTCCTCACCCTCCAGCACCATCCGACCGGACGGGATGAGGTGCGACCCTGCGACTGGGTGGTCTGCGCAGTCCATCAACAGCCCGAAGACGACCTGTGGCGCGAGCTCCAGGGTTCCGGTCTCCCGGTCCACCGGGTCGGTGACTGCCTGGCCCCTCGGCGGGCCCATGCTGCCGTGATCGAGGGTCACCGCGTGGCGGTGTCCCTATGAGTCCCTTCCCGATGAGCCCCTTCCCGCCCGGACGGCCACTGGCCGTCATCGTGGCCCGGTCGGGCCAACTCCCCCGAGGCGGCGACGAGACCGTTGCCGAGGCGGGCGGCTTGGCCCTGGTGGTCGGGTCGGGAGCCGAGGTGGCGGCCGACGCATTGACCTCGGCCGAGCAGTCCTGGTGGTGCGACACCGGCCCGGGGCTGCGACCTGGATCCCTGGCCGGCGTCGCTGGCTGCGATGGTCACGGAGGTGCCCCTGGTCCTGTTGCCGGCTTCGGCCGATGGTCGCGATCTGGCCCCTCGGCTGGCCGCAGCATTGGACCGGCGTCTTCTGGCTCAGGCCGTCGAAGTGACAATGGCTGACCGGGGGGCGACGGGCGACGGGGCGGCACCGGCAATCGTCGCCCAGCTGTCCCGACTCGACGACAGGATCCTCATCCCGGTGCGGGTCGAAGGACCGGCGGTGGCCACGTTGGTGCCCGGCGTCCGGACCGTTGCCCCGGTGGCGGCAACCAAGCCGAGCCAGCCGGTGGAGCTGGCCGACCCGGTGGAGCCGGCCTTGGACCCCGAGGTGCTCGAGGTGCTCGAGCCCGACCCGGCCACCATGGATCTCAGCGAGGCGCACCGCGTGCTCACCGGGGGGGCCGGTCTCGTCGGGGGCCACGGTGGAGACGACGCAGCCCGCGACCTGTTCGATCTCCTGGGCGCGGTTGCCGGCGCCCTCGGCGCGTCGGCCGGGGCCACCCGGGTGGCCACCGACGCGGGGTGGATCGGCTACGAACGCCAGATCGGGACAACCGGGGTCACCATCGACCCAGAGCTCTACGTCGCGTTCGGGGTGTCGGGTGCCACCCAGCACACCGGTGGTATCGGCGCACCCCGGCATATCGTCAGCGTGAACACCGACCCCTCGTGCCCGATGACCGCTATGGCCGATCTCGGCCTGGTGACCGACGCCGGCGACCTGTTGGTGGCGCTGGCCCGCCGGCTCGACCTTTCCGTTGCGAACGAGGTGCGCAATGCCTGACACAACAAGGCTTGAGACAACAAGGCCTGAGACAGCAGTATCTGAGACAGCTGTATCTGAGACAGCACTGCTCGATGCCGTGGTGGTAGGGGCCGGTCCCGCCGGCTCGGCCGCGGCCCTGGCCCTGGCCCGGGCCGGGCGGTCGGTGGTTCTGGTGGAGCGGGGCCTGTTCCCCGGTTCGAAGAACGTCTACGGCGGGGTCGTCTACGGACGCGTCCTCGACGGCCTCATCCCCGGCTGGTGGGACGAGGTGCCCGTGGAACGGTGGGTGGTCCGACGGTCCACCATGATGATGACGGCCGACCAATCCCTCTCTGTCGACTACCGCTCCCAGGCCTGGGGAGCGCCGCCCTACAACGGGATGACCACCTACCGGGCCGACTTCGACAGTTGGCTGGCCGGCAAGGCCGTCGATGCCGGGGCGCAGCTGGTCACCTCCACGGTGGCGACGGGGCTGCTCCGCGACGCCGGCCGGTCGAGTGGTCGGGCGTGCGGACCGATCGGGCCGACGGCGACCTGCGGGCGAAGTTGGTGGTGGCCTGTGACGGCGTCAACTCCTTCTTGGCCAAAGAGGCCGGGCTGCTCCCCCGCGCCCAGGCGGACCATCACACCCTCGGGGTCAAAGAGGTGCTCGGCCTACCGCCCGAGGTGATCAACGAGCGATTCGGGGTTCAGAGCCACGAGGGGCTGGACATCGAGATGGTCGGGTGCACTCGGGACATCCCCGGCGGGGGCTTCCTTTATACAAACGCCGACTCGGTGGCCATCGGCGTCGTCCTCTCGCTCCCCGAGCTGGCCCGTTCGGGCGTGCGCCCCGAAGAGATCATCACCGACCTGAAGGCCCACCCCTCGATCGCTCCCTACCTCCGGGGGTCCGATGTAAAGGAGTACGCCGCCCACCTGATCCCCGAGGGCGGGTTACGACACCATGCCGAAAGCTGGCCATGGACGGGATGCTGATCGCCGGCGACGCGGCGGCCATGACCCTGGCTGCCGGCATCTGGCTCGAGGGCGTCAACTTCGCCATCGGCTCGGGGTACGCCGCCGGCCGGACGGCAGACCGGGCCATCACCGCCGGCGACGTCTCCGAGGCGGGCCTGTCCTCCTACCGGGCCGACCTGGAGCAGCAATTCGTCCTGGCCGACCACAAGCGGCTCCGGCGGGCGCCGGCCCTGATCCTCTCGGATCGCATCCAGCACGCTATCCGGGGATGGTCTGCGATCTGGTCGAGGGCATGTTCACGGTGACCAATCCCACGCCCAAGCCCGGTGCGGTCCGCCTGGCGCGACAGGCCGCCGCCCGCCACGGCGTGACGCTCCGCGACCTGGCCACCGACACCATTCGAGCGGCAAGGATCTTCGGTTGAGCCCGACCCGACACGACGGCATCGCCGGTACCGAGCTCGAGCCCCGCTACCGGGGAACCTCGTTCGAGGATCTCATGGCCACCGTCGACTTCCGCGTCGGCTCCCGGGCCCATATCACCGTGGATTCGGAGGTCTGCCGGTCATGCACCACCAAGGCCTGCGTGACCGCCTGCCCGGCCAACCTGTTCGCCCCCACCGCTGACGGCGGTGTCCTGTTCAACTACGAAGAGTGCTTCGAGTGTGGGACCTGCTACATGGTCTGCAACCACGAAGGGGCGCTGACCTGGACCTATCCCGACGGCGGCCACGGCGTCGAGTTCCGGCACGGATGACAGCGATGGTGTCCGAGGAAAGACAACCGGCCACACCTCTGGTCGTGGCTTGTGTCCGTTACGCCGATCTACGACCGGATGTCGACGCCCTATCCGGCGCGATCAGCCGCGACGTCCATCGTGCCGGGCTGTCGGCGGCCGACGAGGCCGCCGTGGAGCACGCCCTACGGATCGCCGAAGCATGGTCGGCCACCGTCCTGGTCGTCACGGCCGGGCCGACGGCGGCCGACGGCACGTTGCGCGACGTCATGGCCCTTGGGTGCGAGGTCCTCCGTGATCCCCTGGCCGCCACGTGATGGCGGTGGGGACGGTCATACCAGCGGCCAGGCAATGGCCGGGGCGACGGGCTGGGCTCGGCCCAGGGTTTCGTGGACGACCTGGGAGGCGACGAGCGAACGTCGCCCGAGCCGTTGCTGCGGCCGTGCAGGTCGCCGGACCCCCTGCGCTGGTGATCTGCGGTGACCGCTCCGCCGACCGCGGCACGGGCGCCTTCCCCGCCTTTTTGGCCCACGAGCTCGGCGCGGCCCAGGCCCTCGGCCTGGTCGACCTGCAGCCCGCGGCCGACGGTGTCCTGGTCGAACGCCGACTCGACGGCGGACGACGCGAGCGGCTCCGCGTGCCCCGACCGGCCGTGTGCTCGGTCGAGGGTGCCGGGGTGCGGCTCCGGCGGGCATCGCTCCCGGCCACACTGGCCGCCGGGCGCGCCGCCATCCCGACCGCGCCCGAGTACGGGATGGCCCTCACCGGCCGCGCCGAGCCGATGACGGCTGGTCCGGCCGTCCCCTACCGCCCGCGGACCCGGGTGATCCCGCCCCCGACAGCGCGGCCCCCGCCAGCGGCTCTTCTCCCTGACCGGCGCCCTGGTGGCCCATGAGCCACCGACCATCATCGGGCCGGTCGATGCGCCCGAGGCGGCCGACGCCCTCTTGCCTTCCTGGCCCACCACGGCTACCTCGACGACGAGATCGGCCCGGTCCGACCGAACCATGACCGAGTCCCGGCTCGGCGCCCTGGCCTGGCCCGACGTGCCGGCCGGGGCGTTGGTCGTCCCCGTGGGCTCCACCGAGCAACACGGGCCCCACCTCCCGGTCACCACCGACACCGACATCGCCGAAGCCATCGTCGACGGCCTGTCCGAACGACGACCCTACGTCGTCGTGGCGCCCGCCGCTGTCCTACGGGTCGAGCGGGGAGCACGCCGGGTTCCCCGGGACCCTGTCCATCGGACGGGAGGCCACCGAGCTGTTCCTAGTGGAGCTGGGCCGATCGGCGGCAGACTCGTTCGGCCGCTCTGCTGGTGGTGTCCACCCATGGGGGCAACGCCGACCCGGTGAACCGGGCCGTCGGACGGCTGCGGACGAAGGGCGCAGCGTGCGGGCGTGGGCGCCGCGCTGGGAAGGCGACGCCCACGCCGGCCGGGTCGAGACTTCGGTGATGCTGGCCGTGGCGCCTGATCGGGTGGACATCGACCGGGCCGTACCGGGAAACCCGACACCCCTGGCCAAGCTCCTCCCCGCCCTGTCCACGGGCGGCACCCGGTCGGTGAGCGAGAATGGCGTCCTCGGCGACCCGACCGGAGCGTCGGCCGACGAGGGTCGCCCTCTGCTCGCCGCGGCCATCGACGACCTGGAGGCAATCGTGACCGACTGGATGCGGGTCCTGACATCCAGCGACGACCGGTGACCCGGACGGCCGTGGTCACCGGGGCGGCCCGCGGCATCGGGGCCGCCACCGTTCGACGGCTGGCCGCCGACGGCTGGTCGGTGGTGGCCATCGATCGGGGCTCGGACGACCCCCGCCTGCCCTACTCGATGGGGACGGCCGAGCAGCTGCATGCGGTGGCCGACGCGGCTGGCGACCAGGCCGTTGCCGTGGTCGGCGACGCCACCTCGCTGGCCGTCATGACCGAGGCCGTCGAGTGGCCGAGCGCCGGTTCGGCGGTGTGGACGCGGTCATCGCCGCGGCCGGCGTCATCGCCGGCGGGGTGCCCCAGTGGGAGATGCCCGAGCACGAGCAGCAAGCGGTGCTCGACATCGATCTCGGCGGGGTGCTGGTGGCCGCCCGAGCCGGGATCCCCGCCCTCTTGCGCCGACCCGCGCCTCGCGATGGGCGGTTCCTGGCCGTGGCCTCGGCCGCCGCCGCCCGGGGCATGCCCATGCTGGCCGTGTACAGCGCAGCCAAAGCCGGCGTGGTCGGCTTGGTCCGAGGCCTGGCCGCCGAGCCTCCGGGGCACCGGGGTGACGGCCAACTCGGTGAGCCCGGGGTCGACCGACACAGACATCCTGGTCGAGAGCGCCCGCTTGTACGGCCTGGAGTCGGCCCAGTCGTTCGCCGCCCAGCAGACCGTCGAGCGGTTGCTCGACCCCGACGAAGTGGCCGCCACTGCTGGCCTGGCTGGCCGGTCCCGAGAGCAGCGGCATGACCGGCGCCAATGTCGCCGTGGACGGCGGCCTGACCCTTTGAACCCGCTCCCGCCCGGGCTGGCGCCTGGTGATCGACCCCTCGGTGCGGAGTCTTGACGACGGAAACGCTCTGGTCGGTGGCTATCCGGGACGGTTGATCCGGCTCAGTGCGTCGGGTCGGGACGCCCTCGCCGGACTGATCGGCGGCAGCCGCGGATCGGTGGCGGCGCGACGCCTCGGGCGTCGGCTGGTCAACGCGGGCATGGCCCATCCCCGACCTCCGGCGACTCACGACATCGCGGACATCACCGTGGTCATCCCGGTCAAGGACCGAGCCGACCTGCTCGACCGTTGCCTGGGCGGGTTGGGTCCCGATGTTCGGGTGGTGGTGGTGGACGACGGCTCCTCGAGACCGGGGCCGATCGCGGAGGTCTGCCGTCGTCACCGTTCCCACCTGGTGGTGCGAGACCAGAGCGGCGGTCCGGCGGCGGCCCGCAACGATGCGCTGTCCGAGGTGCGCACCGATCTGATCGCCTTCCTCGACAGCGACTGCGTGCCGACCGAGACCTGGCTGTCGGAACTGGTGGGCCTGTTCGGCGATCCCGAGATCGGTGCCGTGGCCCCCCGGGTGCGGCCGATCAACGGTCCCGCCCGCGGTCGACAGTCGGTGCTCGAGCGCTATGGATCGGCCCGGTCGCCACTCGATCTGGGCCTACGCGAGGGTGAGGTAGGCCCCGGCCGCATGGTGTCGTACGTTCCGACCGCGGCGCTCGTCGTCCGGCGATCGGCGCTCGCCGGGGGTTTCGCCTCGTCGCTGCGCTACGGCGAGGACGTCGACTTGATCTGGAGGATGGGCGACGCCGGCTGGCACATTCGCTACGTGCCATCGGTCACCGTCGACCACGGCGAGCCGATCACCTGGGCTCGCCTGCTCGGCCGGCGCTACCACTACGGGACATCGGCGGCGCCGCTGGCCCGCCGGCACCGGGGTCGGCTCGCCCCCGCCGTCGTGCGGCCGTTGCCCGCGGCCGCGGTCGCCTTTGCCCTGGCCCGCCGGCCGCTCCCCTCGGCAGTCATGTCGGTGATCTCGGGACTGGCCCTCGCCCGGCGGGCAGCCAAGGCAGGCATACCGCGAGACCTGGTGGCCCGCTGGAGCGGGCAGGCCCTCGTGTCAACGGCGGAGGGAATCGGTCGAGCCGGCACCATCGTCGCCGGACCGGCGCTGGTGTTGGTGGCCACTTGTAGCCGGAGGTACCGGTGGTCCGCTCTCGCCCTCTTGCTCGGGCCGCCTCTAGGCGAGTGGCTGCGGCGGCGTCCGCCCCTCGACCCGGTGCGGTGGTCGGGCGCCTCATTGGCTGACGACTTCGCCTACGGCCTGGGCGTGTGGAGGGGCTGCCTCAAAGAGCGCACCCTCGCCCCGCTGCTGCCTTCGCTACGCCCCATTCGCTGACCCGGCGATCCAGGCCACCCCGGCGGTCAACACCCGTTCGGCGCGGTGATGCCTGGATGTCGAAGACGTGATCGATAGATTCACTTCGCCTTCCGATCGGGCCGAGTCGAAGCGAGCGGCTCGCCGGTTTCGAGAAGCGTTTTCAGGCTGGACAGGAATACGGGCCAGCCGTTCCGCACCATGGTTGCCGCCGTGCTTCCGGGCTCGAAGTCATCATGAACGACCGTCAGTTTGACCATCTCCCCGACCGGCTCGATGTCGAATGCGACTCGTGATCGCTGCTCGCCGGCGAGCTTGGCGAATACCTCATCTGTAAATTGAATTCGCTCGTTCAACTCCGGCGTGAAGGTGTGCCAGCGGTAGGCGAGTCTTCGATACGGATCGGATTCGAGAACGATCTGTTCTGGGTCGGCGATAATGATGCCATTGTTGTCCCAGATCATGGATGATCCCACCGTCCAGTCCGTTTCGAAGGTGGTCTGCCACCAGCGACGGGTGAAGGACGGTTCGGTCAAGGCCTGCCACAGACGTTCGGGTGTGGTCCTGATGTACGTCGTGTAGACAAATTGCGGTTTCTCCATCGGCGTTTCCTCCAGTGCTCGTTTGAGATCCGACAGAGCTCGGACTCGTTCTTGGTCGTAGCGATTGATCCAGCGTTCAGCGATCTCGTTGATTGGTGCCGCGTTGAGATAGTGGAGCTTCTCCCGACCCTGTCGGATTGTCGTTACCAGGTTTGCTGCCTCAAGGATCGCCAAGTGTTTGCTGACGGACTGACGGGCCATGTCCAAACCTTCGGAGAGTTCCCGAAGGTTCTGTCCGTTGCGCGCGTTCAGACGATCCAGAAGGTGACGGCGACTCGGGTCGGCGAGCGCCTTGAAGACATCGACCATGATCGGCTCCACCCCAGCCGTCAGAACCTCAAGTCGTCGGGGAAGGGAGTGCCCTTGCCGATCTCCAGGTAGCTCTTGAGGCTCAGGAGGAAGTAGGCCCACCTGGCGCTGCAATGGGCCATGAACTCGACCGGCTCTCGCCAGTCTGCGTGCGTGAACAACACCACCGTCTCGTCGTCCTTACGGGTGAGGTCGAAGACGAGTTTGGTCCCGACCCACTCCTCTTGACCCTCGACGCAGATCCAGTTCACATGGCCGTCGGGATCGAGCCGGGTGACTTCCATGACGGCGGCTGGTTCCGGTTGACCAAAGAAGAACTGGAGTCTGGACCCCTCGCTCGACTCCCCTCGGACGCCGTCTCGGGTCCACCATTCCGAGATTCCCTCCGTGGTGGCCACTGCCTCGTACACACTTTCGAGCGGGGCCGAAATAACCACACGATGTCTGATATCTACCACGTGATCCTCCTCTGGATGTTGCCGATCTGGCGGCGGACCAGGGATACGCAGCCATTCGGATACCTAAACTATATGCAGCCAGATGGGTGCTTGTCAACGCCGAGATGCAAATTCTCGAAAGTTGTGGACCTCCCGGACAGGACCGGCAATTGCCCCCCTTCACCTGGAATTACGACCCCATCAGCATGGTGAGCGGTAACGGTGCGTTGCCATTGGAGGAGCCACCCATGCACCAAACCCTCGCGATCGACCTGTATAGTTTCGGAAGCAACTTCTGAGGTGCCCGGGCTGAGACCCTGGGGCGCCTGCCCCGGACCTAGGCGGTTACAGCCGGCCGGTACGTACGGAAGAGACCGAGATAGCAACCCTCGGATCGGCGCGTCTGCGCTCTATCAACCCTGGTGGAGTGGAACGCGGCCCGAACCGAGACAGAAAGAGGAACCGAAGAGCACGTAATCCCTGGGCCACATAGAACCGGCCGCACACCCTATGGCGCAAAGCCAGGACGAACGATGCCTTCCCGCTCGCCGTCCGGGGCGCGAATGCAATGGCCGGAGCCCGCCAACACCGAGCAGAGGAAGGCGCAAATCGCGCCCGACGAAGGGAGGTGCCATGCGGACCCGCATTGCACTCGCAACGGTTATGCCCGTTGCTCTTATCACGACCGCAATTACGGTCGGTATCGAAGTGACGTCTGCCCCTGCGCAGGCCACTCCAGCCGGCCAAAACGCTTCATTCACGACACCACTAACACCCAAGGCGGCGGCGTTTCCGGCCGCGGGAACAAAGCTCACCGACCTGGTCCCGTTGACCGGCAAGTTGGGGACGTTCTCGTTTTCCGGGAGCGTGTCCCCACTGGTTGCATCGGTGACCACGCCGTCGGCGCCACCTGTTCCGCCGGCTCCCGCGCCGGCTGCTCCGGCTCCCAGCGCCGGCACCAGCACCAGCACCGGCTCCGGCTCCGGCACCAGCTCCGACACCAGTAGCCGCGGCTCCGGTCGCAGTTGCTCCGGCACCGGCACCAGCACCAGCACCAGCACCGGCTCCGGCGGTCTCGGACGGCACGAGCACCAACACCGCCGACTGGGACTGCATCCGCGTGCACGAGTCGAGTGACCGGTACAACGACCCATCCGCGCCGAGTGGCGCGTACGGCATCATCCAGAGCACCTGGCAGTCCTACGGCTACAGCGGCTGGCCTTATGAGGCATCCGCGGCCACACAGGACGCACTGGCCCTGCGGCTGTACAACCAGTACGGCTGGCAGCCATGGAGCTCGGCACCCTCGTGCGGGCTCTGAGGAGAACCCTGGACCGCAGCACCTGAACACTGAACGAACCGGCCGGCATCAGATGATGCCGGCCGGTTCGCGTCCGGAACAAGACATGTCTGGCCAGCGTGGGCTAGGACGGTGTCGTGAATGTCTCCCGCCGGCGCAGGCTTCGCGCCGTTGCCGCCATCTCCGCTCTCTGTGTCCTCGGGTTGGTATCGTCGGCGTGCAGCAGTTCGCCCGCCGCGGGCCCGGCCACGCCGCGTTCGATCGTGCAGCTGGGCGACTCGGTGGCCTCGGGTGAAGGCAGCCTCTACGGCTACCGCTATGACTCGACGACGCAGCGGTGGACAGGCGGCAACCTCAATGCCGTGTGGCCAGGCCCCTACCCGCTCTGCCACGATTCGCCCGATGCCTACGGCCAGGTGCTGGCCGCACAGTTCCACGCTCGCTTCGCCCAGTTCGCTTGCACCGGCAGCACCTTCGCCAATGGCATCACTGCACCGAGATCGGTACGGGGCGACACGTACCGCCCCGCGCAAATTCGGCGACTGGACGGCCAAGACCAACATCAACGCGGCCTACGACGCCGCCCGACCCGATCTGGTCCTCGTCACCCTGGGCGCCGACGACGTGCAGTTCTCGGCCGTCGTTCGGGCGTGTGTGGTGAACAATCTGGCCCATACGTTCGACCCGTTGGTGCGCCTCGAATGCACGGCCGCCAATCCCGGCGCCACCGTGCAGACCGACGCGCTCAGCCACCTCCCGGCACTCGAGCGCAACCTGGCGACCTTGGCCCGATGGATCAACCAGCGGGGCACGGCCGACCACAAGGTCCCCAAAGTCGTCTTCACCAACTACTTCGATCCGTTCCCGACGGGTGGCACCAGCTGCCCCGACTCTTCGCTGTTGGGCAGCGCGCAGGTGCAGTACCTCTCGACGCTGCTCGGACAGCTCAACCGGCAGATCATCCAGACGATCGGTGGCTTGCACTTGGCCAACCTCGAGCGCGGTCAATCTGTCGTCGGCCTTCGACGGGCACCGCTGGTGCTCCGCGGACCCGTGGGACTACGGATTGTCGATCATCAACCCGGCCGACCCCTTGAGCCTGCTGTCCCAGGCGCCCTTCCATCCGACGCCACGCGGGCAACAACAGATCGCCAGTGTGATCAAGCCGGCCATCAACCGATTGTTCGCCGCCGGTTGACCACCGACACCGAGCTGCGTGCGCCAACAGAGCGCCGGTCGTTGGTTCACGGGGCGTAGTCCACGGACACATCGCCGTTACTGGAGCTGACCACGATGTGCCGGTCGGACGTGGAGTTGGTGGGCACGCCGACCGAATGGCTCCCGTTGTCGGAGGAGGCGCTGACCAGATAGGAGGTCGGGCCGCGGGGCAGGCCGACGATGACGTTGCCGTTGTCGCTCGAGCCGGTGACCGTCTTGGGCACTCCGGTGAAGGTCAGGTCCACCGTGCCGTTGTTGCTCGACGCTTGCACCTGGGACGAGGACAGGCCGGTTCCGGTGACGTCGCCGTTGCCGCTCGAGAGCTGGAGGGGACCCGATGCCGAGGCCACGTGAACGTCACCGTCGCCGCTGTGCAGGGCGAGGGCGCCCTGCACCCCCGAGACCGAGATGTTGGCCGCTTGCGACGTGACGATCAGAGCCGCGCCAGACGGGACAACCAAGCGTACCGAGGTGGCACAGGTGCCGAATTGCGAGGCGGAACACGATGCGGTGATGGTGAGGTCCGTTCCGCTCTGCGTCTCGGACACCGTCGGTTGGCTGAACGACCAGACTTCGTGGGTCGCCACCGTCACCTGGCCGTCAGGGCCGGGCTGGACTTGGACACTGCCGTCGACGGTCACGTGGACGGTCGTCACCGCTCCCGTGATGGTGCGGCTGGCATCCTTGGACTGGGTGACGATCCCCGAGGCGGCCGACACCGCGCCGGCACCGATGAAGGCCAGGGTCACCAGCACGGCAACACCGATGGCCACGCGCTGGGCCGGCGTTCGCTTGGTGGTCACGGACATCTCCTCAGGACTCGAGAAACTGGAGAACGGCGAGCACCCGTCGGTGATCTTGGTCATCAGGCGAGAGATCGAGCTTGAGGAAGATGTTGGCGACGTGCTTCTCCACGGCACCGACGGACACCACCAGGGCCTCGGCGATGGCACCGTTGGACCGCCCTTCGGCCATGAGCCTCATGACGTCTCGCTCCCGAGCAGTCAGGGTGGCCAACGGGTCCACCCGGCGGCTGCGAGCCAGCAGCTGGGTCACCACCTCCGAATCGAGGGCGGTACCGCCGCCCGCCACCCTCCGCAACGCGTCGACGAAATCGTGCACGTCGGCCACCCGGTCCTTCAGGAGGTAGCCGACACCGTCGGTGTCGCTGGCCAGCAGTTCGCTGGCATAGCGCTCCTCGACGTACTGGGAGAGCACCAGCACGGCGACGTCCGGCCACTGCTTCCTGATGACCAACGTGGCCCGGAGGCCTTCGTCACTGAAGGTCGGGGGCATGCGCACGTCGACCACGGCGATGTCGGGGAGGTGCTGCTCCATGGCCTTGAGCAACGAGGGGGCATCGGCCACCTTGGCCACCACGTCAAAGCCCGCGTCCTCGAGCAACCGGGCGATCCCCTCCCGCAGGAGCACGGAGTCGTCGGCGATCACCACCCGCATGGGATGACCGCCTCGAGCCGGGTGGGACCCCCACGAGGGCTGGCCATGGTCAGGGTGCCGTCGACTGCGGCCAACCGGTCGACCAGGCCGGCCAGGCCGCCTCCGGGGGTGGACTCTGCTCCCCCGCTGCCGTCATCAGCCACCACGATGCGCATGACGGCGTCGTCCTGAGCGATGACGACGGTGGCGTGGGTGGCCTTGGCGTGTTTGGCCACATTGGTCACGGCCTCGGCCACGAAGAAATAGGCGACGGCCTCGCTGGTCCGTGACGGACGTCGGGGCAAGTCGACCTCCACGCTGACCGGTACCGGTGACCCGGCCACCAGGGCCGACAACGCGGCATCCAGGCCACGGTCGTCGAGCACGGAGGGATGGATCCCGCGGGCCAGGTCTCGGAGATCGGACAGTGCTTCCTTGGCGCTGTCGTGAGCCTGGGACACGAGTCGGTTGGCCTCGTCGGGGTCGGTCACGAACTTGGCCTGGGCCCTCCCTAGCGTGATGGCCAGCGAGACCAGGCGGGGCTGCACGCCATCGTGCAGGTCCCGTTCGATCCGTCGGCGTTCGGCGTCGGTGGCATCCACTATTCGAGCCCGAGACACCGACAGGCGGGTCACCTCGGTGGAGAGGCGGTCCCGGCGGGTGGGACCCAACATGGCCCGGGCCAGGGTCAGGTCGATGGTCGCGAGGGCCCGGGTCACCCAGGGGGCCACGAACAACAGGACCACGCCGGCGGCGCACAGGCCGGCCACGGCATCCGCCGGCGGTCTCCCCGATCCGAACCACCAGTTGCTGCCGCCCGACACCGTCGGTCGGATGTACACCGGCAGGGCAACGAGGGCCACGGCGATCGACCACGTGGCCATCGCGACAACGGTGACGACCACCATGATCGGACCGCGGAGGAGCTGGTACCCGCATGGCTTCCACATCGCCCGAGAGGTGACCCAGGAGCGTTGCCAGGAGAAGAAGGACTGACCGGGGGCACGGACCGGGAGCGTGGGCGGGGTGATCTCGATTCCGAAGAATGTTCGGATACGAGCTCGGTCCCACTTGGCCAGGTACCGGGTCAGGTGCAGGGTGGCCACCAGGAGGATCACGCCGACCAGCGCCACCACGAGCAACCCGACCCCGGTGACCACGAGGACGGTGATGGCCACAAAGGCGATGAACCCGGTCACCATGGATACCACCAAGGCGCTGGCGGACAGCCAGGTCCGGGGCGCGAACGGACCGAGCAGTACGGCAAGGAGACCCTGCCCGCTTCGATCAGCCCTCGTGTCGCCGACCACGGAGACGGGGTGCTCCGCGGTGAGGGGCGCTCGGCTCATGGTGACACCCTACGAAGAAGTGCCTGCTGAGAACATCCGGCGAGCACCCGAGACGGGGGTGGGGCTGTCCCCCCTAAAGCCTCGGCCGCTCCGAGGAGCCTGCCCCGATCTCATACGCCTTCGAGGGCGACCATCTCCAGTGCTTCGGCCTCCACCGCGGTCTCAGCCTGATGGACCGCGAGCTTGGGGATGATCAGGGCAGCGATCAGCGCCATGACCACCGCCACTCCGGCGCCGTAGAGGAACGCCTGGTCGTACCCGGAGGTCAAGGCGGCCGCGGCCGGGTCGGGGTGGGGCGGTGGCCGGCGAGCAGATGGTCGGTGCGGCTGATGGCCAAGGTGGCCAATCCGGCCAATCCGATCGCGGCACCCACCTGGCGAGAGGTATTGACCAACCCCGACGCCAGCCCGGCGTCCCGGACGGGCACGCCGCCGGTGGCGGCCATGGTCATGGGCACGAAGCACGTAGCCAGGCCCAGGCCGACCAGGATGCTCGGCACCAGGATGTGGCCGGGATAGCTGTCACCGGGCGTCAGTTGGGCCATCCACAACAGCCCACCGGCGCCGACCAGCGGGCCGACGGTGAGCAGGACCCGGGGCCCCACCCGGCCGACCAACTTCCCGGCGATCAATGACGCCGCCAAGCTGCCCAGCGTGGCTGGGACCAGGGCCAGTCCCGCCTTCAAGGGGCTGTACCCGTTCACCTGTTGGATGTACAGCGACATGAAGAAGATGAAGGCGGTGAGGGTGCCGCCGAGGAGGAGCGAGATGCCGTTCGCCCCCGAGAGTGAACGGCTGGCGAAGATCCGCAAGGGGACCAGCGGGTGCTTCACCCGGCTCTCGATGATCCCGAAGGTCACCAACAACACGGCGGCCACAGCCAAGAGCACGAGCGTGTGAGTCGAGCCCCAGGAGTAGGTGTCGGTGGTCACGATGGCGTAGACCAGTGCGGCCAATCCCCCGGTCACGGTGATGGCGCCCGGGAGGTCCAGGCTGCGCAGACCCGACACGGTACCCCTCGACTCGGTCAGCGAGCGAACGGCGGCGATGAGCAGCACGATGCCGATGGGGACGTTCACGAACAGCACCCACCGCCAGTCGAACGCCTGGGTGAGCACCCCTCCGAGCACGGCTCCGAACGCGCCGCCGCTGGCGGCCGTGGCCCCCCACGCGGTCAGGGCGCGGGTACGGGCCTTCGGTTCGGTGTAGTTGGTGGTTAGCAAGCTCAAGGTGGCCGGGGCCAGGATGGCACCGCCAAGGCCCTGCACAGCACGGGCCACAATGAGCATCCCGCCGCTCTGGGCAAAGCCTCCGGCCAAGCTGGCCAGGGTGAACAGGGCCAGACCGAGCACGAAGATCTTCTTGCGCCCGAACAGGTCGGCCGCCCGGCCTCCGAGAAGGAGGAAGCCACCGAAGGTCAGGGTGTATGCGTTCACGATCCACTGCTGGGCGGTGGAGCTCAGATCCAGGCTGTGCTTCATCGCCGGAAGGGCGACGTTCACGATGGAGATGTCGAGGACGACCATGAACTGGGCCATGCAGGCGATGACCAGTACGGCCCAACTGGGGACCGGACGTCGAGATCGGAGGGTACGGACTTCGGGATCAGCAAGAACGGTCATCAAGACTCCGCATCGTTCACAGGGGCGGCGTTCGGCAGGAACGTCCGCCGGAGGTCGTTCACAGGGGTAACAAGTACATAATCATAAACCATTGTGGGTTGTCAATCTTTGACTCTGTCCTATGACTTCTGCTACCCTCACCGCCGTGAGCACCACCGTTACCGCAGGACCCCGCAACACCGGCCCCATGGGCAAGACAGCACCGGGCGAGACCACAGCCGGCAAGGCGGCACCGGGCAAGCGGCGGCATGTGAAGCATGGGAGTGCATGCGCGCCTGGTGGTGGGCGACGAGGCCTTCGGCGAGGTCCGCCGGATCAGCTCCGAAGTCGGGCTGACTGCCGCGCTGATGAAGGCCCTCCTGAAGCTCTCGCCCGAGAACCCAGTAGCCATGCGTGAGCTGGCCTATCAGTTCGGCTGCGACGCGTCGTACGTGACCGCGCTGGTCGACGGCCTGGAGAAGGCGGGCATGGCCGAGCGGCAGGCCCACCCCACCGATCGGCGGATCAAGGTGGTCGTGCCCACCGAGAAGGGCGTCGAGACGGTGGCCCGGGTGGAAGAGCTGCTGGCCAAGCCCCCCTCCTCGTTCGGGCGGCTCTCCTCGGCCGAGCAACGCCAGCTACGGGACTTGATGAGCAAGCTCAACGATCCGACGTCGGGTCAAGTCAGCACCTGACCGCGGCCATGGACGTGGTCTCACTGGTGCCCTCGGTCACCGAGACCTTGCTGGCCTGGGGCATCGAGCCGGTGGCTTGCACCCGGTTCTGCGAACAGCCTTCGCGGGTGCAGGTCGGCGGCACGAAGGACCCCGACATCGAGCAGATCGTCTCCCTGCGGCCCGACCTGGTGGTCGTCGATGAGGAAGAGAACCGGCGAGAGGACTACGACGCCCTCGTCGCCGCCGGCCTGCCCGTGCACGTGCTCGCCATCCGGGACCTGGCCGATGTGGACCCGGCCATGAACGAGCTGGCCCAGCGGGTCGGGGGCTACTGGGAGCCGGTCCCGGCGCGCCAACCCCGTCCAAGCCGGCCACGCGCCTTCGTCCCCATCTGGAGGCGACCATGGATGGCCCTCGGGGCGCCGACCTATGGGACCTCCGTGCTCACAGCCCTGGGGATCGAGAACGTGTTCGCCGACGATCCCTATCCGACTGTGACCCTGGACGAGGCGGCGAAAAAGCATCCCGGTGTGGTCCTGGCGCCGAGCGAGCCATACCCGTTCACTCGGCGGCAGCTGCCCGAGCTCGAGTCGGTGGCGCCGACCGTCTTCATCGACGGCAAGGACCTCTTTTGGTGGGGAGCGCGGACGACGGGAGCGCTCGAGCGTCTCGAGGCCGCCCTGAGCGAGGGGATTTGAACATGGCCGAGGAGGCCCCGGTGAACATGGCCGAGGAGGCCCCGGTGAACATGGCCGACAAGGTGGCCGACAAGGTGGCCGTCATCACCGGCTCGAACTCGGGCATCGGCAAGGAGACCGCGGTGGGCCTGGCCGCCATGGGCATGACCACCGTGCTGGCCTGTCGCAACCAGGAAAAGGCCACGACGGCCGCAGCGGAGGTCCGAGAGCGGGCCGCCAGTGAGGCCGTCCATGTCGTGGCCCTCGATCTGAGCGACCTGGCCTCGGTGACGGCATGCGCCCAACAGATACTGGAGCGCTGGGATCGGCTCGACGTCCTGGTCAATAACGCCGGCGGCATCTGGTCGAAGCGCGAGGAGTCCGCCCAGGGCTTCGAGCAGACGTTCGCCGTCAATCACCTGGGTCATTTCGCGTTGACCGTGCTCCTTCTCGATCGGCTGAAGGCCTCAGCTCCCAGCCGCATCGTGAACCTGACCTCGGTCGGTCACCACGCCGCGCGTATTGGGCATGCGCTGGGAGGACCTAAACGCAGACGGCGCTACACCACCTTCGGTGTGTACGCCCAGTCGAAGTTGGCCAACATCCTCTTCACCCGGGCCCTGGCCGCTCGCCTGGAGGGCACCGGGGTCACCGCCAACGCCGTACACCCTGGTCCGGTGCGGAGCGGCTTTGGGATGGACGGCGACCTGAGGGGCATAGTGCGGATGGGGAACGAGCTCATTCGTCCATTCGAGATCTCACCCGAGGCCGGTGCCGCCACCACCATCCACGTGGCCACCGCACCCGAGCTCGAGGACGACTCGGGTGGCTACTACGTGAGGAGCGAACCCGGCCGGATGTCCAGGCCGGCCCGCTCCCTGTCCGATGCCGACCGGCTGTGGAGGGTCAGCGAACAGCTGGTCGCCCGAAGCCGGTTTTCCGGCAATTCGGGGCCGAACGGCCCCGGCGACCGCGATCCTGGGCCAGCTCTCACTGGCCCAGGACCCACGATCGGTGAGGCCAGTGTCCCGACCAGTCCTCGGTAGCGGTTGTTGAAGACGTCCCGGCCGAAGGGACGAGCCCGGGGGCGGCGGCAAATCCCAGGTGCCCGAGACCGTCCGCACCACCAGCTGGTCAGACCGAGCAGGTCCTCATAGCTACGGAGGGCCGAGTAGTGGTTGTAGGAGCCGGTGGTGTCCTCGCTGCCGGGAGCGATGTAGTCGGCATTGAACAGCAGTGCCCCGACCTTGCCGCCGCCCGGTGCCGTATTCGTGGCCGCAGTGGACGAGGGATCTCCCGGTGCCACCGTGTTGGGGCCCGGCTGCTCATAGCAGCAGGAACTGCCGGCGGGAGGGTCACCCGCGGTCGGCTCGGCCTCGTCGGAGGTGAGCGACGACGAGCATGCTGCCGTCCCGGTAGGCCGGCGAGCTCAGGATCGTCGGCATCCAGTGTTGCAGCCAGCTGTCGACTGCCACCAGGCCGCCGGCGTGGGTTCCGCTGTCATTGAGCCCGACACACGGATTGTCATGGCCGTCGTCACAGGTGTTGGGGGTCACGAACCCGAACTTCGGTGTGGTGGCCGGGCTCGACAGGTCGCTCACCAGGTGACCGGTCGGCGACGGCGTGCCGTTGCTCTCCAGGGTCCCGAGCGGCACGACGTTGGCATTGCACACTGCCTGGTTGTCGATGATGGAATGGAAATAGATGAACGGATTGTGGCGATTGGCGTACTGATCCGTCGTTGTGGCCCCTTCAGCATTGTCGGCGCCCCCAACCTTCGGGTGTGCGCAATCCGTTCCTCCCGTCGGGTCAGGGGTGCCGCCATCCCGGCTCGGCGTGTTGCCCATGTCCCCGGAGTACTGGCGCCAGGCGGCAACGTGCGTGGTGGGGTTGGGTGGGTAGGCGGCATCGAGCTGGTCGGCGATGGTCGGGGCTCCGGTGCTGGTTGCCGTCGGTGCCGGGTAGATGCACCCGTTGCCATCGACCTGGCCCGGATTGGTGGCCGGGAACGGATCATCGGTTCCCGGTGAAACGTTCACGTACAAGGTGCCGGCCAAGCCCGAACAGTCGGCCTTGGTCATGTCGGTGGGCGCCTGGCCGGAGACCTGGGCGATGTAATTGGGCAAGCTGTTGTGGGCGGTGCCGTAGTAGTTGTCGATGAGCTCGCCCTGCTTGCGGAGGGTTCCGTTGAGGTACGTCGCCGGGGACGCGGGACCCCAGGTGCTCGAGAACCCCTCGTTCTCCATGTCGATCACCAAGATGTGCTGGATCTTCCCGGGGGGCAGCGCGGCGCGGACGGTTTGATCCGGACGGTTGGCCATTGCCCCACCCCTGCGAGGGTGGTGATTGATCTCCACTCGCTACGGCGATCGGGACCAATGCGCCGATGAACAGCAACGCCGGCGGCGGCCAACAGTCGTCGATGCAATGCGGGTCGGGACTTTCGCTTCATACAGGAGGGTCTCCTCTCGAGGGGTCATCGTGCACCGGGGTCACGGTGCCCATGGCCTATTCCCCGGGAGATGAACGCAGCGCGACGCGGTGGTAACGCCCCCGTAAATCTTTCTCTGACCCTTTTGAAAACATCGACGCCCTGAAGTGGCGACCGACCTCCGAGCGTGCCCCTCCTTTCACCCTTTGAGACCTACGCCAATGTGGCCGGAGCACCACACCGAGAGGTGTCACCGGTCCCGGTAGCGGGTACCGGATACGGGTGCCCCATCCGACCGTGCCGCTGATGCAATCGCCCCGATGGTCCACCGGTCGGACTACTCCCCTCTTCGTCGTCACCGTGGCCTCCCCCGACGAGCGCAGCGGCTGCCTGGTGGGTTTCGTGACCCAGTGCAGCATCCGACCGCCTCGCTACCTGGTCTGCATCTCCAAGACGAACCACACCTGGGACGTATCCCAGAAGGCGGACGGGTTGGCCCTTCACCTCCTGGGCTCTGACCAGCACGACCTGGCCTCGGTGTTCGGCGAGGAGACCGGCGACTGCACCGACAAGTTCGATCAGGTGGCGTGGACGAACGGAGTGACCGGCTCGCCAGTGCTGTCCGCATGCGCCGCCTGGCTCGAGGGGACCATCATCGACCGGATCGACGTGGGGGACCACGTGGCCTGCGTCGTCACTCCCGTAGCCGGGGGCCAGGGCACCCACCCCGGCGAGCTCACCCTGTCCGACGTGCCGCGACCTGGAACCGGGACATCCCGCCGGCGAGGTACGACCCGAGGAGTAGCCCGACGATGAAACGAGCAGCCCGACGATAGGAGGACCCAATGGAGATCGGCTACACGATGATGTGCGAACAGACCGGAGCAAACGAACTGGTTGCCGACGTGGTGGCCGCGGAGGAAGCGGGGTTCGACTTCTCGGTCATCTCCGACCACTACTTTCCCTGGCTCGACGAGCAGGGCCATTCCCCCTACGCCTGGTCAGTGCTCGGGGCCGCGGCCCAGGCCACCTCGCGCATACCCCTGATGACGTTCGTCACCTGCCCGATCCGCCGCTATCACCCGACCGTGATCGCCCAGAAGGCCGCCACGATGCAGCTCCTGGCCCACGGCCGGTTCTCGTTGGGGTTGGGAGCGGGCGAGAACCTCAACGAGCACGTTGTCGGTGGAGGGTGGCCGAGCGTGGATGTCCGTCACGACATGTTGCGAGAGGCAGTGGAGATCATCCGGGCTCTGTGGGCGGGAGGGTACGTCCGCCACCAGGGACAGCACTTCGCCTTCGATTCGGCCAAGGTGTGGGACCTACCCGACGAACTCCCGCCCATCGGGATCGCCGTGTCCGGGTCCGACTCGGTGCGACTGGCCGGGGAACTGGCCGATGTGCTCATCGCCACCGAGCCCAAGTCCGAGCTGTGCGCGGGCTTCGACACCGCCGGCGGGAAGGGCAAGCCCCGATATGGGCAGCTGGCCGTGTCGTGGGACGACGATGAACGGACGGCACGACGTCGGGCCCTCGAGCAGTTCCGGTGGTTCGGCGGAGGGTGGAAGCTGAACGCCGAGCTTCCCGGTACCGCGGCGTTTGCGGCGGCATCGCAGTACGTCACCGAGGACGACATCGTCGAGTCGATCCCGTGTGGACCCGACCTCGATCGCCATCTGGAAGGCATCGCCCGATTCAAAGAGGCCGGGTTCACCCATCTGGCCCTGGTCCAGATCGGCGGCGACAGCCAGGCTGGTTCATCGACTGGGCAGCAAAGGAACTACTGGCTGCAGCGCGGGAAATCTGACCACGCGCCAGAGTAGCCGGCAGGGGGAACCGGGGTGGCCTACAAGCAAAAGGTCAATTCCCGCCTCAACGCCGCCGTCACCGCCGATCACCAGTTCCACTACACGGGGCTGGTGGGCGGCGTCTACGGCATGTACGTCTACCGCTTGTCCCCCTGACCGCCCCGCCCTACGTTGACGGCCATGCGCACCGTCGTGTGCCCCGAGCTGGGTCCCCTGGAGAACCTGGTCGTCGAAGACCGCGAGCCCCCGTCCCCGGGGAGGGCCAGGTGGTGATGCAGGTCAAGCGGCGGGGGTGAATTTCGTGGACGGCCTGATGTGCCAGGGCCGCTACCAGATCAAGCCATCCACCCCGTTCGTGCCCGGTAGTGAGCTGGCCGGTGAAGTCGTCTCACTGGGTGACGGAGTGACCGGCGTGGACGTCGGCGACCGGGTGGTCGTGTTCTCCGGGCTCGGGGCCTTTGCCGAGCAGATCGCCGTCCCGGCGCTGTCGGTGCTGCCCATGCCCGACGGGCCTGACCTACGCCCAGGCGGCGGCGCTCTCCAGAGCTACGGCACGGCACTGTTCGCCTTGACCCGCCGTACCTCGGTCGCGCCGGCGAGTACGTGCTCGTCCTCGGGGCGGGCGGTGGCGTGGGCCTGGCCGTCATCGACGTGGCTCGAGCGCTCGGTGCCCGGGTCATCGCGGCGGCGTCGAGCCAGGAGAAGCTGGAGGCGGCGCGGGCGATGGGCGCGGAGGCGACCATCGCCTACGAGCACGAGGACCTCAAGGTGCGCGCCCGGGCCCTGTCGGACGGCGGGGTCGACGTGGTTGTCGACCCGGTGGGAGGGGCACACAGCGAGCCGGCGCTCCGAGCCTTGCGAGCACTTCGGCCGGTTCTGCGTCATCGGCTTCGCCGCCGGACCCATCCCCACCATCCCGCTCAATCAGGTGCTGCTCAACAACCGGACCGTTGTGGGCGTCGACTGGGGCGGCTGGATGTTCCGGGATCCGAACGGGAATCAACAGGTCCTGGCCCACCTGGCCGAACTGGTTCGAGAGGGCCGAGTGCACCCCACGGCCCCGACCGAGTTCCCGTTGGCGAGCGCGGCGGGCGTGATGGCCGACCTCATCGACCGATCGATGGTGGGCAAGGCCGTGCTCGTGCCCTGACGACCATGAGCGATC
>CAVQVK010000097.1:0-38138 GCA_963717035.1 uncultured Acidimicrobiaceae bacterium | reverse complement strand
GCGACGGCGTGGCCCGGTGATGCCGAGTGGGGCTGGGGCCAGCACCTCTTCGGCATCACCCCCGCCGAGACGATCAGCTTCCTGCCGATCGTCATGTTGGCCATCATCTTCGGCCTGTCCAGCGACTACGAGGTGTTCGTCGTCTCGAGGATCAAAGAGGAGTACACCAAGAACGGCGACGCTCGCCGCTCCGTCCAGCGGGGCACGGGGGTGTCGGCCCGGGTGGTCACCTCGGCCGCGCTGATCATGTTCTCGATCTTCGTGTCCTTCATGCTCACCAACGATCCGACCATCAAGGCCATCGGGTTCAGCTTCGCCACCGGCGTGTTTCTGGACGCCTTCGTCGTGCGCCTCACGCTGATCCCGGCCGTGATGGCCATGATCGGGTCCAAGGTCTGGTACCACCCGGCCTGGTTCGCCAAGTACGTCCCCGACCCCGACATCGAAGGGCAACGGCTCGAAGACAAGCTCGCCAGGGGAGAGCTCGAGCACAACGTGGCCGAGGGAGAGCTCGTTGCTGCCGGCTCACGGAACGGGCACTCTTGAGCCAGCCCTGGCTCCATTCTCCCTAGTACCGATGGGGAGCCAACCACGCGTGGCGATTGCGTTGGAGGTCAGGGGCCCTGCTGTGGCGGGATCAGATCCGCTGGTCGCCGAATGCCGGTAGCAGCTGGAGTTTCTCGTAGCTCTCGCTGCCCGGCACTGCGGTAAATACCAGCAGCGTCTGGGACTGGTCGGGGTCGACCAGGGTCTGGCAATGGAGCTCGAGCGTACCGAGCTTCGAATGTTGGACGCGCTTTGGCCCGCAGTACGGACCCAAGACGGGGTGCTCGCGCCAGATTGCCCGCGAATGTCGGGCTGGCCACCAGCAAGGCCTCGACAATCGCCGCGGCGCGTGAGTCCGTACCGTCCCGCGTATATGCGGCTCGCAGATGGGCCGTGATCTGACGATCATGCATGGGGTGATCGTCTTCGGGATAGATCAGGCGATAGGCCGGGTCGGTGAACCAGCGGTAGTGCAGGCTGCGCGCCATCCCGGAGTAGACACTGTCGTCGCCCATCAGCGCCATGGCCAGCGGGGTCTGCTTGAGCGTTTCCCCTAGGTGACTCATCACCTGGCTGGGGGTGTCCTCGAGTCGATCGAAGATGCGCATCATCCCGGGGTTGATGTGGTCGCCGCGGAAGACCCGCGTCGGGGTGGCGTGGCCGGCGAGGCGGAACAGATGGTCGCGCTCATCGAGCGAGAGGTGAAACCCCCGTGCGATCGAGGCGAGTATCTGCTCGGATGGATTGGGTCCTCGTTGCTGCTCGATCCGGCTGTAATAGTCGACCGACATGCTGCACAGGGCGGCGACCTCTTCGCGGCGCAGGCCTCCAGTACGTCGCCGCGGCCCCCGGGGCAGCCCTACATCTTCTGGTTGCAGTGCCTCGCGCCACGGCCGGAGAAACTCGGCGAGTTGGAGCCGGTCCATGAAATGAATCTCCCGTCGTCACAGACAGTGTACGGCGGCCACGCCACGGGTAACCAAGGATCAATCGTCCGCGGTCCGGCCCTCGCCGATGGGTCACAACGGATCCGTATCCCCGGATCGGTTGTACCTGGCTCAGCCTTAGCGTTCGTGCGACCGTGACGTCATGACTTCACATACCCTCAACGCACCTACTCATTGGATCGGCGGCGAGGCCGTGGTCGGCGGCACCGAAGCGATCGACGTGGTGAACCCGGCCACAGGCGAGATAATCGCCGCCGTCCCCGCCGGCACAGCCGCCGACGTCGATAGGGCGGTCATGGCCGCGACAATCGCCTCTCCCGACTGGGCTCGTACGGAACCGGTCGAGCGCGCCGCCATCGTCCAGCGCATCTCTGAGGGCCTGCAAGGCCGGCTCGACGAGGTCGCCGAAACGATCACCGCCGAGATGGGCGCGCCGATCGGACTCTCTCGCTCCGCTCAGGCCCCCTTGCCGATCGCCGTCGCCGCGTCCGTCGCCGGGCTTGCCGCCGGTTTCCCGTGGACCGAGGAGATCGGAAATTCGCTCATCGTGCGCGAGCCAATCGGCGTGGTCGGGGCCATCACGCCCTGGAACTTCCCGCTGCAGCAGACGGTGACGAAGGTGGTGCCCGCCCTACTGGCCGGCAACACAGTGGTCTTCAAGCCTTCCGAGATCGCACCGCTGACCGCCCGCATCCTCGCCGAGGTAGCCGCGGAGGCAGGGCTCCCGCCGGGTGTGTTCAACATCGTCTACGGCACCGGGCCGGTCGTCGGCGAGGCCATTGCTGCGCACCCCGGCATCGACATGGTGTCCTTCACCGGCTCGACACGGGCCGGCAAGCGAGTCTCGGTCGTCGCGTCGGACACGGTCAAGCGGGTGGCGTTGGAACTGGGCGGCAAGTCCGCCAACGTGATCCTCGACGACGCCGACCTGGCCAGGCGGTCACGCTCGGGCTGGGACACGCGTGGATAAACGGCGGCCAGGTCTGTGGCGCGTGGTCCCGGATGTTGGTCCCGCTACCCGTCACGAGGAGGCCGTCGAGCTGGCCATCGCCGCCGCCGCCGAGTACACCGTCGGCGACCCGATGGATGAGAGTACCCGGATCGGGCCCGTGGTCTCCGAGGCGCAACGCCGGCGGGTCGCCGGCTACATCGAGCGGGGGATCTCCGACGGGGCCACCGTCGCCATCGGCGGACCGGGAACCGTCGCCGGCCTGGAGTCGGGCGCCTACGTGCAGCCAACGGTCTTCTCCAACGTGAACCCCAACGCGGTGATCGCGCAAGAGGAGATCTTCGGTCCGGTGCTCTCGGTGATCGCCTATGCTGACGACGAGCAGGCTGTCCAGATCGCCAACGCCACGGTTTACGGGCTCAATGCTGCCGTATTCGGTGAGAGGGAGCATGCGCTCGCTGTCGCCAAGCGGCTGCGAGCGGGCCAGGTTGATGTCAACGGTGCTCAGTTCAACCCGCTTGCGCCGTTCGGTGGTACAAGCAGTCGGGCAACGGCCGGGAGATGGGCCGCTTCGGCCTCGAGGAGTTCCTGGAGATCAAGTCCATCCAGCGATGAGCGACGCGTTCGCACCGACCCACACCGAGTCGAGGGCCGCGGACCCGCTCGCCGCCGCGCACCGTCGAGCGGTACCGTCGACCAGTGGCCATAACCCACCGTTCGGATCGCGGCGAAGGCCGAACGGCCACTGTCCGCGTGGTCCGGGTGGCCAGCGGGACGGTGGGCACTTTAGGGACGTACCGACTGGAGCTGGATGGTGAACCGGTCGGAGGCATCAAGTCAGGTGAGGTGAAGAATTTCGCGGTCCCGCCGGGCGAACATCGGCTGGTGGTGATGGTTCCCCATCGGGAAGCGGTGGCCGACATCACCTTCGGAGTGGGCGAGCGTGAGATCGCGTTCCTCGAGTGTGCTCCACGAGGGGGCCTCTTCAGCGCCCTCCTCCGGTTGCTGCTGCGAGGACGTCAGTCGGTGGAGATCACCACGGCGGAGTGACCGTGGCCGATGCGTCAGCCAACGAGCGCCGCCGATCATCGGGCGAACAGATGCCAACCCGCGTACCCCCAGGCCACGACCAGCAGGATGTTCGCGGCCCTCGGCCGGGAGATAAGCCGCACCAATTCGCCGGCACTGGCCACGCGCCCCCGGAGTACCGGGCGACGAGGTCCACGAGCACGCCGGCGACGACGAGTGCTACCCAGAAAGCCACACCGACCGCCCGGTTGCCGGGAAGGAGGAGCGCCGGCGGGAGCGCCCGGTGAGGGATGCCGATGGCGACCGCGCTCGATGACAGGCCCGGCGATGCACCCTGGCCCGCCTGGCCCGCCTGGCCCGCCTGGCCCGGCAGCCGATCGAGTGGTGCTCGGGCTCGTGCCGCGCCGTAGCCCAGCCCCACCAGCATCCAGACCAGCAACAGGGCAGCAGCGAGGGGGCGGTAGGCCTGGGCCAGCACGCTGATCGTCAGGTGCGCCACGTGGGGCCCGGTGTCGACGCCGAGCACCTCCCAGACCACCACGATGAGGAGGAGGGCCAGCCACGGCGATACGCCGAGGAGCACACGGGTGCTGCCACCCTGGCCCGGTCGCGGCCAGCTCTTGTTGTCCGGCGAGAGGGACACCGAGAGTCGAGTGTTGTGCCGACCTCGCCAGAACAGGAGGTCGATGGCGACCACGCCGGCGAGCGAGGCACACCACATCACGCAGCGGGGAGTGGTGGATCGGTGGTAGCTGCTGGCCCAACCGCACCAGGCGCACAGGCCCACGGCCACCAAGATGCAGGGCGTTATCCGACGGGCGCGGGCCATGTCTAGAGGCCCATACCTATCCGGGCCATCTCTACACGCCCATATCTATAACTGGTGGGCCAACACCTCGAGGCCGACGATGGCCAGGCCGACGCCGGTGAGCAGGCTGACATAGATCGTGCGCCGGAGGAGCGAGCGTTGGGCTCCCCCAGCAGTGGCAATGCCCACCCCGGTCAAGGCCACGACGCCGATGATCTCGTCGACCACCAGAGCCGTCGACGCTGTCCACGCACCGAAGCAGGCGATGAACATCACCACCGCGCCGGGATCGCCGCGGAGACGATCGGCCAGGAGTTCCGCAGCTCAGCCCGTATGTCTGCGGCATGAAGGTCGGTTCGCTCTCGCGCCCTGCGTCCAACCAGTTGGGAGACGGCGTGGGCCAACCAGATGGCGATGGCTCCGACAATCAGCACTCCGGTGGCCGAGGCCGCATTCGGATGCTTCTCGAAGGTAAGGCCGGCGATGGCCACCATCGTGGCGATGGTGCCATAGACATAGGCGGCCAGCCAGGTCACCGATCTGGGCGTCTGCTGCTCTTCGGCGGTCGGCTGCGTCTCGGTCATCGCCTCTCATTGTGCCCGAACAGCAAACCGACCTCTCGGCCCAAACCTCCCGGTCCAGGCGTGGTCTGTGCCTGGGGCCAGTAGGGCGACTACTCCTTGAACCGGCGCTGGAGCGCATCGAGTCGCCGGTCCCACCGATCTCCCACCTCTGACAGCCATGTGGCTGCGCCGCCGAGGCCCGTGCCCACCACCTGGTAACGCACCTCTCGACCCTGGCGCTCACCAACGAGCAACCCGGCGGCGGCCAGGGCGCTCAAGTGCTTGACGACGGCTTGGCGCGACATCGGGTATCCGTGGGCCAGCGCGGTGGCAGTCAACGGGCCCTCATCGGCCAGCTGATCGAGCAGTCGCCGTCTGGTCGGGTCGGCCAGCGCGGCAAACACACCGCCGGCGTCCGCTTCCGTCGGCTCGGCCGGTGAATCAGCGGGTGCCAACGGCAACGGGTGCATTGACCCGGCTCCACACGCCGACCATATGGTCGTCCATTGCCGTCCAGGTCGCCGCCGTCGAGTCGCACGCCCTGCCCGACGGCACGTGCGTCGACAGCGTCGTAGCCGGCTGCTTGGTGGGGACCGGCCGTTCGATGATGGTGAGGTCCGTCCCGTCTCCGTCAGGTTCGAGGAAGTAGCTGACCTCCGAGGTCTCGCCGTCCGCCTGGCCCTCGGGCCACCAGCTGAATCGCAGATGCTGGTCGGGGACCACCACGTCGACCCGACCCTCCCGGACCGTACCGTCGTCCTCGAGGAACCGGCCCGGCCGCCCGGACTGAGGTCCCAGTCCACCTCGGCCCCGAACCAGGTCGAGACGGCATCGGGATCGGTCAGGTTCTCCCACACGTGCTGGGGGCTGGCTGGGATGAATACGTGGCGCTCGAGCATGCAATCTCCTCCGAATGGCTGCGTCTTCCGTCGAATGGCTGTGTCAGTGCAACTCCAGAGTTGCACATATGGACCGCCTGTGGCTAACGTGCAACCATCAAGTTGCAGATAACGAGGAGGTCGCCATGGGCTATCTGGTCCCAACCGTCATCGAGCAGTCGTCGCGGGGAGAACGCGCCTACGACATCTATTCCCGTCTGCTCAAGGACCGCGTCGTCATGCTCACCACCGAGATCAACGACGACAGCGCCAGCCTGTTGACTGCCCAGCTCCTGCACCTGGCCGCGGAGGACCCGGACAAGGACATCTCCTTGTACATAAACAGCCCGGGAGGATCGGTCACCTCTACCTTCGCCATCTACGACACCATGCAGATCATTCGGCCGGACGTCTCCACCGTGTGCCTGGGCATGGCCGCCTCGGGGGCGCGGTCCTCCTGGCCGGCGGGACGGCCGGCAAGCGCTACACGTTGCCCAACTCCCGGATCTTGATCCACCAACCTCACGGCGGTGCCCAGGGACAGTCGATCGACATCGAGAACCAGGCCCGGGAGATCGCCTTCCTCCGGGGCCGCATCGAGCAGATTCTGGCGCACCACACCGGCCAGCCGATCGATCGGATCGCCGCCGACACCGACCGGGACTACATCCTGGGCGCTACCGATGCCATCGAGTACGGGATGGTCGACGAAGTGCTCGAGCACCGCCAACTGCGAGCCCACCGGCTGCCGCCAGCTGAAATCCCAGTGTCGGGGCCGTTCCCGCCCGTACGTCAGTCCCACCCAACGGGCCCTGCTCACCAGGTAAGGCCGAGCGTCGCTCGCATGGTGGCTTCGAAGGCTGCGTCGTCGAGCTCTCGGCGCACGGCCAAGACGGTCTCGGCATCCGCACCGACCTCCACCCGGAGAGGGGTTTCCGGATCCTCCAACGTGTCGGCGATCGCGGCGGCCACGATGCTCGGGTCCGAGCGTCCGGACGGCCCGGTCAAGGTGGAGGAGACGTTGTTCCACTGCTCCCAGAGCTCGCCGTAGACGTCGGGTCCCGGGTGCTCGCCGGCGTCCTTCATCCCCGGCGAGATGTACCCGGGTTGGACGATGACCACGCGGATCCCAAAGTGACCCAGCTCGTAGTGGAGGGTTTCGGAGATGGCCTCCAGGGCATGTTTGGACGCCGCGTAGGCACCCTCGAGCGGCGTGGGAATGCGTCCCTGCACCGAGCTCACGTTGACGATCACGCCACTACCCCGGGCTCGCCATGATGGGAGGAGAGGCTGAAGGAGCCGCAGGGGACCGACGGCGTTGGTATCGAGGGCATCTCGGAGTCCTTGGAGCGGATAGTCCTCCAGGGGTCCCTTGGTCGAGATGCCGGCGTTGTTCACGACGGCGTCGAGCTCGCCAGTGGCGGCCAAGGCCCTTCGGATCGATGACTCATCCCGGACATCCAGCTCGATGCGCTGCGATGCCTCGACGGCCTCGAGGAGCTCCGGAACCCGGGCCGTGGCCACCACATGGTGGCCGCGGGCGGTCAGCTCCTTCGCGGTCGCCTCACCGATTGCTCGGGCAGCTCCGGTGATCAGCACGCGCATGCCGATGAGTGTAGGGACGACAGCCCGATCGATCACCCGACCGAGCGCCCGACCAGGCGAGCGACCGGCCGAGGCACGTGCTCAGGCCACGCGGACCTGATGACCCTGGACGGTGACCACGTCGCCGCGATGCAGCTGGCGACCCCGTCGCCGCTCCGATTCGCCGTTGACGTGGACCGACCCGTCCTCGAGCAGGATCCGGGCATCCGATCCTGAATCGATGAGGTTGGCCAGCTTGAGGAACTGGCCCAATCGGATCATGTCGTCGGAGATGGGCACGTCGAGCACATCACCATCATGTCCCGTCTTGGTGCCAGGGTCCGACGCCCGCTCGATCTCTCCACGTCTGGGCCGGCCCGCTAGACGCAGCGTTTACCGGCGACCGGCATCGGGCATCGACCACCGGTGCCGGTACTCATAGGAACCTCGGGTTGGCAGTATGCCGACTGGCGCGGTCGCTTTTACCCGACCGGTCTGGCCCAAGCGCGCTGGCTCGAGCACTATGCGGCCCGGTTCCGCACGGTAGAGGTCAACAACGCCTTCTACCGTCTCCCGGAGGCTGCAACCTTCGAGGCGTGGAAGGACCGGACTCCCGGCGACTTCATCGTGACGGTCAAGGCCAGCCGCTATCTGACGTCACATTCGGCGCCTCAAGGATCCTGCTGAGCCCGTCGACCGTCTCATGAGCC
The DNA here is from genome assembly GCA_963717035.1 of uncultured Acidimicrobiaceae bacterium. GTDB lineage: Bacteria > Actinomycetota > Acidimicrobiia > Acidimicrobiales > RAAP-2 > DASXMT01. The sequence goes on along the minus strand of CAVQVK010000097.1, from coordinate 30,124 downwards.
GAGCCGAACACCTGGGTCCCAAGCTGGGCCCGGTGCTCCTCCAGCTCCCAGCCAACTTCCGTATCAACCTCGAGGCCCTAGACGAGACGCTCGGCCTCTTTCCTCGAACGACGCGGATCGCCTTCGAGCCCCGCCACGACTCGTGGTACACGGACGGGACGGCAGACCTGTTGGCCCGTCATCAGGCTGCCTTCTGCCTGAGCGACACGCCGACCGGCCACTCCCCGCAGTGGCGCACCGCGGACTGGGGTTACCTCCGGTTCCACGAAGGGCGAGCCAGCCCGGCCCCGTGCTACGGGCGTACCGCCCTGCGGTCGTGGGCCGAGCGCCTGGCCGATCGGTGGTCCGCCGCTGAGGACGTGTTCGTGTACTTCAACAACGACCGAGGGGGATGTGCCGTCCGGGACGTGCACCGGTTCGCCTTGGCTGTCCGCCGGGTCGGACTCGAACCTTCCCGGGTTCCCTCGGCCCGGGAAGTCCCCGTCGGTGAGCCGCGCCACTCCTGATCGGAGGCCAGGTTCAACCGGGGAGGTGGACGGGTATCTCGAAGGGGTGATCGATGAGCGGGGTGGCGATCCGGCCAATACCGGGAGAAACGAGTCCGAGAACGAACGCATGGACCGGAACGTGGCCGAGCTCCTCCAGGAGCTCCGGGTCGCCGGCCTCGGTGTCCAGGTGCTGTTCGGGTTCCTGTTGTCGCTGCCCTTCACCAACCACTTCAGCCAGCTCGACCACGCCCAACGAATTCTGTATCAGGCCAGTCTGCTGCTGGCCGCCGTGGCCACTGCGCTACTCACCGGACCGGTGGCCTATCACCGGATGGTGTTCCGTCGGCACGAGAAGCGCCGGCTCCTGGCCGTGTCGAACGCTCTCGCCCTGTTGGGCCTGGCCGCGGTGGCCCTGGCCATCTCGGCTGCCGTCTGGCTGGTGGTCAGCACGGTCGATCACGGCGTCGTCGTACCCATCCTGGCTGCGGCCATGCCCGTGGTCTTCGTCGGCCTCTGGTTCGTCCTTCCGCTGATCGGGCGGCTTCAGCGCCCACCCGGTTAGGGCACCGGCGTCCGCTTCCGTTGGACCGGGTCCGTCGGTGCCCTGTCCCCAGTGTCCTGTCCCCAGTTAGGGCTGGGGTTCCAGATGGGGGACGGGTTCGGGATCCGCGGGTGTTCGCGGCTTCTCCCGGTGGCGGAGCAGGCTCTTGGACACGTAGCCGCGGCCGTCGGCATCGGCCCACACCAAGATGGGCGGCAGCACCACCAGCGCGCAGACCAGAGCAACGGCCACGTTGAGCCCCACGATGATCCCGAATCCTTGCAACAGCGGGAACGACGACGTGGCCAGAACGCCCACCCCGACCACGGCTGTCATCCCCGAGACCATGAAGGCCCGTCCGGTACGCGACGCGGTGATATCGGCCGCCTCCCGGGGGCTGAGGCCCCGTCCCCGTTCTTCGACGAAGCGCAACAGGATGAGCGAGGTGAACTCGGTGCAGACGGCGACCACCAGCGGGCCCGAGACCGCGGTCAGCGGGCTGAGCTTCAGGCTGAACGCCCAGGCGATCAACGACACCAACCCCACGGCGATGAGCACCGGCACCAAAGAGAGCAACGACCGGATGAGGCTCCGCAGCCGCACGGTCAAGAACGCTCCCACCAGGATGATCGACAGGTAGGTCAGCAACAGGCGCGAGGCGGCCAGGTTCTCGAGCAACCCCACTCCGACAACAGCGATGCCCCCGGGGGCGGCGGTCATGCCCGGCGGGGGATGGATGTTGTCTTGCAGATGGGTCACCACCGGTTGCAGGTCGCTGAGCACCGCGGTCTTCGATCGGAAGATGATGCCCAACGCGTGGCCGTTGTCGGCCACGCTCGACTTCCGGAGGTCGTGGGGAGCGACCGCATTGACCGCGGCCACCTGGGCGCCGAGGGGAGATACGAAAGAGGCGCCGGGCACGGTGATGAATTCGTCGACCAGGTTGACCATGCTCGTGGCCGGGTAGAGCAGGTCCGGGAACCGGGCCACCTGTTGGCTGGAGAACCGACTGACGTAGGCCACGGTTTGGTCGCTGAAGGGGTGGTTGGTAGTGATGAGCACACCGACGTCGCTGTCGGTGCCCACCCCGGCTTTCAGGGCGTTGATGTCCTTGACCGTCTGGGACTGGGGATTGACCCACTGGAGCGGATCGGTCTGCAAGGTGATGTGGCCTTCGACGGCGAGGCCACCGGCAAAGATCAGGATGCTGGCGATGGCGAACGGGATGGCCGCCTTGGCCGGCACGCTGCCCAGCCATACCGTCAGCCGGCTGAGCCGGCCCCGGCTGAAGTCCCGGCCCTTGGTGGGCGATTTGTATTCTCGGATGCCCAAGATGGCGAGGGGCCCGATGATGGAGCAGATACAAACGGCGACGATCCCGATCACCAACAGCAATCCGAACTGCCGGATCATCGGCACCCGGGCGAACAAGAGGGCGATGAAGGCGAAGACGGCGTCGAAGGTCACGACCAACAAGGCGGGCCCGAGGTTCCGCGCTGTGGTCTGGATGGGATTGGCCGCTCGATCCAAAACGACCTCTTCCTCGACGCGTGAGTGCATCTGGATCGCGTAGTCGATGCCCACCCCGAGCAGGACCGGCAGTCCGGCCACGCTGGCCAGCGTCAGGGGGACGCCGAAGTACCCCACCAACCCGAAGGCCCAGATGAGACCGATGGTCACGATGATGAAGGGGAGGATCCGCCACCGGACGTTGAAGGCCAGGAACAAGATGACGACCATGATGAGAGCGGCCAGGCCGCCGAGCTTCAGCATCCCGCTCTTCAGGTAGTCGTTGATGGTCCTGAGCAGTGCGGGCACACCAGTCACGATGGTCGAGGTGTTCTGGAAGTGGGCCTGACCGAGGATGGTCTGCACTGACTGGGCTGCCGCCGACTCTTGGTCGATGGACAGGTTGCCCTTCAAGAAGACGAGCATGGCGGCGTGGCCCGGATTGGGCAAAAAAGCGGCCGACGACTCCCGCATGGTTCCGTTGCTGGCATGGGTGAGGAAGTGGACCCATTTCGGATTGGAGAAGGTGCGCTGATCGGGTGGAATGGCGCCTTCTCCGCGCAGCTGGTCCTGGATGTCCTGTAACCGGGCGGCCTTGCCCGCAGCCGAGGGGTCACGGTTGTACGCGGAGAGAAGCAGCTTGCCGGCCAGGCTGTCCGAGGGGTTGCCGTCCGAACTGGTGGACAAGCTGCTGGCCAGCTCGAGGGCGTCGAGCGGCGAGACCACGGAGAACACCGAGGGATCAGCGGTCAGCCTCTGTTGCACCCGGGTCATCTGGGCGACGTTGCTGGTTGTGAACAGGTTGTCCGTGGTGGTACCCGGCTTCATGGTGAACATGATGGCGACCGGGTCACCGCCGAAGTTCTTCTGGTAATTCTGGTTCTCGATCTGAGCCTTGTCGGTGCTGTTGAGGTAGCTGGCGTTACTGGTCGAGAACTTGAGCTGGGTGATCCCCACCCCGAGCCCCACGGTCACGAGCAAGCCGATGAGCGACACCGTTCCGGCGCGTTTGCCCAGGTTGAGACCCAGCCACGACCACATGTTGCCCATCGGACCTCCTTGTCGGCCAGCGCTTGTCCGCCGGGGCGACCGAGCCGGCCCCGGGGTGGCGTAGCCTTCGACAAGCCCGATCAGTCAATCAGGAAATTGCGTCTATCCATTCGCCGTCTTGGTGTGCTCCACCGGGATGGGGAGGGTTGCGCCCAGCCCTGGGCCTGGGTTGGCGTGCGAGATGCACCCGGGGCCGGGTATACCAAGCGGGGCGCAGTTCGAGAGGAGAGGGACAGGAGATCATGGAGCTGACCTTTGAGATCAAGGAGCAGGTCACCGGAGGAGTACCCGTGGTCGCCGTCGTCGGGGAGATCGACGTCGCTACTGCTCCGGCGCTGGCGGAACACCTTGGTGTCCACGAGGAGTCGGGCCCATCCACAGTGGTCGTGGACCTGTTGGGTGTCTCGTTCCTCGACTCCACGGCACTCGGCGTGCTGGTGGGATCGTTCAAGCGACTGACGCGCGTCCGGGCGGCACCCTCAAGCTGGTCATCGCCGAACCCCGGATCCTCAAGGTGTTCGAGATCACCGATCTCATTAGGGTGTTCCCTATCTTCTCGACCGTGGACGAGGCTCTGTCGGGATGAGCTGACACGGTTTCCCTGTCACTTCCGGTCCGATCCGAGCTATTGGTGTTGGCCAGGATCACCGCGGCCACCATGGCGTCCAGGGCCGATTTCGACATCGAGGAGATCGAAGACCTCCGCCTCGCCGTCGACGAACTGTGCCTGTCGGTGGTGGGGGGAGCGAGGTCGGGAACGGTCAGGCTCGAGTTCACCCTCGATGGCGCCACCATCGCCATTACCTGCGAGCTCGATCGGAGCGGTGAGTCCGAGGAAGGTCACGCGCCCGGGGAGCCCGATGACTTGTCGATCCGTTTGATCGAGGCCCTGGTCGACGAACACGGTCGCGACTCCAGCGATGGTCGCCGACGAGCTTGGCTGTCCAAGCGTAGGAGCAGGGTTGAACACTGATGGCCGATGATGCCCGGCGGCCACCGGTGCCCCGGGAACGATGGGTCGAGTTCGCCACTACCCGCGACGAGCGGTTGCGCGACGAGTTGGTCACCGAGCACATAGGCCTGGCCCGACGGCTGGCTCATCGGTTCGCCAATCGGGGTGAGCCCTACGACGATCTGGTGCAGGTCGGCTCAATCGCCCTGATCAAGGCGGTGGATCGCTTCGACCCCGATCGTGGGGTGGAGTTCACCACCTACGCCACCGGAACAGTCATCGGCGAGCTCAAGCGCCATTTCCGGGACAAGGGCTGGGCGGTCCGAGCGCCCCGGCGTATCCAGGAGCTGTACTTGGAGCTCGGGCACACCATCGACGTGCTCTCCCAGGAGCTGGGCCGTCCCCCCACCGTTCCCGAACTGGCTGAGTCGATCGGCGTCTCCCAGGATGCGATTCTCGAGGCGATCGAAGCCGGCCAGGGCTACCGCTCGTCATCGATCGACGCCCCTGGTCAGCGGGACGAGACGCTGGCCGATCGCTTGGGGACGGACGACGCCGGAGTGGCCGTGGTCGATGAGCGCTCGGTGCTGGCGCCGGCACTGGCTGCCCTGCCCGAACGTCAACAAGAGGTGGTCCGGCTCCGGTTCGTCGATGGCCTGACCCAGTCGGAGATTGCCGTCCGCGTGGGTATCAGCCAGATGCATGTCTCTCGCCTGCTGGCCCAGAGCATGGCCCGGATACGGGAGAACTTGGCCGAGGAACGGTAGCTCGCAGTCCGATTCCGCCGGGCGACCGGTTTGATGCGGTGTCGACTCGGGTACCTCCCTTCTGAGCGAGGAGGTGGGGCCAATGCGAGATCGAAATTCGAAGGCCGGATTCAGTGGCAACGGAGCCGTTGGGCGGCCATGGTGCCGCCGCCCGTGTACCGGCGAGGCCGGGTGTGCGCCAACGAAGGGTGCGACGCACGGCTTTCCATCTACAACGGTGCCGACTGCTGCGCCCTCCACGACATGTCGGCCATGGCCTCACGGCCCCCCCGGGGACCGCCCGCCGTCGACGGGACACTGGTCGGTTCAAGACCAGCACGCACGGCCTGAGCGGGTTCTGCGCGGGTCACCGCGTGGGTCGGTAGGTCTCGGGCATCCGCTAGGCTGGGGGAGGTCCAGCTCGCACCACACCGTCTTGCCGTGACCCCGATCGGGCGCATCGTTCCCCACGCGGCCGACAGTGAGTCCACCAGAGCCAGGCCCCTGCCTCCTCGGCGGTGACCTCGGGGTGCATCCGCCGCGGCAGCCGGCTCCGAGTCGCCGTCCGACACCTCGATTCGCAACCGGTCGTCCCCCAACGACAGGACGAGCCGGGTCGGCACCGGCGTCGGCATGGATGACGGCGTTGGTCACCAACTCGGTGGCCATCAAGCTGGCCACCGGCTCCAGCTCGTCGAGTCCCCAACGGGACAGGCCTCGCGCACCGCGGCCCGGGCAGGGCCGCGCTCGATGTGTCATCAGGGAAGGGGGATCCGGAGTTCGACTTTGCGATGTTATCGAGTGGAGCGCCAGCCCAAGGAGCTGTTCACCGCCGATGTCGTTCGTCGATCGTTCCAGTTCGATGAATTTCCTCAGCTTCGAACGTCGTAATCTCTGACCGGGAGATCCACTCGAGGGGAGCGAGTTGTGCACGACCGAGCACTGCCACGGGCTTCAGAGAGCCTCGACGAGCTTTCCCGAGGAGCCTTGACGGGGCTCCACCAAAGGGTGGGGCGTGGACCTAGTCGCTGTCGCCCATGAGCTGTACGGGCTGCGACCGGCTGAATTCACCGCCGTTCGCAACACCCGGGCCGGGGACGTACGGCGCGCCGGCGACCCCGAACTGGCCACGGCCATCAAGAAGCTACGCAGACCTTCAACCAGCGCATGGATCGCCAATCTGCTGGCGCGCCAGCACGGCGAGCAGGTGGATCAGCTGCTCGAAGTCGGCAGCGGCGATGTAAAGGCGCAACGCAGCTCGCCACCGACGACCTACGCGGGCTCTCGCGTACACGTCGAGAACTGGTCACGACCCTCGTCGACGAGGGCGGGGACCTCGTTGCCGAGATCGGGCAGCCGGTCACCGATGCGAGTTGGCGGGAGCTGGAGGAGACGCTCGAGGCGGCGCTCGCCGACCCCGACGCCGGCGAGGCCGTCCGGGCCGGCTGCCTGACCACGGCCATCAGTTACTCGGTCTGGGCCCCATCGATCTGTCCGGTGCCGTGGCCACGCCACCTCGCACCCGGACGGGCCGGTCATCGGACGACAGGGAGCGACCGGGAAAGCGCACCCCGGAGCGGAAAGGCCAGCCGAACGGCCCACGGCGTACCGAGGCGGAGGAAAAGGCTATTTCGCGATGCGCAAGCCGTCGCCGCCGGCGTCGCCGAGGACATCGAAACGCAGAGGCGCCGGACACGTGAGGCGCGCCGACAAGGAGCAGTGTCGCCAGGACACGATTGATGCACAGCGACATCTGCAACGCCTGCAGGCCGCCGAAAAGCGGGCCGCTCGCACCGTGGCCAAGCGGAGCAGGCGCTGGCTCGTGCCGAAGCGAAATTAAGTGATGCCAATAATCGGGTTGAGCCGCGAACGAGCCAAGCGCCGCTAGCCTCGACCCGCCACCAGCTTCGACCACGACCGAGCCGTTCGACGCACGTCCTAGTGCTTCAGTGCGTCCTTTACCTTTTCGCCTGCCTGCTTGACATCGGACGCCACCTGATTGCCCTTGCCTTTGCCCTTCAGCTCGTCATCCCCGGTGGCCTTGCCCACCGTCTCTTGCACTTTCCCCTTGATGTCCTGCTTCTTGTTCGATGCCTTGTCCTCGGTGCTCATGGAAACCCCCTCGTGTTCGACGGCAATGTCCTTTGTCGTCCTTTGTCCTACCCGTCCCGGCCCGCTACCAACCGTGAGCGTCAGCCTCTCTCCGATTGCTGCGACATACGTCGCCGTCGAGGGTCGTCGTCGTGTCATCTCGCAGGCCTTCGACCGGCATCGGTACACTCAGCGCAACGATCGGGCCAATCGGCAATCGGCCGATCTGAATTCTCACCCGGAGTACCACCATGTTGGGAGGGCGAACCATGCCGACAGACGAAGAAGCAGTCGTGAGTACACGCCTGGCCGGAACGGTGGCTCTGGTCACCGGTGCATCGAGCGGTATCGGCGAAGCGACGGCGAGGTCCCTGGCCGCCGAAGGTGCGTCGGTGGCCATCGTCGCTCGCCGGCTCGATCGACTCAATGCCCTCGCCGACTCCATCGGGGACCAGAGCCGGGTCGAGGTGATCGAGGCCGATGTCACCGACGAGGACCAGGCCCGGTCCATGGTGGATCGGACGGTGTCCCGGTTCGGTCGCCTGGACACGTTGGTCAACAACGCCGGGCGTCATGCTGCTGGGCCCGATCGTCGATGCGCCCATCGAGGAGTGGCGACGGATGGTGGAGCTGAACCTTCTCGGACTGCTCTATTGCACTCATACTGCTTTACCCTCACCTCATTGCTGCGGCTGAGTCCGATCCCGCGACGGGTGGCCGACGTGGTCAACGTGAGCTCGGTGGCCGGACGGGTGGCCCGCACGGGCAACGGGGTGTACAGCGCCACCAAGTTCGGAGTGGTGGCATTCGGCGAGTCCCTGCGCCAGGAGGTCGCGGCCCGACATGTCCGGGTCACTGCGGTGGAGCCCGGCGCCACGGCCACCGAGCTGGCCGGGCACAACCGGCCGGAGATCCTCGAGGGGATGCGGGGCACCTTCTCCGGCATCGAGCTGTTGAAGTCCGAGGACATCGCCGACGCCATCGTCTATGCCGTCACCAGGCCTCGTCACGTCGCGTTGAACGAGCTCCTCGTCCGACCCACCGAACAGGAGCGGTGAGTGGCGGTCGGTCAGTACCCGCCGGCTGTGCACATCCTCCGCGATCTCGACCTGGAGATCGAGGTTCGCCCCGATGCCACGGCGTCGGCCTGGCTCCCCGTATCGCCGCACCTGCTCGCGTCGAACGGCGGGGTGCACGCCGGGGTACTGGCCATCCTGGCTGACGTCGTCGGGGGAGCAATCGCCACCCGGGTGTTGTACCCCGACCGCACGGCCACCGCTGATCTCCAGTTGCAGCTGCTCCGACCGGCTCGGGGCTCGGAGGTCGAGGCCCGGGCATCGGTCGTGCGCAAAGGCCGCACCACGTTGGCCCTCGAAGTGGTCCTCTTCGACGCCCCGGGTGGCAGGCTCCCCGGCGATGGCGCCCCCAACGCTTGGGCCACGATGACCTACTCGGTGCTGCCCCGAACCGACGCCCCGCCGCTCATGGCCCCCCTGCCCCGCGAAGCCGAACGCTCGCAGATGGGCCCGGCATCGCTGACCCGGCCGGTCCTCGAGGCCATCGGGGTCGAGGTGGGCGATCCCGGCTCAGCCGGCGTAGCCCTTCTCGTGGGTGATTACGTGAGCAACTCGTTCGGCGCCCTGCAGGGGGGAGTCATGGCCCTGTTGGGGTCGGCCGCCGGGAGCTCGGCCATCGATGACGCGCTTGGGGTGGACATCGGATCGGCATCCACCGTTGACCTGCAGGTGGCCTATCTGGCCATGGGCCGGGTGGGCCCGATCGTCTCGGAGCCCGACGCCATAATGGTCGAGAACGGCGCGGGCGCCAGCGGCACCGCGAGCGCGGTGATCCGACTGGTGGATCGCGGCGCCGACGACCGCTTGACCGCGGTGGTCCAGGTCGGAGCGGTGACCCGGTGACCGGGGTCGATGCCGAACGGGAGCGCGCTCAGCCTGGGGACGTGTGGCCGGTGGGCACGTACCTCCGCGTGGAGCAGTGGGCGCCCCCCTCGGCGGACGGCGCCGAGGGAACAGCGAACCTCCGGTCCCGGGTTCCGGTCGACGCCCACCTGGTGGACCAGGCCGGCGGACTGCACGTCGGCGCCCTGCTCACGGTGATCGATTCTGTGGGTGGCTACCTGAGTGGTTTGGCCGTACAACCCGATGGGGTGGTCACCACCTCGATGGGGATCCGGGTGGGTCGCCGGCGCCATGTAGGCCCGCTGGTCTGCGACGCCACCGTCCTCCGGAAGGGTCGGGCCTCGGTCGTCACCCGGGTGTCGGTGACCGACGAGGGGGACGGGAACATCGTCGTGGCCTCGTGCATCATGACGTGCGCGGTTCTGGCCCGCGAGTCGCCGGATCCGAACTTCGGGCGCCCGGTGCACCACCCCATGGCACCGCCGCCGGCGGACCCGGTCTCGCTCGAGGGCTTCTTCGGCGTGCAAGCGGGGTCGGGTCCGGTTACCCGCCTCGAGATCGGTGACCATCTCCGCAACACGTGGAGCATCCTCCACGGTGGCGCCATCGCCGTGCTGTCGGAGCTGGCGGCGGCGCGAGCGGTGTCGTCCGCCAACGGGGGCGGGCGCGGCCGCGCTGTCGGCCACGGACATGGTGCTGCACTATTTGGCCCCCGCCCGAGTCGGCCCGGTGGAGGCCCGGTGCACGGTCATGGGAGCGAGACCGGACGGCACGGTGGTCCGAGTGGCCATGTACGACACGGGCGTGGACGACCGCATGGTCGCTCTGGCCTCGGTCACCGTCCGCCCCGTCTGATCCCGACCCCATCTGATCCCAACCCTGTCTGATCCCGATGATGGTGTCTCGGTGGTTACCTAGCCTTCGACCGCCTCGAGCACGGACCTGGCCGACTCCTCGGCCGGCCAGGTCACTACTTCGCCCCGGGCCACGACCGTCACCGGCGCGCCGACGGGGGCGTCGAACTCACCATCGGAGCGCACCACGATCAGCGGGGTCCCGATCGGTCGATCCGGTCGCACGGTGATCACGGTGTCGTGCCCGTGGAACTGGTTGCGGACCACCCGGGCGGCCAGGCCCGGTCCGTCGGCCCCGGTGGAGACGGTGAGCTGCTCGGGGCGCACCAGCGCGATCGAGTGCCCCGATCCCGAGCTGAAACCCCCGGCACGCACCGGCAACGGCCCGAACGGCGTAGTCGCCATCGTGCCGTCGACGGTGCACGGGACGAGGTTGGCGTCACCCAGGAACCTGGCGATTCCCGGATCCCCCGGGTGGGCATAGAGGTTCTGGGGGCTCCCGGTCTGGCCGACGCGACCGTCTCGGATGACGGCGACCTGTTCGGCCATTGAGAGGGCCTCGTCCTGGTCGTGGGTGACGAGGAGGGCGGTGGTGCCCTGCTCGCGCAGCACCCGCTGCACGTCGGCGCGCACGCTCGAGCGGAGTCCGGCGTCGAGCGAGGAGAAGGGCTCGTCCAACAGGACGATGCCCGGCCGGATGGCCAAGGCCCGAGCCAGGGCGACCCGTTGCTGTTGGCCGCCGGAGAGCTGGTGGGGGTAGCGACTGCCCAGACCGGCCAGCCCCACCATCTCGAGCAGCTCGTCGAGTCGTCGGGCCGGGCGTTCCTTGCGGGCGACGCCGAAGGCCACGTTCCGAAGCACGTTCAGGTGAGGGAAGAGCGCGCCCTCCTGGGGGACATAGCCGATGCCCCGCCGCTCCGACGGCACGAACCGGCGACCGTCGTCCACCACGTGGTCCCCGAGGACGATGGTCCCCCGGTCGGCGCGTTCGAAGCCGGCGAGGACGCGCAACAAGGTGGTCTTCCCGCTGCCCGAGGGACCGAGGATGGCCGCCAACGAACCCTCGGGAACGGTTAGGTCGATCCCGGTGAGCACGGCGTGGGACCCGAAGGCCTTGTGGAGATCGGTGACGTGCAGGCTGGTCATGGCGCGCCCGGGCTCGGCTGGGCAACCGGTCGAACCATCGGCCCAGCACGTAGCTGGGGATGACGGCGATGGCGACCATCAGTGCAGCGTACGGCGCCGCCGCCCCGTAGGAGATATTGGTGGAGTAGGCCCAGAACTCGGTGGCCAGTGTCTGCACCCCCGTGGGCACCATGACCAGGGTCAGGGTCAGTTCGGTCACGGTGGACAGGAACACCAGGCAGAACGCGGCGGCGAGCCCCGGAGCCACCAGGGGGAGGACCACCCGCCACAAGACGGCGATCGGTCGTTGCCCGAGGGATCGGCCCACCTCTTCGAGCTGCACGGGGGCTTGGGCCACCGAGGTGCGCACGGCCACCAGGGCGAGAGGAAAGAACAAGATGGCATAGCCCACGACGAGCAAGGGGGCGCTCTGGTAGAAGTACGGAACCGTGCGGATAGCGAAGAAGACCAACGACAGGGCGATGACCAGGCCGGTGAGGGCTTGGACGACGAAGGTGCTCCGCTCCAAGAGCATGGTGGACTTGCGTGGGTGACGCACCGAGAGCAGGGCCACGGGGACGGCGAGCACCGTGGCCAGCGCTCCGGCGGCGGCGGCGTACCCGGCGGTGTGCAGCGCCGCGCTGACGAGGGAGGTGGCGGCGGGCAAGGTGGTGTGCCCCGGATTGAACAACCAGTAGACGATGACGCCGATGGGCAGTCCGAGGGCGAGCCCGCCCAACAGGGCGAACGCGGCCAGCACGGGGATCGTGCCCCGGCCCAGGCGGAGAGGCCGGCGTTGGCGAGCCACCTGTGGTCCCATGCGGCTCACCCGGCCGCGGCCCCGGGCGGCCAGGTCGCCGCCGAGGACGGCGAAGCACAAGAGGACGAGGACCAGGGAGAGGCTGCTGGCCGCGGGCAAGTTGTAGACGCGCTCGGCCTCGAAGAAGATCTCGGTGGTGAAGGTGTTGTAGCGAAGGATCTCGAACGCGCCGTACTCGGCCAGGAGGGCCAGGGACACCAGCACGCACCCCCCGAGGAGCGCGGGTCGGGCCTGGCCCAGCGTCACCCGCCAGAAGGTGCGGGCGCGGCCCAGGCCCAGGCTGTGAGCGACCTCTTCCTGGCCGGGATCAGCGCCCCGAAAGGCGGCAGCAACGGGCAGGTAGACGAGCGGGTAGAGCGACAGGGTCATGACCAAGAGGGCGCCCAGGAATCCCTGGATGGCTGGGGCCACCGACACCCATCCATAGCTGGTCACGAAGTCGGGAATGGCCAGGGGCACCACGACCAGGACGGCCCAGATCCGACGACCGGGCAGGTCGGTACGTTCGATGCACCAGGCGGCGGCGACGCCGATGACCGCGGACGCCGCGGTCACGGCCAGCGACAGTCGAACCGTGTTCCACAACAGGTTCAAGGTCAGCTGGCGGAACAACAGGTGGAAGACGGTCGACCAGCCGCTCTGGGCCGCCTGGACAAGTAGGTAGGCCAGCGGCAAGAACAACAAGAGCGCCACCGCGCCACTGGTCAGCCACAACACGACCGGACGTCTGGACCGCGCCCTCACTGCGGGGAGTGGGTGCGGGGTCACCGCAGTCACGGTCATGTCAACGGATCATGCCAGTTGGACCTCTTGCAGCAGGGCCACGGCGGTGGCGCCGTCACCGAGCTGAGCGATGGTCAACGGATCGGGCTGCAAGGCGTCCAAGGGCTTCTGCGGTTTGGCCGTGGTCACGCCCGAGCCGATCGGGTACTCCCAGCTGTCGTCGTGGGCGATGATCTCCTGGCCCTTCTTGGACACCAGGAAGGCCAGGAATTTCTGAGCGGCGGCCATGTTCTTGCTCGACTTGAGCACGCCGGCACCGGAGACGTCGACCAGGTAGCCGGCGTCGCCCGGGCTGAGATAGGAGATGGCCGAGTGCATGCCGGCCGAACCTACCTGATCGCGCTCGGCGGTACCAGTAGTAGCTGTTGAGGACGCCGATCTGTGCCTGTCCCTTGTTGATCTGGTCGACCAGGGTCTCGTTGTTGGGGTAGATGTTGCTGCCGGCGTTGGTCTTGATCGCTTTGAGCCACGTCAATGCGGCGTCCTTGCCGTACTTCGCGACGATCGACGTCACGATGGGCTGGAAGTCGGTCTCGCCCTGAGCCAGGGCCAGCTTGCCCTTCCACTTCGGATTGGCCAGGTCCATGATCGACGTCGGCACCTGGTCGGCGTGGAGCTGGTCGGTGTTGTAGACGACCACATTGACTCGGGCGCTCACCCCGACCCAGTCGCCCTGGGGGGAGTTGTACTTGGAGGGGACGGCGTTGAGCGTCGAGCGGTCGACGGGGGCCAGCACCCCTCGCTCTTGGAGCTTCTCGAGCGCCGGTGAGTTCTCGGTGTAGATGAGGTCGGCCGGCGATGCCGATCCCTCCTGGAGGATCTGGTTGGTCAGGACGTCCTCGTCGTCGTTTCGCACCTTCACGGTGATGCCCGTCTGTTTCTCGAACGCGGCGACGAGCTGGTTGGTGGTCTGCTCGTGCTGCCCGTTGTAGAGGGTGAGCGTGGTCGACGCTCCCGATGACGATCCGCAGGCCGCCAGGGTGCCCCCCACCAGCACGACGCACAGCAGTGCCGCCAGTCGTCCCGGTCCGGAGATCCTCATGTGCTCGTCACCCTTTCGATTCGGAGATAGCGACGACTCCTTATCAGGGGCCCTTGATAAGAAAGATTAGGTAAGCCGAACTTCTCATGTCAACCCGGCCTAGTTCCGGCCGGCGGTGCGGGGCCGGGGCCAGCTCCTCGCGGGCCCTGATGGACAGGCTCGGCTCGGACTCGGAGGAGGGCGCTGTGGGTGCCGCCTGGACAAGTCGCGCCGATGGGCTGGCGAGGATCACCCACTTGCCACCGCTACGGGCCTACTGTCCTTCGTGACGTTTCAGCGTCTGCGTGAAGTTTCCACGAATGAGCGAACACGCATGAGCCAAGAAGGGGGACGACCATGCCTGACCGCGTTGTCAATGCAGAGTCCGATGACATTCTGGAGCAGATCGGAAGATCCTGGGGGTGGATCCTCTTCTTCGGGGTGGCCAGCGTGGTCGTGGGCGGCCTGGTCGTGGCCCGACCGAGGGACACGATCTACGCCTTTGCCATCTTCATCGGTATCTGGCTCTTCATCAGCGGACTGGTCCGGATCGTGATGGCTATAGCCGACACCACGCCTACCGGCGGCACCCGCTTCCTGTTCGCCTTCCTGGGTTTGCTCTCGGTGCTGGTGGGCGTGATCTTCTTGCGCCATACCTTCGAGACCATCGGGACGCTGGGATTCCTCATCGGGATCTTCTGGGTGATCGGGGGCCTCGTCGAGTTCTTCTCCGCCTACAGCGACAAAGGAAGCCCCGGGCGGCTCTGGCGCCTGTTCATCGCCCTCCTTGGCTTTGCCGCCGGGATCGTCACCCTGGTCTATCCGCACCTGACCGTTGACATCCTCGCCATCATCATGGGGATCTGGCTCATCCTCTTCGGCCTGTTGCAGATCCTGCTGTCGCTCCAGGTGAAGAAGCTGGCCGCCTGATCGCGACCGGGCCGACGGACGTTCCGTCAGGCTCTCCGGTCGCCGCTCTCCCGGTGGCGATTGACGATCAGGATCCGATCCATCTGCGGACCGGTCAACGGGGGCCGGCTCAGCGACTCGGCGGACGGGCGGAGCCCGGCCAGCACCAGATCGAGGTAGCGCTCCCACTGGTGCGGGGCGACCGGCGCGGTGGCTTCGACTACGCCGCGCAGCGACCACAAGATGACGGAGATGTCCTGGTACACCACATCGTCGCGAACGACGCCGGCGTCTTGGGCGCGGCGGAGGAGATGGCGCACCGCCGCGTCGAGCTCCTTTCTCACCTCGGCGTGGCCGGTGTGGCTCCATAGTCGCGACAGGCATCCGACGTGGTCTGCCTGCAGCTGGCCCACCCCTCGGAGGTAGGTGGCGAACCCGGCCTCGGGGGGCTGCGCGTTCAAGGAGTCCTGCGCCAGGCACAGCACCTGCTCGAAGAGCTCGTCGATGATGGCGTCGATCAACGACTCCTTGGTGGGAAAGCGACGGTAGAGGGTGCCCACCCCCACGCCCGCTTTCGTGGCGATCACCTCGACGCCCACGTCGAGGCCGTGGTCGGCGAATGCCTGTCTGGCCGCGACGATGATCTTGTCGCGGTTGCGGGCGGCATCCCGACGGAGCGTCGGCGGTTCGGTGGAGAGGGGCATCAGGCTCCGGTGAGCGTATCGCCACCAGGATCGGTCGGGGCCATCGGGTACAGGATCTGGTGGTGGTCGTCGTAGATGAGGTCGACCGTCTTGTAGGCGAAGTAGCCATAGACCAGGGTGGCGAAGGCGCCCACGTCGCCGATGGCCAGGGACGCCGTCGTCGGGCCGAACCAGACCAAGGTGCCGGCAACGACCCCGACCACGAACGAGGCCATCAGCCAGAGCCACATGTGGAGCACCATCCCCCGCTCGGGATGGCCGGGACGAAGACAGTCGCGGATCGCTTGGTAGGGAAACCAGAGGTTACAGACGGGGATGAACCACCCGCCCACTCCGAGAGCGGGGCTGCGCGTGGCCGGGTAGCCCAGCAAGCGGGCCGTCTGTGCCGCCCGGCTCTGCCATACGAGAAAGAGGACGAGGCCGGCGATCGTCACCAGCTCTCCCAGTGAGGTCACGATCCGGTACCACGCCGGTAGGTTCAGGGTGAGGTTTGTGTGAGTCCCTAGATTGTCGAATTGGTACCGCACCTGATGGTTGAACGACCGCAACGCGGACTCGGTGGCCCAGACGATGGCCGCGTTGATCACGATCACGGCCAGATAGGCAAGCAGTGCCCGTTTGGCCCACGGCTCTGATCGGTGCTCGTTGTCGAAGGCTCGATACGGCGAGGAGGCCGGGATGGCGGGTGGCACCGGCGTCGGGGGATGGGCCGGCGTCGGGGGATGGGCCGGCGTCGACGCGTAGCCCGTCCACTGCCGTCCGTCCCACCATCGCCACGCGTGCTGTCCGGAAGGGTCCGGGTACCAGCCCGGTACGAACGTGTTCTCGTCGGTGGTCACAATCGATACCTCTCCGCCACAATCCATTGAGAGCGTACCGTCGGACGTCGGGATGGGAGTGCTCGTCCCGTTGATCGGCGGATGGTCCCCACCCCTACGCGGGTTCGCCCTCGCCCAGCTCGGTGGTCGCCTCGGCGATCGCTTCGGCTTCGTCCGCAGCGGTCAGAGGCTGACCGCCGCCGTTGTCACGCCACAAGATGGGCACCCGCCAGAGCAGAACGGCGACGCCGGCCACGCAGGCCAGGCCACCGGACCACACCGCGAACTGCGCGCCGCCCAACTCTGCGGCCAGCCCCGTTTCGGCGTCGCCCAGCCGAGGTCCTCCGGCGACGACGGCGAAGAAGGTGCCCGACAGCCGTCCCTGCAGGTGATCGGGGACCGTCCGCTGCTGCACCGCTTGGCGGAAGACGGCCGAGATGACGTCGGCCGCCCCGGCCAGGGCCAGGAGCGCCAGTCCGATCCACAGCACGGGGATGACCCCGACCAGGGCGATCGAGCCTCCCCACAGGACCACGCAGGCGGCGATGGCCCGGCCCTGCCGGCGCACTCTCGAGCACCATCCGGTGACGAACGATCCCAGCAGTGCTCCGGCACCAGGGGCGGCATAGAGGAGGCCGACGACCCCGGCCCCGCCGCCGAACAGTTCGGTACCGAGAGCCGGGAACACGGCCCGGGGCATGCCGAAGATCATGGCGTTGAGGTCGATCAGGTAGGTCGACGCCAGGAGGCGCTGGCCCTTGAGGTGCCGGAAGCCGTCGGCCATCGACTTCAATCCCAACTTCGTCCCCCCGCCATGGGGGACGAGTGACGGCAACAGCAGGGCAACGACGAGCGCCACCCCGAAGGTGGCCACATCGATGCCGAACACGGCGCTGAGCCCGATCTGCGAGATGGCCAGGCCGGCGAGGGCCGGTCCGGCGACCAGAGCCAACTGCTGGATCATCGTCTGCAGGGCGATGGCGTTGGTCATGTCCTCGGGCGGTACCAGCATGGGCAGCGCCGCCCGTCGGGCCGGCCAGTCCACGCCTTGGAACCCCGCCGCCGCCGCCGTGCATACGAAGAGCGGCCATACCGCGGGGTGAGGCGTGGCTGCGTTGATCACCAACCCGGCACTGGCTGCGGCCATGGCCAGCTGGGTGATGATCAAGACCGTGCGGCGGTCGACAGCGTCGGCCAGGGCCCCACCCCAGATTGCTCCGGCCAGCAGCGGGACCAACTGGCCCAGGCCGATCAGGCCGACGACCAAGGTCGAATGGGACAGGCGGTATGCCTGGTAGGAGACGGCCACGATGGTGAGCTGGCTGCCCACACCTGACACCAACTGGCCCGACCACAGGCGACGAAATTGTTTGTGGCGCCGAAGCGGCGTGATGTCGGCGAGGAAACGGGCCACCGGGCAACGCTAGCTGTGGTGCCCCGGACCGCCCGGGCCTTCCCGGCTGGAGCGGACGGATCTGGCTACGTCGGTCCCCGTTCACCCAAATCCGTAACGGTCAGCAATTAGGCAGGCTCGTGTGGCAGCGTCGCCCAGTGGTTCCCGTTTTTCAGAAGCACTCCATCGAGATTGGAAACGGATTTATCGGTTGAGCCGACGCGTCCGTCGATCAGCCACCAGGCGGCTCGGCTCGGTCACGCCGGGAGCTGAGTACGACAGGCAAACCATCGAGGTCATGCGCCGTGTGCTCACGAGGGAGTCCAACGGCATCGACGTTGGCGGTGCTTGGGGAGAGATGTTGCGGCCAATGGTGAAACTCGCGCGGTCAGGCCACCATCGTGCAATCGAGCCATTGCCACAATTTGCCGCCCGACTGCGACAGGAGTTCCCGAGCGTTGAGGTTCATGAATTGGCCCTCAGTGACCACAACGGAGAAGCGGAGTTCTGCGTCGTGGTCGATGCTCCGGCCTACAGCGGATTTAACCGCCGGCAATACCCAACCGACGACGTTCGTGTTGAAACTCTGAAGGTCAAGGTCCTGCGTCTCGACGATTTGATAGACCCGAACGTGCCGATCGCGTTCATCAAGATCGACGTGGAAGGCGCGGAGTTGGACGTACTGCGAGGCGCTCGAGAGTGCTTGCTGAGGGACCGGCCTGTCGTCGTGTTCGAGTACTCCGGCGAAGCTGTCCCGGAGTACGGGGTCCGTAACACGGACTTTTACGACTATCTCAGCGAGATAGGGCTACAGATCTCCACCTTGGATCGATGGCTCCGAGGCGCCCCGCCGTTGGAGCGTTCTGCGTTCCCTGAGCGGAGAGCACGGGATGGTGAATGGGACTGGATGTATGTCGCCTACGACATAGAGCGCTGGCCGACGCCGACGGCCACTATCTGACGGTCATCAGACAGGTGCGCGGCTGGTGGTGATTCGATCCGGACGACACCCACGATAAGGGCGAATAGTCCCTCTGCGTCGGCGAGGCCACTTGAGAGGGCTAAGCGCTACAGGAGCCCTTGCCGCTTCAGGTTGCGGGCGGCCAGCGCGCCGGGGATGGTCGGCAGCCAATACGTCAGGAGCCGGTATGACGCGGCGGCGGCCACGGCGTTGACCCGGTCCACCCCGGCCGAGGCCAACCCCGCCACCAGAAGGCTTCGGGAGCCCCCATTGCTCCCGGTATGGGAACGAGGGCCCCGACGCCGCTGGCCGAGACGACCAGCACCACCGCCACCGCGAAGGGGGCCCGCACGTCGAGCATGTGGAGGATGGCCACGAGGGCTCCCGCCTCGACCACGGTGTAGAGGATCTCGCCCCCGAAGAGCGAGGCCGCTCGCCGCGGTTTGCGCAGTACGGACACCAGGTCACGCAGGGCCCGGGTCACCGGAGGCAGCACCCGGCGGTGGATGCGGCCGATCCACACCACGGCGCCGACGACCAGGGCCACGACCAGCACCCCGGCGAGGATCAGCCACCAGTTGGTCTGGTGGTTGGCCGAGGTCAGGCTGAACTGGGATGCGCTCAGGGCACCAGCGATGGCGGCCGCCGTGATCCCGACGATGCCCGAGGCCACTGACGAGAGGGTGAAGGCACCTACCGCGGTGGCCGCCTTCACCCCGAAATGACCGAGGAATCGGTTGGAGAGGGCCACGCTCCCCACCCCGTCCGGGGTGGCCACCGACGTGAACGCCTCGGCCAGCTGGAGCTCGGTGGTCCGAACCAGGGGGAGCGGCGGGATCACCGCGCCCCGGAGCGAGATGGCGCTGCCCACGTAGGTGAGCGCGGCGAGCGCCACGGCCGGTGCGGCCCAGGCCCAGGTCTCGGTGTGAACCCCGGAGAACTCGCTGGGCAGCTGGGCCAGGACCCACAGCATGATGACCACCCCGAGAAAGGTGAACACCGCGGTCAACGCCCCGGCGGCGTGCGTCCACCGCTTGGACTTGGGCTTGGTTTCCGGGATGGTTGCTGAGGCGATGTCGCTCACCGTTCCACATGGTCCTGTCGCTCGAACTGGATCCGGTAGAGCTCGGCGTAGACGCCGCCGGCGGCGAGCAGCTGGTCGTGACGACCTCGCTCGACGATGCGACCGTGATCGAGCACCAGGATCTGGTCAGCCTCGCGCACGGTGGACAGTCGGTGGGCGATGACCAGGGACGTCCGCCCGTGCAGGGCGGTGCGCAGGGCCTGCTGTACCGCGGCCTCGGACTCCGAGTCGAGGTGGGCCGTCGCTTCGTCGAGCACCACCACCTCGGGTGCTTTCAACAACAGCCGGGCGATGGCCAGCCGCTGCTTCTCACCGCCGGACAGGCGATAGCCGCGGTCGCCCACCACGGTGTCGACGCCGTCGGGAAGGGTGTTGACCATTTCCAGGATCTGAGCGCCGCGCATCGACTCGACGAGCTCCTCCTCGGTGGCCCCCGGCCGGGCGTAGAGGAGGTTGTCCCGGATGCTCTCGTGGAACATGTGGGCGTCCTGGGTCACCACGCCGACGGTGTCCGACAGGGATACGAAGGTGGCATCGCGGACATCGAGCCCGTTGATACGGACGGCGCCGGATCGGACGTCGTACAGGCGGGAGACCAGGTGGCTGATGGTGGTCTTTCCCGCTCCCGACGGGCCCACCAGCGCCACCAGCTGCCCGGGCTCGGCCGAGAAGCTGACGTCGAACAGCACTTGCTGGGATGGGGTGGCGTCGAGCACAGCCACCGATTCGAGCGAGGCCAGCGACACCTCCTCGGCGGTGGGATAGCGGAAGTCGACGTGGTCGAACTCCACCCGGGCCGCCCCGGGCGGGACCGAGGTGGCATCGGGCTTCTCGTCGATCATGGGCGGGAGATCGAGCACCTCGAACACCCGGTCGAACGAGACCAACGCGGTCATGACGTCGACTTGGACGTTGGACAACGCGGTCAAGGGTCCGTACAAGCGGGTCAGGTACAGGGCCAGGGCCACGACCGTCCCCGTGCTGAGGGCGCCCTCGGCGGCCTGGACGCCGCCCCAGCCGTAGACGAGGGCGGTGGCGAGGGAGGCGGTAAGCGTCAGCGCGGCGATGAAGAAGCGGGCGTACATGGCCTGGGTCACGCCAATGTCCCTGCACCCGGCCCGCCTTGTCCTCGAACGACGTGCGCTCCTGGTTCGGGCGGCCGAACAGCTTCACCAGCAGGGCCCCCGACACGTTGAACCGCTCGGTCATGGTGGTGTTCATCTGGGCGTTGAGCCCGTAGGACTCCCGGGTGATCAACGACAGCCGGCGTCCCACCCGACGGGCGGGGATGACGAACACGGGAAGGATGATCAAGCTCAACAAGGTGATCTGCCACGAAAGGAAGAACATGGCCACGAGCACCAGGGCCACGCTCACCAGGTTGGAGACCACCGAGGACAATGTGTCGGTGAACGCTTGCTGGGCTCCGAGCACGTCGTTGTTCAACCTGCTGATTAGGGCTCCGGTCTGGGTCCGGGTGAAAAAGGCGATGGGCATCCGGCCGATGTGGGCGAACACCTGCGAGCGCATGTCGAAGATGAGCCCCTCGCCCACTTTGGCCGACACCCATCGCTCGGCGATGGAGAGCCCGGCGCCGACGATGGCCAGTCCGGCGGCCAGGAGGGCCAGGCCGACGATCAAACCCGTGCTGTGATGGGGGATGCCGTTGATGATGGCCCGGAAGATGAGCGGGTTGGCCACGCCGATGACGGCGTCGACGACGATCAGCACCAAGAACACCACCAAGATGGCGCGATAGGGCTTGGCGAAATGGAACATCCGCTTGGCCGTGCCCTTGGTCACTCGGACCTGGGTGATCGAGTCGTCTCGCCGGAGGGAGCGCATCACCCCGCCGTATTGGCCGCCGCCTCCTGGTCCTGGGCTCATGAACCTGTCGCTCCTCGATCGAGTACCGCCTTACCGGTTGGTGTCGGCCTCGCGGAGCGTATCGGCACTCCCCGGCCGACAGGATCGGACGGTGGGAACGCGGCGGCGAGGCGCGGCTAGCGGCGAGGCGCGGCTAGCGGCGAGGCGGCCGGGGGAGCCCGAGGACCCGCTCGCCGATGACGTTGCGCTGGATCTCGTTGGTCCCGGCCCAGATGGACGAGGCCTGGTAATAGAGCCACGACCGTTGCCATTGGCCATCTCCGGGGTTGTCCTCTGCCCCTTTCCACAGCGGAGCGGCGTCGCCGACCACGGCCATGGCCGTGTCGTGGAAACGCTTGGACATCTCGCTCCAGTAGAGCTTCAGCGCACTGCCCTCCGGCCCGGGGTCGAGACCGCGGGACAGCCGGCTGACGCTGCGCAGGTTGTGCAGCTGGAATATCCGGATCTCCACGTAGGCCTGGGCGAGAGCACTTCGCAACCGCCGTTCGTCGAAGGCACCGTTGGTCTCGGCCAGGCTCAGCAGCTCCTCGAGCAGTTGCATGTGGATGACCAGCTGGCGCGGGTTGACGCCCCGTTCGTGGGACAGCGTCGAGTTGGCCACCCGCCACCCCTCGTGCTCGGGACCGATCAGCTGGTCGTCGGGCACGAACACGTCGGTGAGGAACACCTCGTTGAACTCGGACTCGCCGGTCAGCTGCACCAGCGGTCGGACCTCGACCCCGGGATGGTGCATGTCGACGACCAGGTAGGAGATGCCCTTGTGCTTGGGCACGTCGGGATCGGTGCGGGCCAGGCAGACGGCCCAGTCGGCGAACTGAGCGTACGAGGTCCACACCTTCTGGCCATTGACCAGCCAGCCGCCCTCGACCCGACCGGCCCGGGTGGAAACGCCGGCGAGGTCGCTCCCGGCTCCGGGCTCACTGAAGAGCTGGCACCACAGATCGTCGGCCGTCCGGATCCGCGACGAGCCAGCGGTCCTTCTGCTCCTCGGTGCCGTGGGCCAGCAAGGTGGGTGCGGCCAGATTGAGGCCGATGCGACCGACCATCTCCGGGGCCCGGGCTCGGGCCAGTTCCTCTTGCAGGATGAAGTGCTCGATCGGACCCGCGCCTCGGCCCCCGATAGGCCGCGGGCCACGCCACCCCCACCCAACCTCCCGCCGCCAGGGAAGCCTGCCAGCGCCGGAGGAAGGCCACCTCCTCGCCGAGATCCTCGAAGCGCGGCGGGAGCCCATGTCCGTAGTCCCACGGCAGGTTCTCCATCAACCAGGTCCGGACCTCGGACCGAAAGGCCTGCTGTTCAGGGGTGGGGGTCAGGTCCACGGCGTCAGCTTGGCATACTGGCGTCGCAGTACCATGCCGCCAATGGACTTCGAACTGTCGGAGGATCAGCTGGCCCTGCAGGCGGCGGCCCGGAGCCTGCTCGACGACCGGGCCGACCCCCAACGGGTGCGGGCCCACCTGTCGACGGGGGAGCCCTTCGACTCCGGTCTGTGGCAGGCCATGGCCGATCAGGGGTGGCTCGGTGTGGCCCTACCCGAGGCCCAGGGCGGGATCGGCATGAGCTGGGTGGAGGCCGCCGTCCTGCTGGAGGAGATCGGCCGGCATACGGCTCCGGTGCCGTTCCTTCCCAGCCTGTTGGCCCTTACCGTGCTGGCGTCGGCCGGCCACGGGGGCAAGGACTGGGTGGCCGATCTGGCCGGCGGCGAGCGCATCGGCTGCGTCGCCTGGAGCAAGCACCCCGATGCAGTGACGGCCACCGAGGCCAACGGTCACTGGTCGCTCTCGGGCCGGATGGGCCCGGTGGAGGGGGCCGCGGCGGCCGACGTGGCCGTGGTGGCAACGCCCCGCGGTGTCTTCGCCGTCGACCTGGCCGCGTTGGGGCGCCCCCGGGCCGAACCGGCCATGGATGGTACCCGGTCCCTGTCGTGGTTGACGCTCGGCGATACCCCGGCGACGCTCCTCGAGGGAGAGGACCTGGCCACCGATCTTCTCGACCGCGGCTCGGTGGGCGCGGCGGCCGAGCTGTTGGGCGGGGCGGCGCGGGTACTCGAGATGACGGCGCAGTACGCCAAGGACCGGGTGCAGTTCGACCAGCCCATCGGCAGCTTCCAAGCCGTCAAGCACCGGTGTGCCGACATGGTGGTCGACGTGGAGGGGATGCGCTCGAGCACGTGGTACGGCGCGTGGGCGATCGCCGCGGGCGAGCCCGATGCCTCCATCGCCGCCTCCACGGCCAAGGTGTGGTGCTCGGACGCGGCCAAGCGAGTCATGGCGTCGGGGCTGCAGGTGCACGGGGGCATCGGGTTCACCTGGGAGCACGATCTCCACCTCTATATGAAGCGATCGCAGTTCGCCGGGCTCAGCTACGGGGATGCCGCCTTCCATCGCGAGCGGGTGGCCGAAGCGCTCCGCGCCCGTCTGGCCAGCGGTGCGGGAGTCTTCTGAACGGCTCAGTCGGTGAAGCCGCCGGGCGTCCTGCCGTCGGGCAGCGTGCGGCGGCGCGTGATCAACCACCGGCCGTCACGCTCCTCGTACTCGTCGATGTAACGGCCCCAGTGGTCGAGGCCGTGGTTCATGAGGACGGCGAAGTAGCTCCGGCCCGTGGCGTGGGCCGTGTCCACCACATCGATCTGGTGGGTGGCCACGAAGTGGCGGATGTGATGGTGGGCTTGGCCGCCGGCGGCCGCGTCCCAGCCCGCTTTGGTGCCGGTGAAGATGGTGGCGATCTGCTCGACGCCCTCGAAGCGTTGCACCTCGCCTTCGGCCGAGACGAGCTCCATGACGGCGTCGTCGGCGAACAGCTGCATTACCTGCTCGAAGCGCCCGGAGTCACCGTTGGCGTTGTAGCGGGCAACCAGGTCCCGGATGCTCTCTCGAGCGATCAGCTCCCAGAGCTCCACGGCCTCAGAGCACCACGCCTTTGATCTTCAGGTCCATGATGGCGTCCATGTCGAGTCCGAGCTCGCCCAGGACCTCGTCGGTGTGCTCGCCGTGGCCCGGGGCCCGGGTGAGGTCCGGCGGTGTCTCGTCGAACTGCAGCGGGGAGGGCACCATGCGGAACACCGTCCCCGATTCTGCCTCCACCTCTCGGATGTAGCCGTTGGCGATGGCCTGGGGGTCTTCCAACAGCTCGCTCGGCGTCTGCACCGGGGCCCAGACGCCCTTGGCGTTCAAGAGGATCTTCTTCCACTCGGCAAAGGTTCGCTCGGCGAACATCTCGTCGAGCAACAGCACACACGGCGTGCAGTTCTCCGCTCGGGCGGCAGCGTCGATGAAGCGGGGATCGGAGGCCAGCTCGGGCCGGCCCATCAAGGTGACCAGGTCCCCCCAGTAGCGGTCCGATTCCAACATGACCAACGACAAGAACCGGCCGTCTTTGGTCTTGTACATGTTGACGATGGGGTTGGGCATCTTCGTGCGGTCGCCTCCGGGCATCCGGTCGATGCCGAAGAGCCCGGCGGCGAGCGAGGAGGCTCCCGTCGCCCACATGGCCGTCGCCAGTAGGGAGTTGTCGACCACCACGGGCTCGCCGGTCCGCTGGCGGTGGAAGAGGGCAGCCGAGATCCCCCCGGCGATGGTGAGGCCCCCGATGACGTCGCCGAAGGCCGGTCCGGGCTGGCCGATGGGGTAGCTGCCGTCGTTCGGGTTCGAGATGATGTCGGCCGGTCCCCCTCGGCCCCAAAAGGTGCACCCGTCGTAGCCCCCCGCTCGGCCTCGGGGCCCCGCTGCCCGTGGCCCGAGCCCCGGACATAGATGATGTCGGGGTTCACCGCCCGGATATCGGCCACGTCGATGCGGAGCTTCTTCCGGGCCTGGGGCCGGAAGTTGGTGACGAACACATCTGCCGTGGCCGCCATCTTCAACAACAGCTCGCGGCCGTCTTCCGACTTCAGGTCCAGTCCCACCGAGCGCTTGCCCCGGTTGGGCAGCTCCATCATGTGGGCCACCCCACCAGGACCGGTGGGCACCAGGCCCGAGGCGGCCAGGCCCCGTTGGGGGTCACCGCTTTCAGGGTGCTCGATCTTGATGACGTCGGCCCCCCACTCGGCCAAGACGGCCCCGGCCACGGGCACATAGGTCCACGAAGCCACCTCGACCACTCGGATACCGCTCATGAGTCCCACAGATGCTCTCCCTCTTGTTCGTGCTTGTTCGTGCTCGACCGGCTGGCCCCGGCCGACCGGCCCCTGTCCCGGTGGTCCACCCCCCGGCCAGGCAACCCTAAACCGTGCTCGGCCAGCCTGATCCCGGCCGATACCGGCGCCCGGTCAACCCAGTAGGTACGTTCAATCTTGGAGGCTGATGCAGTCCTCCGGGCAGTTGTCCACGGCTACCTGAGCTTGTCTCTCTTGGTCCGCGGGGACCTCGGTCCCAGGGGCGCGCAGCACGCTGTGACCCTGCTCGTCACTGTCGAAGAGCTCGGGGACCAGTGAATAACAACGGCCGTGACCGGTGCAGCGCTCGGCGTCGATGACGATCTTCACGGTTGGCATCCTACCCAGGGGACACCCTGCGAGCACAGCTGTGCTCGGTCCGCTGGTCCTGGTGCGAGCACGGCTGTGCTCGGACCGGCTGGTGCTCGGACCCGCTGGTACTGTGCAGGTCGAGCAGGCCGGCACCGGAGCGGGCATGGTCTCGGCCACCGTGATCGAGGTCGCTTCCGGCTGAACGGGTCGGGCCACACCCAGTCGATCGCGGGGGACGATATGAGCTATTTGGACGAACGAGCGGACTTGGGCGGCCGCGTGGCGATCGTCGTGGGCGGGGGCGGTGGCCTCGGCCGGGCCTGCGCCGTCGATCTCGGTGGCGCCGGGATGCGACTGGCGCTGTGCGACAAGGACGCTGATGCCCTGGCCGCGACGACAGCCGGCATCTCGGATGCGGGCGGCGAGGTCATGGCCGGGGAGCTGGATGCACGCGAGCCCGAGGAGCTGGCCGCCTTCTTTGCCGAGGTCGACGAACGCTACGGCGGGCAGCTCGACGTGCTGGTCAATGTGGTGGGCGGTACGTTCCGCCAATCCTTCGACGAGTCGAGTCCCCGGGGATGGGACGCCCTGATCCGGACCAACTTCACGTGGATCCTCCACTCCACCCAGATGGCCATCGCCCGCATGGTCTCGAGCGGAGGAAGCATCATCAACATCACCTCGATCGAGGGCCATCGGGCCGCTCCCGGGTACGCCGTCTACGCGGCGATGAAGGCCGCGGTGACCAGCTTGACCCGCACCCTCGCTGTCGAGTTGGCACCCTCGAACATCCGGGTCAACACCATCGCCCCCGACTACATCCCCACTCCGGGCCTGGCCTCCGTATTGGTGGGAACCGACGAGACAAGAGCGTTGCAGCATCGCGTCTCGACTCCGATGGGTCGTGAGGGCAACTTCGAAGATGCCGGGGGATGTGCACTCTTCCTGGCATCGAACCTTTCATCGTTCGTGACCGGAACCACCCTGCACCCCGACGGAGGGGCCATCGCCTCCTCGGGCTGGTTCAACTGGCCCGACGCCGGATTCCTGAACCATCCCCCGCCGACCGTGCTCGAGCACTTGCTCGAGCGCGAGGGGTGAGATCAGATAGCTAGCAAGTAGGAGCGACCCTGGCCGTCACCAGGGCGGCCAGCCGGTCGTCGTTGCCCGCGTCGCGCACCTCGGCTCGGACCAGCCCGGCGCCGAGCGAGACGGCAGTGGCCCGACCCGGACCCTGGCGCACGGCCGCGAGGTACCGGGTGTCGAGATCGAGGACGGGTCGTCCGGTGAGGGACTCGGCCGCCATCTCGCCCAACAAGGCCACGGCCCCTCCTTGGAGGGTGCCCGAAGCCTGCTCGAGAAAGGGCCCGTGTTCGATCTCGGTGATGCCGGGCTCGAGGACCCGCATGCCGATGTGGTCGGGGAAGGCGACGGGCATCGATCCGGTGGTCTGCATCCCCCCGATCAGGGGCGGGGCAATGTCTTGGGGACGCGGCGACGCCATGAACGTGACATAGCTGTAGGCCACCAGGTCGTTGGTTGTCGCGTCGGAGAAGCGAACCTCGGCCGCCACCGTGCTGCGGCCCATCTTCACGATCTCGGCCGAGAGCACCAGCCGGTCGCTGCTTCGATCGGACACGATCCGCACGACGATGTCGAGGGTCACGGCCAATCGGGGTGTGGTGACCAGGCAGGCGGGGACTCCGGCCACGCAGTCGGCGATGGTGGCCAGGACCGAAGGTCGGGGCAGGTGCGATCCGGTCGAGCGCACTGCGTCGGTGATGGTGGCCTCTCCGGTCATGCTCAGCCCGTCCTCCGACAGGTCGAAGCCAAAGGCGAGGTCGTTCACGAACATCTTCCGACCCGGGTCGGTGCCGGGCGTCTGCGCTCCGGCCACGGCGGCATCAGCGTCGCTGAGTCGTGTCATGGGGGAGCGAGGTTACCCGGACGCGGCGCCCGGCTCAGACGAGACCGGCCGAGCTGGCCGCGGTGAGCTCGTCGTCGGAGAGCCCGACGATGTCGCACCACACCTCGCGGTTGTGCTGGCCCAGAGCGGGTGCCGGTGACGGCGCCACCGGTGCCTTGCCATCGAGACGGGGAAACGGTGCCTGCTGGCGAAGTGGGCCGGCGATGGGATCGTCGACGGTGACGATGTCCCCCCGCGCCGCCATGTGCGGGTCGGCCAGGATGTCGGCCGCGTCGTAGATGGTCCCCACCGGCACCCCGTGCTCAATCCAGCGCGCCTCGACCTCCTCGGAGGACAGGGCCGCGGTCCAGTCGGCCACGATGCCGTTGATCTCGTCAGAGCCTGCGGCTCGCTGGGCCAGCGTCGACCACCGGGGGTCCTTCACCAGGTCGGGGCGCCCCATTGCGGCACACAGCCTCGAAAAATTGGCGTCGGACCCGGCCACGATGCAGACGTAACGTCCGTCGGCGGTGAGGTAGTTGTCGAGCGGCGCCGAGTTGGGCAGTCGGTTCCCTTCCCGTCGGCGGGTCAGCCCGAGCCGGTCTTGCCCGGCGATGGTCCATTCCAGGATGCGCAGGATGGACCCGTAGAGGGGGGCGTCGACCACGCCGCCCCGTCCGGTTCCTCCGTCGGGCCGGTCCCGTCGATAGAGGGCAGCCGTCACCGCTTCGGCGGCGAAGACGCCGGTGAGGTAGTCCGAGACGGTGACGCCGGGGCGAACGGGGGGACGGTCGGGATAGCCGGTCAGATTGAGGAGGCCCCCGTAGGCGATGCCCATCCGGTCGAGGCCCGGCCGTCGAGCGTTGGGCCCGTCTTGGCCGAACACGCTGATCCGGGCCCAGACGATACGCCGATCGCAGTCTTGCGGGCCGATACCCCAGGCTTCGAGCGTGCCCGGCCGGAAGTTCTCGCACACCACATCGGCATGGGCCACCAGTCGGCGGAACAGGTCTTGCCCCTGGGGCTGACGCAGGTCGACCGTCACCCCTTTTCGGCCCCGGCCCTCGACCGCCCACCACAAGGAGTACTCGGCCGAGTCTGAGTCTCCGTGGGTTGGGTCGACGGGGACGAAGGGGCCGATGGTCCGCATGAAGTCCCCGCCGCGGGGATCCTCCACCTTGATGACCTCGGCTCCCATCTCGCCGAGCAAGCCCGCGCAGAACGGCGCGCTGATGCGAGTGCCGACGTCGATGACCCGCAGGCCGGCCAGGGGGAGGGGCTCCTCAGCCATCACGGTGCTCGGCAAAGACCTCTTTCATCGAGGACTTGGACTTCCGGGCGGCCAGGGCATCGAGAGCCGTCGACGTGTTGTGCATCCAGTGATGGGCCATGAAGTGGTATTTCCAGGACTCCTCTTTGCCCATGAGCGTGGCCGAGTTGTTGATGGTGTCCTTCACCACCTGGGCGGTGGTCGGAGGTACCGCGCGATCCGGTCGGCCAGCTCCCGGGTGCGCTCGGCCAGCTCGGCCGCGGGTACGACCCGATTGACCAGTCCCAGCCGCCAGGCCTCCTGGGCGTCGATGGTCTCGCCCGTCCATAGGAATTCCTTGGCCTTTCGGATGCCCAGCTCCCACGGCTCGACGAGCAGCTCGACGCCGGCGCCGGTCATCCGGAGCACCGGGTTCGAGAACTGGGCGTCATCGGCCGCCACGATGAGGTCGCACATGCACGCCAGCATCAGACCGGCGGCCACAGTGGCGCCCTGGACTTCCGCGATGGTCGGCTTCCGGAACACGTAGAGGCGTTTGCATCGCTCGTAGTACATGACCTGCTCGTGGCGGAACTTCCCCTCCGGCGTCTCGCGCATGGTTACCCAGCTATCGGCCTCGGCCCCGGTGACCAATGCCTTCAGATCATGACCGGCGGAGAAGTGCTTGCCGGCCCCGGCCAGGATGACTACCCGGACCTCGTCGTCGTCGTCGGCCGCGCCCGCGACGGGGCTGAATGTCGGTGCGGCGACCGACGGCAGATTGATGGTGTAGAGGCCACTCGTGATTGTGCTGTCGGCAAAACCGGTTTCGTAGGCAATGGCTTTCC
>CAVQVK010000096.1:0-22419 GCA_963717035.1 uncultured Acidimicrobiaceae bacterium | reverse complement strand
TGTGGACCAGCAACCATTCCTGGTGGGCCGGGTGTTGATCGCCAGTGGCGGCGGCCTCGAGGGGCTAGCCATGCAGGACCTCTCTGCTCGCACCCGGGTGATCGCGCTGAGCCGGGCCGGTGACGATGGCGGGCTCGAGCGCCCCCCTCACCGAGGAACCCGGTTCGCCGGCGGCGACCAGGCCTACCTCCTCGGCCCCTATGACGAGTTGCTGCGGGTCTTGCGCCGCGATCAGGAGCGGGTCGGCTAGAGGCTTGGGCCGCGGGCTCTCTGTCGGCCGGGGTCGGTGTCGCCGGTTAGCGGTCGGCGGCGGGCAGATCCCGGGCGAACTCGATGGATGCGTGGGGCGGGAGATAGTGGCTCGGGATGTCGTCGGTGGTGGTAGTTGTCGATGTCGAACAGGTTCGACACCCCGTCTCCCTCGGCGGTGGCCACCAGCGCCGGCTCGGGCCACGGGCAAATGCGGCCTGGCCGGTGATGGCGCGGCCTCCAGCGACGTGTACGTGTCACGGTCGATCCGGGCGACGAGGCTATACACGCAGCCGTCGAGTGTGGCCCCCACCCGCGGCCGATCATGCAATGGTGCTTGCCGTCGTCGATCGCGTACACGGTCCCATCGTCCGTGCCGAAACGGCTGCGGACCCTGTCGGCGTGGCCGAACATGACCCACTGCTCGTGACGCCTGTCCTTCATGGCCCACAGGGGGCTCGGGGGGATGATCCCTTCCGGCTCGTCCTCTTCGAGCGGCGTGGCGTCGATGGGCGCGGCGATGGGATTGGTGCTTCCCACTGACTCGGGGGTGAAGTGGAGCTGCCCGTCGGCCCTGGACTGGAAGATGCCCCCGCCTTCAACGGGGACCACCCCAGGCTTGGTGGTGCGTTCCGGTCCGTCTGCGTCGCTCACTGCGGGCTCCTCTTCGTGTAGAGGCATCGGATCCGCGCCTACCTCGTTCTCCGGCACAGTCTGCCGGATCCTCGCGGCTGGCGCCGACCGCGTCGGGTCGAGGTCGCCTGGCCCCCTGGGCAGGGGACGTGCTCAGATGGAACGCTCAGGTAGCCGAGCGCTTTGACGGCGTCATCGAGGACGGAAGTTCGCCCCCGATGACCCCGGTGAGCAGAGCGGCGCTCTCGAGCACACGATCCAGGGCGTCATCGAGTACTGCGCCACTCATCGTGGTACGAAGCACGTGCAGGTCGATCTCATAGCGGGGCTGTCCGTCCGCTCCGAAGATGGCGGCGAGGACGTAGCCCACCGACAGGCTCCGGCGGGCGGCCAGCTCGTCGGCGGTGTAGCCGTGGCGACCGAAGACAGCGAAGAGCTCTGTGACCTGGTCGCGCAACTGCTGGGAGGTTGGACTGCTAGCCAGGTCTCCGATGAGGGAGCGGATCCGCTCGACGAGGGGAGCGGCCGCGGTTCGAGGCTCCACACGCCCGCACCTCGGGCGCGGATGTCCACCATCACCCGACGCTCGTGGTCCCGCTCGGTCGGGGTCATGATGGCCGGGGCGGAGTCGATCCACTGATCGACCTCGGCATCGGGGCGCCACGCCATGGCGATTGCCCCATACGGTGGGCTCAGGGGGAACCGGTCGCCGGGGGCCACGCCGAGCGGGTCCTGCCCGTTGGCGCCCACCGCGACCAGCACCCGTAGATGGTCGCCGGCAATGCGGGTGAGCGTCGCTCCGCAACGGAGCTCGGCACACAGCCGGCTCAACTCCTCGTGCGCCGACACCGAGCAGGGGGAAGCGCCCGTGCAGAGCCCGGGCCAGCGGCAGCAGGCCGGAACCGAGGCGATAGGTCTTGTCGGGAGAGCGCTCGACGTAGTCGGCGCCATCCAGGGCGGCGAGCAGGGTGGCACAGGTAGAGCTCGTCATCTGCAGGCGCCGGGCGATGGCCGACGCACTGAGCCCGTTGTCCTCACCGGCCAGCAGGTTCAAGCACCCCCACCACACGATCGGTCGGTGGAGACGAACGAGCCACCGTGTACCTCCTGGTGACGCTGCTTCTCGTTGACGCAGATTTCGGTCGAGTTGTAGCCTCGTCAATATATCGCATGGTGATTCCGAATATGCGGAAGCTCGATGGGGAGGCTTGCGATGAGCCAGCAGACGTTCGTCTACGACCCGGCGACCGAGGACTTCCAGCGGGAGATGCACGCCGTCTACCGGACCCTGCGCGATGAGTATCCGGTCTATGTCACCCCCGACGGGGCCTTCGTCCTGTCCCGCTTCGAGGACGTCTGGAGCGCCGTGCACGATTGGGGATCCTTCTCATCGGCCGGCGTGGCCGAAGCCGCCGAACTGAGGCCGCAGATGATCTACATGGACCCGCCGGACCACACCTCGTTGCGCTCGCTGGTGTCGCGAGCCTTCACCCCCAAACGGGTGGCGGACCTCGAGCCCCGGGTGCGAGCCGTTGCCGACCAACTGCTGGCCCGGGTGGTCGCCGTCGGCCGCTGCGACCTGGTGCACGAGTTCGCCAGTCCCTTGCCCAGCACCATCATGAGCGATCTGATCGGTGTGCCCGACGAGCACCGCGAGGCCTTCCAGGGCTGGATCGAGGCCTTCTTGGAGGTAACCAGTCCGGATGACATCGCCGGTCGGGCGACCAACATCTACACATTGTTCGGATCGCTGCTGGCCGAGCGCCGAGCCTCGCCTGCCGACGACCTGATGAGTGCTCTTCTCGCCGCCCGGGTGGACGGTGACGGCCTTTCCGACGACGACCTGCTCGGCTTCTGTCTTCTGCTGTTGGTCGCCGGTAACGACACGACGACCTCCCTGATCAGCAACGGAGCCGAGCTGCTGGCCCGGCACCAGGACCAACGGGCCGAGCTGGCGGCTGATCCCTCGCTGATCCCGGCTGCGGTCGAGGAGATGGTGAGGATCGAGTCGCCCACTCAGGCTCTGTCCCGCACCGCGATCCGCGACGTCGAGCTGCACGGGACCATGATCGGCGCCGGATCCAGGGTGATGTTGTTGTGGGGGTCGGCCAATCTCGACGACCGGGAGTTCGAGGATCCCGAGGTGTTCGACATCCACCGTCAACCGTCCCGGCACCTCGGTTTCGGCCACGGCATCCACGTTTGCCTGGGGGCAGCCCTGGCCCGCTTGGAGGCTCGAGTCGCCTTCGAGGAGCTGTTGCCCCGGGTGCCCGACTACGAGCTCTGCGGCACGCCCGAACGATACGTCTCGAACTGGGCTCGGGCCTGGCGAATCCTGCCCCTTCAGTTCGAGAGCGCCCGATGACCTCGGGTGTCGATCCTTTCACCGTGGCTGTTGCTGACGATGTGTTGGTGGACCTGGCCGACCGGCTGCGACACACCCGATGGCCCGATCAGCTGTCGGGGACCGCCTGGGAGTACGGCACCGATCTCGATTACCTGCAGGACCTCTGTGGTTACTGGTCCGATGGCTTCGACTGGCGGGCGGTGGAGGCCAGGATCAACGGTTGGCCGCAGGGCACGTCCACCATCGACGGCCAGCTGATCCACTTCATCCACGCCCGCTCCGACGCCCCTGACGCCCTGCCCCTCCTCGTCCTGCACGGCTGGCCCGGTTCGATCGCCGAGATGCTCGATGTGATCGAGCCACTCCGCAATCCGGTCATCGACGGCGACGACCCGGCCGACGCGTTCCACGTCGTTTGCGTCTCGCTGCCGGGGTTCGGATTTTCCGGGCCGACTCACGATCGGGGTTGGCATCCTCGGCGCATCGCCGGGGCCATGGTGCAGCTGATGGGGGCACTCGGCTATCTCCGTTTCGCCACCATGGCCGGGGACTGGGGAGCCACGACGTCGAACTACATCGGCCTCGACTTTCCCCACCGGTTGTACGGCATGTACCTGACCATGGCCGCCGCCGGGCCCCCGGAAGGGTCCAACGGTTCCGAGCTGAGCGCCACCGAGAAGGAGTGGTTGGCCGCCAACGCCGCCTTCTTTGCCGAGGAGTCGGGCTACCTCCAGATACAGGGCACCCGGCCCCAGACGCTGGCCTACGGCCTCACCGACTCACCTGCCGGCCTGGCCGGATGGATCGTCGAGAAATTGCGAGCGTGGAGCGATTGCGACGGCGACCTCGAGTCCGCCATCAGCCGGGATGACATCCTGGCCAACATCACGATCTACTGGGTGACGGGGACGGCCAACTCGGCGGCCCGCATCTACCTCGAAGCCATGCAATCCGGGCAGATGCAGCCCATCGGCTCACGCATCGAGGTTCCCACCGGGTGTGCCATCTTCCCCAAAGAGACGGTGCGATCACCGAAGGCCTGGGCCGACGAGGCCTGGGACGTCCGGCACTGGACGGAAATGCCCCGGGGTGGTCACTTCGCCGCCCTCGAGGTTCCGGATCTCCTCGTCCCCGACGTCCGGACCTTTTACCGGGCGTTGCGCCCGTAAGGACCTTCTACCGGGCCTTGCGCCCGTAAGGGCAGAACGTCGGGTCGACGAACGGACTCCTACGTCAGGACCAAGGCGACCGCTAGGATCACCAGACAGGCCAGGACGGCACCATCTCTCAGCCGGGGTCGACTGGCCGGGTCCTGGAAGTCCGCGAATCCACCCCGGGCCGTGATTGCGTCGCTCAAGTCGCGCGCTCGACGGAGGGCAACGGTGATTGCGGTCATGGCCAGGAGACCGAGCTCCTCGCTGGCCCGGCGCCGAGCGTGCCAAGTTCCTCTTGTCCACACGGCGTCGCAGACGGCGGGCGGCCATCAGCGTTCTGGACTCGTCAACGAGTGATGGAAGCGAACGGATCGCCAGTGCGGTGGCGTTGACCCATTCGTCGACCGGGAGTCCCACCCGGCGTAGGGGACGACCCAACACGGCCAGAGCCGCCGGGATCTCGCCGAGCGGGGTCGTCCAGCCGACCAGTGCGGCGCTGAGCACCAGCAGGATCAAGAGAAGGGTTACGCGACCCACGAGCTCAAACCGCCGAGGCTGAGCGCCACGGGACCCAGATGCACGAGCGGGGGTGCGCTGGAGCGAACGCTGAAGGCCGCCCCGAGAGCCAGGGCGAAGAGGAACCAGCGTGGTAGTCGGGGGAGTGCTCCGGCGGGGATGCGCCCGGCGACCAGGCCGAAGAGAACCACCGCGGCTATGGCAAGGAGTGTTGGCCACGTCGGTTTGAGCGACGCCGTGAGCGAGAGGATCCCCACGGCCAAGAGCTTCGTGCCGGCCCAGAGATGGTGAACCGGCGAGGACCGGGGAACCAGCGGAGCAATGTCATGCTCACCCGATGGCCGCCTGGTCTTGGCGGGGGGCGCCGAGGCGGCGGGACTGGGCGACGTCGGCTCGGAGTCGCCCACCACCCGACCGGCCTGGAGGCGAATGAAGCGGTCCACGACGCCGCCCAACAGGGCATCGTCATGGGAGACGATGATCAACGTGATCCCCCGTTCCCTCCGGAGCTGAGTCAGGATTTGTACGAGCTGCAAGCTGCCCGCGGTGTCCAGACCGGCGAAGGGTTCGTCGAGGACCAAGACCGGGGTCTGGCGGGCGAGCATCCCGGCGATGGCCACACGGCGCTGCTCGCCTCCGCTCAACTGATCTACCTGACGGGATCCGAAAACCGTTGGATCGAGTCCCACCGACGACAGAGCGCGTCTGCCGCCGCCGCGTCATCGGAGCCGCTGGCGTCCCGTACGTCGTCGAGTACCCGACGCCGGAGCAGCTGCAGCCGGGCATGCTGAAACGAAAGCCCAACTCGACCCACCTGTTCGGCAAGAGGTCGGCCTCCGAGCAGAACCTCGCCCTCGGTCGGGAGAGTCAGCCCAGCCAGAATCCAGGCCAGGGTCGACTTGCCCGATCCGTTGTGGCCGCTCACCACGATGCCGCTGCCGGGTGCGATCTCCAGATTGACGGATTCGAGACTGCGGTGGGCCCACGGCGTCCCCGGCGAGTAGATGTGGCCCACTCCACGCAGGGACACGGCCTCGGTCGGGGGTCGTCGGGGGGCTGACACCGAGGGCCGGGTCGACGGCATCACTGTCGGCGTTACCTGCTCAACCCGTCGCCCGTTGGACAGTGCGAGCGAGTGCGGTGCGGGCAAGGCCTCGTTGGGGTCGTGCGTGACGTGCACGACGCTGACCCCCTGCTCAGGAAGGGCGCGGAGAAGGTTCATGAGGACGACGCGACCCTCGGGATCCAGCATCGCCGTCGATTCGTCGGAGACCACCAACTGTGGCTGGCGAGCCAGTGCTGAAGCCACCGCCAGTCGCTGCAACTCACCTCCGGAGAGGGTTGCCGTTTCACGATCGGCAAATCCATCAAGGCCCACCCGGGCCAAGAGATCGTTGGTATCGATCACCTGCGTGCTCGGTAGACCCCAATGCAGATCGTCTCGGACGCGTACGCCGAGCACCTGCGCATCGGGACGCTGGAAGATCGAGCGCGCTTCCGCCTCGAGCCCCGAGGCCTGCTGCGCCGTGGCGATCCACGGTGCCTTCGGTCGGCAACGCGCCCACCAGCATCCGGGCCAGCGTGGACTTTCCCGAGCCATTGTGTCCGACGATGGTGAGCAGCTCACCGGGCTCGAGCTGTAGCGCCACGTGGCGGAGGGCCCAGTGCTCGCTGCCGGGGTAACGGAATGAGACGTCGTCCATCCGGAGCGGAACGGGCGCCGGGGCTCGACGATCCTGCACGTCGAACATGAGGGATCGCGGGCTCCCGAGACGATCGAGCGCACGCAGCGTGCCACGGGCGGCCAACCACCCGAGGAGACAGGACGCCACCACCGCGACGAACAACCCAATGGGAATGACGAGCCACCAGTAGCGGGTAGCCCAGCTGACGGCGACGTCGCCTACGTGAGCAACACCACTGAGGCGCAAATTCCGGAGGGTCTGGCCGATACCGCTCCAGGAATTGCGAGTCTGGTCAATCGACAACCGTCGCGAGCTGGTGAACAAGGCGAGGAACCCGACGCTCACCAAGGACGCCAGTGGCCAGAACAACAGGGTGCCGGTGGCCACGGTCCGTACCGGACCCCAGCGGCGGCGATGGGCGTGACCCACCGACGCGCCGACCGCGGTACACACGGCTACGGCCAGGACCACGCGATCACCGGCAGCCAGGAAGCCGACGAACAGCGCCGCCAGTCCACCGACGAAGGCCGCTCGTACCCGGTGCCTCGCCGCGATGGCGGCGATGGGCAGAAGACCGAGGACCAGGAGCGCACTGCCTAAGGGTACGAACCTGCTCACCAAGCAGAGCGCCAGGGTCAGGTCTCCGAGGACTACCGCCTCGGCCAGCTCGAGCGAATCGAGCGGGCCTCGTCGTGCCCGTCCCAGTGGGGGCAGCGTCACCGAGCGGACGAGAATCGGAGAAGCATCGATCAACTCTGGCACGCCATCGCGGCACCATTGGTCCGGCCGTGCCGACGGCACCGAGGCCGCAGCGTTGGACCCGGCTGTGACGCCTGCCTTCCTGGACAATTGCTGTGCGATTGGGCTTTCTGGCCGATCCGGTCATCAGGAGTACGAACCACCAAAAATAGGTACTCGGGTCCCAGATGAGGGGATTCGCGCTGAGCACCGAGGTCAGTTCGACGCAAAAGCTCCACTCGAACGAATGGGGCGCCATGACCGTGAGCGCCTCATCGGGTGATGACGACGGTCAGTCGTGACCCGTTGGGATTGTGTTGCTCAGACCGTGGTTCTGGGCGTAGAGGATCGCCTCGGCTCGGGTCTTTGCTCCCGTCTTGGCGAAGATGCGGTTGATGTGAGTCTTCACCGTGTGAGCACTGAGGTAGAGCGAGGCGGCGATATCCCGGTTGGTGAGCCCCTGGGCGATGAGGGCGAGGACTTCGGCCTCTCGGGCCGTGAGGCCATCAGGTAGCGGTCGCGTGGCTCTCGAATCGGCGCTCTTTGGTGCTCCGGCGATTCCGAGGAGAGTGGCTTGGACGTCGCGGTCGAGGACGGATTGTCCATTGACTGCGCCGTAGAGGGCGCGGGCGATATCGGTTCGGCCGGCATTCTTGGTGAGGTAACCGCGGGCGCCCGCTCGCAGCGCCTCGAGGATGGAGGCGTCGTCGGCATAGGTGGTCAGCACGACGACTGCGATATCCGGGTGCTCCTCGGTGAGCCGCCAGGTCGTCTCGATCCCGTCGAGAACGGGCATGTGTAGATCGATGAGCATCGCGTCGGGGTGGTGTTCCTCGGCCAGGACGATGGCCTCGGCGCCGTTGGCGGCCGCGCCGACGACAGTGATCTCAGGAAGCAGGTCGAGCATGAGAACGAGCCCGTCACGTACCGCGGTCTGGTCGTCAGCTACGACGACGCGGATCGCCTCGGGTGGAAGGTCGGTCATGTGGGCACCCGGGCGCGGACGGTCCATCCCTCGTCGGTGGGGCCGGCGGTGAGGGACCCGCCGAGGAGGAGTAGTCGTTCGCGCATCCCAACCAGCCCGTAGCCACCGTCTACGCCCGGCGTGCCGGGGAACGGCTGAGTCGGATCTGGTCCGAGCACGGTGTTCGAGAGCACGCTGTTCGAGATGGTCAAGACCGTCTCGTTCGGACCGTAATCGAGCCGAATGACGAGGGGAGCGCCCCGGGCGTGCTTGGCCGCGTTGGTCAGCGCCTCTTGCGCAGTGCGAAGCAGGGCGACATTGGCCTCGGGTGGCAGCGGGTGGATATCACCCGTGACGGAGAGGTCGACGCCACTTCGGTTCTCGTACTCGCACTCATAGTTGCTCACCAGAACAGCCAGGCTTTCGGGGAGCGGCGGCGTGTCGGTGTGAAGGGCGTGAACGGCGCGGCGGCTTTCGCTCAGTCCGTCGTCGGACAGTTGATGGGCGCGCTCGAGGAGCTTGAGGGTGGCCTCGACGTCTCCGGAGTCCCTGAGCACTGCGCTGGCCGCTTCGATCTGGATGCTGAGCGCGCCGAGGGAGTGCGCCAGTACATCGTGGATCTCTCGGGCGATCCGGTTGCGCTCATCGAGTGCCACGCTGCGACGCTGTTCGGCTTGGGTCTGCTGCATCTGCATGACAAGAGCCGTGGCTTGATCAGCCCGGATGCGTACCTCCCGGCGGTAGCGGCCGCCCAAGAGGGCGACGACGAGTAGAAGGGGAAGGCCGAGGACGGTACCCGCGGAGAAGCCGAAGATCAGTCCGCTGACCTCGATGCCGAGGATGCCCGCTGCGGTGACCGCGTAGCCGGCACCGAGGGAGAGCTCGCTGCCTCCGCCGATCGCCGCGACCACGGCGAAGGCCACCGGCGTATTTGCCGGTCCGAGCGCCGAGCCCAGTCCGCCGGCGGCTCCGAGGCCACTGAGGGCAACGGTCGGGAGCCACGACGGACTGGAGACATGCAGGCTGGACCGCCAGTCGACCAAGCCCCAGAGGGCCAAGAAGAGACCGATCAGGGTCAGGATCGTCAGCTCGAAGGCCAGATGTTTGGACTTGCCGGCGTCGAGCGTGAGGAAGCAAACGAGCACATAGGCCGCGACCCGGGCGAGCCAGAAGCCGGTATGCATCGTGAAGCGGTGGGTCATCGGCTGTGGTTCGGAGGCGTGAGTAGCAATCGGGTTATCGAGGGCTGTCATCGAGGCGGTCACCGATCTGGCGGAGCAACAACCGCCAGTCTTGTCGACTCAGATTGTCGGCGCTGTGGTTGCCCCCGGCCGGCTGAGAGGGGGACCGCCCACTGCCCGTATGGTCGATGAGCTGGGAAAACCAGGACGCCGGAAGACTTTCCTCCCGGAGCCTCGGGCCCGAAGCCGGGGAGTCGGATGGACGCTCGCGGGCAGCGCCGAGAACCCCGGAGCGCAAGGTCGATCCGTCCTTCTCGGGGGCGAAGGGTATGCCGGCGGCCAGCGCCAGGGGGGCAACGATGACAGCCTGCGCCAGGCGGTTGATCCCGAGGGCGAGCAGGATCGCGGCGGAGCCCGTGGCTACATGGGCGCTGACGGCGTAGCCCAGTCCATCGAGCATGCCGCGGGTGGCAACCAACGCGACCCACAGCCACAAGCCACGAACCGGCATCTGGCCCCACAGGTGTCCCCGCCGCGCCTCGAGACGCATCGACAACCCCTGCCAGACGCCGACGATCGCCGCGATGGCGGTACCGATGACGATCAGGACAATGTCGGTGGCTGTGGGATGGCGCCCGTTGTTGCCCGCCATATCCGCGATGCCGACGACGACCAGCACGGCAGGGAGAATGAGCAGGCGCTTGCCCCGCAGCGGCTCCCCGATCAGTTGGCGACCGATCACGTAGACGACGATGCCGACGACGGCCACGATGGTCAAGACACTCACGAGTCAACTCCGATCTGACGCCGGACGCCCGGCCTCACCCATCGCACCGTACGGGCCGCGAGGGTTGACCGGCGTCAACCCACGGGCTGATTCCTGGTACCAATCGGGTCGACGCGGAGCGCCTCGATGTGGTACCAGCCTCATACCGGATATCGGTTCGTGGGATGACGAAAACCCGCGTCAGGCGGCGCACGATTGGAGCAACCAACCCACTCCCGGAGGTCCACTCGTGCTCCAACAGGCAATGATCATCAACGCAATCGTGTTAGCAGTGGTCCTCGAGGCCGACATCGGCCCGCACCGCAAGATCACGAAATTCCGTGTTCTCCGACCAATTGTGACGGCGGCGGTCATCGTCCCGCTGTACCTGAAAGGCCTTTCCACCCACGGGACCGGGCTCGTTCTCGAACTGGCCCTGGCTGCTGCCGGCATCTTGCTCGGGCTGGCCGCCACGGGTCTCATGACCGTCTACCGCAGCCCCCGCACCGATAGGCCAGTCTCACGAGCCGGGTGGGGCTATGGCGGACTGTGGGTACTTGTCATCGGCGCCCGCTCCGCTTTCTCCTACGGCTCGGTCCATTGGTTCGGCCCGCAACTCAGCCATTGGATGACCCACCAAGCCGTCACGTCCAATGCGCTCACCGCTGCGCTGATCTTCATGGCGGTGGGGATGCTCCTCACGCGCACGATCGGCATGGCCATCCGCGCTACCCACCTTGCGCCGAACCTTCCGACCAGTGCCCCGGCCCCGGTGAATATCAGATGATTCGGGATCCGCTCGCGGCTGCGCAGAACGACGGGACTCCGTCTGAGGCGCATACGGTGGTCACGATGAGGTGTCGCTAAGCTTGTGAGCGGCCACCCACGCCCTCACGAACCGAGCAATGGCCTCGACGGCGTCGGCCGATTCGGAAAGGTCGGGGAAGAGCGTAGGCCACACATGCTGCATGCCGGCGGGGAAGTGCCCCTCCACCGAGACACCCGCTTCTGCCAACCGCGTGGTCAGCCGGAGGCCGTCTCCGAGGAGCGTCTCGGCCCCGCCGGCAAATACCAGCGAGGGCGGGAAGCCCGACAGATCGGTGAAGAGGGGAGAGGCCAGCGGATCGTCTGCGGCCACTCCCTGCAGATAAGCCTCGGCGGCATCGTCGGCCGAAGCCCGAGGGAACAGTTGGTCAGTGTCGGCACGGGAAGCAAACGTGTCATTGGTCACCGTCAGGTCCACCCACGGGGACAGAACCACGAGGGCGTCGGGAACGGCCACGTCAGAGAGCAGGCACGCCGCCACCAGGGCGGTGGCCAGGCCACCACCGGCCGAGTCACCGCCCACCATGAGGGAGTCACTCGTGTCGCGGAGGGCGTCGAATACGGCGGCGGCGTCGTGCAGGGCGGCGGGGAAGGGGTGCTCGGGGGCCAGCCGGTAGTCGGGGATGATGACGCGGGTGTTAGCGGCCGTCGCCAACTTCGAGGCGAACGAGACCCACGACTGAGGCGTGCCCAGGCGGTACCCGCCGCCATGGAGATACAGCACCGTCGACGCCGGAGACTCCGGTCGACAGATGACGCAGGCAACCTGACCGACGATCTCGTCGGTCACCGTGGCGCCCGCCGCCACCGACTGGTTCTTCTGCATGGCCGCAGCGCCGTCGTGTCGGGCCACCAATGACTCATCGGCCGACCGACCGGTGCCCCGTTCGGGTGGTAGCTGCCAGCTCATCGCTGATAGCCGGCGGGCAACTGGTGCGCGAAGACATCGTCTGTCTCGCTGCAGGAAGTGGCATCCATCCGCACGAAGTTGGCAGGAATCTTATCGTGGTCAAGCTCGGTGAAAAAGGGGGCATCGGCTCCGGTGCTCAGGCTCGAGCGGACTCGCCGCCGTCGACGCGTAGGGTCTCGCCGGTCA
The DNA here is from genome assembly GCA_963717035.1 of uncultured Acidimicrobiaceae bacterium. Classification (GTDB taxonomy): domain Bacteria; phylum Actinomycetota; class Acidimicrobiia; order Acidimicrobiales; family RAAP-2; genus DASXMT01. The sequence goes on along the minus strand of CAVQVK010000096.1, from coordinate 10,265 downwards.
TGAAACTCGATCGATCCGAGCAGAGGAACAACAAGGCGCCAATCAGGTCCGCCGGCGTCCCCTGTCTCCTCACCCGTTGGCGCTTCAGGATCTCGCGAAGCAGCTCTTCGGAGATCCGACCCGTCATCGTCCCTGGAGCGATTCCGTTGACCCGGATTCCATCGTCGGCGTAGGTATCGGCCATCCACACGGTCAGCCCGTTCGACGCGCGTGCTTAGACACTCCGTACAGGGTGTCCTGATAAGCGTAGGCCGCGTTTGAGGACTGGTTGATGATGATCCCACCGCCACGCTCGACCATCAGCGGTCGACACGCCTGCGCGCACACCAACGGAGCGGCCACGTTCACCGCCAGCACTTTCCGCCACGCATCGCCCTCCAGGTCGCCCTTGGCTTCGGGGGCGATGTCGTAGTGATCCCCCGCAGGGTTGGGACGCCAACCGGCATTGTTGACGAGGATGTCGACGCCGCCAAAGGCGGAACGGGTCTCATCCACCATCCGGGCGACCGCAGCATCGTCAGCAACGTCGACCTCAAGGCCGATGGCCGCGTGTCCCTGAGTGCTCAGGTCGGAGGCCGCTCGCTGGGCTGCGTCCTTGTCGACATCGGCGACGGTGACCGCTGCGCCCTCAGTGGCCAGGGCGTGGGCATAGACCAAGCCGAGGCCCCCTGCTGATCCCGTGACGATGGCGACCTTCCCATCGAGTTCCATCATCGATGTCCCCCCTGAAATTTAAGCGCTCGAAGCCGAACGGAGCCGTGGACGATGGTCTGACGCTCCGGCTGTGGTAGCTGGCCACCACCACCGTTGACAGACGATGTCGACGCCGTTATCGTCAGATCATATCATAAACTTGATTTTGTAATATCGAAAAATGACGACAAGACACGAACATTGCTTTCGGGCGTTCGCTCTGTGACCAGGACTCTTATGGGGCTTGGCCGTAACGGGGCTATGGATCGGAGACAACTCGTGTCGGGTCACACGGAGACAACCGGACAGCCATATCCTCGTGGATGGTTTCAAGTCGGTTACTCGTCAGACTTGGAACCGGGCATGGTCGCCCCCTCCACTACTTCGACCAGCAGCTCGTCCTCTTCCGAACCGAATCCAGGAACGCCACAGGTGTTGAGTGCGTTCTGTGTACATCTTGGCGCGCACCTTGGCTATGGAGGGAGCGTGCAAGGCGAATGCCTTCGATGCCCCTTCCACGCCTGGGAATATGACGAGTCTGGTCAGTGTGTGTCGATTCCCTATTCGAGCCGTATTCCGAAGGGCGCCTCCGTCCAGAGGTGGCCGACGGAAGAACGTTCGGGAATCATCATGATCTGGTACGACCCGAACGTGGCGCCGCCGTCGTGGTCTCCTCCTGAATTGTCCGAATTTGGTACGCCGGGGTGGAGCGGTACGAGCGCTTCGCGGGGTGGTGAAAACGAACATAGATGAAGTCGTCGAGAACATCTTCGATCTCGCCCACGGACAGTTCGTCCATCAGAACGACAATGGGAATTTCGGTGCCCGAGGTCTCGTACGACTTCGATGGCCACATGGCTACCGTGACCTTCGAAAACGACCTCGCCCTCCTGGGAGGCCGGACGCATCATGTGGTGACACTCCGTGAGCTCGGGTTCAATATCAATCGGGCTACGGGCATCGGATCCAAGTCGTTCATCGTCTCGTACACACCGATCGACTCCGAGACGCTCGATGTGCATTTCTCCATGCTCACTCCCGACTCGCTGGAGGACGATCCAACCGGTGAGATCTCGCGCCGAAGTGCAGCCACCACGGTCGCGCTCTTTGACCAGGACATACCCGTCTGGGAGCACAAGCGCTCTCGGGCCAATCCACTTCTTTGTGCCGGTGATGGCCCGATCGGCCGGTACCGAAAATGGGCCAAACAGTTCTACGACGAAAGCGGGGGCGCAGGCGAGAGTGAGTTCGAATCGATCGGGAATCGCCTCAACGCATAGCGGGCCCTCCATGCTCCGTCGTGGGGTACCAACCGAAGCTATTGGGCTCAGTGGCCAATGAGTTCTAACCACGCGATCGTGATTGGCGGCAGCTTCGCCGGCCTCACGTCTGCTCGCGTCCTGTCGGATCATTTCGATCGGGTCACGATCGTCGAACGCGACGAGTTTCCCAGCGAATGGGCGCCGCGGAAGGGGGTGCCCCAGTCGCCGCACGTGCACGGAATTCTGAAGTTGGGTCGCGAGACGCTGGACAGCTTGCTTCCGGGATTCGTCGAGCAAACCCAGGATCACGGGGCAGTTCTGTTCGACCAGATCGCTACGGGCGCAATGCTCTCGCCTCATGGTTGGTCAGCTCGCGGCAAATCGAACGTGCTGGGCTACGGGGTTCGCCGCGCCTTGCTCGAGCATGTGGCTCGCCAGCGTGTGCTCGAACTACCGGGCCTGGGAGTCGTGCAGGGCCGGGTCGACGGGCTCACCGTGAGCCGCAACGGCCGTCGTGTCAGCGGGGTAGAGATTTCGTCATTGAGCGACGACGTACTTCGTATCCATGCCGATCTCGTGGTCGACGCCGGAGGTCGTGCCTCGGCTGCACCCACGTGGTTGGAGAACGCTGGCCACACGCCGCCCGAAGAGACCCTGGTCAACGGGTTCGTCGGCTATGCCAGTCGATGGCTGCGGGTCCCGAAGGACGCATGGCCCGGTGACATGGGATTCATCGCACAGCTGCCGATGTTCGGTCACACCAAGGGTGGCATCTTGTACCCGCAGGACAATGGGCTCCACGTCATTTCGCTATTCGGACAGTCACGTGATTATCCACCCGGCGAGGAGTCGGCCTTCATGGTCTTCCTCGGGCAGTGCGCAACGCCGTTGCTGCACCAGGTGGTATCCCGGTCCGACGTGATGAGCGGGATCTCGACCTCGCGGTCGACAGCCAACCGTTGGCGTCACTACGAACGGCTGTCGAGTCCGCCAGGTGGGTTCGTGGTCGTTGGTGATGCTGTCGGTTCGTTCAATCCGATCTTCGGGCAAGGGATCACCAGCGCCAGTCTCGGTGCTGTGATGCTGGGCGAGACGATCACGGAGCTCGAGGGTGACCTCGATCGCCTACCGGGAATGTTCCAGCCCAAGCTGGCGTCCCGCCTGAGGTACGCGTGGCAGACTGCGGTCGGTTTCGACCTCCGGTTCCCCGAGACGGTCGGAGAGCGCCAAGAGCCGACCGCGGAGTCGGCCGAGATGACTGGGTATATGGACGTTCTCGCTCAACTGGGCACCGCCGATGTCGAAGTGCTCGAGGCGATATTGGTGGCCAACCAGACGTTCGATCCCAGTGGGCTTCGTGCCCCCGCCCTTGTCGCCAAAGCCAAAGCTTGGGTCGCGGAGGGACGGCGGCCTGTCAACATTGATCCCACACGACCCCCGAGGTTGGCAGCGTGAGCGGTATCGAACCATTTCGAATTGCAATCTCTGACGAGGACCTGACCGATCTCAGGGCCCGACTCCACGGCACTCGTTGGGCTGAAACCTGGGCCGACCCTCAATGGGCGTACGGGGTCGATCCGGCGTTCCTCCGCGACTTGTGCCGGTACTGGGCCGATGAGTACGACTGGCGATATCACGAGGCCCAGCTGAACCAATTCCCCCAGTACCGCACCCACATCGACGGTGCGCAGCTCCATTTCCTCCATGTCCGCTCTCCGGAGCCCGACGCCGATGCCACTGGTGATGACGCATGGCTGGCCGGGCTCGGTCGTGGAGTTCGTCAAGGTGCTTGGTCCGCTGACCGATCCGGTCGCCCACGGCGGCAACCGGAGGACGCCTTCCATGTCGTGTGCCCTCGATCCCGGGCTACGGCTTTTCGGGACCGACCCCTGGTCCCGGATGGGACACCCGCCGTGTCGCCAGGGCCTTGGCCGAACTCATGGGACAGCTCGGCTACGAGCGCTACGGCGCTCAGGGCGGAGACTGGGGAGCGTCAATTGCCGTGTGGCTGGGCCACGTTGCCACCGAGCACGTGCGTCGGGGTGCACATCAATACTGTGGCCACCAGCCCCGACGCACCCGATGCCTTTGACGACCTCACCCCAGAGGAGGAGCAGGCCCTGGACCGTGTGCGCCGATATATGGCCGAGGGCGCCGGCTATGGCGCCATCCAGTCGACCCGTCCCAACACCGTGGGTGTCGGCCTCGACGATTCACCGGCCGGACTGTGCGCTTGGATCGTCGACAAGTTTTGGGACTGGAGCGACCATGGCGGCGATGTCCTTCGCAGCTTCACCCGCGACGAACTCCTGACCGATGTCTCCATCTACTGGTTCACCCGCACGGCCACCTCGGCCGGTCGCCTCTACTACGAGGCCGCCCACGCCGGAAGCACCGCCTATCAGATCCCAAGACTTGAAGTCCCGACGGGCTGCGCCATCTTTCCTGCCGAGATCGCCCGCCCTCTCGACGCTGGGCCGAGCTTCGCTACAACGTCGTGCACTATGAACGTCTCGAACGCGGCGGTCACTTCGCGGCCTACGAGGCCCCCGACCTGTTCGTCGATGACGTTCGTGCCTTCTTCGGCGGCCTGCGTTCGTCGACGCGACCAGAAGATCAATAGGATTCCGAACGATAGGTGACTGGCGGTCCCGCCCGGCGACCGGCTTGAAGAACGTGATCGTTGTCCGCTCGTGAGCAGGTTGGCCTCACAGTGATTCGTCGGGCTCTCGTAGCTCGTCGACGAAGCGGTTCGTGCCGTGCGACACGATGACAAATGGTGCACAAAGCTCCAGCTGTCCCAGCCCGGAACCTTCAATACGTGCTCCGTGGCGAAGGAAGCGTGTCTGCCAGTGAGTGCGCGGGTCTTCGTCAAGGAAGTGCAGGAGCGTGATGCGTCACTCGAGGCCGGGGATGTCAGCAACGTCTGGCTGCTTCCCTTCGGGGAGCGGCTGCGGTGCGAAGCGCAGCGTGTGGGTGACCGGAACATGGGTACCACGTTGGACCCAGGGAACGTAGTGCTGGGTTAGCCATTCGTCTAGCTCCTCGCGACGCGTCAGGCTGGCGTCGATGACCTCCATCACGACGCCGGGATACCCGTGATCGGGAACGTGCACGTCGGTGGGCCCACCCTCGCCACGTCCGCGGTAGCCCAAATAGTCATGAAACGAGGTGTATACGTGCGTGCGATCCAGGTGGATGCGTCCGTCGGCTCGCAACCGGTTGTTTGTGGCGGTCGTCCACCGGATGTGGTCGTCCATGCGGCCGGCACTGATCCAGTACAGGTGTAGGTAGCACCGGCGGTGACGGGATCGGCGATGGTGGAGGTGTCGGGATAGCGGAGCAGTTGCAGGTCCCGTGTTGCAACATAGCGACGTCCAGCAAACATCCACGGCATGGCCAGGGCGCCCGAATAGAAGTGATCGTCCTCGTACCACCGGTTGTAGGCATACTCGGTTCCTGGAGCGGCTCGACCATCGAGATCAGTGCCCCACCGATGTCCACCTGGTACGGCCCCATCTGAGGTAGTTGGCTGTATGCGGCGTCGGATGTCATGGCCTCTCCTCCGGTGCGGGGCGTAGCACGGGTCTGGTGCTGGGACGGCGGTTCTGAGGACCGCTGTGGGCTCTGGATGAGGCTTCTGGGTGTCGTGCTCGTACGAGGTTACGCATGCCTTCGCGCCAGTTGACGGCACGGCCTGGTCAGCACCTTTCGCTTGGTGTTGTCAACGACCACACCGTGCTCGCTGAAGACGGCCGGCAATTTCGTATGATAAATTCGAGTTTACCAATAGGCGATCCAAGGGGTTCGATGGTGGCTAAGAAGACGCCGGTTGATGGCGTGGGCGTTGAGCCCGTTGAAGACGATGCTGCCCAGGTCCCACTAGCCGGTGATCTGCTGAAAACGAAAGATGCGTTCTTCGGGCACGGCACCATTCGGAGCCCATATCCCGAAATGGCCAAGATGCTGTCTGAGTGCCCGGTGCATGCCGGCTCGATCCCCGAGCACTTTGGCATCGTCGGCCCGGAGACCATTCTCTTTGGGGACGCGCCGCAGGTTTCCGTCCTTTCCTTTGAGGACGTGGAACAGGGGTTCAAGGACTACAAGACCTTCTCGGCGTGCTGGTACAAGCCCAGTCTGGGAGGAACGATTGGTCGAACCATCCTGGAAATGGATCCGCCGGAGCATGGACGTTACCGTCAGCTCATCCAGGGTGCCCTCACCCGCAAGGAGATGGAGCGTTGGGAGACCGAGTTCGTCCGTGACCTCGTGGATTCGTTTCTCGACAAGATCGCCGCGGCAGGAAGCGCCGACCTTGTCGCCGATTTTGCCATTCAATATCCCCTGAGGGTGCTGGTGGCGGCGTGTGAGCTTCCCCAGGAGGACGTTGACACGTTCTACAACTGGGCGGCCCATCTGACCAATGTGGGCATCTCCGAAGCGGTTCGATTGAAAGTGGCCGACGAGTTCGGGAACTACCTGCGCAAGGTCATCGATCAGAGACGGCAGGACCCGGGCCAGGACCTGGTCAGCCTGCTGGCCACGGTGACGTTCAGAGGCACGGAGGGTGACGACGGCGTGGGCCAACGACTGACCGACGAGGAGATCGTCTCGTTTCTTCGGCTCTTGTCGCCTGCCGGGGCCCAGACCACGTATCGGACCTTGTGCACTTTGCTGTTCGGGTTGTTGAGCCACCCCGAACAGCTCGAAGCACTCTACGCCGATCGGTCGCTGGTTCCGCAGGCCATCGAGGAAGGGCTGCGATGGGAGCCTCCGCTCGTCAGCTTCGGTCGCGAAGCGCTCGTCGAGACGGAGATCGGCGGCGTCGATATCGCCGCCGGCACGCAAGTGAACCTGGTGGTGGCGGCGGCCGATCGTGATCCGTCACGGTGGGACCATCCCGATGAGTTCGACATTTTTCGGCCACCACAGGCCCATCTGGCCTTCGGAAGTGGGAACCATGTCTGTCTCGGCATCCACTTCGCCCGCATGGAGCTCCGCGTGGCCATGGAGCAGATCCTGGATCGCCTGCCGGGCCTGCGACTCGACCCGAACGCCGGGGACACCTTTATCGGGGGCCTCGGGGCTCGAAGCCCAGATGTCCTTCCGGTCCTGTTTGGGGACTAGCCGGGTTCGGCCCCGACCGTGCTCAATCGACAAGGAACTGATATCGAGATTGGTGATTCGCACGACAACGACCTGAGAGAAGGTGGAGATGGTGCAGCGACTCGTAGTGAAGGGTGGTCGCGTCCTGGACGGCACCGGTATGCCGGGATTTACCGCCGACGTCGAAGTGATCGATGGCCGCATTACCGTAGTTGGGAAAGTGGATGCCGCGGACGCCGAGGTGATCGATGCCTCCGGTTTCGTGGTGGCTCCCGGCTTCGTGGATATTCATACTCACTTCGACGCCCAACTCCACTTTGAGCCAACCGCTTCACCGGCAAGTTGGCACGGGGTCACGACGGGGTCCCGGCATTGGCGGTTTTTCCGTTCGCCGGCAAAGCCCGACGACGTGGGTTGGCTGTGCAAGATGCTTTCCCGAGTGGAAGGGATGTCCGACGAAGCACTCGAGGCAGGTGTGACCTTCGAGGGTGGATCAATGGGCGACTTTCTCGCCGGCCTCGAAGGCAAGATTGGGGTGAATGCCGCCGCCTATGCCGGGCATGCGGCCATCCGACGGAACGTGATGGGTGAAGCCGCATCCGAGCGCGAGGCGACCGCCGATGAGATCGAAGCGATGGCCGCCGTCTTGCGCACGTCGATGAACGACGGTGCTATCGGATTCTCGACGTCACAACTTGACCTGCATCGGGATCACCTCGTCGACCGGTTCCGTGCAACTTCGCCAGCACGGAGGAGATCGAGGCGCTCTCGGCCGTGCTCGCTGAGTCCCCATGGGGTCGATCTCAATTCTCCCGCGTACGTTCGGAAACGCCGAGGGGATTGACCAGCACGATCAGGATCTTCTCCTGCGGATGGCTCGCGGTTCACTGAAGCCGATTCACGGGAACGTTCTCGGTTACTTCCCGTCCTCCCCCGAGGGCTGGAGGGGAACACCTCGCATTTGCTGAGTCGGTGAATGCCCAAGGCTTCCGCTTCTACCCGATGCTGATCGTCAATCCCAAAGGAGTGTTCTTTTCGCTCGACAACACATTTCTCTTCGACGAATACGACCACTGGCACGACGTCCTCATCCAACCGTTGGACGAGAAGACTCGACGCCTGTCGGACCCGGATCTGCGCCGCCAGCTCGCCGCCGAGCTCGCTGATCCAGAGGCTGGGTCTCTGTCGTTCCAGTGGGACGAGATCCGGTCGTCACGACCGCGATCAAGGAAATGCAGAGCTAACGGATCGGACGATCGACGAGATTGCCAGAAGTCAAGGACGCAACGCGCTCGATGTCATGTTGGACTTGGCGATCTCCGAGGACCTCGAAACGCTGTTTGCCATCCGCCGCAAAACCGCTGAACAAGAGAAGGCAGTCATCGAACAGCTTGTTGATCATCCGATGCTGATGATCGGCAGCAGCGACGGGGGAGCGCACCTTCTACATTCTGCGGTTCTGACTACACCACCCGACTACTGACGACCCAGGTCCCTCAAGTCCTCACCCTGGAAGAGGCGGTGGCCAAGCTCACCTTCATACCGGCAACCGCTCTCGGGCTCTGGGATAGGGGACTTATCCGTCCCGGATACGCCGGTGATCTCGTCATATTCGATCCCGATCGCCTCGGGGTCGGAGATATCCAGTTGGTACGGGACTTTCCCGCCCGGACGAGCCGCCTCGTTTTTCCCGCCACCGGGTATTTGGCCACCGTCGTCAACGGTCGAGTCGTCATGGAGGATGGCAAGGCAACAGGGGAACTCTCGGGCTCGATATTGCGCGGTAGTCCACCTCTTGTTGTCTCAGTTGATTGAGGAGTGGTACGGACCACGAAGTGGTATCGAGCACATTCATCACGTAAATGAGGGTTTGACGTGCACCTCCGTGCTTGGCATCTGTTGGGAAAGTGAGTAATGGTTAAAGCCACGTTGGCAGCAAGCCGGGCTGTTCGGGTGGTGGATTTCATGTCCGCTCATCCCGGGCAGGCCCTAGTTTGACGGAGATCTCGCGCGCCCTGAAGATCAATCTGGCTTCAACCTTGTGCCGGTCTGCGACAGAATCCGGCTACGTCGATCGCCACCCGGCCCACAAGACGTACACGCTTGGAGCAGCGCTCGTGGCCGTGGGGCATGCTGCGCTCATCCAAATCGCTCTGGACGCAGCGTGTGAAGTGCAAATTTGTCTCGAACGAGATCGAGGCGCAATGCGTGGCCAGTGTGCTCATGGGTGATCTCATGGTTGCCGTAGTAACGGAGGGACGGGCTCGGGCGAGCTGGTACCGGTTGTGGATCGGTGAGCGGGCGCCCTTTTCGGCGCCATTCGGTGCCCCGTTCGCGGCCTATGGAGACGACGACCTTCGTCACCGGTGGATGAAGCGGAGGAGCGGCGCGTCCACCAGCAGTGGCCGGATCAAGAGGCTCGAGCACGCCCTTGAGCAGGTGCGCGAACGTGGGTACTCGGTCGGGCGAGAGAGTGAAATGCGTGAGCAGTCAGGGCGCGCCCGTGGTCCCTGGCCGACGACCCGAGTGATTCCGAGCTGCGTCGTGAGGTCGACCGACTCCTCGATCAGCTATCCGATGGGTTCGTAGCTCTCAACCTCGGTCCGACTGACGTTGTAGACATCGCCAACGTGACGGCGCCCGTCTTTTCATCACCCGGGGTAGTGGCCATGGTGATCACGGGCGTTGGCTTCGCGACGCCACTAGCCGGAGATGCGGTTGTCGAGGTCGGCGTCAGACTTCGCGCCGGTGCGGACGCCATAACGACGCCTTGCGTTTGGGCTTTCAGCCGTGGCGCGCAACAGCAAAGCGGGACTTGGATACGACACACGGGACAAATTGCTTGATTTGGAGGAACATGACATTCTTACTCGTACATGGCGGAGGACATACGTCGAGATGCTGGGAACCGTTGTTGCCCAGATCCTGACGCCCCCGCTGTGGCCGTCGACCTACCCGGTCGTGGGAACAGACCTGGACCGTTGGACAAGGTTCGCATCGCTGACTTTGTCGATGCAGTCGTCGATGACCTGCGGGCTCTCGGCGATGAGGTCGTGTTGGTGGGCCATTCCATGGCCGGACTCACGATTCCCGGCGTACTGGAGCAAGCTCACGAATTGGTCAACCACGTCGTCTTCGTGTCGTGTTCCATTCCGCTGGACGGCGATTCCCTGCTCGACCTTCTCCGGCCAGAAATTCGCACTA
>CAVQVK010000095.1:0-7422 GCA_963717035.1 uncultured Acidimicrobiaceae bacterium | reverse complement strand
ACCCCGACACCCGGCGGGGTCGTCGAGCCCGGTCATCTGTCGGCAGGGCCCGGTCCGGTCGCCGCCTTCCACCCCGAGCTGACCGAGGACCGGCGACTGCACCGACTGTTCGTGGACATGACAAAAGAGAGGCGTTAGGCGATGTCGGGACACTCCAAGTGGGCAACCACCAAGTACCGCAAGGGTGCACAGGACTCGGCTCGGGCCAAGGTGTTCGCCAAGATCATCCGGCAGGTGGAGGTGGCCGCCCGGGAGGGGGGCAGCGACATGACCGCCAATGCCAGCCTGCGGACCATGTACTCGAAGGCCCGGGATGCATCGGTGCCCATCGACACCATCGAGCGGGCCATCAAACGGGGGTCCGGTGAGCTCGAGGGAGTCCGTTACGAGTCGATCAGCTACGAGGGGCTATGCCACCGATGGGGTGGCGGTCATCGTCGAGTGCCTGTCGGACAACCGCAACCGGACCGGCGCAGAGATCCGCAACCTGTTCAACAAGAACGGCGGGTCCATGGCCGAGCCTGGCGCGGTGAGCTGGCAGTTCGAGCGGAAGGGGCTCATCTCTCTGCCTCGGAACCTCGACGAGGACCAGATCATGGAAGCGGCCATGGACGCTGGCGCCGAGGACCTGACCGACGAGGACGATCACTGGGTGGTGACCTGCGCGCCGACCGACCTGGTGGCCGTCCGCGCGCCGGTCCGAGAAATCCGGGCTGACGCCTTCCTCCGCGGACCTGTCCATGGTGCCCACGTCGACCATCGAGGTGACGGACGAGGGCGAGGCGAAGAAGGTCCTCCGGCTGATCGAGGCGCTGGACGATCATGACGACGTCCAGAACGTCTATGCCAACTTCGACATCCCCGACTCGGTCATGGCCGCCTACGACGGCTAATGCCGATTGTGAGCGGTATCCGCATGGTCCCCGGTCGTGCAGGGTAGGGTCGAACGCATGTTCGTTCTGGGGATCATCTCGGGCTCTCCCGGTGCGGCTACGGCGTGGTGACCCGGCGCGGTCAGACCTGGAGGCCGCGGCCGGCGGGGTGATCACGACGGCCCCGGCGATGCCGCTGCCCGATCGCCTCCTCACCCTCTCGACCGAGCTCCGCTCGCTGGTGGCCGAGTACCGGCCCGTCGCCGTGGTCGTCGAGCGGGTGTTCTTCCAGGTCAACGTGCGCACGGCCATGGCCACCGGACAGGCTGCGGGGGTAGCCCTGGCCGCCGCGGCCGAGGCGGGCTGCGAAGTGGCCCAGTACACCTCGAATGAGGTGAAACAAGCGGTGTGGGCTACGGGAGCGCCACCAAAGACCAGGTGCAACGCATGGTGGCCTCGGTGCTCGGCCTGGACCAACCTCCTCGCCCCCCCGATGTCGCCGACGCCCTGGCCTTGGCCGTCTGCTACATGACGGCGCAGCCGCTTCGCCGTGCGGTCGCCGCAGTGATCGGGGAGGGACAGTGATGGCGACGAGCGATGACCGTGCGAGCGATGACCGGGGAGGCTCAATGACCGGCTCGCGGACCGGGGCGGCCCAGTGATCGGCTCGCTCCGGGGGAGGCTGATCGATCGACCAGGGCCTGGTGAGGTACTGGTCGATGTGCACGGGGTCGGGTACCGCGTCCTCGGTGCCCACGTCGGTGCTCGCCTCGGTCGGTCCGATCGGTTCCGAGACGTTCCTCCACGTCCATACCCATGTTCGCGAGGACGCCATCGCCTGTACGGCTTCTTGCACGCCGACGAGCGCCGATGCTTCGAGGCGCTGCTCGGTGCCCACGGCGTGGGGCCCTCGTTGGCCCTGGCCATCCTGTCGTCGCTCTCCCCGGCGTCCCTTTCCACCGCCGTCCTCGAGGACGATGTCGACACCCTGTGCCTGGTCCCCGGGGTGGGGAAGAAGACGGCGGCCCGGCTCCTCTTGGAGCTGAAGGCCCGCCTGGAGCTGCCATCCCTCGGTGGCGGGACGCCTGTGTCGGTCGGGGAGGAGCGCTCAGGTCGGGGCGAGGTGCGAGCAGCCCTCACCGAGCTCGGGTACGGGCCCGATGAGATCCGGGGCGCCCTGGAGCGGGTGACCGACGAGGGGCCGGTGGAGGAGCTGCTGCGCTCGGCCCTCCGCGAGCTGGCCCGCGCTCGATGAGCCCCAGGTACGCCGCGAGATGCTGGCCGGCACGGCCGACGATCCGTCCGAGAGGGCCGGTGGGGCCGGCGGGCGGAGGGAGTGTCCGGCCCGTGGACCCGGTAGCCGCTCCGGCCGAGGAGCTCGACGAAGCGAGCCTCCGGCCGAGGACGCTCGATGAGTTCGTCGGGCAGGCCCAGCTCACCGAGCACCTCCGTATCGTGCTCGAGGCGGCCCGCAAGCGCCGCCAACCCGTCGACCACCTCCTGTTCGCCGGACCCCCGGGGCTGGGGAAGACCTCCCTGGCCGGGATCGTGGCTTCCGAGATGGGGGTCGGGCTCCGGATCACCGCCGGCCCGGTGCTGGTCCGAACCGGTGATCTGGCCGCACTCCTCACCGACCTGCAGGAGGGTGACGTCCTCTTCATCGACGAGATCCACCGTCTCCACCGCGCCGTGGAGGAGGTGCTCTATCCGGCCATGGAGGACTTCAAGCTGGACATCCTGATCGGGAAAGGGCCCGACGGCCCCAGCATCCGCCTCGACCTTCCCCGGTTCACGCCTATTGGAGCCACCACCCGCACCGGGCTGGTCACCAGCCCCTTGCGCGACCGGTTCGGATTCGTCGGGCGCCTCGACCACTACACGACAGAGGAGCTGGAGGCCATCGTGGGGCGGTCGGCCGAGATCCTCGGGGTGCCCATCGAGCCGGAGGGGGCGCAGCGGATCGCCCAGCGCTCCCGGGGACACCGAGGATCGCCAACCGGCTCCTCGCCGGGTCCGGGACTACGTCGAGGTGCGAGCCGAAGGGAGGATCACCGCCGAGGCGCGCGTGGACGGCCCGAACCTGTTCGGGGTGGACGAGCTGGGCCTGGACAAGGTCGACCGCTCCATTCTGGACGTGCTGTGCCGCCGCTTCGCCGGTCGGGCCGTGGGCCTCACCACGCTGGCCCAGTGCATCGGCGAGGAACCCAACACCATCGAGGACGCCTACGAGCCGTACCTGTTGCAACAGGGACTGTTGCAACGGACGCCTGCCGCGGCCGAATCGCTGCACACCGCCGGTCCCGGGCCCATCTCCGGCCTGGAGCCCGGCCGAGTCGACCCCGCCGAGCCACCCCCGGCTAGCCCAAGCCGGATCGGGCTCGGCTTTGGGGCCCCGGGCTCGGTGCCGCTGGCATCGGGCTCGGGCTGCTACGATCCGCCCCCCCGTCCTGCGACGATGTTCCACCATGCCTTCCCGGTCACCCTGTGCCGCAGGTCCTCGTCCGGGTCAGCCAGGTCGTCTGCGTCAGTCCATCTTTGGGGTCATCCGGCCCAGCCGGCGGGCAGAGCCAGGGCGTGTCCACGGACAGCTACGAGTACGAACTTTCCCGACGACGCCATCGCCCAGCGGCCGATCGAGCCTCGGAGCGTGGCCCGCATGCTGGTGGGATTCTGCCCTCTCGGAGATTTCGGGCGTTGGACACGCCACCGTGGCCGACCTCCCTCTCGCTACCTGCGGCCAGGCGACGTCCTCGTGGTCAATCAAACCCGGGGGTCCTGGCCTGGCTGGCGGACCCGGTGAACCCACAGGCCTGCTGAGGTTCTCCTGTCGGAGTGGGCCCGGCCCGATCCGGAACCGGATCGGGCCGGGCCGGCTCCAACAGGAGAACCTCGGCGGCGCCCCCTGTCGGTTTCACCAGTGCCAGCCGGGCGGCCAGGACCCGGGTTTGATTGACCACGAGGACGTCGCCTGGCCGCAGATAGCGAGGGAGGTCGGCCACGGTGGCGTGTCCAACGCCGAAATCTCCGAGAGGGCAGAATCCACCAGCATGCGGGCCGCGCTCCGAGGCTCGATCGGCCGCTGGGCGATGGCGCTCGTCGGGAAGCCCGTACTCGTAGCTGTCCATGGACACGTCCTGGCTCTGCCCGCCGGCTGGCCCGGATGACCCCGACGGCACGGACGGCTCGGATGACCCCGACGGCGTGGACGGCACGGACGGCTCGGATGACCTGACTGACGCAGACGACCTGGCTGACCCAGACGACCTGGACGGCACGGGTGACCGGGAAGGCATGGTCGACATCGTCGCAGACGGGGCGGGGGGTCCCGTCAGCGGCCCCAAGCCCGATGCCAGCGGCCCCGAGCCCAGGGGCCCAAAGCCGAGCCCGAGCCAGCTTGGGCTGGCCGGGGGTAGCTACAGCAGGGTCGACTCGGCCGGGCTCAGGCCGAGATGGGCCCAGGCTCGCGGTGCAGCGATACGGCCGCGGGGCGTCCGCTGCAAGAGGCCTTGTTGCAACAGGTACGGCTCGTAGGCATCCTCGATGGTGTTGGGCTCCTCGCCGATGCACTGGGCCAGCGTGGTGAGACCGACGGCGCGGCCGGCGAACCGTCGGCACAACACGTCCAGGATGGAACGGTCCACCTTGTCCAGACCCAGCTCGTCCACCCCGAACAGGTTCAAGCCGTCCACGGCGGCCTCGGCCGTGATCCTCCCCTGGGCCCGTACCTCGACGTAGTCCCGCACCCGGCGTAGGAGCCGGTTGGCGATCCTCGGCGTCCCCCGCGACCGTTGGGCGATCTGTTGGGCTCCCTCCGGTTCGATCGGCACCCCGAGGATCTCGGCCGAGCGCCCCACGATGGACTGCAGCTCCTCCACCGTGTAGTGGTCGAGCCGCCCCACGAACCCGAACCGATCGCGGAATGGGCTGGTGACCAGGCCGGTGCGGGTGGTGGCACCGATCAGGGTGAACCGGGTAGGTCGAGCCGGATGCTGCGGGCCGTCGGGCCCTTTCCGATCAGGATGTCGAGCTTGAAGTCCTCCATCGCCGGATAGAGCACCTCCTCCACAGCGCGGTGGAGACGGTGGATCTCGTCGATGAACAGGACATCGCCCTCTTGCAGGTCGGTGAGGAGTGCAGCCAGGTCGCCCGTCCTGACCAGCACCGGACCCGCGGTGATCCGGAGCCCGACTCCCATCTCGGACGCCACGATCCCGGCCAGGGACGTCTTCCCCAATCCCGGAGGGCCGGCGAACAGCAGGTGGTCGACCGGTTCGCGGCGCTTGCGAGCCGCCTCGAGCACGATGCGGAGATGCTCGGTGAGCTGGGCCTGCCCCACGAACTCGTCGAGGGTCCGCGGCCGGAGGCTCGCTTCATCGAGCTCTTCGGTGGGGCAGCGACCGGGTCCACCGGTCGGACGCCACCACCGGGCTTCTCGCGTGGTCCCCCATCGGTGCCGGCCAGCATCTCACGGGCGCCTCGGGGCTCATCGAGTGCGGGCCAGCTCGCGAAGGGCCGAGCGCAACAGCTCCTCCACCGGTCCGTCGTCGGGCAGGCGCTCCAGGGCTCCCCGGATCTCATCGGGCCCGTACCCGAGCTCGGTGAGGGCGGCTCGCACCTCGCCGCGACCTGAGCGATCCTCCCGACCGAGATGGGCGTCCCGCCGCCGAGAGACGGCAGCTCGAGCCGCGCTTTCAGCTCCAAGAGGAGCCGCGCCGCCTTCTTCTTCCCCACTCCGGGAACCAGGCAGAGGGTGTCGACATCGTCCTCGAGGACGGCGGTGGACAACGACGCCGGGGAGAGTGACGACAAGATGGCCAGGGCCAACGAGGGCCCGACGCCGTGGGCGCCGAGCAGCGCCTCGAAGCATCGGCGCTCATCGGCGTGCAGGAAGCCGTACAGCACGATGGCGTCCTCACGCACGTGGGTGTGGACGTGCAGGAAGACCTCGGCGCCGATCGGGCCGACCGAGGCCATCACCGACGTGGGTACCGAGACCCGGTACCCGACTCCGTGCACGTCGACCAGCACCTCACCGGGACCGGGTCGGTCGACCAACGTCCCCCGGAGCGACCCGATCATCGGGGCTCCCCGATCACCGCGGCCACGGCCCGCCGGAGCGGTTGTGCCGTCAGATAGCAGACGGCCAGAGCCAGGGCGTCGGCGACATCGGGAGGGCGGGAGGCTGGTCCAGGCCGAGTACCGAGGCGATCATGCGCTGCACCTGGTCCTTGGTTGCGCTTCCGTAGCCCACGACCGCTTGTTTCACCTCGTTCGAGGTGTACTGGGCCACTTCACAGCCGGATTCGGCCGCCGCGGCCAGGGCCACGCCTGCGGCTTGGCCGGTGGCCATGGCCGTGCGCACGTTGACCTGGAAGAACACCCGCTCCACGACGACGGCGACGGGTCGGTACTCCGCCACCAGCGAGCGGAGCTCGGTCGACAGGGTGAGCAGGCGCTCGGGCAGGGGCATGGTCGGGACGGTCGTGATCACCCCGCCGGCCGCAGCCTCGAGGTCCGATCCGCTGTCGGGTCACCACGCCGTAGCCGCACCGGGAGAGCCCGGGATCGATCCCCAGAACGAACATGCGTTCGACCCTACCCTGCGCGACCGGGAGCATGTGGATAGGGCTGAGGGTCGGCATCAGCCGTCGTAGGCGGCCATCACCGAGTCCGGGATGTCGAAGTTGGCATAGACGTTCTGGACGTCATCGTGGTCGTCGAGCGCTTCGATGAGCCGCAGGACCCTCTTCGCCTCACCCTCGTCCTTCACCTCGATGGTCGACGTGGGCACCATGGACAGATCCGAGGAGGTAGGCATCAGGCCGGCACCCTCGAGTGCGGCGCGGACGGCGGCCAGGTCCGTCGGGGAGCAGGTCACCACCCAGTGGTCGTCCTCGTCGGTCAGGTCTTCGGCGCCGGCCTCCATGGCCGCCTCCATGATCTGGTCCTCGTCGAGGTTCCGGGGTAAGGAGATGAGGCCCTTGCGTTCGAACTGCCAGCTCACCGCGCCAGGCTCGGCCATCGACCCGCCGTTCTTGTTGAACAGGTTGCGGATCTCGGCCCCGGTCCGGTTCCGGTTGTCGGTCAGGCACTCCACGATGACGGCCACGCCGTCGGTGGCATAGCCCTCGTAGCTGATCGATTCGTAGCGGACACCCTCGAGCTCACCGGAACCCCGCTTGATGGCTCGCTCGATGGTGTCGATGGGCACCGAGGCGTCCCGGGCCTTCGAGTACATGGTCCGGAGGCTGGCATTGGCGGTCATGTCGCTGCCGCCCTCCCGGGCGGCCACCTCCACCTGTCGGATGATCTTGGCGAACACCTTGGCCCGGGCCGAGTCCTGCGCACCCTTGCGGTACTTGGTGGTTGCCCATTTGGAGTGTCCCGACATTGCCTAACGCCTCTCTTCTTTGGTCATGTCCACGAACAGTCGATGCAATCGACGGTCCTCGGTCAATTCTGGGTGGAACGCGGCGACCAAGACCGCGCCCTGGCGGCAGATCACCGGGCTCGACGACCCCGCCGGGTGATCGGGGTCGGCGGGCAGTGC
>CAVQVK010000094.1:0-3453 GCA_963717035.1 uncultured Acidimicrobiaceae bacterium | reverse complement strand
CATCGTCCTGCAAGGACAGGTGGTCGGCCTGGCCCGCGTCCTCCAGGCCCGGGGTCACCAGGTCGGCGTCTTCGCCCCGCTGGACGATCCCGCGGATGCGCCGAGCGACGTCGACCTTGTGGTGACCGGACATTCGGTGTCCCTCCCAGCCAACGGGTCGGTGGCGCCGGTCTCGGTGTCACCTCGTGCCGCCCTGTCGGCGCTTCGGACTCTCCGTCTCGGGCACTTCGACGTGGTCCACGTGCACGAACCGTTCGCACCCGGTCTTCCCTACGGTCTTCTGGCGGGAAGGGACCTACCGCCTGAGGTCGCCACTTTCCACCGCAGTGGCGGGAGCCCCTTCTATTCCGCACTTCGGCCCCTGACCACGGGGTTGGCCCGGCGACGATTGGCGGTTCGGTGCGCCGTGTCCGAGGCGGCCCGGGAGACGGCCCACGCCGCGGTCGGCGGCGAGTTCGTCGTGCTGTTCAACGGTGTCGAGGTCGACCGGTATGCCGGCGCCGTGCCGTGGTCATCAGATGGGCCCACCGTCCTGTTTCTGGGCCGACACGAGGAGCGCAAGGGCCTGCGGGTCCTGCTCGATGCCTTCGACCAGCTGGTGGGCGACCGACCGGATCAGGGGGAGCACCAGCCGGAGCTCTCGAGCGCAGGCGCGACCGGGGGCCGCAGTCCCGACCGTCTCACGCTGTGGGTAGCCGGCGACGGGCCCGACACCGATCAGTTGCGTCGTCGCTATCCGGAGTCCCCCTACATCCAGTGGCTGGGCGTGCTCACCGAAGAGGAGAAGGTCAGACGCCTGGCCGGCGCCGATGTGCTCTGCGCCCCTTCCCTGGGCGGGGAATCCTTCGGGATGGTCCTCCTCGAAGCCTTGGCCGCGGGGACACCAGTCGTCGCCAGCGACATCCCGGGCTATCGGGACGCAGCCGGGGGCCAGGCCTGCCTGGTCGATCCCGGTGATGCCTCGGCGCTGGCCGGCGCCCTCCGGGGTCTGCTGGAGCCGGTGGACGGCGTCGAAGCCGGGAAGCGCGAGCGGCGTCGGGCCGAGGGTGTCGCTCGGGCACGGGAGTGGTCGATGGATCGGCTGGCCGAACGATACGAGTCCGTGTACCGGGACGCCACGCAACCGGGCAAGCGCTGACCGGTCGTACACTGCTGGGGTCATGAGCGTTACGCCACCTACCTCCGATCCGTCCGACGGCCCCTCACGCCCCCCGGGGGGCACGGGGTCTCGAGGCTCGGGAGGACGGGGAAGTACTGGCGGGAACCGGAACCGTGGCGGCGGCCAAGGCCAGCGCGGCGGCGGCCGATCCAGCCAGGGCGGCGGGGGAAGGGGCGGGTCCGGGGACCGCAACCGCGGCCAGCAGCGGAGCGGGCAACGCTCCGGTCAGGCGGGGCAACGCTCCGGACAGTCGCGGCATCGCTCGCGCGCAATCGGGCGCGTCGAGTCGGGCGGCGGTCGGGCCCGACGGGACGATCGGGTTCGGCGCCGGGGTCCGGGTCGAGAGACGCCGACGACCTGCGGGTGGAAACAGCTGCAGCCAGCACGCCAAGCCGATCCCTTGACACGACCGACGACGATCGCGGCCGTCGCGGCCAACAGCCGCCGAGCACTCCTCATCGACGTGACACCGTCCGCCGTCGTGGGTCTGATCCTTGGGGCGATGGTGGCTGCCGTCGTAGCCCCTCTGATCGGGGTCGTGGTGTTCGTGGTCGTCACCGCCTTGCTCACGGCCTGGTTCAGGGCCCGAGCAGTGCATGCGGTGGTCGCGGTACTGGGCGCCCGTCCGAGCGAGGAGGGCCAACACCCTCGAGTGCACAACCTGGTCGAAGGCCTGTGCGCCACCATGGGCCTTCCTCGTCCCACGATCTATGTCGTCGATGACCCGACTCCCAATGCGCTGGCCGTGGGCCGCGAGCCGCGGCTTGCCGCTTTGGTGGTGACGTCCGGCCTCGACCAGAGCCTCAGTTTGGTGGAGCTGGAGGGCGTCCTGGCCCACGAGCTCGTTCACGTCAAACGACGCGACACTGCCACTGCCGGTGCCGCCGTGGCCGTGGTTGCCCCGCTGGCTGCGGTGACCGGTTCCGGCGCCGGGCTGGTACGGACACTGGTCGGGGCCGGGCGCGAGTTCGCCGCCGATCAGCGTGCCGCGTCGGTGGTGCGGTACCCGCCCGGACTGGGTTCGGCCCTCGAGACCATGACCGTGACCCCGACGTCCGGGAGTCCGTGGCCCCCGGGGCCGGGGCGAGCGGCGGCCATCACGCGGTGGCTGTGGATCGACCCGATGGTGGGGGCACGGACCGAGTCGGCCGAGGGAAACCTGGACGACACCGGCGTGCGCGCTGCGGCACTAGCCGAACGCTGAGCAGGTGCCGATCAGCTAGCCGAGCGCTGAGCAGCTGCCGATCAGTGAGCTGAGCAGAGCGCTGAACAGGGCCGTCGTTACTGCTCAGTTGGGCAGATGTCGGCCGCCGTCGGGTCGAGTTCGCACGGGGCCTCGCCACTGAACAGATGATCGCGGAGCTTGCGGAGCAACGCCTCGAGGGCGTGCTCCTCCTCGATGGTCAGGACGTCCTGCAGCAACTCGTCGAGATGGGCGACGTGGAGAGGGATGGCCTCGTCCATGACTCCCTTTCCGCCAGGGTCAACGCCGCAAACGCACCGCGCCGGTCGGTCGGGCAGATCTCCCGCACCACCAGGCCGGCATCCTCCAATCGGTCCACTGACCGGGTCAGTCCACTGGGAGAGAGCGTCGTCTGGGCAGCCAGTTCGCTCATCCGCAGCCGGTTGCCCGGTGTGCGGGCCAACCGGATGAGGACGTCGAACGACTGATTGGACAGGCCCGTATTGGACTCCAGCCGGCGTTCCAGGACCTGGCGGAGGCCGGCGGCCGACTCGAAGAGCAGGCCGACTGTGGTCAGGCGCCGGTCGTCTACGTCCCCGATCCGGAGGGGGGGGCCGGGTTGTGGACCTTCGTGGAGTCCGACTGTCTGCCATGGTCATATCCTATCCGATTTTAGAGAGGTAGTTGCGTCCGCAATCATCTTCCCCTACACTTAGTTGTTAGAAGCAACTATTCGACCTGACAGCCCGGAGGCAATGCGATGAGTGATACGACCACAGTAACCAGCAGGACGATCGACGGCGTGGAACTGCCTGCCGTAGGCACCTACGTCATCGATGAGACGCACACGCACGTGGGCTTCGCCGTACGCCACATGGCCGTTTCCAAGGTACGCGGGCAGTTCGCCAAGGTGGACGGGACCCTCGTCGTCGGCGAAGACCCGGTCGCGTCCTCGGTCCAGGTGACCATCGATACCAACAGCATCGACACCCGAGACGAGAACCGTGACAACCACGTGCGCACCGCCGATTTCCTCGATGTGGAGAACCACCCCACGATTACGTTGCATCTACCGCCGTCATCCAGTGGATCCCGGGTCGTGGAAGGTCGA
>CAVQVK010000093.1:0-7732 GCA_963717035.1 uncultured Acidimicrobiaceae bacterium | reverse complement strand
CTGCTGCTGCTCGGCTCAGTTACGTGTCTGTGGCCGGGCCCGCGACCGAGCTGGGGCTGTGCGTCCGCATCGGCCTCGACGACGCCCTGGCCCAGGACGGTAACCTGGCTCCGGACCCCCCCCTGACCCGGCCGCGACCCGAACGATGCCCGAGGCCCCCGACGAGAGCCCCGGCCCCCGCCGAAACACATCACCGTTGTCACCCCCTGCTACAACGAGGAGGAGAACGTCCGCGAGCTTTACCAGCGATCAAGCACGTCTTCGCCGGCCTTCCGCAGTATACCTACGATCACATTTACATTGATAATGCCTCGAACGACAGGACGACCGCGATCCTCAGGGAGATCGCGGCCGAGGACGCGAACATCAAGGTGATCGTCAACGCCCGGAACTTCGGGCAGATCCGCTCGCCGTATACGGCTTCCTCCAGGCGGAGGGGGACGCTGTGATCGTGACGGCCTCCGACTTCCAGGACCCCCCGGCGACCTGATCCCGGAGTTCCTCCGGAGGTGGGAGGAAGGATTCAAGATCGTCGTCGGGGTCAAGGTCGAGGCGGAGGAGAGCCGGCTGATGTACGCGCTGCGGTCGATCTATTACGGCCGGCGGCGAAGCTGGCCGACATCGAGCTGATGCAGCACGTCACCGGCTTCGGGCTCTACGATCGGCGGGTGGTCGAGATCCTGCGGCAGATCGACGACCCCTACCCGTACGGCCGGGGCATGATCGCCGACATCGGCCTGGAGTGCTGCAAGATCCCCTACCGGCAGCCGCAACGCCGGCGCGGGATCACCAAGAACAACTTCTACACGCTCTACGACGTGGCCATGCTGGGCTATCACGAACCACTCGAAAGTCCCCCTCCGCGTGGCCACGATGGCCGGGTTCGTGATGTCGGGCGGCGGGCCTGTGCTCGCGTTCGTCTACCTGGTGGCCAGCTGCTCTTCTGGAATGGTTCAACCGGGGCGTCGCACCGACCTGATCAGCCTGTTCTTCTTCTCGTCGGTCCAGCTCTTCTTCATCGGGATCATCGGCGAATACCTCGGGGTGATTCACACCCAGGTCCAGAAGCGCCCGCTCGTGATCGAGAAGGAGCGGATCAACTGTTAGCCGGCACGGCCGCTGGTGAATTCCCCCCAACGGTGACGCCGCCCGCACCGGCACGCCGGGGCCCTTCATAAGGCGTAAAAGAAATGAATATTAAACAACTCATCAAGGACCGGCTGGTGGCCCTCGGGCCCCGGAACCCCCTGGTCCGCGCCGCATCAGTCACGCCGCCCGCGGGTTCCGGGTCGGGTTCAGCGGCGGGGTGGTGTCGGTCGGGAGGGAGGGGCGGTCGATCGTGATGCGGGAGGGGGACTTCACGCTCGTCCCGATCCTGATGAAGTCAAACGGTATACTCGGCGATGGAGCCGACGGACCCGCCGCCGGGGGTCTCGACTACTCCGCGCGGCCTTCGCAGGTACAGGCGCTGGGGCTGCGAGCTGTTCAGCCCGGGGCTGCCGGAGGCAGCTTCGATCGAACCGGACTGGGCTTCGGA
Source organism: uncultured Acidimicrobiaceae bacterium (assembly GCA_963717035.1). Classification (GTDB taxonomy): domain Bacteria; phylum Actinomycetota; class Acidimicrobiia; order Acidimicrobiales; family RAAP-2; genus DASXMT01. The sequence continues at coordinate 6,195 of CAVQVK010000093.1, read as the reverse complement.
CGCGGTCTTCGTTCTGGGCATGGTTGACGGTGACTTACCGCCGAGCCAGCGACGACCCGTTGCTCCCCGATGTCGAGCGAAGCACGGCGGCCCGACATCCCACTGCGAGGTCGCAGGGCCCATGACGATCGTCGTGACTACCTGGCCGCCCTGGCCACCGCTCCCCTCCAGGGTTCTCTGGTCTAGCCACGGGGATCAGGGCGCGGGGCGCGGCGACGACCAGCTCCGCTGGCTGCTCGACACGCTCGGTGCCCTGGAGGGCGGCCACCGGCGCCTGCACGGCCCGCGACGTGAAGGAACTGGCCTCATTCAGGCCCCTATGAGGTGATCCCTTCGTTCACCGAGGCGGTTCGAACCGGGGGCGAGCCGATGTCCTTGGCAGACAGGGATCTTCGAGAGCTGCTGGCCTGGGGTGATGCCGGGAACCGGATTTCCACCATTACCTGGCCCGGCTGAGCCCGGGATTGGGGTCCGGGCTCCAGGTGCGATGGGCCCGGAGGATCGACCGGTTCACCCGGTTCGATGGCCGGATCCACGGTTGTCCCGTCTCCGCTCGCCGGCGGAGCCCTCTCCCACCAGCCTCGAGACTTACGCCGAGTGCCCGAGGCGCTAGTTGATGGAACGGGTCCTCCGCATCGACGTGCGGGACCGTCCGGAGGCCATTTTGACCATCGAGCCCAGCACCAAGGGAACGTTGGCGCATGCCATCTTGGAGCAGTTCATCGCCGCGCAGCTCCGCCTGCCCCGTAGTGAGCGGATCGAGCCGACCACCGCGTGGTCGCCTTCTGATCACGACCGGCTCGATGCCATCGCCGAGCGCGTATTTGCTGAGTACGAGACCAAGGGCTTACCGGGCGCCCGCTGCTGTGGGGGTTGGCCCGGGCCACCATCGTGCGGGAGCTCCATCGCTTCTTGGTCGAAGACGATCATACCGTGCCCTCGGGGGCCTGGTGCCCGAGCGGGTCGAGCTCCAGTTCGGACCGGGGCACGGTGAGCCGGTGGCCCTCGAGCTCCCGGGCGGGAGGACCGTCATCTTCAAGGGATACGCCGACCGGGTGGACGTGGCCGCCGATGGGCTCGCTCCGTCATCGACTACAAGACCGGTGGCGTCTGGGGCTTCGACGACAATGACAGCGACCCCCTTGCCCGGCCGCAAGCTGCAGCTGCCCGTCTACGGGTCGGCCGCCCGGACGCGGTTGGGCGATGTCCCCATCCACGTGGCCTACTGGTTCATCAGCGAGAAGGGGAACTTCAAGCAGATCCGCTACGTCCTCGATCCGCCGCCGTGGAGCGATTCTCGGAGGTGGTGACCGTCTTGGTGGACGGGTCGAAGACGGACTGTTCCCGGCCCGTCCCGGCGAAAAACGCCAACTGCAAGTTCTGCCACCTCCAGTCGATGTGTCCTGGGCGACCGTTTGGTCTCCTGGGGGCGGGTGCGGGACGCTCCGGAACTGTCCAGCTACGTGGCCAGACCGAGGGCCGAATGGGTCGGCGGTCGGCTCGTCGTGACCCAGCTTTCCTTTGATATGACTGTCTTCGTGCCGACCCAACTGAGGATGGCGGTCCGCGACCGACGCCGACGACACGGCGGCCGAGGAGCTCGGGGCCCTCGACGGGGCTGGCGACATTGGCGGCGCCAGCGGCTCGGGTGGCGCCAGCGGCTGGGTGGCGTTGACGGTGTTGACGGGTCCGGCCGGCGACCATTCCGAATCCGGGGCAGCTGGCGATCCCCGCGTAGCTCCTGACGGCGCCGGCGCGGCCAGCGACGCAGCCGGCGCTTCCGGCACGGCCAGCGACGCAGCTGCCCGTGCGCAGGTCCTCGCCCGGCTTGACCGGCCGCTGTTCGTCGAAGCCGGGCCGGGACCGGGAAGACGACAGCACTGGTCGGGAGGTCCTTGCCCTGGTGACATCCGGCGGCGTCAGACTCAGCCGGATTGCCGCCATCACCTTCACCGAAGCGGCCGCGGCCGAGTTGCGCGACCGGGTGTACGAAGCACTCGAGCAGGCCGCGGCCGGGAACGAGGACGCCCTCCGTGCCGATGGACTGATCGACTGGCCTGAGGGCGAGGCCCCCGACCAAGGCGAGCTGGTCCAGCGACAGGCCCGCGCCCGGAGTGCCCTCGAGGAGATCGACAGCGCACCGATCAGCACCCTGCACGGCTTTGCCCAGCGGACCCTGACCGCCCACCCCTTCGAGGCTGGTCTGCCACCCACGTTCGACGTGCTCGACGAGGGCCGATCCGCCGTGGCTTTCGACGACCGTTGGTCGGCCTTCGTGGACGAACTCCTCGAGGATGCCTCCCTCGAGCCCGCGCTCACCCGGGCGCTCGTCTGCGGGATCACCTTGGGCCACCTTCGCTCGGTGGCCGAGCAGTTCAACCAGAACTGGGACTTGCTCGTCGACGACGACAGCAGCGAGGATCGGTCCAATGTCATCGATGCCGCTTCGGTCACCGCGCCGCTCGAGGCCGCGTATCAGGCCAGGAGTTACTGCTCGGCCGACGACGATCTGCTGTTCAGACACATTGAACGGCTGACCGAATTTCGCTGGGCCTTGAGCTCGGCGTCCTCGGACCTCGAGGCGTTACAGCTCATGGTGAACTCGGCGCCGCTGAGCAACCGGCGCGGCCAGAAGGGCAACTGGTCGTGTGCCGTTGACGATGTCCGGGATCTGCTGCAGTCAGCGGAGACGGCCAGGCTGGCCATCATCGAAGCCAGCGCATTGGCGAGTCTCTCCTATCTCATACCGGTGATCCGTGCCCTGACCTTGCGCGGTGCCGAGGAACGGCGAACGGCGGGCGCCTCGAGTTCCACGACCTGCTGGTCCAGGCGCGCCAGCTGGTGAGGCACGACGTCGATGTTCGCGTGGCATTGCACGACGAGTTCCAGCGCCTGCTGATCGACGAGTTCCAAGACACCGATCCGATCCAGGCCGAGCTGGCTGTGCGCATTGCCAACGGGTCACCAGATCCGTCTGCCGGGATGCTGCCGTGGAGCGATCTGGACGTCGAACCGGGTCGGTTGTTCTTCGTCGGCGATCCCAAGCAGTCCATTTATCGGTCCCGACGTGCCGACGTGGCCCTGTTCCTCGAGGTGGCGGATCGACATGGAGAGGACCGGCTATCGCTCACCGGAAACCATCGCTCCGTCCCCGGGATCATCGGCTGGGTGAACTCCGTCTTCGGCTCCCTGCTCGGATCCGGAGAACCTGGGATCCAGCCTGCATACGAGGACTTGGTGGCCCGGCGACCGGCGCAGACTGGTCTCATCGGCGCGATGGCACCGGTGACGTTGCTCGGAGGGGCCCATGAGGCGCCCGCCGGCGGCCGGGCCCCCACCATCAACGAGATCCGGGATACCGAGGCGCCTGCGAGATGGTTGACACCATCGTGCGCATTCGGGACGAGCGGTGGCCGGTGGGGGCCGAGGGACGGGCCGCAACTCTCGAGGACATCGCGGTGCTGATCCCCACCCGGACCGGTCTCTCCAATCTGCAAGATGCCTTCGAGTCGGCTGGGGTCCCGTACCGGCTGGAGTCGAGCTCGCTGATCTACGACACCATCGAGGTCCACGAGTTGCTGACCGTGCTCAAAGCGGTTGACGACCCCACCGACCATGTGTCCATCGCCGCCGCCCTCCGCTCGTCGTCCTTCGGCTGCGGCGACGACGACCTACTGGAGTATCGCCGGGCGCGGGGATCCTGGGACTACCGAGCGACTCCTCCCGATGAGTTGAAGCCGTCCATCCTGTGATCATCGGCATGGCCGGGTTGCGTGACCTCCACGCGCAGCGCTGGTGGCAGGACGTCAGCGGGCTCATCGAGCTGGTCATGCAAGAGCGAAAGCTGCTCGAGCTCGGCCTCGACGAGGGGCGCCCCCGCGACGTCTGGCGGCGCCTCCGCTTCGTCGCCGATCAGGCCCGTCAGTTCACCGACGCCTATGGCGGGGATCTCCGCCGGTACCTGGCCTGGGTAGAGCTGCAGCAGCGGGACGATGTCCGGGCCGTCGAGGTCGTGTTGCCCGAATCAGACGACGACGCCGTTCGCGTCCTCACCGTGCACGGGGCCAAGGGCCTCGAGTTCCCCATCGTGTTTCTCACCGGTCTCAGTCGGAGCGGTTCGTTCGAGAGTGGTCCCCAAGTTCTCTGGGGGGCCGACGGCCCTGAGGTGAAGGTGAACAAGCGGATCAAGACCCGAGGCTTTGATGAGCTCGCCACCCGCGAGGCTTTGATGAACCAGGCTCAGGACCTCCGATTGCTCTACGTGGCCGCGACCCGGGCTCGGGACCATCTGATCGTCAGCTTGCATCACCAGGCGAGCGCCAAGTCGTGCCACGCCGCGATGCTCGCTCCGTGGTGCGACGCCGAGCCCGACCTCTGGCGCCATCTCGACAGCCGGACGGGGAGCGAGGCCCAGCGCGACACTGAGATCCAGCCCGACGATGGGGTAGAGGCGCGAGCGCTACACCAAGACCGAGCTCGACCGAGGGGCAGAGGCCGACGATCGCGCCAGGCCCACATCCGAACGGGTCAACACGGCCGTCCCGTTTCTGCCGGGCGACGAGCAGGCTCCCCGCAGGGCATGGGAGGAGCGGCGCGCCGAGTTGGTGGGCCCCGGGGGCCGTCCCCGAACCCTGGCGGCGACCACGGTTGCCGCTCTGGCCAGGGAGCAGGCCGATGGCAACGACGGCGAACCCGAACCCGAACCCGATCCCGGCCTGGACAAGGACGGCACCGACGTGGATCTTCCGCCCTCGAGCACGCGGGCGTGCGGGAACATCGACCGGACGAGCGGTCCACGGTGTACTCCAGTCGATCGACCTCGACACCGGCGCCCAACTCGACAACCTGGTCCGCTTGCAAGCCGCCGCCGAAGGTGTGCCCAACCGCACAGCGGGACATCACCCGCCGCGTGCAGGCTGCCCTCGACTCCGAGATCGTGCGGGATGCGGTGGCCGGCGGTCGCTACTGGCGTGAGCTGTACGTGGGCACGCCGGTAGGGGACCGGACACTCGAGGGGTTCATCGACCTGCTGGTGGCCGGACCCGGGTTACACCGTGGTCGACTACAAGACGGATGCAGTGGCCACCGACTCCGACATCGACGCTGCGGTGGAGCGATACCTTCTCCAGGGAGCCACTTACGCCCTCGCGGTCGAACGAGCACTCGGCGTCACGGTTACCCGGTGCGTGTTCCTATTCCTCGGGGTGAATCGCGCGGTGGCCCGAGAGGTCGACGGGCTCGACGACGCCATCCGCGCAGTGGAGGACCTGGTCATGAACAGCGACCGATCTCAACCATGAACAGCGACCGATCTGAACGCGGTTAGCCTGCGCCGAGCGCGATTCCCTGGTTGTTCATAATTACTTTACACATTCCCAGGGATTTGAGGGTTGATTCTCAGGTCTTTCCCAGCTTGGTGGGGAATCCTCTCTTTGGAGTAGGCATGGCGTACTGCTACGCGGTACGCCCAAACGAGGAGGTAATGGGTGAGGATCCTGGTACTGGGCGGAGATGGCTACCTGGGTTGGCCGACGGCGCTGTACCTGTCCGACGGGGCACACCGTCGGGATTGTCGACAACTTCGCCCGGCGCCAGTACGACCTCGAGATGGGCGTGAGACAGCCTCGTGCCCCTGCCCAACCTGCAACATCGGGTCCGCCGCTGGACGGAACTGTCCGGACTGTCCCTCGACACCTTCATCGGTGACCTGACCGATGCCCACCTTCGTTTCGGAGATGGTCGCCTCGTTTGCTCCCGACGCCATCGTTCACTTCGCCGAGCAGCGGTCGGCGCCGTACTCGATGATCGACCGCCAGCACGCCACCTACACACAGGTCAACAACGTGGTCGGCACGCTCAACATCCTCTACGCCATCGCCGACACAACCCGGTCATCCATCTGGTGAGCTGGGGACCATGGGTGAGTACGGCACGCCCAACATCGACATCGAGGAAGGTTTCTCAGTCACTCACCGTGGGCGGACCGACACCCTTCCTTATCCCAAACGACCAGGATCCTTCTACCACCTGTCGAAGTCCACGACAGCCACAACATCATGTTCGCCTGTCGATCCCGGGCTGCGGGCGACCGACTGAATCAGGGCGTCGTCTATGGCCACCAGACCGAAGAAACCGTGCTCGACCCCGCATTGGTGACCCGGTTCGACTACGACAGCGTGTTCGGCACCGTCCTCC
>CAVQVK010000092.1:0-14110 GCA_963717035.1 uncultured Acidimicrobiaceae bacterium | reverse complement strand
TCTCGCCAGGCATGGTTCATGCCGATCTCGGCGACGCAGAACGCGGCGTCGGGCGGCAGCCGCGCCAGCGTCAGCGGCAGGCCCCAGTGATTGTTGTAGGAGGCCACGGCGGCATGCGTCGGCGCCAATGCGGCCAGGATGGTGCGCAGCATCTCCTTGGTGGTGGTCTTGCCGACGCTGCCGGTCACCGCGACCAGCCGGCCGGCGAACCGCGCGCGCGCATAACCGCCGAGCGGGTCAGCCCCGCCAGCGTGTCGTCCACGCAGCAGCGGCGCGCGGCCGGTCATGTCGCGATGCACCATTGCCCCGGCCGCGCCTTTGGCCAGCGCCTCGGCGACGAAGTCGTGGCCATCGCCGCTTTCGCCGCGCAGTGCGACGAACAGGTCGCCCGGCGCCAGCGTGCGCGTATCGATCGACACGCCGGTCGCCTCGAATGGCGCGCGCAGTCCCCGCCGGTGGCCTCCAGCAGGTCGTGCGCGGTCCAGAGCGGCGCGTCATGCGCGCCCGCCAGGCGGCGGATCACAGTACATCGTCGAACGGGATCACCGTGCCGCCGATCGTCTGCCCCTGCTCGTGCCCCTTGCCGGCGACCGCCAGCACGTCCCCAGGCCCCAGCTCGTTCAGCGCCGCTTCGATGGCGCGCGCGCGGTCGCCGATCTCGCGCGCCTCCGGGCAGCCGGCCAGCACGCGGCCGGATCGTCGCCGGATCCTCGGCGCGCGGGTTGTCGTCGGTCACGATCGCCGCGTCGGCGAAGCGGGCAGCGGCCTCGCCCATCAGCGGGCGCTTGCCGCGGTCGCGGTCGCCGCCGGCCCCGAACACCACGTGCAGCCGGCCGCCGGTATGCGGACGCAGCGCGGTGAGCAGCCGGTCCAGCGCATCCGGGGTATGGGCGTAATCGACATAGGCCGCGGCCCCGTTCGGCAGCCGCGCCGCCAGTTCCAGCCGTCCGCGCACGCCGTGCAGTGCGGCAGATGGTCCAGCACGTCGCGTTCGCCCAGGGCCATTGCCAGCCCCGCTGCCAGCAGCGCGTTGTCGGCCTGGAACCGCCCGGGAAACGCCAGGGCGATGCGGCGACGGTGGCCGGCGTGTTCGACCTCGATATCCTGACCATCAGCGCGTGGCACGGTAGAGACCAGCCGCAACGTGGTCCCGGCTTCCCCGACGGTGTGCAAATCCAGCCGGCGCCGCGCGGCGACTTCCCGCAGGGCGGTCAGCGTCACCGGATCCATGTCCGCATTGATCACCGCCGAAGCGCCCTGTGGCAGCAGCTCGGAGAACAGTCGTAGCTTGGCGGTGCGGTAGGCCGCTTGGTGCCGTGATAATCGAGGTGGTCGCGGGTCAGGTTGGTGAACCCGGCCGCGATCAGCCGCACGCCATCCAGCCGGAACTGGTGCAGCCCGTGCGACGACGCCTCCATCGCGGCATGGTCGATGCCAGCGCGGGCCAGACTGGCCAGCATTCCGGCAAGCTGCACCGGATCGGGTGTGGTCAAGCCGGCGCCAGGCGCGAAGGGCTGCCGACCAGGAGGTCACGGCGTTGAGTCCGATCTAGTGGTCGACCGTCGGGAGTGGGGTCCGTCGAGGGCCCCAAGGACGGTAGACCTTCAGCGGTGACGATATCCCACCGTCCGGGTAGGCCAGCCGGAGGTGCTCACGCGAGAACCGCTCGGCAACGTCACCGTCGCGGGCCTCGATGAGGTGGACCACGGTCGCATACTGCTGGACCACGTACATGATCAGGTCGGCGTGTTCGGTGGGCCAGACCTCACGGAGACGCTCTTGCCGATCTCGTAGCGCATCAGTTCGGTGGTCAGTTCGGACATGAGGGTGAGCAGCTGGTTGTGGGAGGCGTGGGAGAGCCGGTCGAGGAAGGCGGCCGCCGCCGCCGCGAACTGACCGGGTGTGGCACTCGCCGAGACCTGATCGATCGCCGCCCGGAGCTCGGCGAGGTCACAGTCGGTGCGGGCGAACGCGGCAAGGGCGACCGCACCTGGGTGAAACGCGATCTCGGCCTGCATCATGTCGTTCAGATCGGTGCCGCGGAGCTGGAGGTGTAGCCCGACGCGCCGGGCGAGGCGACCCACATCGGGCTCCTGCACCCTGGCGCCGCCCTTGACGCCGCGCTGGATCTTTATGAGACCGTCGGACTCGAGCATCCGCAGCGCCTCGCGCATCGTCGGCCGTGCGACCTGGAAGTGGTCCAGCAGGGCGGTCTCGGAGGGGAGCATGTCGCCGGGCTTCAGCCGTCCCGTGGCGATCTGGGCGCGGATCTGCTCGGTCACGTCCTCGCTGGCGCTACGCCCGGACGCTCGGACGCTCACCCCAGGGTTCCGTCGCTCATCGTCGAAGTATCACACATGTCTGTTGCCGGTCCACTGCCGACACGCACATTAGCAAAGGCGCTAGCGTATTCGCTAATGTGTTGGGGGGAGTGCGCGAATCATCGTCGATCCAAAGCAGCGAAGCGAGCCTGTTGTGTATCGGCATCGCTCCCGATCTGTCGGAGCTGCCAGACGACTCCGACGTCGTGGTCGTGACGCGTCCGGTGGTCCCCGGCGACGAGCTGGCCGTCCGCGATGTCTTCCTGTTCTGTGCCAAGCCGGCTCCGTCCATGAAGGACGACACGTGACCGACCTGCGGGTCACCTTCTTGGCCAGTCCGCTGGCGTCGTGGATCACTGGCCAGACCTACCCCGCTAATGGCAGATTCACCGTCAACCAAAAGGAGTAGCGCTTCAACACCGCAACTGGCGTGGAATCGTTCCGCGTACGAAAGGAAAGCATGGAGGTTAGTGGGATGCCGAGCGACGCGTTCAGTGGCGTGCGCGTCATCGAGCTCGCAGAGTGGGTGTTCATCCCGAGCGCTGCAGCCCTCCTGGCTGACTGGGGAGCCGACGTCGTCAAGATCGAGCACCCCGAGCGTGGTGATGGCTTCCGCGCCTTGCGCACCAACGGCACCATCCCGCCGAAGGCGATCGGAAACCCGGCGGTTCACTTCATCAACCGGGGCAAGCGCAGCATCGGCCTCGACGTGCAGCACGCACAAGGCCTCGAAATCCTTCACACGCTTCTCGAGGGTGCCGACGTCCTCATGACAAGCCTGCTCCCTGGGGCACTGGAGCGCTTGGGGCTCACAGCCGATGCCGTGCGGGCCCGCTACCCCGGGCTGGTATATGTCAGAGGCCACGGCCAGGGAGTCCGCGGGCCTGCGGCCGACCTCGGATCGTTCGACGTCAATGCGTTCTGGGCCCGAAGCGGATTGGCGGCCACCTTGACGGCGCCGGATGCCGAACACCTCATGACAGGGCGAGGGGGTATTGGCGACCTGACCGCGTCGTCTCAGGCGGCGTTCGGGACTGCGGCTGCGCTCCTGCGGCGTGCCACAACCGGTCGCGGGGCAGTGGTCGATGTCTCACTTATGGCCGCGGGCATGTACGTCAACGCGGTCGACGCGATGACCGGGATGCAAAACACGGTCGCGACGGTTACGCCGAGAGTCGCGCCGCCGCTGGTGAGCAGCTACCGGACTGAGGAGCAGGACAGGTGGATCACCATCGCAATACTCCAGCCCGACAGGCACTGGCAGACCTTCTGCGACGCCATCGGTCGGTCCGACCTGGCCGACGATCAGCGCTTCATGGGCGCTGCCGCGCAGTTGGCGAACGCTGACGAGCTGCGGGTCGTGCTAGCCGAGACGTTCGCGGCAAAGTCGATCGGGCACTGGCGCACGGCATTCGAAGGACTGCCGTTCCCCTGGGCACCGGCGCTCACGCCGGCGGAGGCGGCGGCCGACGTACAGTCCCTCACTAACGGCTATGTCACGGACGTGGAGGTCGGGAAGGACCGGCCGCTGCGTTTCCTCACCGGTGCGATCCAGTTCGACGAGCAGCCGCTGACGATGAGACGGGCACCCCTGCACGGCGAGCAGACCGACGAGATCCTGGCCGAACTCGGCTTCGACTGGGACCGGGTCATAGAACTCAAGGTGGCCGGCGCAGTCCTCTGAACGACGGCCTTCGCGGCCGTTGTCCGGCGTCTGGGAGGGCGCTCGACCACGTCTTCATCTTTCTCGCGTCCCGGGAGTCGGGACAACCCCCACCGGACGGACCCGAACTCACACGGTGTTTGTCTGCCCGCCTGCGAGTCGCCGTGCAGGGCCAGAAATATAAGTGCTATACAGATAATATGGGGCAGCACAACGCAATGCCTTCCACTCAAGGTCACCGGTGAGCGAACCTGCATTGCCGGCAAGCCGAACACCCGACCAACCTCGACCTAGGCGAACGACGATGGAGCAGCCGTGGACCTCGACCTGACCGACGATCAGCACCTGCTGGTGCAGACCGCCACCCGATTCATTCAGAACGAGCTACCAGTGACGACGGTGCGGGAGCTCATCGACGACCGGACGGGCTACTCCCGAGAGGCCGTGCGCAAGGCAGGCGAGTTGGGATGGTTCGCTCTCCTCGTCCCCGAGGAGCTCGGCGGCGGGAGCGTGAGCAGACAAGGTCTCTGCGATGCGGCCCTTATCGCTGAGCTGCACGGCCGCCACGTCCTTCCGGGGCCGTTCCTGACCATGAACGTCGTCGCCGACGTGCTGGCCCGATCGGGCAGCAAGGAGCACCAGGCCGAGGTGCTCCCGGCCATCATCGCCGGCGACGCGGTGGCCACCTGGGCCGTCGCTGATGAGGGTGGTACTACTTGGGACGGGAGCGGCGTGCGGGCGCTCGCCGCTGCTGGCCGGTTCGATCTCGAGGGTACGAGTGGGCTCGTGCAGGATGCAACGTCGGCCGACTGGCTGCTCGTGAGCGCTCGCACAGGCGGGTCGACATGGCAGTTCCTGCTCCCCCGCGACACACCGGGCATGACCGTTATCCCCCTGCAGAGCTTCGACCTGGCCCGACGGATGGCGAAGGTGCGGTTCGACCGTCTCTCCGTCCCGGAGCACATGCTCGTGGGGGGTCACGGAACCGCGGGCGCCGCGGTCGACCACCAACTGTCGGTCGCCCTTGCCTTGCAGTGCGCCGAGACGGCGGGCTTGGTCGATGCCCTGTTCTCGATGACCGTGCAGTATGCGAAAGACCGCATCGCCTTCGGTCGGCCAATCGGTTCCTTCCAGGCGCTCAAGCACCTGATGGCCGATCAAGCGGTGCTCGTCGAGACCTGCAAGGCAGGAGCGGTGGCCGCGGCAAGAGCCGTCCAAGAGCGTGCCGCCGATGTCGCTGAGGTGACGTCAATGGTCAAGGCCTACATGGGCGACGTCGCAGTGGACGTGACTCAGGAGTGCCTCCAGATTCATGGAGGCATCGGCTACACGTGGGAACACGACCTCCATCTGTTCTTGCGCCGGGCCAGTTCAAACGCCGCGCTGTACGGCACGCCGGCCTGGCACCGGGATCGCATCTGCGGCATGTACGGGATCTGAGGGAGACATGGACCAGGAAGCGGAGAGCGTGCAGGAGTTCCGGGCACGAGCCCGTGCTTGGCTGGCGGCCAACACGAGGCCCAGCTCCGCTGACAGCGGGCGTGGTGCCCGCGACGGCGGTGAGGACGACTCACCCGAACGATGGTTGGCCGCCCGCGCCATGCGGCGGAGCATGTATGAAGCGGGTTTTGCAGGCATCACATGGCCGCAAGCGTACGGTGGGCAGGGGCTCAGCGATCTCCACGAGGAAGCGTGGTACGAGGAGGCATCGGGCTACGACCTCCCCACGGTCGGGGGCGCTGGTCTCGGCATGGTGGGCCCGACGCTCCTTACCCAGGGCACCGAGGAACAAAAGCGTACGTGGCTGCCGAAGATCCTCTCCGGCGACGAGGCCTGGGTTCAGTTTCTTTCCGAGCCGAGCGCGGGCTCCGACCTGGCCGGCATCCTCACGCGGGCGGTCCGCGACGGCGAGGGATGGGTCCTCACGGGCGCCAAGATCTGGAGTACGGGTGCGATCCATTGCGACGCGGCGATCTGCCTGGCTCGCACCGACTGGGACGTTCCGAAGCACAAGGGCCTCACCTGGTTCAAGGTGCCGATCCCATCGCCTGGTCTGACGATTCGTCCCATTCGGGAGATCAACGGAGGTGCCGAGTTCTGCGAGGAGTTCCTCGACGAGGTGTGGGTCCCAGCCGACAATGTCATCGGCGAGGTGAACGGCGGTTGGTCCATCGCGAACATCCTGCTCGCCTTCGAGCGGCGGGCGGCTAGTCGATCCGCGGTGCGGCCGTCGACAACCGACGAACAGCGTTCCCTCGCGCCAGATCTTGTCGCGCTCGCTCGCAGGGGTGGCGTGCTCGGCACCGAGCACGCCCGTCAGCTCTTCGCCCACGCCCACGTCAACCAGTTCATGCACACGCAGCTCGTCGGCAGGATCAGCACCGGTGCACTAGGCACGTCAGCTCCCTCACTGGGAAAGCTCAGCACCGGCATCGTCAATCCCATTCGGGCGGTGATCGGCCTGCAGCTCGCGGGGGCCGGTGGCATAGCTTGGGAGCCGGATGATGCCGACGGGAACCAGGCCAGCACCGATTACGTAAACGGCCGCATCATGTCCATTGCCGGCGGGAGTAACCAGGTGCAGCGGAACATCATCTCCGAGCGCATCCTTTGCCTTCCGCGCGAACCCTCGTTCGACAGCCAGAAGCCGTTCAACGAGGTGCTGCGCGACGCGAAGAACTGGTCGGGCGACCACTAGTGCATCCGCGCTGCTTCCGCGTCCGATCCTGCGGGCCAGCTCGCCTCCGTTCACGTCTTGCCCAGACCCACCGCGGTATGCCGACGCTGGGGCGTCCGTCGTCATCATCTGGCGATGGAACCCCAACTGCTCTCACCCTTGCAGGAATGATGAAACGTACTATCACCGCGGCGCACCTGGTCGTGTCGTCACAACGCTGCAGCCGGATCAGGGTGGCCTGATGGCGCTCGCCGTTCCCGACATCGGATTCAAGGCGACGCTTGGCGAATGCCTGCGGCGGACCACCGACCGGAACGCTGACCGGGACTTCATCGTAATGCCCGGCCGCCGCATGACTTTCGGGGAGGCGGAGGTCGGTTCCCGGCGACTGGCCAAGGCGCTCCTGGAATCAGGCGTCGGCAAGGGCACTCGGGTGGGAATCTTCGACACCTACAGCCCCGAGTGGGTCGTGGCGTGGCTCGCGACGGTCCGCATCGGTGCCCTCGCGATGCCGTTCTCGAGCATCTACAAGGCCGCCGAGCTCGGCACAGCCATGCGGCTCGGTGACGTGCACACGTTGCTCGCGCCCACGTCGTTCCTGGGTCGGGACGTGGAGGCCCTGATCGAGGAGGCGGTGCCCGGTCTGGCACAGGCCGCCACTGGTGCCCTATGGCTGTCCTCGATGCCATACCTGCGCCACGTGTGGTTGTGGGGCCCCACGGAGCGGCATTGGGCCCGCACCATCGATCTTGCCTCGTCGGTGCTTGGCGCCCCCGTTGACGATGGCGTGTTCGATGCCGTCGAGGGCGAGGTTCAGCCCGCCGACTGGGCTCAAGTTACCTACACCTCAGGAAGCAGCGCACTCCCGAAGGGCGTCGTTCACAGCCACGGCGCCATCGTGCGGGTGACGGCGGCCCCGTGGAGCGTCGCGGCTGGGGGCTCACCCGCAGAGGTGAGCGAGCTGCCGCTGCCCGAAACGACGTTCTGCGCGTTCCCTTTTTCTGGATCGGTGGGACCCTGGTGCTCGGCCGGGCGTTGGTCGCGGGGAATACGGTCTGCTGCCTGTCGAAATTCGAACCGGCAGCGGCCCTCGACCTCATCGAGCGAGAGGGGGCGACCAGCGTGCGTGGTTGGTCAACGCTGCTCCAGTCGTTACGCACGGACCCGACCTTCGCACAGCGCCGAACTTTCAGGGGCACTGGCGTTCCAGCCCGGTGCTGGAATGCCGGAGGGGCCGCTCCCCGGCATTCCGGCGCACCGCTCGATGAGCGAGTTGGTCGGGTCCTGGGCGGGTACCGAGCGCCGAGCTGTGGATCCCACGACCGGAGAGGTGTTGCCTGATCTCACCGAGGGCGAGTTGACCGTTCGGGGCTTCGGGCTGATGCAGGCCTACTACAAGCGGGAGCGGGAAGAGACCTACGACGCAGATGGCTGGCTGCACACGGGGGACAAGGTGTACCTGGCGGAGAACCGCGTGTACTTCGTCGGCCGGTTCTTCGAGATGGTCAAGTCACAAGGGGCGAACGTCTCGCCCCGCGAGGTCGAGACGGTCTTGGAGCGCTGGCCCAAACTCCTGCACGCGTTCGTGTTCGGGACCCCGCACCCCACGCTGGAGGAGGAGGTCACCGCAGTCGTCGTACCGCCTCCGGGGGAGAGAGTGACCGCGCAAGAGGTCCGAGAATACGCTGCCGCTTCGCTGTCCTCCTTCAAGGTGCCCACGCGGGTCGAGGTCGTCGCCGATGAATCGGTCGTTCCATGGCTTGGCTCGGGCAAGCCCGACAAGCTTCGGCTCAGGACCTGCCTGCTCTCGGGAACCCTCGACACGGTCGACTCATCGCGTACGCCTACCGTGGCCAGGACAATCGCCGCTCCCGGGGCCGGTCGACCTGGATGACGCCGGCGCCAAAGTGGGCCGGCGTCTGCCCAGAAACGAGCGGCCCCTCCCGAAATCCTGTATAGTATTCAGTGTAATAGGGACCTAGGTTCCGGCAGCAAAGACTCGTCTCCAGGAGGATCATGGACTTCCAACTGTTCGACGCGGACAACCATTACTACGAGGCGGAGGACGCGTTCCTGCGCTACGCCGACGAGAACGTAAAGAAGCACGTTCGGTGGGTGTCAGAGGGCAAACGGCGATACCTCCTGTTCGGCGACCGGCTTCCCTCTGCCATCCCGAACACGACTTTCAATCCCGTCGTGAAGCCCGGCTCCCACCACAAACTCCTGAAGGAGCTCGAGGCAGGTGGACGCCCGAACACGCTGCTGTCGGGATCTGGCAGCATCACGGACGGCGGCGCTACCAAGGCCAAGGCCGGCATGTCACGGACCAGAGAGCTCGTGCCCATCTCACCGGCCTACCGCGACCGGGACGCCCGGATCATGGCCATGGACCAGCAGGGCGTCGAACGGAACTTCCTCTTTCCGACGCTGGGCCAGAGCTGCGAGACAATGGTCAGTGACGACCCCGACATGGTCTACCGCTGCTTCCGGGCATTTAACGACTGGGTGAACGACGACTGGGGCTTTAACTACGAGGACCGCATCTATGCCCCCCCGGTGGTGCCGATGATGGAGATTGGGGGTGCCGTCAAGGAACTGGAACGCGTCCTCCATCTCGGGGCGAAGTCAATCCTCCTGCGGTCCGGCCCGGTCTACGGGCGCTCCCCGGCGGACCCCTACTTCGACCCGTTCTGGTCGCTCATTAACGACGCGGGGGTCGTGATCCTCTTTCACGCCATCGCCGGGCCGTCGCCGTACCCGGCGGGCTTTCAGGCCATGTGGAACAAGCCGACCGACGACAGGCAGCACATGAGCGACCTGCGCGACACAATCTTCCCGTTCGAGCGGCCGGCCATGGATTCATTGACCGCTCTGATCCTCGGCAACATCTTCGGGCGATACCCGAACTTGAAGGTCGGGGTCATCGAAATGGGCGGCAGCTGGGCCCAGTACCTCCTGCATAGCCTCGACCACGCCGGTGGTGTGTTCGAGCGCCGGGTCACGGCGTTCGGAACGGTCCTGGCCGACAAGCCGTCGGAGATCTTCAAGCGCCACGTGTGGGTCTCGCCGTTCCCAGAAGAGGACGTCCGCGCCATTGCGGACGTGATCGGCACTGATCATGTGTTGATGGGCTCGGACTGGCCGCACGGCGAGGGCACGCCTGAGCCCGCCGACTATCGCAAGTGTCTCGTCGGCTTCAGTGACGCAGAGGTGCGAAAGATCATGCGGGAGAACGCACTCTCCTTCATCTCGTAGAGAGGACGATCGAATGGATATCGGGGACATGATTCTGATCAGCGTCGACGACCATGTCGTTGAGCCGCCGTCGCTGGGCGATTTCTTCAAGGAGCACTTGCCCCAGAAGTTCAAGGAGCGGGCGCCGGTGGTGATCCGCCGTGACGACGGCACCGACGCCTGGCTCATCGAGGGACAGGAGATCGCCACTTTCGGCCTCAACGCCGTGTCGGGCCGCGTGCCCGAAGAGTGGGGCTACGACCCATCGTCGTTCGACCAGGTGCGACCCGGTACCTACGACGTGCACGAGCGCGTCCGCGACATGAACGTCAACGGGGTGCTCGCCGGCCTCAATTTCCCGTCGTGGCCGGGCAACGGCGGGCAGTTCTTCACCCAGAGCAACGACGACGAGTTCGTCGCCGCCACGCTCCGCGCCTACAACGATTGGTACATCCACGAGTGGTGCGGTGCCTATCCGGGTCGATTCATCCCACTGGCACTGTCGGGCTTTAAGCTCGGGCCCGAGTGGATGGCTGGCGAGATCCGTCGCGTCGCGGAACTTGGCTGCCACGCCATATCCTGGCACTCCGAGCCGTTCCGTTTTGGCATGCCCGACTATCATGGTGACGAGTGGGACCCGGCTCTCGCGGCCTCGCAGGACTGCGAGAGCGCCGTAGTGTTCCACTTCGGTGGCGCCCTGAAGCAAATGCCGCGCTCCCCGTTCGACGTGAAGCCACACTCAATGCCATTTCAGACCGCCATCTTCGCCAGCGAGCTCTTGTGGTCGCCCATGATGACGAAGTTCCCTAAGCTGAAGTTCGCCCTCGCCGAGGGCGGCATCGGCTGGTACCCCTACTGGCTCGAGAAGGCAGACTTCGTCTACCAGCACCATCACCGGTGGACGGGCTCCGACTTCGGCGGTCAGCTGCCGTCGGAGGTGTTTAAGGACCGCGTGCTGGTTTGCTTCATCGACGACGAGACAGGGATCGAAATGCGGCACCGTATCGGCGTCGACAACATCAGCTGGGAGTGCGACTTTCCGCACTCGGACTCGACATGGCCGCAGGCTCCTGAGGTCCTGATGAAGTCCTTCGACGCGGTGGGCGTCCCTGACGAGGACATCGACAAGATCTCTTGGGAGAACGCCTGCCGGTTCTACAAGTTCGACCCGTTGCAGCACATCGCGCGGGAGCAGTGCACCGTCTCGGCCCTCCGAGCACAGGCCGCCGATGTCGATACCACCCCCCGTCGCTACGGCCGCCCGGTAGACGAGGCAGACATCGAAGACGCCAAACAAAACATGAAGTACAAGTCCCCGCTTCAGCACCTCCTTGAGCCGAACTCCGATCGGCGGCCCTAGTCGGGTGGACGGAAGGATACGAAGCGGTGCCGCACCCGACCTCGAGGCCAAATCCATCGAGAGCGCGGCCGAACTCAGGTAGGTGAATCCCGATCCCGGCCGGATCTCCAGGCGTTATGCGAGGGGACCTGACTTTCCAACGGCTAGAAGGGGTAGGGCTCCCACGGATGGTTTGGATCTGGTCGACGACACCGCCACATTTGACGACTTGAACCGGGCCATACAATATAAGTTAATGTACAGTTAAATACTCGATTTCGGGTTTGGCTGATGGAGTGGGAAGGGCGTGGTTGCCGGTGTGGGATTTCACGGTTGATCGGGAGTATCAGGAGAAGCTGGATTGGGCTGACGGTTTCGTGCGTGAGTATCTGGAGCCGTTGGATGAGCTCTACCCGAAGTTGGTGTATCACCAGTTGGATGACCCGTTGCGGAGCTTGGTTGCGAAGTTGAAGCAGGAGGTGCGTGATCACGATTTGTGGGCTGCGCATCTGGGCCCTGAGTTGGGGGGTAAGGGATATGGGCAGCTGAAGTTGGCGTTGCTCAACGAGGTATTAGGTCGTTCACGGTGGGGGCCGATCGTATTCGGTTGCGCCGCACCGGACACGGGGAACGCGGAGATTTTGGCGGCCTATGGATCGGCGGAGCAGAAGGCGAGGTATTTGGAGCCGCTCCTGAACGGAGATGTGTTTTCTTGCTACTCGATGACCGAGCCGCAGGGTGGGTCCGACCCGAAGGAGTTCCGTTGCCGGGCGGTCACGCGACGGTGAGGAGTGGGTGATTAGCGGGGAGAAGTTCTTCTCGTCGCATCTGCGTATGGCTGAGTTTCTGATCGTGATGGCGGTCACCAACCCGGACGTGTCGCCCTATAAGGGGATGTCGATGTTCTTGGTGCCCGCCGACACGCCGGGCATCAATGTATTGCATCATCTCGGGATGGGATCTGAGGACTGGTATGAGGGCACGCACGCGCATGTTCGCTACGAGGAGGTGCGGGTCCCGGCTGAGAACCTGCTCGGTGGTGAGGGTCAGGCGTTTGAGGTCGCACAGCGTCGTTTGGGTGGCGGTCGGATCCATCACGCCATGCGATCGGTGGCACGGGCGAAGAAGATGTTCGAGATGACCTGCGAGCGGGCACTGTCTCGTCACACGCAGGGGTCGGTGCTCGCTGACAAGCAGGCAGTGCAACTCTCGATCGCAGACTCGTGGATGAAACTCGAGCAGTTCCGGCTGTTGGTTATGTACACCGCGTGGTTGATCGACCAGTCCTCGACGGCACAAGTTCGTCACTATATTTCGGCGTGCAAGGTGGTCGCGGCTGAAGTTCTCGCCGATATTGCGGCGAAGGCCGCCCACATCCACGGGGCGCTCGGAGTGTCTAACACGATGTCTCTTTACGACGGTGGTGGGACCATGAGTTTGGTCGATGGTCCTTCCGAGGTCCACAAGATTGCGGTTGCCAGACAAGTGCTCAAGGACTATCGGCCCCATTCCGATGGATGGCCCACCGGGCTGGATCCGCGCCGACTGGTCAACGCCCGACGCCGGTTCGAAGAAATCGTCCAACAGCATTTCCCCGACCCAGAAACCCAAAGCGCGTTCGGGAGCTTTCTACAACAATCAACGGTCCCCGATGATCTCTACAAAGAATGCAGAACTACCTCGACAATATCCTCGGAGCCAACCTCTGAGATGCCCGCCTTGCCGATGGACGAGGTAGAGCTTACCCGTCGAATGAGGGGACGCGCTCGGACAGAAGGTCGAGAAGGTGTCTGCAATCACCGGTGGAAACTCGAGCCTGACTTACTCACGCGAACGCTGGCCACGGGGCGGGAGATCGTCGTAAAGAGTGGCGTTCCCGGCCTTGAGCCAGTCCGCAATCGGGACATGCTGCGCCAAGCAAAGGTGCACAAGGCCCTCGAATCATCCAACGTCCCGGTGCCGCGGGTGTTGGCAGAGGATCCAGGTGAGCCGCCGGAGATCGCTCCATTCTTCGTGATGGAACGGTGTTTGGCGAGTGCGTCGAGGTCACATTGTCTCCGCTCGGTTCCTACTCTCCCGACAACGTCCACGGACGCCTCGTCGAGACGTGCGGGCACATGGCAGAGCTTCATCGGACAGATCTAGGGGACATAGGACTGGGTGACCAACCGGTGGTAGGCCTCGAACAGGAGGTCCAGCGTTGGAAGGACACGCTAGACACATGCGAAGAAGATCTCAAGGAGGGAACCGGCGACGTCTACGAGCGGCTGATGGGAAGCGTTCCTGTTTCACTTCCGCCCAAACTCCTACATGGCGACATGCGTACCGGCAACGTTCTCGCGATGGAAGGGACAGTTACAGCCATCATCGACTGGGAGATCTGGTCCGTCTCAGACCCCCGGATTGATCTGGCGTGGTACCTCTACTTCATTGAAGACGAGCAGCGGCCCGCTCACCCTGGAAAGCCGACCGCAGATGAACTGATCGATCACTATGAAACTGCCAGCGGTCTACGAGTGAATGACCTGGATTGGTTCAGGGGCTTGGTTCGCTATAAGCAAACGGCGGCTGCCGCGTACCATATTCGCAATGCTCGCCGCCGGGGCGAGACGGCGGAGCGACAGGATCAGTATTGCGGCTACCTGCTGGCCACGGCCCGTACTTTCCTCGGGATATGACGTCACCGGCCAGACGGCGCCAGTTCCCAACTTTTGACAGGCGGGAAACAGGTGCCGCCTACGCCCCCAAGTCTGTTGACTTCGTCGTGACGATTCCCCCGATCCCGTTAGGAAAGCTCGACGAAGCGGCCATCCGGGGTGCCTATAGGCCCGCGCAAGAGCGTCTGGTCAACTAAGCCATGGAGGAGATCAGTGACG
>CAVQVK010000091.1:0-39598 GCA_963717035.1 uncultured Acidimicrobiaceae bacterium | reverse complement strand
AGATCGCCGATCGGGTGCGCATCGAGGGGCGTGAGACCGGTGCAGGACGGTCCATGGCGCTCCGAACCGTCCTGCGACTGGCGGGGTCCACACCCCGGGCCGTGGCGGCGACTCTTGATCGCATGGGGGTGGACCGAGCTCGCCCAGGTGGCGCGTTGGTTCCCAATCTGCGCCAAGACGTCGCCCTGGGCACATTGATCCAACGGCACGTTGCCGCCGGGGAGAAGGTCATCGTCTTCACATCGTTCCGAGAGACGTTGGCCCAACTGATGGCCACCGTCGATTCGTTGCGATTGCCGGTCGCCGAGTACCACGGTGGGCTCGACCGACGAGCCAAAGACGCGGCGATTGCCGGCTTCGAGAACGACGTGGACGTGCTGGTGAGCACCGAATCAGCCGGGGAGGGTCGAAACCTGCAGTTCTGCCACGCCGATGATCAACTTCGATCTTCCCTGGAACCCGATGCAGATCGAGCAGCGGCTCGGACGTATCCACCGGATCGGCCAGGACCACGACGTTGTGCTGACCAACCTGGTGGGACGGGGCACCATCGAAGACCACATCCTCGACCTGTTGCATACGAAGCTGAACCTGTTCGAGCTGGTGGTGGGGGAGCTGGACATGGTGCTCGGCCGGATCGGCGAGGAGTTCATGTTCGAGGACGCGGTCTTCGATGCCCATGTCGGCAGCGTCGACGACGCCGAGCTTCTGGCCCGCTTGGAGCGGCTCGGTTCCGCCCTGGTCGAAGCCCGAGCCGAGTATGCCGGCAGCCGCGCCTGGACGGACGACCTGGTCGCAGAGATGGACGGCAGCTCGAGCGAGCCTGCCGACGCGACGCCGGCGTCGTGAGCACGTCGGGGTCAGGCATCGACTTCTTCGTCCGCTATGCCGAGGCCGAGGGAGCGCTGGCCGAGGTGGTCCCCAAGGGGCGGTCCTCGTTCTCCCCGAGGAGCTGCGGACCGTGCTGAGACTTCCCGAGGAGATCGGGCTGACCGAAGACCCCGAGACCGCACGGGACGACGGGTTCCTACTCGTCACCACCGGTCACCCGCTGCTACTGGCCGCGTGCTCGCACGGTCCTCGAACGGGGCGATGTCGGGTGTGGATCGTTGCCTCGTCCCGACGGACTTCCCCCCACGCCCGGCGTCCTCGAGGAGAAGGCCCGCGAGCATGCACCCAATGCTGACCACGGCCGGATGGACGTGACCGACACGCCCATGGCGGCCGACGTCACGGTGCTGCGGGTGGGCGCTCCTGACGTACAGCATTTCCATCGACGAACGGGTCCAGGAATTTCGAGGAAGCCTGGGTGCTGGCCGATTGCGGTCGGGTCGTGCCCCCCGAGCTCATCAGACGGCTACAGGCCATGGTTCTCGAACCGGGGGACGGCCGCCCACACCGCTGCTCCGACAGGGATGCCGCGGCCGGTGCCCACCAGCTGCTCTGTGGTGGCGCGACGGTGAGCCGACGACTTGGCCCGTCAGACCTCGGCCCGTCTGCATAGTCAGCTCGGGGTCGTGGACGACGACTGACGGGCGGGTGCTGTCCTCGATCGACGAACGGATGCAACGCGCTAGTAGCGATCGTGTCGCCTTGTTGAGTGAACAGGCCGATGCGACCAAGGTGGAGTGGAAGCGACGGCGTGCCGAGGTGGCCGATGACCTGACTCCCTCGTTCGAGGTGCAGCCGTTCCGGCTCCATCTGATCGCCGTCCCCTCGTACCACGTTCAGGCGACTGTGCGTCGAGGTGCGCGTAGGTACCCCCTGCCATTGACCTACGTGCCCCTGACGTCCTCGTTTCTGCCGCCGCCCTGCCCGTCTTGCGGATCCGAGGCCATCCTGGTGGCCGGAAAGGACAGGCTGGGCTGTCGCCGGTGCATGGCCCCTCCTTGTCAAGGTGACGATGATGGCACAGGCCGGTCTGAATACCGACAACCGATTGGATCTCGGCCGGTCCCGGTCGAGACGACCCCGGAGCCTCCTCTCCACCCGACCGGCCCACGGATTCGCCGGCGGCCACGGGGGTTCCGACCGGGCGCCGGCCGCAGCGCCCGAGTGACCGCAGCCCATTGATCGCTGGGACCGCTCCGACCCCAGCTCGAACGGCACGGAAGCGCTCCTCGGGCCGAGTCACCCCGAAAGGATCGGGCGCCCGGTCTTCGTCGGCTCAGTCTGGGATACAGGTGGCACTGTCCTTCTGGTCGTCGGCGCGCTCAGGCGAGCTGCGACCGGGGACGCCGTGCCCGATTCACCGATGCGCAGGCGCTGCTCCGGCTCTACGGGTCCCTGGGCCCGGCGTTGGCGATCGGGCTCGAGGACATACGAGGCATGACAGCCGTCACTGCCTCGCCAGTGGCCGAAGGCCCCCGTGGCGTGTGCTCCAGCGCGGGGGAGCTGCAGCGCTCCGGCGAGGATGACACCCCCTTCTCGCTGTTCTGGCGGCCCGGATCCCGGTCCAGCCTGGTCGAGGTCGAAGCCTTCCCGCTGGGGTGGGTCGGTGCGTTCCTCGCTCGCCGGGATGAGTTCGGAAGGCTTGGCGCCACCGGTACCGCCAATTCCCTGGTTCCGCCCCCGGGCCCGATCGTCGAGCTCGACCCGACCGTGGAGCTCCTGCTCGATCGGGCGGCACGGTTTGCCGGTCTCGGCTACGCCACCCGGTGCCTGGCGGCATGGTGGCAGCTCACCGAAGAAGGGGACGGCGGACCTCAGCCCATCGACCGGCTCGATCGGTCCTTGGCGGCGTCGATCGAGTCCGTGGTGGCCAAACGACTGGACATGAGGGTGACAGCCCCGTCCCTGGCCGAGCGGTACGAATGCTCCGTCGACCATGTACGCCGCCACAACAAGCGTCTCCAGGTCTGCATTCGAAAGGCGGGAGAGCCCTGGTGGTGACTCGAGGGACCGCACCCGCAGCCTGTGCCCTTCGGTTTGAGGTCGAGCCTGGATTTTCATCATATCAACTTTGATATAATGAATCCCATGGAAGTGAGCATGATGATCCGGAAGGCGCGGACCGCTGCCGGCTTGAGCCAAGTGGAGCTGGCCCGGATGGCCGGGACCTCGCAACCCACCGTGGCCGGCTATGAGACCGGTCGGCTGCTCCCTCGCCTTGACACCCTGGCTCGCATCCTGGAGGTTAGTGGGCACGACCTCGAGATCCGGGCCGTACCAACGGTCCGCCGGGGCGCGGTCTCAATAGCCCTCGTGAGCGACGAGGTCGGGGACATCCTCCGCGACCGAGGGTGACCAAGGGGCATGGCGGCGGCTGCTCGATTTTGTCGACGATATGCGGGGGTCTTCTACGGCGGGAAAGTGGTCGCTGGTTCAGGATGCGCCTCCGTTGTGCGGAGACCGGCGTTTCGATGCGGCAATTGCATCCCTCGTCGAACAGCTCTGCATCGAAGCCGGCATGGCCATCCCCGCATGGACCGAAGAGTCCGAGCGTTTCGTGGAGCCGTGGTGGTTCGTCTCAGGTCTACCCGGGTTCGAAGCCATGGCCCTTCGCGACAGCCCCGTGTCCTTTGCCCGCCACGGCGTCTTCGTGAACGAGGGAGCGCTCGACCGTGTCTAATAGGCGCTCGCCCGCAATGAGATCATCGATGCGTTCGATGCTCTGTCGTCCGAGCTGGCCCACCGAGAGGTTCAAGCTCGGCTCTTCGTGGTCGGTGGCGCAGCAATAGCGTTGGCCTATGCCGCGCGCCGTGTGACGAGGGATGTCGACGCGATCTTCGAGCCCAAGGCGGTGGTCTATGAAGCTGCTCTTGTCGTGGCTCGGCAGTTCGACCTTCCCGACAACTGGTTGAATGACGCGGTGAAGGCCTACATCCCAGGCGAAGATGCGGGACGCCGTGTCGTCTTTTCCACCCCGTCGCTCGAGTATCGGCGGCATCACCGCGTTACCTGCTGGCGATGAAGCTCCTGGCCGCCAGGGTCGACCAAGACGTGACCGACATCCGTCTTCTCTACGAGCAGTGCGGGTTTACGACAGCAGACGAGGGCATGGATCTCGTAGAACGGTTCTATCCCGGACGGGCAATTGAACCGAGGACCCAGTTCCTCCTTGAGGAGCTGTTCGGTCCCAAGTGACATCACCACTCCTTACGACCCGCCAAACGAGTCAGCCCGAGTCGGGCGCGCACTCCTCGACGCCGAAGCTGGCGATGAGGCGGCGCAGGCCTTCGGTGAAGAGCTTCCCGTCCCGGTCGGGGTCCTCGACCGAGAGGTCGATGATCTGGTCGAGCGCCTGACGCATCACGGCGCAGGGCATCCGCAGCTGGACGGCCGTCGATGGGTTCCACCGGGTCGGCACGGTACCGCTCGGCCGGGGAACGGGCTGCTCCGTCGGCTATCAGTTCCTCGTTGGTGATCCGGCGGGTGGCGGCGAACAACACCGCTCCGAGGGTGAAGAGGCGTAGGCGTGGAACAACGAGGCCGCCTGGTCGTCGTCGAGCCCCATCCGCTCAAAGACGTTGGTCATGAGCGCCAGGATGGCGGCGAGCGGCCCGTTGGTCTCAGGCGTGGCGGCGATGAACGGGGCCACCTGATAGTGGGCTCCGAACACCTCCCTGGTGGCGACACCCGCGTTGACCAGGACCTCGACGGGGTCGGCGGTGAACGGGTCAGGCACCTGCTCGAGGAAGCGGGCGCCGGCTTTCTCCCACACCAGGTCGACGGCGGCCTGGATGATCGCCGCCCGCGACGGGAAGTGGTGATAGATCGCAGAGGGAGTCACGCGGAGGACCACGGCCAGTTGGCGGATGCTCGGCGTCGATGCGGACTCGTCGAAACAGCGAAGGGCTTCGGCTGCGATCTCCTCCCGTGTCAGGTGGGTGTCCCGGTTTTGGGCCAGCCTGGTCACGTCAGCGCCGGGGCCCCGGGCGCGACGGGATGAGCGGTGACCCCGTTGCCCTCAGCCGTCGCAACGAGATGGTCCCCGGCCGTGCTCTGCACCACATTGGCTTCCTCTGCTCCATACCGCTCACAGTTCAGTTGTTACTGTACATCGTTGGGAAACTACAGGGCAGATCAGGGACCGACGACCGGGCCGCGCCGACGGATCCGGCAATTTGCGAGGCGCACCGGTCCTGCCGGAGACGCGGGACAAGGTCATCACCGGACGGCGTCGTTTCGCGTGCGCAGTGAGGTCTTCGCTACCAACCCCCCGTTGCTATTGCAGGCCCTCCACGCGCTTGGTGCAGGCAGGGCAGATGAACAGTGCGCCCGTTTGGGGGAATGCCCGTTCGGACATCAAGTTGACAACCCCAGACCCAGTCCGCCGATGACGAAGGTTAGGAAGATAGGAATGATGATGTAACCGATGGTGCTCACGATTGTTCTCCGTCTGGACTTCTAAGGTCTGGGAATCGACGTTGGCGCGGACTACGACCACTATGGCCATGCGAAGACGATGACGTCATCCTCAGTACTGGGGATGATCATTCATTGTTGCTGGCGATCTTTTGATAGCCATAAGAGAGTCGTTTGAGAAGGCTAAGAACGGGTTTCGAGCGAGAACATCGACCAGTAGTCCATCCCGAAGCGCCTCGGTGATGAGAACCACGTCTTGGCGGCCAGTGTCATGGCGCCCACCGCCGAAACACGGTCGTAGTTCCCGATCATCTCCCAGGGCTCCATCGTCTGATAGAGAAGATCAGAGCGTTGCGCAGCTGGGTTCTGACCTGGGACCGGGCGCCGTCTGCGAGATCCGCCAGTTCAGGCTGGGCGCAACGCTGAGTTGACGTCAGTGTGAACAAAGTCATCGCCTTTGTAGAGCAGGGGCTCACCACTGTCTCGGGCCAGCGTGTAGGCGAAGCAGTCGCCGAAATTAAGCCCGGCTGGATGCCCGTTGCCCTTGCCGAAATCCCGCTATGCCGCGCGCTATCTCTGCGTGTCTGGGCATGACCGTTCGATCCTTATCCGAGCCGTGACGAGGAGGTCGTCGAGTCGTCCGCCGAGCACCGGATCCCGGTTCGCATCGACAACGATGGAAGTTTCCAGGTACGTCCCCGCTGACATGCGTGGTGGGTTCGCCCCGACCAGAGCCCGGACGTAACGATCTGCGTCCGGTTCATCGCGAGGATGGCGATGACGGCCGAAGTGTCGACGATCACCGGGGCAGGCCGGCCTCGTCATAGAGGAGATCGCCGTGGTCCGCACTGCGGTAAGGCTCTACCCATCGGTCGGCGGAGTCTTCGACGATGGACCGGATCCGAGCGACCTGTGCGGCCTGATCGTTTGCTTGCTCGTCATGCAGACGATCGAGGCGTTCTTTAAGTGCCACTGTGACGGCGCGAGTGACGCTCTCACCCTCTCGGTGGCCAGCCCGCGTGCCAGGCGTTCGGCCTCCTCGTTCTTGATGTTGAGGCTCATGGTAGAATTCTTCCTCACAGTTACGCCTTTCTACAATCGCCGAAAAGCCGCTCACTACTGTGGTAACCCGGATGCGATGCTCCTTCGAACGGTCGGCGCACTCCGGATCAGGTCATCGCCGCTGTCACCGTTTCCGGCGACGCCCAAGCGGCCGTCAGGGTCGCACCAGGTCGAGCCGTTGAGCAGCCTCGATCTGCTCGGCGTCTCGTTCCGGCACTCCCGCCTCGTCGGCGAAGGTCTGCCACTTGGCCACGACGCCGTGCACCTCGCCGACGATCTCCTCGGCCGCCCCCGCTTCATCGAGGCGCTCTCGGCGCACTGGCGGAAGTCGTCGAGGATGAAGTCGTCTCGCTTGCCGTTGAGAGACATCTGATGTTGGCGTGTCCAAAACCCGTCGGGGGAATAGGAATAGGTCATATCGAAAGCGGGGGACAGGCTCCAGTCGCCGGACCGGTCCATCAGCAAGGCGATGTTCTTCACGTGGTCGTCCTGGTTGCGGGCGATGACGTTGAAGGCCATCCGCCGGAACTGCTGCTCGATGGCATCCATGGGCAGAGCGAGCCGACGGATCACTTGTAACGCCTCCTCGTACGAATAGGCACCGGCCTGGTTGAAGTCAAAGTGGGCCAGGGCTCCGAGGGACTGCATGTGCACCTTGGCGCTTCCCCCGGGACGGTCGAATCGCCGGGTCATGAAGTGCCGTCGGCCGTTCTCCTCGAGCATTCGGCAATCGGACATGGTGATCCCGGCGGCTCGGGCCATGTTGGCGTAGGCGTACTCGATGGCTCCGTAGCCCTGTGGTAGATCGAGATCCCGGTCCCGGTTGCCGCTGACGCCGTCGAACTTCAGGATCCAGTACTCGAAGCCGGCTCCGGCGTCGACCTGACCGGAACGGACGGCATGGGTGGTCGGATTCCAGGCGATTACTGCCTTGGCCCGTGCGCCTCCGGCCGAGGTCCCCACGCGGCAGAATGTCTTTGAGTGCCTGCTCCTTTTCCTTGTCGGCGTCTTCGAGCAAGGCCACGAGCTCGGCTCGCTGGGTCAGGACTTCGGAGGCCAGTGCCACCAGGCTGCCGATGTGGATGTCGCTGCTGACGCTGGACGGGCCGGGACCAACGGCAGGGGCGAACTCCAGGGCGCCCATGCCGCGCGTGCCCTGGTAACAGAGCCGTTCGACGGCGTTGAAGCTGGCCGGAGTGCGCCCCTCCGAGGCCAGCCACGTGTCGATCAGTGCGTTGCCGTAGCGGTCGGGAAGGGAGTCGGCCAACAGGCCGGGGAGGCCACGGAAGGCCTCGTAGGCCAGGGTCGGGAACGCGTAGGGATCTGTCCGCAGGGGCATGGTGATGGGCGAGACCTGAATGCCACTTCGGGCGAAGGCCGGGTCGTACTGGAAGACAGCGGTGTCGCTGCCGTCCTCGAGCGCTACTGCCCCGATGACGCGCCCCCAGAGGCGCACCGATGCCACCGTGCTCATGGCTCGTCCCCCTCTCCCCACGTCCACGTGGTCGATGGCATGTCTTCCGCTCTCGCCGCGGGTGCGGCCCGCCGGCGCCGCCGACCCTCTAGCTTCAGACGTTCAATGGGGCTGGGCAGCGGTTCGGGCACCAGCGTGTCGAGCCGGTCCAGAAGGCCGAGCACCCGGAGGATGCGGATGAGGTTCGAGAGCTTCGCCCCGGCCCCCGCCTCGACCCGTTCGACCGTGCTCTTCGAGACACCTGCTTCGGTGGCCAGCTCCTGTTGTGTGATGTTGCGCTCGAGCCGGGTGCGGGCCAGGCGCTCGCCCAGCTCGGCCAGGACGACCTCGTCCGTGTTTTGCGCACCAATCTTCATAATTCCTCATATCTGATGATTTACTTAGGATTGTGGCCTTAACACATCATATGAGAGGAATTATAGCTGAACTAGAACATCTGCCATTAGAATAACTCAGCTAATACGATGAATATACTCCGTAACAGCGCCGTAAGGCATCAGATGTGACGAGTTGATAACTCGACTCGACGATCGGAACTCGTAGCCCCGACCGAAACCGGCGGCGAGGCAACCTAGGGTCCCGATGTACCAAGGTGGCGGAT
This sequence comes from uncultured Acidimicrobiaceae bacterium, assembly GCA_963717035.1. Taxonomy (GTDB): domain Bacteria; phylum Actinomycetota; class Acidimicrobiia; order Acidimicrobiales; family RAAP-2; genus DASXMT01. Next base: position 31,154 of record CAVQVK010000091.1, on the reverse strand, counting down.
CGGGAGCGGGGACCGACCGCCGTGGCTAGGCGTTCGTCGGCAGTGACCAGATCGGTGCCGAGCCACTCGGCGAGCGCTACGTACCAGGCGTCATAGATGGTCACGTTTTCCCGTAGCTCCCACGCCCGCTGGCTGAAGGGTTCGAACGGATATTGGATCGTTCGCGTAGATCGCACCTGCTGTAGGGCGGTGGCGGCCCGAATGGAACTGAGCGACCCTCGAAGTACCAGCGCCCGAAGGGCGGACGTGGCTTCGGCCCCGAAGATGGCCGGCACCTCCAGCACCGTCCGGTGGCGGAGCTCCTCTCTGGCCAGGTCGCCGGCCGGCACCAGCCCGACCAGGGCGTCGACTAGGACGGAGGCGTCAGTAACCGTCATCGACCGAGGTCCTCAGCCGGAATCGCGGTCGGCACGTACGAGCTCGGCCGAAGACGCGTCGGCGTATCCCTCCCGTCCTTCGGCCCGCATGGCCTCCTCGACCTCGGCGACCAGTTCGGCGGGGGAGCGGAGGTTGGCGTTGCGGACGATCTCGGCCAGCAGGTACTCCTGCAAACTCATCCCCGATGCGGCCGCGCGTGCCTGGTACGTCCGGCGCACCGAAGCGGGAACGTTCCGGATCTGGATGGTGGCCATAGCGCTATATTAGCGCTGCTAGCGCCGATTTGTTACGCCTTCATGGCAAAGGTCGGCGGTGGTCGTTCCAACGGCACTGAGCACGATGGCACATCACCACCACAGCCAGAGGATGCCGATGAAGCTCGAGAGGTTGGTATCAGCACTCGTTGCCAGGTGATGGGTGAGCCGACGAACCATTCGGCTTGCGAGATGCCTTCCGATAGGCCGCATCCTCCGTCGCCTTCGACTGGGAGTCTTCCAGACGCATGTCGTCCTCTGCATACGCCCGGATATACGTCACTCTGGTGCGAGCAGCTGTCGGGAGGACAGACAGTTCTGCTCGAGCCCTAATGGTCAAGCCGCAGGATTCAAGGGAGCATCCATTCGGACCGGAGGTGCTTCCATCCAACTATGTCCGCATCCGCTGAACCGATGGAAGTGGGGACGAACGTCTCCACATTCCCCAGCTCGATGGAGCGCTGGTGGTGGAGACGGTCGCCGCACTTTGGGCACGTGCTCAACGGGTCGTAGGGGCGAAGGGTGGACAACTGAGCCTCCGTGGTCTCGAGCCTTCATTGTCTACCCAGATGTCCGAATAGTCACGTTACGGCTCGGTGAACAGTCCGGTACCTTGAAATCGCCAATGAGCCAGTGTTGCTGGCCGGCAATCACGAGGCGTTCACACTGCATGCATCGTGCCGAAAGCAGAACTCTTTAGGCTATGTCCATCCCGCGTTTACTGAGGTTGGACGAAGCCTCGCTGGGCATGTGTCGGGCACGGCGGTGCTTCGTCGCTGTCCGGGGGATGAGCGGCTCACGGTGGGCAGTCTGAGTCAGGGTCACAATCGTGCTCGACGTCGGATGTAGATCCAGCGCCCGGACAGTGCTCCGAGCCCAGCGACGACGACCGTCGCCCCCATGGCCGCCAGCCACAGTTCAGCGACTGCGACCGATTGCTGGTTTCCGACCATCACCCGGCGGACGACATCGACAATGACGAAGATCGAAGACGTCGAGACGGCGAGGACCACTCCCTGGATGAGGGCACCGAGAGGACGCCGTCGATGGCGACCGGCGATGGCGCCGCAAACAAAGTAGGTGACAGTGACGATCGCTGCCGGTACCAACCACAGGCTCCCGGGCTGATCGATCATGGGCCGGCCCTGCCCCGCTTCCTCCCACAACATCGTGGGTCCGGCAACGAGCAGGGTGAGCACCATGGCGTCGCCGAGAGAATGCCAGTGGACCGTTCGGCGCCTGCCTGGCGGCCGTAAGTCTGATGGTGTGCCCTCGGCGCCCGCCGGGTCGCTGTCCTTCGCCCGGACCTCGACACCCGAATCGGGTTCCGAGGGAAGGATCATCGCGCCCCCAAGGCGTGCGAAGTCGACGTAGCTGGCGCCTGATCCCAGAGCGAACCGACCGGTGACGGCCGAGTAGGACAACTTTCCATCCCCTATTCTTGCCTAGCCCGAATAGCGGTCAACTCGGCACGAGCAATTCGGCTGCTGCAGGGCCGGACAATCCCCAGGCCGGGACCTGACGGTGTCCAGATCGGTCTCCGGGGTAGCCTTCCGCCGATGACCGTCCGGCGGGTATTGCGCTCCATCGGGGTAGGCTTTTGGCGGCCGGCGTGCTGGTCATCCTGTTCGTTGCCTACGAGCTCTGGGGGACGGGTCTGACCACGACGAGCCACCAGAACGCGCTGCGTCAGCAGTTCGAGAAGGAACTCCGTGCGCATCACGTTTCGTCAACGACGACAACGAAACCGCAGGGAACGGGCTCGACTACGTCTACAACGGCGCCAATCACGGCGTACAGCCGGCTGCGCCTCCGGCGGCCCGGACAGCCCATCGGCATCATCGATATCCCGAAGATCGGTATCAACTACGTGGCCGTCCAGGGTACGGACGAATCCGACCTGGAGGGGGGCCCGGCCACTACAGCAACACGTCCTTGCCCGGGAACCCGGGAAATGCCGCCTTCGCCGGCCATCGGACCACCTATGCCGCGCCCTTCTACAACCTCGATCAATTGGCACCCGGGGACTCCATCTATGTCACCACCACCCAGGGCCGGTTTCAGTACGTCGTGACCAAGACATTGGTGGTCGACCCGAGCGACGTGGGCGTGCTCGACGCCACCCCCACGCCGACCCTCACGCTCACCACCTGCAATCCCCGTTCAGCGCGGCCACCCGGATGGTCGTGAAGCATCGCTGGTTTCGCCGGTCGTCGCGGCCGTACCCGTACAAAAGGTCGCACGGAACCAGGCTGCCGCGGCGGCCGAGCTGCCCGGTTCCACCGGAGTCTGGGCGGGGCGGTGTGGTGGGGGCTTGGCTGCGTGCTGTTCGCCCTGGCCGTATGGCTGGTGCACCGCCGCCTCCGGCACTGGTGGGTGTACGTCATTGGGGCGGCGGCCTGCTGGTGCTGCTGTTCTACTTCTTCGGCCAGCTGAACCCGCTGCTACCGGCCGGTTACTGAGCGCTTGTTTGGGGCAGCTCGGGCCAGGCCAGGGCAATGAGCTCGTCGACCAGCCCGGCGATCTGTTTCGCCGACGCACGGTATTCGTTCGGGTGTGCCACCCATCGGGTCTGGAATGTCGTCCTCGTCCGACCTGCCCAGGAGGTCGGCGTGACGTCGACCCTCGTGGACGCGGGCGAGCCAGTCGCCCAGTGATCTCGAGGCGGCCTCGCCGGCCCACGGCGTTCCCTCGGCGCACCACTCCGGGAAGGGTGAACGTCCGCGGGAAGACAGCAGGTTGGGCCAGGACGACTTCTCGTACGTGCTCGCGAGCCATGCCGATGATCAGGTCCGCCGCAGCCAGGTCCTCGGGCGTGAAACGGTGGCTGTTGTGGGCGGTGATCTCGGCACCGAGCTCGGCCGCGGCGGCGATGACCTCCTCAGGAGAAGGCTCGCTCAGATCCAGTGTTCCGGCTGACGCGACCACGATCCCCTCACCCTGTCGCCGATGCGAGCGGTCAAGAGCGCAGCAGCGGTCGGGGAGCGGCAGATATTGCCGCTGCAGACGAAGAGGACGGCGGTCACTGCGAGCCAGATTCAGAGAACCATCTCGGCCATGGTCCGCAGGGTGTCGGTGGTCCCCGCCACCAACAGGGTGGTGGCGATCGATTCCTTCCAGGCCTCCAGGTCGTCCCGGATCTTCTCCTTGGGACCGATGAGGGCCACGTCCTCGATCAGCGCGGTGGGCACGGCGGCGGCCGCTTCGTCCTTGTGGCCGTCGAGGTAGAGGGTCTGGATCTTCTGGGCCTCGGCTTCGTAGCCCATGCGGGCGAACACGTCGAAGTGGAAGTTCATCTCCTTTGCCCCCATCCCTCCGATGTAGAGGGCTAGGCCTGGTCGGTAGGCGTCAGCGGCCCGCTCCACGTCATCATTGATGATGGTCGGAGCAAAGGCAATGACCTCGAACGTCCTCGGCGGTGTTGCGCGCCGAAGGGCGAGCGAACCCTTCGGCCAGGGATGGCTCGAACGCCTTCACCGCGTTGGGTGAGAAGAAGATGGGGAACCACCCGTCGGCGATCTCGGCCGCCAGGGCAACGTTCTTGGGCCCCTCGGCACCGAGGATGATCTGGATCTCGTTCCGCAGCGGGTGGGTGATCGGCTTCAACGGCTTGCCCAGTCCCGATGCCGCCCGGGTAGGGGAGGGGGTAGTGGGGGCCGTCGTTGGTGACGGGCGCCTCCCGGGCGATCACCTGACGAACGACGTCGACGTATTCGCGGGTCCGGGCCAGCGGCTTCGAGAACGGCTGTCCGTACCAGCCCTCGACCACCTGGGGGCCGGAAACACCGAGGCCGAGTACGAAGCGCCCACCGGAGAGGTGGTCGAGCGTCAAGGCGGCCATCCCCATCGCTGTCGGTGTGCGGGCCGACAGCTGGCACAACGCGGTGCCGAGGCGAACGGTCGTGGTTTGGGAGCCCCACCAGCTGAGGGGAGTCAAGGCGTCGGACCCGTAGGCCTCGGCTGTCCAGATCGAATCGAACCCGAGGTTTTCCGCTTCCGCTACCAGTTCTCGGCGGCGTTCGGGGGAGGCCCGGAGCCCCAGTATCCCAGTTGCAGACCGAGCTTCATGTCGTTCATCGCAGTGACTCCGAGTCCATGACGACCGACCCTACCAACGGTAGGCAAGCAGTCATCAGGGAAGCCTGCTGTGACCGAGCTGGCAGTCCATCCAACCCGCGCCTCTCGTAGCGGGACCCGTCGTCTCTTGACATACCTAACGCACGTCAATATATTACTTAACGGTGATCGCTAATTTGCGACACGAAAAAGCTACGTCAGTATGGGTCATGCTTACCGTGCTGATGTAACTACGGGGAGTGTTGGTCCGATGACTACCTTGACGGAGCCTTCGGGCAAGTGGCAATGCGGGCCGGAAGCCGAGGAGGCGCCGCTCCGTGGCCCGACTCGCGGTCAGACGCCATGGTTACGCTCGTGGCCCTGACATCGGTCACCGTGGCCGTGGCCACACCGGGCAGTGCCGAACCACTCCCCGGGACTACGGCCACCGTGCCTGTGGGCACCAACCCGAACGCCATCGCCATCTCGCCGTCGGGCGCCACTGCCTACGTCACCAATCCGGGCGACGGGTCCGCCAATGGCTCGGTGAGCGTCATCGACACGACCGCGACACCCCCGACGGTCTCTTCCACCCTCCCGGTCCAAATCGGCCCCTCGGCCCTGGCCATCAGCCCGAACGGTCATGAGCTCTACGTCGTCAACGCCCTGTCCGCCTCGGTGAGCACGTTCGATCTCACCACGCGCATCGCCGACGGCAGGCCCAACGGTGGCCCTGGCTCCCGGGAGCCAACCCGAGGCGTGGCCTTCAGCCCCAATGGGAACTACGCCTACGTCGCCAACTATCTGGGCCAGAGCCTGTCGGTCATCGACAACACGACCATCACGCCGTCCTACCTCGGCGACGTGTCGTTGGGGAGTACGTCAGCGCCCACCAAGATCGCCGTCAGCCCTGACGGGTCCCATATCTATGTGACCAACAGCTTCGGGACCGACAACACGGTCTCCATCCTCGACGCCTCCACGCCATCGGCGCCGACGCTCGATCCCTCGTCGGTAACGGTAGGCACCGATCCATCGGGCATCGCCTTCGCACCGGGTATCTACGAGCACCACTGCGTACGTGTCCAACGCCGGGTCCAATTCGGTCAGCGTGCTCGATACCTCCACCACCCCACCGACGGTCACGGCCACAGTCGGCGTGGGCAACTCGCCGGAGGGGATCGGCTTCAGCCCCGATGGGAATAGGGTCTATGTCGCCGACTCCAACGACAGCTCGGTGGCGGTCATCGACGCCACCACGTCACCGCCGTCGCTCATCGGCTACCACTCGGCCATCGCCAACCCCATCGCCGTGGCTGTGACGCCGGACAACGGATGGGTGTACGCGGTCAACTACGGGAACCAGTCGGTCTCCGTGTTCCCGAACAACCCGCCGCCGCACGTCAGCTCCATCACCAACCCGTCGGGGCCAGAGGCCGGCGGGAACACGGTCACGCTGAGCGGCACCAACCTGACCGGTGCCACCTCGGTGGCCTTCGGCTCGACGGACGGGACCAACGTCGCGGTCAACGGCCCGGGCACCCAGCTCACAGTCACCGCTCCTTCGGGCACCGGCACCCAGCCCGTAGTGGTCAATACCGCCGACGCCCAGTCTGCTCCGGTCAACTACACGTACGTCGCCCCGCTGGCGGTGACCACGACGTCGGTCCCCGGCGGTGACGTTGGCGTGGCCTATTCGACCACTCTTGCCGCTACCGGTGGGACCAGTCCCTATACGTGGGCGGTCGACCCAGCCACACTGCCTGCCGGCCTTAGCCTGAATGCAAGCACCGGCGTCATCTCGGGCACCCCGAGCGCCACCGGAGCCTCGAACTTCACCGTGACGGTGACCGACTCTACGTCTCCGACCCCCATGGTCGTCACCCAACCGCTCCAGATCACCATCAGCACGACGCCATCGTTCACCAGCTCGAACACGCTGCCTGACGGCATAGCGGAGACGCCCTATTCGGTGAACCTCAACAGCCTTCCAATCGTCACGGGAGGTACCGGTCCCTATTCCTGGGTCCTGAGTTCCGGCCCTCCCGGGTTCACCATCGCGGCCAACTCCAGTGTTCTGTCGAACCCCTCGCCGACGGCAGGTTTCAATCAATTGACCCTGAAGGCGGTCGACGCTGCCGGGTGTCGCCGCCATCGGGGGCAGCGGTGGTGGTGACCCCACCAGCCAGACTGTGACGATCAACGTGTGCCGGCAGCCCTGAGCGTGACCGGCGTATCGCCCCCCTCCGGGGTAGAGGCCGGCGGCACGACTGTGACCGTCTCCGGCAGCGGTTTCACTGGTGCCTCCGGTGTGAGCTTTGGCGCCACCCCGGCCACCAGCTTCACCGTCGAATCCGACGGAGTGCTCACTGCCGTTGCTCCCGCGGGGACAGGCGTCGTTGACGTCCAGGTCACGACGCCCGCCGGCACCACTGCCACCAGTTCGTCCGACCAGTACACGTACGCCTCCTGGGTTCCGACGATCCTCTCCGACTCCAACAACAGCGCGCTGTACGGGATCTCGTGTCCCACGTCGGGGAACTGCGTCGCCGTCGGTCAGTTGTCGAACAGTCAGGCTGGGCTGTACCAGGAGGTCTCCGGTACTTGGAATAGCGTTCCAGTGCCGAATGCACCGAACATCTACTTCGATGCCGTGTCGTGTGCTGATGCGACGAACTGCATGGCCACCGGTTCTATTGTCGACGCGAACTACAACACGCACGCCGTGATCGACACGCTGTCCGGTGGGATCTGGACAGAGACGACGTTGCCCGACTCAGGCTCGGGAAACTCGTACTTCACCCTGTACGGCGTCTCCTGTACGAGCGATACCACCTGTGTCGGCGTGGGTTGGTACTCCTCCCGGAACGGAAGCTACCGGTCCTTCGGCGATGTCCTCACGCGGGGTTCCGGTGGTGCCTGGACGGCAACCACGACCTTGGCCATCGGACCGGGGAACACAGCCGATGATCAGCTCCAGGCCGTGTCCTGCACCTCGGCCACGACATGCGTGGCTGTGGGCTACTCCACCGCCAGTGACGGGTCTACCAGCACGGCGTTAATAGCGACGCTGAGTGGGTCGAGCTGGAGCGTGGCTGACACCTCGGCGTTTCCCACCGGTGCGTCTCTCTATGGCGTCTGGTGCGCCGACGCCACGGATTGTCAGGCCGTTGGCACTGCCTACGACCCAAGTGGCAGCGGCATCGATGCCCTTGCCGCGCAGCTCTCGGGTTCGACGTGGAGCGCCCAGACGCTCCCGCTCCCCAGCGGCGGGTGGTCGCCGTACCTTGCGGCAGTTTCGTGTCCCGATGCCAACGACTGCACCGCAGTAGGTACCTATGCTGATGCCAGCGGTGCTACACAAACGTTGCTCGAGACCTATGCCAGTGGGCATTGGCAACCCAGCACCATCGGCACGTATCAAGCGTCATACGCCGTGTCCTGTGACAGCGTGATCTCGTGTGTCGCCGCCGGCACCAAGAACGGAGGCGCAGTCGTAAACGAGAGCCTCCCGCTCGTGGCTACGCCGTCGGTGACCGGACTATCACCGACGGGAGGGCTCGCCTACGGCGGCACGACCGTCACCATCAGCGGTGCAGGGCTCACCGGCGCCACTGGGGTGGACTTCGGTGGCGTTCCGGCCACCAACGTGTCGGTCAACTGGGACGGGCAGATCACGGCTACGTCCCCGGCAGGCTCGGGAACCGTGGACGTGACGGTGACCGGGCCCGGTGGAACCTCGGCAACGACGCCGGCGGACCAGTACACCTACGTGAACCCGGCCGTGGTGACCAGCGTGTCTCCGGCAACGGGTCCGGTGACGGGCGGGACGTCGGTGACCATCACCGGGTCGGGCTTCGACGCGGCCACCTCCGTGAGCTTCGGATCGGTACAAGCGAGCACCTATTCGATCGACTCGGACAGCCAGATCACCGTGACGGCCCCGGCGGGAACGGCCGGAATCGTCGGATGTGACCGTGAGCACCGTGGCGGGCCCGTCGCAGATCACACCTGCGGACCAGTACACCTATACGGCAGTGGCCACGGCCTACTCGATCACCGTCAACGGATCGGCGTCTTCGGCCACCACGACCTTCGGCACCCCGGTGACCCTGGCCGCCGTCGGTCTTCCCCCGTCGGCCACGGGCACGGTCACCTTCGTCTCCGGGGGCAACACCGTCTGTGTGGCCACGCTTCCGGCCATGAGCTGCCAGAGCCCGGCGACACTCGCCGTCAGGCACCTACTCCAACATCACCAGCTCATTCGTTAACACGGACGGGAGCTATTACGACTCGTCTTCGCCAAATGCTCTCAGTTACCAGATCGAACTGGGCGGACTCACCGCCGCGCAGCTGTACTTGACCGTCAGTCAAGGAGTGTCGCCGGTTGCCATCGCAACGAACACGGCGGGACCGAACATTGCCACCACGTCGTGCGGTTGTGGGGGCGAACGACGTCGCCATCTCACCGGACGGCCAGGTGGCCTACGTCGCCAATGCTGATGGCACGGTGACACCGATCGCGACGGCGACCGGCATCGCCGGTACGCCCATCCAGACTGGCACCTCCAACGCACTAGGGATCGCAATTACCCCCGACGGAACCAAGGCGGTGGTGTTGAGCGACAATTTCAACACGACGATCACCACGATCGACCTCACCACCAATCCGCCTACTCCCGGGCCCCCCGGTCTCCATCACCAGCGGTCCGGCGACCAATTTGGAGCCCTGGGACATCGCCATCACGCCTGACGGAAACACGGCCTACGTCGTTGGCTATACCGCCGACGTCAATCAGGACAGCTACCTCGTGCCCTTCGATCTGACCACGGCAACCCTCCTACCCCGGGCACCGCCATCGAGGTCCAGGCTGGGGGAGCGGCGGACAGCATCGCCATCACCCCCAATGGTCAGACGGCGTATGTGCCCGAGGCGAACGGTGGCGGAGTGAACGTGGTCTCACTTCCGTCGGGAGCGGTTACCAACTTCGTCCCGATTACCAGTGGGCAACCGAACTGGGTGGCCATCACCCCGAACGGGGCCACCGCATGGGTCACCAACTTCGGCGGTCGAAAGCTCATTCCGATCGGCACGGCCACGAATACGGCAGGGACGGGGATCAGCATTTCGGGATACCCGACCGAAGTTGCCATCACCCCAGACGGGAAGACCGCCTATGTCGACGACCTGAACAACTCGCGGGTCACCCCGGTCACGCTGGCCACCAAGACAAAGGGCGCAGCGATTCTCGATCGGGGACTATCCCACCGGCCTGGCCATCACCCCCGACCAAGCTCCCGTGGCCGCCCTATCGGTGACGGCTGCCCCGGTCGGCCAGGCGACGAGCTTCGATGCCTCCGCTTCGACCGTCGCCCTTGGGACCATCAACTCCTATGCCTGGAACTTCGGGGATGGCAACACGGCCACGACCACGACGCCCACGACCACCCACACCTATGCGGCCGCGGGGACCTTCAACGCCACCGTGACCGAGACCGACTCGGCCGGCACCTCGACCACCCAGACCTTCACCGGGAAGACGGTCAGCAACAATGGCGGACCCTCGGCGGTGGCAACCCAGTCGGTCCAGATCGCCGCGGGTCCGACCTCGTTCTCCATCACCGTGAACGGCTCCTCGACATCGGCGACCACCCCCTACGGCACTCCGGCCACGCTGGCCGAGTCAGGGCTTCCCATCGGGAGCCGGCGGGCACGGTCACCTACACCTCGGGCGGCACCACGCTGTGCGTGGCCACCATGCCGGCCACCTCGTGCACCACCTCGGCCAGCCTGCCCGTCGGTGACTACCCGGGCATCACCGGGACGCTTTACCGACACCGACGGGAACTACACCGACTCGAGCTCGACGAACACGGTTGACCTCAGAGTGTTGGCCGTCCCCACCGTCACCGGCCTCAGCCCGACAGGTCCCCAGGCCGCAGGGCACGGTGGTCACGGTGACCGGCACCAACCTGACCGGCGCCACCGCCGTCAACTTCGGCACGGCCCCGAGCCACCGGGGTCACGGTCATCTCGCCGACCTCGCTCACCGCTGTGGCCCCGGCGGGCGCGGGCACGGTCGACGTGACGGTCACTACGCCGGTCGGCACGTCTGTGACCAGCTCGGCTGACCAGTTCACGTACTCATCGGCCTCGGTCCTGGCCTCGGGGCTCAACGGCTGGGCCAGCTGGGCAATGGTTCGAAGTCAATGCGTCGACAGCCCGTGTCGGTCAGTGGGCTCTCCCAAGTGCCGCAGTCAGCGGCGGGCGCTACCACTCCCTCGCCCTGACCGCCGACGGCCACGTCTATGCCTGGGGCTATAACGCTCACGGCCAGTTGGGCAACGGATCGACGGCCAACGCCACCACGCCGGTCGAAGTGAAAGGACCCGGCGGCACCGGCCGTCTCTCCAACATCGTGGCCATCTCCGCTGGTGGCTACCACTCCCTCGCCCTTACCGCCGACGGCCACGTCTATGCCTGGGGCTACAACACCTACGGCCAGCTGGGCAACGGATCGACGGCCAACGCCACCACGCCGGTCGAGGTGGAAGGACCCGGTGGCACCGGCACGTCTCGTCCAACATCGTGGCCATCTCCGCTGGCGGTGCTACCACTCCCTCGCCCTGACCGCGGACGGCCACGTCTATGCCTGGGGCTACAACAGCTACGGCCAGCTGGGCAACGGGTCGACCACCAACGCCACCACGCCGGTCGAGGTGGAAGGACCCGGTGGCACCGGCGCCTTGTCCAACATCGTGGCCATCGCCGGCTGGGACCTATCCACTCCCTGGCCCTGACCGCAGACGGCCACGTCTACGCCTGGGGCTCTAACAGCTACGGCCAGCTGGGCAACGGCTCGACCACCAGCGCCACCACGCCGGTCGAGTGAAAGGACCCGGCGGCACCGGCACGTCTCGTCCAACATCGTGGCCATCTCCGCTGGGGCCTACCACTCCCTGGCCCTGACCGCGGACGGCCACGTCTATGCCTGGGGCGATAACGCCAACGGCCAACTGGGCAACGGCTCGACCACCAATGCCACGACGCCGGTCGAAGTGAAAGGTACCGGTGGCACCGGCGTGCTCTCGAACATCCAGTCCCTCAGCGCCGGCTACTACTTCTCGCTGGCGGTCACCGACGATGGTCACGTATCGACGCTGGGGACAGAACAACGACGGCCAACTGGCAACGGGACCACCACCGACAGCTCAACCCCAGTGGCGGCCACCGGCATGGCCAACGTCAGTGCCGCTGGCTGCCGGTGGCTACCAGGCCTTGGCCGTGGGATGGAAGGTCCCCACGGTTTCAGGCGTGTCGCCGCAGCGGTCCGGACCGACTGGCGGAGGGTCCACGGTTACGGTGACTGGCGACGGCTTCTCTGGGGCGACAGCGGTGGACTTCGGTTCAGTTCCGGCCACCAGCTGTCGCGGTCGATCTCGCCGACCTCTCTCACGGCAGTGGCGCCCGCAGGCACAGGGACGGTTGACGTGACGGTCACGACGCCGGGAGGAGTTTCGCCCATCTCCGTCAACGACCACTATACCTATCAGGCCGTCCCCACCGTCACCGGCCTCAGCCCGACAGGTCCCCAGGCCCAGGGCACGGTGGTCACGGTGACCGGCACCAACCTGACCGGCGCCACCGCGGTCAACTTCGGCACGTGCCCCAGCCACCGGGGTCACGGTTATCTCGCCGACCTCGCTCACCGCTGTGGCCCCGGCGGGTACGGGCACGGTCGACGTGACGGTCACTACGCCGGTCGGCACGTCGGTGACCAGCTCGGCTGACCAGTTCACGTACTCATCGGCTTCGGTCCTGGCTTCGGGGCTCAACGGCTCCGGCCAGCTGGGCAATGGTTCGAAGATCAATGCCTCCACCGCGGTGTCGGTCAGTGGGCTCTCCCAAGTTGCCGCGGTCAGCGGCGGGCCTACCACTCCCTGGCCCTGACCGCCGACGGCCACGTCTATGCCTGGGGCTATAACGGCTACGGCCAGTTGGGCAACGGATCGACGGCCAACGCCACCACGCCGGTCAAGTGAAAGGACCCGGCGGCACCGGCCGTTGTCCAACATCGTGGCCATCTCCGCTGGGGCCTACCACTCCCTCGCCCTGACCGCCGACGGCCACGTCTATGCCTGGGGCTACAACAACTACGGCCAGTTGGGCAACGGATCGACGGCCAACGCCACCACGCCGGTCGAGGTGGAAGGACCCGGTGGCACCGGCACGTTGTCCAACATCGTGGCCATCTCCGCTGGGGGCTACCACTCCCTCGCCCTGACCGCGGACGGCCACGTCTATGCCTGGGGCTACAACGGCTACGGCCAGCTGGGCAACGGCTCGACCACCAACGCCACCACGCCGGTCGAGGTGGAAGGACCCGGCGGCACCGGCACGTTGTCCAACATCGTGGCCATCGCCGGCTGGGAGCCTACCACTCCCTGGCCCTGACCGCGGACGGCCACGTCTACGCCTGGGGCTCTAACGGCTACGGCCAGCTGGGCAACGGCTCGACCACCAGTGCCACCACGCCGGTCGCAGGTGAAAGGACCCGGCGGCACCGGCACGTTGTCCAACATCGTGGCCCTCTCCGCTGGGGCCTACCACTCCCTGGCCCTGACCGCGGACGGCCACGTCTACGCCTTTGGCGATAACGCCAACGGCCAACTCGGCAACGGCACGACCACCAATGCCACGACGCCGGTCCAGGTGAAAGGACCCGGAGGCACCGGCGTGCTTTCGAACGTTCGGTCCCTCAGCGCTGGCTTCTACTTCTCGCTAGGCGGTCACCAACGATGGTCACGTATCGACCTGGGGACAGAACAACTACGGCCAACTCGGCAACGGGACCACCACCGACAGCTCAACCCCAGTGGTGGCCACCGGGATCGCCAACGTCAGTGCCGAGGCTGCCGGCGGCTACCAGACCTTGGCCGTTGGATGGAAGGCTCCCACGGTTTAAGTATCTGATGAGTCGGTCTAGTAGGCAGGACCCAATAGCGGTGTTTTGTCGTTTCCCAAAGCGGGCCGAAGGCAACGACGGACATAACGATTGGTTCGCCTCTGCGGATGACTCTTATCCCAGAGGGGTATTGCCTTGAACGATATCAATGGCGGAGTGGCTGACACCAAACATTTATGGCGGAGTGACTGACACTAAACTGGCAAGTTGCGGTCGGGAGACCTCCCAAGTTGACAGTGTTATTCCGGGCTTAGGTGCCTCTTGAGCTCCCGACGGCCCGTCTGAGTTTACGATCCTGATGGCTGGCACCACTACCATGTAAATGGTTAGATATACCATGCTTCATTTAAGTACAATCAATGCACTGCATGGGGAATCGTCATCGGTGCCAGTGTCAAGATCGGCGACAAGTGCATGATCCTCCACCAGGTGACCATCGGTTCGGATAGTGCGAGCGACGAGCACCTGGACATCGGCAGCGGCGTTTGCATCTATACCGGGGCGAAAGTGCTAATGGTCCGTCGCTGATATAGCTTTGATGGCTATCGTGGCACCATGAACCTGGTGACCGCACCCCCGCTGGCCATGACCGACGAGCAACGATCGGCGGGCTCGAGAAGACGGCGCGCTCGACGACAGCTTGGTCACCGCAAGGTGGTCCAGGCCAAGGCGTTGGTTGCTGGCTGGTGGAAGGTGTCGGGACGAACGGGGTAGCTTCGGCATTGTAACACCGGCGACGAGTCGGTGCGGGCGTGGCGGCGTCTCTTTGAATCAAGAAGGCGTCGACGGCGTTGGTCGAATCGCACCGGGTCGGGGACGACAGTGGCTACCCAGAGGAACGGTTGCTGCTGTTGTCACGACACCTTGCGCGAACTCCCGACGACGGGTCGACGCATTGGACGACCCGGCTCATGGCCGACCGGTTCGGTATGGGCAAAGACACTGTGGCGCGCATCTGGCGGGACCACAACCTGAAGCGCTGGAAGGTCGACCACCTTCAAGGTCTCGCACGACCCCCTATTCGAGGAGAAGCTGGTCGATGTCGTCGGGCTCTATCTCAACCCGCCCGAGCGGGCTGTCGTCTTCAGTTTCGACGAGAAGACCCAGGTCCAGGCCCTCGATCGCACCCGACCCTCCGCCTGCCCATGAAGCGGGTCGGGAAGGGCGAATCTGACCCATGACTACAAACGCCACGGCACCACCGATCTTTTCACGGCCCATGAATCTCGAGCACCGGCGAGGTGCTCTTCGGTACGAAGAAGTCCCCACAAGGCGACCGACGTGCTCGCTTTCTTCAAGTTCATCGACCTGCACGTAGAGAAGCACCTTGACGTCCACGTCGTGCTCGACAACCTCTCGGCCCACAAGGCACCTGCGGTGGCCGAGTGGTTGGCGGATCCCAAACGTGCACGTTGGCATCTGCACTTCACACCCACGAGTTCGTCCTGGCTGAATCTCATATGGGTTAACCGGCTTTGGGAGGCTCAACGGGCTGTAGCGGTCTGAGGGTCCACCAACCGGGAGGAGTCCGGGTTCATCCTGGACCTGGAGCGGCGACTCTGGAGGTGTGCCATGGCCGGCTGCAGGTGTGTCTGGATGCCGGTGACGCAGTCGAGCTCGGAGAGACGCTGGGTTTCATCGGTGATTGGTTGGTGTCGGACCGCGAGCGGCTGGCCGAATCGCTGAGACGCTTTCTCGGGATCGACGGCTACGACATCGAGCAGCTCGGCTCGGACCTGTCCCGGTTCGGGTTCCTGCTCGGTGTCAGCGAAGGGGAACTCTTCTTCGGCGGTGATGAGCGATGACGGCGCCGGTTGGACGGCTGGTCGTCGTGCGCCCGGATGGCTCGCATCGCCTGGAGGGTTCGTGGGCCGATGTGGAGATGGCGAACGCGTTCTTGGCCCATCTTGAGGTTCGGGGCTTCTCGCCGGCCACGGTTCGGGCGTATGCGTTCGACTTGTTGAACTTCGGCCGCTTCCTCGGCGAGAAGGAGTTGACGTGTCGTCGACGTGGTCCCGACCGACTTGTTCGACTACTTGGACTGGCAGGCGAAGCCGAAGCCAAGCAGGGACGAAGGTCGTGCGCCTGGCCGATCGGCGCGGACCGGCGCCGGCGACGATGAACCGACGGATCGCAGCGGTCCGCGGGATGTTCGAGACGCGGTGATCGCTCGTGTCCGGGACGACAATCCGGTGCCAGCGGCTCGGCGTCGACCGGGCTGCGCCCCAAGGTCCGCGGTATGCTCGGCCACATCGGACCGCGGCGAGCCCCGACAGGCGGCCGGCTGGTCCGCCAGCCCCGCCGTCTTCCTGAGAGCCTCGAGTCCAGACGAGGTGTCCGCGTTCCTCGACCGACCTCGTGACACATCGGGACCGGGCGATGGCCCTCGCCATGCTGCTCGGCGGGCTGCGAGCCGCCGAGGTCCGCTGCCTGCGGCTGGCTGATGTGGATATGGGCATGCGCCAGGTCCGGGTCGTCGGCAAGGGCAACAAGGAACGAACCGTCCCCGTCGACCGGGTGTTCTTCACCGAGCTCGGCAGCTATCTGCGCAACGAACGGCCGCCGGGATGCGCGCACCCCGGAGTGCTTCGTCGTGCTGCGGGGACCGACCACGGGTTCGGCCTTGACCGAGGCGGGGATGCGCCGCATCTTCCGCACCCACCGGGCCCGGTCCGGCTCGACCGAGAGTCCGCCCGCACCGGCTGCGCCACACCTATGGGACCGAGTTGGCCGACCGCCGGCATCGACTTGCTGGTGCTGCGGGAGCTGATGGGCCACGCCTCTCCGGAAACGACCGCCGGCGTACGTGCACCTCTCGCCGGACACGTTGGCTGCCGAGTTCGCCAAGGCCCGGGCGGCCACCCGATGAGCGCCAGGCCGCTGTCGCCACCCTCGAGACAAACGGCGCTCCAGACGTCCTCGTCGACTACGCCGCGCTTCGTCGCCGGGCTGAACGATCGGGCCCGAGGCCAGCCGGC
Source organism: uncultured Acidimicrobiaceae bacterium (assembly GCA_963717035.1). Lineage (GTDB taxonomy): Bacteria > Actinomycetota > Acidimicrobiia > Acidimicrobiales > RAAP-2 > DASXMT01. Next base: position 14,522 of record CAVQVK010000091.1, on the reverse strand, counting down.
ATCGCCGCAACGCCGCCTCCGAACTGCTCGCCGCTCACCCGAACCTGCAGACGTGGATGGCCCGTCCGACCCGGCCCGACTCGCCGATCTGGCCCGCAGCCACGCCTGGTCGTTTATCACCGTGGTGCTTTCTGGAGCAGATCCTCGTCCCCGACCTGGACCTGCTGTTGACAAGACCGCCCGGCGACCTCTACGCCGAGTGGGAGAAACGCCACGCCGACGATGTCGCCCGAGTCACGGAGGTCGCTCACCGCTTCGCCTGGAGCGCCAACTGGACCCGGACGTCACCAGCAACGGGTTGGCGATGCTGTGCCTGTGGTCGGGGAACGACCTCGACGAGCTGACCGAGACGTGTTCGACGCCTTCACCGCCGCGCTGGCCGACACTCCCTCGGCCGGACGCGACGCCCGCCTTCATAACCAGGCCCGAGCCTTCAGCCTGCACCAGGCCTGCTTACGAGCTGCGGATCTGCGACCGCACCCCCGCAAGAACCGACCGCCGGCAGCCAGCCTGGCCGAGACGCTCCAAGCCGATTCCCCAGACCGAGATCCGCCAGGTGGCGCTCCGGTACCTGGAGCGTCGTCGGCCACGACCCTGCGCCCCTCGACGGTGCTTTATGCGAGCCGACAGCCTGATCATCTTCGGCGAGTACCTCGCCGCCCACCACCCCGGATCTACGCCGCCTCGAGCAACTCGAGCGGGCACACATCGAAGGGTTCCTGGCGTGGAACCACGGCGGCCGTGGCGCGGCCGGGTCGCCCGGGACAAGCCGGTGGCGCCCTCGGTCTCCAAGCACGTGTGGTCGACCTGCGCGCCTTCTTCGAGGACCTCGCCGTGTGGGGTTGGGCCGACCGTCCGTCCCGCCAACTCATCTTCGCCAGCGATATCCCTCGCCTGGACCGTCCCTTGCCCAAAGCGCTCCCGCCCCGACGTCGACCGGGACCTCATGGCCGCGGTCGCCGAGCTCACCGATCCCTTTGCCCGTCACGGCCTGGCCATCCTGCGCGGCACCGGGATGCGACTCGGCGAGCTGCTGGACCTCGAGCTCGAGTGCCTCTGGGATTTCGGTGACCGCGGCACATGGGTCAAAGTCCCATTGGGCAAGCTCGGGACGGAACGCACCGTCCCGCTCGACGAGGAGACCCTCGCTGCCTTCGATGCCTGGATGGCACTGCGGGGACTGCAACGAGCGTTGACCCATCCCCGCCACGGCCAGCCTGCCGACTTCTTATTCGTCGAACGGGGACGACGGCTCTCGGCATTCCGGCTCCGCCACGGGCTCGACCAGGCCGTCAGCGACGCCGGCCTGACCGGAAGGGGCGGCCAAGCTCTGCGAGTAACCCCGCACCAGCTCAGACACACCTACGGGACCAGCCTCGTCAATGCCGGCATGTCCCTACAGGCTCTGATGGCGCTCATGGGCCACGTCTCCGCCGAGATGACACTCCGATACGCGTCCCTCGCCTCTCCGACCGTGCGCGCCGCCTACGAAGCGGCCATGACCAAGGTTCGTGCCCGCCAAGCGCTCTTCGTCGCCGCCACCGGCCGCCCGCGCCGCTCCCGACCGAGTCGAATGGCTCCGCTCCGAAATGCTCAAGACTCGGGTCGCTCATGGGTACTGCTCCCGAGACCTCGTCGCCGACGCTTGCCCCTACGCCAACATCTGCGAACAATGCGACAACTACGTCACCGCCTCCGAGTTCCAACCCGCCCTCGAAGCCCAACTCGCCGACATCCACGAACTCCGCGACGACGCCCAAGCACGAGGCTGGGACTCCGAAACCGCCCGCCACGAGCGTGTCATCGCCAGCATCGACAACCACCTCCGGCGGCTCAAAAACTACGCCTGATCAACGACCTTCCGCTTGACACGACCCCGAGGGCCGGTTAATCGAGCGCTGGTTCAATGAGCTCACCGAGCGCCGGCTCCGCCGGGGCGTCTTCTCCTCGGTCCCGCAACTCATCGAGGCCATCGAGATCTGGGCCGAGCACTGGAATGACGATCCCAAGCCCTTTGTGTGGCACAAGCAGGCCGAGGAGATCATCGCCAAGGTCCGACGAGGTCGCGCTGCGCTTACCCAAGTCAAATCCGCGACGCAGGCTCTAGCCCGCCAATAGGCCTCATCTACTCACCCCGTCTGTGTCCAAAGTTTCGCTATTGACGGCTGGCTCTCCTCAACTCGATATGGGCCGCGAATGCGCTCCCTGGTCAGCCGCTGGTGCGATCTCTAGTCCGATGCGTTGGTCGACTTCGTCCGCAAGCCAGGCGAGGAGCCGTTCGTCATAGTGGATATCAGGTTGTTGTAGGCGCGGATGGCCAGGATGAACGCTTCGACCTCCGCGACAGCCTCAGCGGCGTCCGCAACTCCCATCCCGCCTCCGTTTGACAGGGCGTTGACAAGGCCTTGTTCTGGCCATTGTCAACGACACCCGCCAACCCATCTGACCTGCATTTTCGAGTGGAGGCGAAGGGACTCGAACCCTCGAACCTCCTGACTGCCAGTCAGGCGCTCTACCAGCTGAGCTACGCCCCCGAAGGTGGGCGCCACGTTATCAGCAGGTCGTCGGGGTCCTGGCCCATCCCCACCGGCCACCTCCCAGTGCGATTCGTCGGCCGGGTCCCCATCCGGGCCTTTCTCCTGGCCAACCGGGAGCCTCTCCGGCCGCCGGTACCATCTGCACCTATGGCACGGGCCTACAACGTGGTCGCAATCGAGAAGAAGTGGCAACGGCGCTGGGCCGACGACGGCACCTACGAGGTGGACGCCGACGATCCCCGTCCCCCTGGTACGTGCTCACCATCTACCCCTACCCGTCGGGACCGGCCCATATGGGCCACGTGCGCAACTACACGTTTGGCGACTTGTTGGTCCGTCACCGCACCATGCTCGGCCACGCCGTCCTCTCCCCGTTCGGATTCGACTCCTTCGGGTTGCCGGCCGAGAACGCGGCGATCAAGACGGGCACCCACCCCCGCATCTTCACCGACGCCCGGATCGCCGAGCTCAAGGCGTCGATCACGTCGCTCGGTGCCGTCTACGACTGGCGCCGCGAGATCCGGAGCCACGACCCGTCCTACATCAAGTGGAACCAGGTCATCTTCACCAAGCTGCTCGAGGCCGGCCTGGCCTACCGGGCCAGCGCACCGGTCAACTGGTGCCCGGGATGCCAGACGGTCCTGGCCAACGAGCAGGTCCTGCCCGACGGCACCTGCGAGCGCTCGGGCGACCTGGTCATCAAGCGGGACCTGGTGCAGTGGTTCTTCCGCATCACCAACTACGCCGACGAGCTGCTGGCCGACCTCGACGACCTGGACTGGCCCGAGCGGGTCAAGACCATGCAGCGGAACTGGATCGGCCGCTCCGAGGGCGCCGAGATGGACCTCGCCGTCGTGGGCCGAGACGACGGCCGGTGCCGGCGAGCCGATCGTCCTCACCGTGTTCACCACCCGCCCGGACACCTCCTTCGGCATGACCTACGCCGTCGTGGCCCCCGAGCACCCCTTGGTCGACCTGCTCACCACCGACGAGCATCGACTGGCCGTCGACGAGCTTCCGGAGCCGGGCCGAGGCGGCCTCGGAGATCGAGCGAACCTCCGAGGCTGGGGGAGAGGCCGGTCTGGCCAAGCGCGGCGCCTTCACCGGCTCGTTCGTGCGCAACCCGTTCACCGACCAACCGGTCCCCGTCTACGTGGCCGACTACGTCCTCATGGGCTACGGCACCGGCGCCATCATGGCCGTGCCCGCCGAGGACACCCGGGACTGGGACTTCGCCCAGGCCTACGGACTGCCCTACGTCCGCACCGTGCGACCGCCCGAGGGCTGGGACGAGCACGGTGGTCCCGATGGCGGCCCGGGCGGGGCCTACACCGGCGCGGGCGAGAAGATAAACAGTGACTGGCTGAACGGGCTCGACATCCCCACAGCCAAGGCCAAGGCCATCGACTGGCTCGAGTCCGAGGGGATCGGCACCCGCAAGGTCAACTACCGCCTCCGGGACTGGCTGGTCTCCCGCCAGCGCTTCTGGGGTTGTCCGATCCCTGTCGTCCACTGCCCCACACACGGCATCGTCCCCGTGCCCTTCGACCAGCTCCCGGTCCTCGCCCCCGACGACGTCGAGTTCCTCCCCACCGGTCAGTCCCCACTGGCCACCAACGAGGCGTTCTTGAACACGACGTGCCCGATCGACGGTGGGCCCGCGGTGCGGGAGACCGACACCATGGACACCTTCGTGGACTCGTCCTGGTACTTCTTGCGGTTCTGCGATCCGTGGAACGAGGACCGACCGTTCGACCAGGACAAGGTCAGCCACTGGATGCCGGTGGACCAGTACATCGGCGGTGTCGAGCACGCCATCTTGCACCTGCTCTACGCCCGCTTCTACACCAAGGCGCTGGCCGACCTGGGCCTGGCCCCCGAGGGTCTCCGCGAGCCGTTTGCCAACCTGTTCACCCAGGGCATGATCCGCATGGACGGCCACAAGATGTCGAAGTCCCGGGGCAACCTGGTGGCCCCGTCGAAGTACATCGACACCGTGGGGGCCGACGCGCTCCGGCTGTTCCATCTCTTCGTGGGCCCACCGGCCGACGATGTCGACTGGACCGAACAGACCGACAGCGTCATCGAGGGGTGCGGCCGGTTCTTGGACCGGGTCTGGCGCCTGGCCACGGGAACCGACGGGGACACTCCCTTGCGGGAGGGGGAGCTCACGCCCGAGGACACCGCCGTCCGCCGCAAGACGCACCTGCTCATCGACCGGCTGAACCAGGACTACGAGCGGTGGTCGTACAACACGGCGGTGGCCGAATGCATGGGCTTCGTGAACGTCCTCCAGCCCTACGTGCGGGGGGGAGGACACGCCGAGGTCATCGCCGAGGCAGTCGACACCTTGTTGTTGGTGCTCGCCCCGATGACCCCCCACGTGACGGCGGAGGCCTGGGAGCTGCGCCACGGCGACCACATCCACCTGCGGCCCTGGCCGGTGGCCGATCCGGCGTTGGCCGTCGAGGAGCAGGTCACGCTGGTCGTCCAGGTCAACGGCAAAGTGAGGGACCGACTGGAGGTGAGCCCGGATATCGATGCCTCCGAGGCCGAGCGCCTGGCCCTCGGGTCGTCCAAGATCGCCGAGTCCCTCGACGGCCAGGCGCCCAAGCGGGTGATCAGCCGGCCGCCGAAGTTGGTCAACATCGTGGTCTGAGTCGCCACTCGACGGTGACGCCCCAGAAACGGTAACCTTGACGTCAACGTAAGATTTACCAGGGGATCGAGCCCCAGGAGAACGGGGACTCAACCGCCGTGGAAGCACCCAACGACGGCTACAAATGGCAGGCCCTGAGCATCACCACCATGGGTGTGCTCATGGCCACCATCGACGGGACGATCATGCTGATCGCCCTGCCCGACATCTTCCGGGGCATCAAGCTCAACCCGCTGCTCCCGGGGAACAGCTTCTATCTGCTGTGGATGATCCTGAGCTTCCTCGTCGTCACCAGCGTCCTGGTGGTGAGCCTCGGTCGCCTGGGTGACATGTACGGCCGCGTCCCGCATGTACAACCTGGGCTTCGCCGTCTTCACCTTCTTCTCGCTGTTGCTGTCGGTCACCTGGATGACCGGTTCGTCGGCCGCCATCTTCCTGATCGTCGTCCGGGTGTTCCAAGGGGTGGGTGCGGCCTTGTTGCTGGCCAACTCGTCGGCCATCCTCACCGACGCCTTCCCCGTCCACCAGCGGGGCCTCGCTCTCGGGATCAACCAGGCCGCGGCCATCAGCGGGACGTTCATCGGCCTGATCCTGGGCGGCATCCTGGCCCCCATCAACTGGCGGCTGATCTTCCTGGTCTCGGTGCCCATCGGCCTGTTCGGGACCATCTGGGGCTATATCAAGCTCCGGGAGCTGTCCCAGCACCGCAAGGCCAAGATGGACTGGGCCGGCAACATCACCTTCGCCGTCGGACTGGTCCTGGTCATGATCGGCATCACCTACGGGATCGAGCCCTACGGGAAGCAGACCATGGGATGGGAGAACCCGAGGGTGATCGCCGAGCTGGTCGGCGGCATCCTCTTGCTGGTCATCTTCGCCATCATCGAGACCCGGGTGGACGAGCCGATGTTCCGGCTGCCCCTGTTCCGGATCCGGGCCTTCACCGCCGGCACCCTGGCCAGCTTCGTGTCGGCCATCGGTCGGGGCGGGCTCATGTTCATGCTGATCATCTGGCTCCAGGGCGTCTGGCTGCCCCTGCACGGCTACGACTTCATGCGGACGCCTCTGTGGGCCGGGATCTACATGATCCCGTTGACGGTGGGGTTCCTCGTCGCCGGGCCCATCTCGGGGATCCTGAGCGACCGGTTCGGCGCCCGCCCGTTCGCCACCGGCGGGATGCTGGGCTCGGCGTTGGGGTTCGTCCTGCTCGAGCTGTTGCCCGTCAACTTCCCCTACTGGGCGTTCGGGCTGCTGCTGTTGTTCATGGGCCTGTGCATGGGGGCCTTCGGCGCACCCAACCGGCTGGGCGTCATGAACAGCCTCCCCCCGAGGACCGGGGGGCCGGGGCGGGGATGAACACCACCTTCCAGAACTCGGCCCAGGTCCTGTCCATCGGCATCTTCTTCTCGCTGATGATCGCCGGCCTGTCCAGTGGCCTGCCCCAGAGCCTGTACCACGGGCTGGTCAGCCAGGGTGTGCCCCAGGCCGCCGCGGACAAGGTGGCCCACCTCCCCCCGGTGTCCACCCTCTTCGCCGCGTTCTTAGGCTTGAACCCGGTGCAGAACCTCCTCGGTCCCCAGGTCCTCGGCCACGTGTCGCACGCCCAGGCCCAAGTGCTCATCGGTCGCAGCTTTTTCCCCTCGCTGATCGCCGGACCGTTCAAACAGGGCCTCCATGCCGCCTTCGACTTCGCCATCGTGGCCTGCCTCATCGGTGCGGCCACGTCGTGGAGCCGGGGCAAGCGCTACGTGCACGACTCTGCTCCCCGGGACGTCGGCCCTGAAGGCGGCGACCCGGAGGGCGGCGACGGGGAGGCCGGCGACGGGGCGGGCAAGACCCCCGAGCTGGTCTCGGCCGCCGCGCTGGGTCACCGTGCCGGAGGGCAACTGATGGGGGCCGAGGACGTGACCCAATCGGGCGACACGTCGCCCCTTCGGATCGGCGAGGTGGCCAAGTCGACCGGGCTGACCACCCGGACCCTGCGGTACTGGGAACAGCTGGGGCTTCTCGCCCCCAGCAGTCACCGGGAGAGCGGAGAGCGGTTGTACAACGCCTCGGCCATCGAGCGGGTGGGCCGGATCCGCGAGCTGCAGGACCTGCTCGGGTTCTCCCTGGCCGAGGTCAAGGTGGTGCTCGATGCCGAAGACGACCTGGAGCGGGTCCGGAGCGACTACCGGGCCAACAAGACCGATCCGCGCCGGCGGCGTGACCTGCTGGTGGAGCTGATCGCGGCCAACGACACGCTGCTCGAGCGGCTCGACGACACCGTGGGGCGGATCCAGGCCTTCCGGGACGAGCGGGCGGCCAAGGGCAAGCACATGCGCAAGACGCTGCGCGAGCTCGATGCTGAGCTCTCGACCACGACCCGCTAGCCACAGACTCTCGGCTGAGCCGTGACTCTGCCCGCCCTACTTCTTGAAGCCGGCCAGGAGCGCTCGCCACTGCTCGGTCTCGAGGCGGTAGGGCGCATAGAAGTTGAAGCGATCGACGACGTCGCCGTAGCGCTCGAGCACCTTGGCCGGGAGCTCGTCGAGCTTGCTGACGATGGCAAAGGTGGTCAGCATCTCGTCGTCGATCAGCTCGGCCATCTCCGACCACGCTCCCCGCTTGGACAACGTGTTGAGCTCGGGTTGCAGATCGCCCCAACCGTGCAGATCAAGGACCGGTCGGTAGGCGGGGGTGGACCCGTAGAAGGCGAGCTGGGCCTTGACCGCCTGGGTGGCCTGCTCCCATTCGGCATCGTTGAGCCGGTGACCACCAGGCCGGGGAAGGAGATCTCCACGTCGGCTCGGACCTTGCCCGCCAAGGCCAGCCCCCGCTCCAGGGCGGGCTCGGTGACCTCGCGAAGGTAGCGCTCGGTGGTGAAGGCGTGGGCCAGCAACCCGTCGGCCACCTCGCCGGCCACCTCGGTCATGCGCTCGCCGACTGCGGCCAGGAACACCGGTGGGTTGCCGTACGGGATTGGGCCCGGGATGAACATGGGGGTCATCAAGGTGTGGCGGTAGAACTCGCCCCGGAAGGCCAGCGGCTGCCGTCGGACCAGCTGGCCCAGATGGCCCGCATGGCCAGGACGATCTCGCGCATCCGGGGCGCCGGATAGGACCAGGGCATGGAGAAGCGCTTCTCGATGTGCGGCTTGATCTGCGAGCCCAACCCGAGCATGAACCGGCCCTTGGACATGGTCTGGAGGTCGTTGGCCAACACGGCCAGGTTCATCGGGTTCCGGGCGAAGGCGACGGCGATGCCGGTGCCCAGCTTGATCCGCTCGGTGTGCTCGGCGGCCAGAACCAGCGGCAAAAAGGGGTCGTGGGCGGTCTCGGCCGTCCACACCGCCGTCGTAGCCGAGGTCCTCCGCCTGCCGGGCCGACTCGACCACGCCGCCGGGATCGAAGCCAACGCCTCCGTCTACCTCCACGCGGCTAAGGAGCCTTCGTCCCGGAGGAAGCGCTCGAGCTCGGCGGCGATCTCGTCCCCGCTCGGCACGTCGATGTCGATGTTGAACGGGTTGGCCTCCTCGGAGTCGATCGACGACTCGAGCCTCCGCACCATGTCGGCGTGCTCCGTGTTGTCGGCGATGAGCTCGTCGACCTGCCTGCGGGACGCAGCGGCGGCCCGGCGAACGGCCGTGGTGTCGAAGACCAGCCCGCTCACCGCGCTGAGCCCGTCGATCAGCGCCGCGCTGGCCTCGGGGAAGGGCATGGCCGCCACGTAGTGAGGGACCCTCGCCCACAGCGAGATGACGGGCACGTCGACGGCGCCCAGGGCGACCTCGAGCGCGGCCTGGACCCCGGCGGGCACCTCGAGTGTGCCCTGGACGAAGCCGACCCGACCGGCCAGGTCGGCCGACTGGGGCGGGACGGTCGAGGCCAGCCGCACCGGGCGGGTATGGGGGGCCGGGGCTGGAAATGCGCCGAGCCCCACCACCAGGCGGACCCCGAGCTGTTGCACCAGGTCGACCACGGCGGCGAGGAACGACTTCCAGCGGAAGTCGGGCTCGGGACCGACGAGGTACAAGACGTCGGCGCCCTCCCGGTCGTGCTGGCCACCACCTGTATGGAGGGCCAGGTGAGCTCGGTGGTGATCCCGTTCACCAGCTGGGCGATGGGGCGTCGGGCCCGCTGGTCGATGAGCACCTCGGTGTCGAAGGTGGCCACCGGGGTCGTGCCCGACGTGCCCACCAGCTCGGCCACGGCGGTCGACGCGCCGAGCCCGGCATCCACCCAGCCTTCGAGCGAGACGACGAGCACCGGGCTGGTCAGGCGGGACCCGATGGGCTCGCCCCAGTCGGGGTCGATCGTGTAGATCGGTGGGCCCGAATCGGTCACAGCGATTCCACCTCGGCCAGGGCGCGCTCGCCCAACCGGCCGACCTGGACGGGGAACAGGTCGACGTTGCTCCGGTCGCCGGCCGCGGCCCCGCCGGCGTAGCGGGCGTAGACCCCCTGGAGGATGCAGGCCAGCTTCCAGAATCCGAACGCCTTGTAGTAGGGCACGGCGGACAGGTCCCGGTCCGACAACGAGGCGTAGCGCGCCTCGAGCTCGGCCCGACTCGAGAACCCGGGCAGCCGGGTCGGCCCGACGCCGATGAGCGAGGCCTCGGTGTCCTCGGGCTCGGTCCAGTACACGAGGAGCAGGCCCAAGTCGGCCAGGGGGTCACCGAGGGTGCAGATCTCCCAGTCGAGGATGGCCTGCACGGTGCCGTCCTCGCCGATGACCGTGTTGTCCAGCCGGTAATCGCCGTGGACGATCCCCACCCCTTGTTGCTCGGGGACGCGAGAGGCCAGGAGGTCGTGGACCTGATCGATGATCGCCGGCCCGGGCAGTCCTTCGACCACCGACTGGGTGAACTGCCCGTGCCAGCGCTTGAGCTGGCGCTCGATGTAGCCATCGTGGCGGCCGAACTGACCGAGGCCCACGGCCTCCACGTCGACGTCGTGCAGGAGGGCGAGGTTGTCCACCAACGACTCGCCGGAGTGGCGCCGGGTCGCCTCGTCGAGTCCGGCGGCGGCGGCCTCGTCTCGGAGGATGAGGCCCTCCACGAAGTCCATGACGTAGAACGGCGCGCCGTTCACCGACTCGTCGGTGCACAGTCCGTAGGTCTCGGGCACGGGCACGTCGGTTGTCCCCAACGCGTCGATGACCGTGTGCTCCCGCTTCATGTCGTGGGCCGTGGGCAACACGTGGCTCACCGGCGGGCGGCGGAGGGCCAGCGACCGACCGGCGGCATCGGTCACGCGGTAGGTGAGATTGGAGCGGCCTCCAGCGATGGCTCAAAGGTGAACGGCGCCTTGACGCCGTCGACGGTGGCCGACAACCACTCGCTGACGGCAGGTACGTCGATCCCCTCTACCAGTGTCGCTGAGCTTCCGGTCATGGTACGACGCTACTTCCCCCAGCGAGGCGTTCTGCCAGCGTCGGCCGTTCCGTCCAGCGTGGAGCGCTTTCCGGATCGAGTATCGGGCTGTGCCCGGTATCCTTACGACGATGATCGATGTCACCGATGCCACATTCGAGACAGAGGTCCTCCGCCGCTCGAGCGAGGTCCCTGTGGTCGTCGACCTGTGGGCGCCGTGGTGCGGGCCGTGCCAGACCCTCGGCCCCATCATCGAAAAGGCGGTCGACGCCACCGAGGGCGCCGTGGTCCTGGCCAAGGTCAACGTGGACGAGAACCCCTCCATCTCCCAGAGCTTCCAGGTGAAGTCCATCCCCGCCGTCTTCGCTCTGCGGGACGGCAAGGTGGTCGACGGGTTCATCGGGGCCCAGCCCGAGACGGCCGTGGCCGAGTTCGTGGCCAAGCTGACCCCGCAGCCGACCGAGGCTGACCTGCTGGTCGAGCAGGGCTGGCCGCCCAGGATGTGGGCCTGTTGCGACAGGCCCTCGAACTGCAGCCCGACCACGTGGCCGGCATCGTCGGCCTGGCCGGGCTGCTGATCGCCAACGGGGCGACCGACGAGGCCCTGGCCCTTCTGGCCCGGATCCCCGAGACCCCCGAGACCCGGCGTCTTCCGGCCGAGGCCCGCCTGGCCGCCCAGCAGGTCGACGTCGGTGACCGACGAAGCGTCGACGTGCTGCTCGACGGGTTGTTCGAACGGGTACGGGACGACGACGACCGCCCGCCAGGAATTCCTCGACCTCCTCGAGACGCTGGACCCGAGGACCCTCGGACCACGCAGCTACCGCAAGGCCCTGTCCGCCCGGTTGTTCTGAGCCCGAGCCGGTCCCGGTTGCCCGGCCGGTGGACGGGTAGCGTCACGACCGTGCAACCCACCTCCCTCACCCTGGGCGATCGGACCGTGGACATCCGGACCGGGCCCTGGTGATGGGCATCCTCAACCGGACCCCGGACTCCTTCTACGACCAGGGGGCCACCTACGACCTCGATGCCTTCCTGCGTCGGGCCGAAAGTTGGTGGACGACGGCGCCGACATCCTCGATGTGGGCGGGGTGAAGGCCGGGCCCGGGACCCGAGGTGACCGAGGCCGAGGAGCTCGACCGGGTGATCCCGGCCATCGAGGCGCTCCACGACCGCTTCGACGTCCCGCTGTCGGTCGACACCTGGCGGGCCTCGGTGGCCAAGGACGCCTACGGGCCGGGGCCGTGGTCGGCAACGACATCAGCGGGTTCGGCGACCCCGAGTACCTGTCGGTGGCCGCCGCCGCCGGGGCCACGGTGGTGGCCACCCACATCCGGCTTGGCCCGCGGATCCCCGATCCCGAGCCGGTCTACGACGACGTGGTCGAGGCGGTCTGCACCTTTCTGGTCGATCGGGCCCGCCGGGCCACTGGCCTCGGGATCCCCGCCGATCGGATCGTCCTCGATGCCGGGCTCGACCTGGGGAAGACCGCCGAGCAGTCGCTCACCTTGCTGCGGGCCTCGGGGACCCTGGCCGGGCTCGGGTACCCGCTGTTGCTGTCGGCATCCAACAAGACCTTCCTGGGCAAGGTCCTCGACCTCGAGATCGACCAGCGGGGCCGGCCTCGCTGGCCGCCGCCGCCCTGGGTATCTCGCTCGGTTGTCGCATCGTCCGGGTCCACGACGTGGCCGGCACCCGTCATGTGTGCGACACGTTGGCCGCCATCGAGCGGGTCAGGGCCGACGGCCGGGCGCAGCGCGGGTCGGCGATCGACGGTGGCGGCGACGGTGACCGACGTGCGCCCGGCCTATCTGGTCAAGGGCGACGACCCGTCGCTGGTGGCCCAGGCCGCCCATGGGTTGACGGAGACGCTGGTGGGCGGGTCCGACCCCAGCCTGGCCGTGGAGGAATTCGGCGGTCCCGGCGCCGACGACCTGGACGTGGGCCTGGTGGTCGACGCCTGCACCACGCCGCCGTTCCTGGTCGAGCGCCGGGTGGTGGTGGTGCGCGACGCCGGACGGCTCAACGCGGCCGAGGGCGCCGCGCGCTGACCGCCTACCTGGAGGACCCGCTGCCCACCACGTCGTTGGTGCTGGTGAGCGGGGGCGGCACCGTCCCCGCCGCCCTGGCCAAGTCGGTGGGCAAGGTCGGCGAGGTGGTGAACACGGCGGTGGGCACCGGGAGGGCCCGGAGCCAGTGGCTGGCCGACCACCTGCGGGGCGCACCGGTCCGGCTCGACGGCGCGGCCACGGCCAAGTTGGGCGAGCACCTGGGCGGGGACATGGGCCGGCTGTCCGGCCTGCTCGACACGCTGGCCGCCGCCTACGGGCTCGGGGCCACCGTCAAGGTGAACGACCTGGCCCCGTTCCTCGGGGAGGCCGGCTCGCGTGGCGCCCTGGGACCTCACCGATGCCATCGACAGCGGTGACGCGGCGAAGGCGCTTGGGCCTCCTTCACCGCATGACCGGTGCGGGCGAGCTCCACCCCCTGGCGGCCATGAGCCTGTTGCACCGGCACTACCGCCAGATGCTGCGGCTCGACGGGTCGGGGGTGACCTCGCCGGAGGAGGCGGCCGAGCTGCTGGGCCTGCGCAGCGCCTACCCGGCCAAGAAGGCGCTGGCCCAGAGTCGGCGGCTGGGGACGGCCCGGATCGCCCGGGCCATCAACCTGTTGGCCGACGCCGACTTGGACCTCCGGGGCGTCTCGGCCCTCCCGGGAGAGGTGGTGCTCCAGGTGCTGGTGGCGAGGCTCAGCCGGCTGGTACGCCAGGGTCGCTGAGCGGGCTGAGCGGGCTGAGCGAGCTGAGCGAGCTGGGCGGCGGGAGCGGTCGGCGCGGCGGCCTGTTTTCGCTGGTTACCGGAAGTCCCGGAGGGCGGCACCGGCCCCAGCTCGAGGGGCTCGATCCGCTCGGCCACCAGGTTGACGGCCCCGTCGGCGCGCTCGAGCCGCCCCCGGACCATCAGAGCGGGGAGAACCGGGCCACCGATCGCCAGCGCACCCACGCCCCCCGGGAGCAGATCACGTTGACCATGCCTGTCTCGTCCTCCAGGTTCAAGAAGACGGCGCCGTGGGCGCTCTCGGGGTGCTGGCGGTGGGTGACTACTCCCCCCACGGTGACCCGATCACCGGAGGGGACGGTGCCCAGGTCGCCCGACGGGACCACGCCCTGACGCGAGAGCACCGGCCGGGCCAGCTCCATGGCGGTGACGTCGGGGGTCATGCCGAGGGCCCACAGGTCGTCGGCCACGTCCTCCCACGGCGTGGCGGTGGGAAGCGGTGGCGACTCGGTCCCGGTGACCATCCCCGGGAGCCGCCCCGGTGTGGCCTGGGCCGCCGCCCCTGCCGCCCACACCAGGGACCGCCGGTTGCCCGTCGGCGCCCGGTTGCCAGTCGCCGGCTTGCCGTTGGTCGCCGGCCGGCCGTTCCCCACCGGCTCGTTCCCCGCCGGTAGGTCGTCCAACGCCCCGGCCGTGGCCAGCGCCTCCAACTGGGCCCGGCTGGCCCCAGCCCGGCGCACCAGGTCCTCCATGCCCGACCAGGGCTGGCCGGCGGCGATCCGCTCGGCCGTCTCGCTCCCGATGCCGCGCACCGAGGACAACCCGAGCCGGATGGCCGGGCCGTTGGGTTCGGGCCGTAAGGCATGACGGGAGGACATTTCGCGATGGTGGTGCAAGGGCTACTGGGAAAGGCGGCCGGGACGGTGGTAACCGGCCTGGTCGGCGTCAGCGCCTACGAAATCGTCCGTAAAGCCCTGGGCAAGGCTCCCCTTCACGACGCCGCGGTGACCGCGACGGAGTGGGGGACTGCGCGGAAGCCGGCGGGCCGAGGAAGCAGCGGAATCAGCCCGGCTGAAGCTGGCCGACGTCGTAGCCGAAGCCCGCGAGCGCATCGGTGAGGAGGCGCAGCCTCCGGCGATCGGCGACCACGACCATGAGCAATACGAGAAGTCGGGTCAGGTGCTGGCCAGGAAAAGT
>CAVQVK010000090.1:0-31556 GCA_963717035.1 uncultured Acidimicrobiaceae bacterium | reverse complement strand
GGGCTCGAGGGCGGTGTGCTCCGGGAAACGCCACGCGGCCTGCTGAATCAGCTCGACCACGCTGATCGGAAAGTCGTCTGCTCGCATCTGCTCACCGGGTTCCCGCGCAGCCGCGCCCATGGGTTACGACATCGGAGTTAAGGGCCGTTCCCCGAGGGTGTCAACGCTTGCGTTTAAGACTCGACGACTGCGAGTCCTGGCGCCATGACGGACATGATTGGTATCAACACTCACGTGGACTAAACTACGGCCTGTCCGCACATCTCGCCCGCCCAAGGAGCGTTTCATGTCCGCTGACACGTCCTCTGCTCTGCAGTCCCGCCTGTATCCGCTGTGCCTGGGGGGCAACGTGTTCGGATGGACGGTGGGCCCGGACGATGCGGCAGCGGTGCTCGACGCATACGCGGATCGGGCCGGCACGTTCATCGATACTGCTGACCAGTACGTCGACTGGACACCCGGGGGTGCCGGGGGTGAGTCCGAGACGATGATCGGCGACTGGATGGCACGGAGGGGCAACCGCGCCGACATAATCGTCGCGACCAAGGTCGGCAAGGGGCCCGCGGCGAAGGGGCTGTCGCGAAGCGCCATCCGCACCAGCGTCGATGCGTCCCTTCGCCCGCTGCGCAGCGACCATATCGACATCTATTACGCTCACGAGGACGACCCCGGCACCCCACTGGAAGAGACGCTCCAGGTCTTCGACGAGCTTGTCAGGCAGGGCAAGGTGCTCGGCCTCGGTGCCTCCAACTATTCCGTGCAGCGACTGGGCGCGGCGCTGGCCGAGTCCGACGCGGCCGGCGGGGAGCGCTTCCGGTTCCTGCAGCCGCACTACAACCTGGCCGAGCGCGGCCGGTACGAAGGCCCGCTTGCCGAGCTGTGCCTGTGTGAGGGCATCACTGCGTTCCCTACTACTCGCTGGCCATGGGCTTCCTGACCGGGAAGTACCGTCCGGGGGTGCCGGTGTCCAGTCAGCGAGCGCGATGGCGGGAAGATCTCATCGACCGGGGGATCGGCCTGCTCGAGGCCCTCGACGAGACCGCGGCCGGGCACGGCGTCCGCCTGAGTGCCGTCTCGCTGGCCTGGCTGGTCCGCCAGCCGACCGTTGGGTCCGCACTTGCCAGCGCCCGCACGCCGGAGCAGGTCGAGGACCTGATGACCATGGTCTCGGTCGAGCTGACGGATGAGGATCTGCGGCGGCTTGACGCCGCCTCCCGCCCCCGGGCCTGAGCTCGTTCTGCCTCGCCGCCCCACGAACTCACATCTTCTTGAACTCGCCGGTCCATGACCAGTTCGGCGCGCCCAGCCCCTGGCGGCTTCGCGGCGAAGGCGATCTGCGCGACCGCTGATGAGGGAAGTCCGTACCGCTCGCCGGACATCGCTTGCAGGCATCGCCTTCCGCCGGGCGGTGCCCCGCGCCCTTGTTCCCTGCCGGTGCGTCCCCTGGCGCCATGACTCATCAACGGTTTCGTTGCTTGATTCCACGCTACTGTTGACAGATCGGCATCGCTGGTTATGTTTCTGTTTCCTTCCCAGTCTGTTTCATTCCCGGGATCCGATGTGAGGGGTATCACCCGGCAGCTCCCGGTTCGGAGGTTCCGGTTCATTGGCGAGAGATAGCGGCATGCGCGGCGTGTTGTGTCATCTCTCTGCACAACAGCAAACGCCACCTTAAACTACTTAAAGGAGAGACCTATGCGTCGGCTGACAAGACTGAAGGCGGCCATGTTGCTCGCCCTGGCGCCAGGGCTGGCACTTGCCGCCTGCTCCAGCGGATCGAGCGGATCGAACGGTTCGTCAGGCAGTTCCGGCTCGCCCGCAGCCCGTATACCGTCGTCGTGGTCGCGCCGATGTCTGGTCAGCTGGCCGCCTACGGCGCCTTTACGAAGCAGGCCTATCTGGCCTCGGTCAAGACGGTGAACGCGCGCGGCGGCATCCTCGGTTCAAGGTGGTGGCCACGGTCCTGGACGACCAGGGCAACCCCACGACTGGCGTAAGCGTGCTCCAGGCGTACCTGAGCTCGCACCCCAAGCCCGACCTTGTCTACCCGGGTGCCGCGAGCCCCGAGGTGCAGGGGACGGCACCGTACCTCGCCAGCCAGGGCATCCTGACTGTGTCCGCGGCGGCGCTACCCTCCATGGACGACCCGTCGAAGTACCCCCTGTACTTCAGCACGAACACGCACAACACGGCGTCGTTGACGAAGATCGTCAGCTACATCAAGGCGCATGGCTACACCAGGGTCGGCATCATCTCATCCGACGACACGATTGGCGATCAGATCACCGCGGGCATGGCCACGGTGACCAAGGGCACCAGCCTGAAAGTCAACACGGTCCTCTTCCCGCCGACCGCGCTTGACGTGACGCCGGAGGTCGAGAAGCTCAAGGCATTTAACCCGCAGGTGGTCGTCATGGACGCCGTAGGTCCGCTGACGCTCCTGATCCTCAATGCCTGGTATAATATTGGGCGCACCATTCCCTTCATCGGGGGCGTCAACTCCGGTGGCGCTGACTTCTCACAGATCAGCAGTGCTGCACTCAAGAACGTCTTCGTCACCGTCTACGCCATCCAGCAGTATGTGGCGCCGACTCAGCGCACGGCGGCCTTCAACAACTTCTACTCCGCCGTCAAGTCAGGGGGCCCGCTCGTCTACAGCACCTTCTACTACGCGGTCGACTATGACCCGCTTCAGGTGGTGTCCGTCGCGGCGCAGCAGGCGAATTCTCTGGATCCCCACAAGATCGCTGCTGCTCTGCAAGACCTCACGCAGCCGGCGAACTCGCCGTGGGTGCTGTTCAAGCATGAGGGATACAGCACCACGATGCACCTGAACACCTCCACGACCGCTGACTACGCGATCGTGCCGCGGACCCCGCTCGACCAGGGCTTCACCGGTGGGGTCGGGTCGTCATCATAGGCCTGAACTTCCTGGCCGGGCGCTGGCCCGGCCAGGCAGTTCCGCCGTCCGGCTTGACCGAGCCGCTCAGAACCAAGCCCAACGTATAGAGGATTCGTTCCGGCATGATAGTAATCTGGTCAGGCCTGTCAGTCGGGGCCATTTACGCCCTGACGGCGCTGGCGTACACAATCGTCTTTGTTCCGAGCGGGACGTTCAACTTCGCCCAGGCCTTCTTCGTGATGATAGGCGCCTTCCTGGCGTACACGACGCTGGTGAGCTGGCACCTTCCCTGGATCGTGGCCGTCGTCGTCTGCGGCGTGGTCGCTGGCGCTGCCTGGCTGCGTCGAGGAATGGACGGCGCTGCGGCCGATCCGCGGCAAGGGCACGCACGCTGAGCTCGTAACGACGGTTGGCTTCGGCTTCCTCCTCACCGGTATCTCCCAGCTGGTGTGGGGAACGAGCCCGCTCAAGGTCCCCTTCATCGGCTCGAACACGCCGTTTTCCCTGCTCGGCGGTCGGGTAAGGCCCGACGACGTCGCGCTCATCATCACGGCCGTCGTGGTCGCGGTCGGACTCTGGTTCTTCAGCCGACGTTCGCTGACCGGCCTGGCCAGTCTCGCCGCGGCGCAGGACCGGGATGCCGCGGCGCTCAAGGGCGTCAACGTCAACCGGCTGTCCGGATGGGCCGTCGTGCTGGCCTGCTGCCTTTCAGGAATGGTGGGTCCCCTGATCGCCCCCGAGACGTACGCCATAACCAGCCTGGCGACGTCCCTGGCTGCGATTCCTCGTGGCGTTCGTCGCCCCTCTGGGCGGCTTCGGCAGCTTCATCGGCGCCGCGGTCGGCGGGTTCCTGATGGGCCTGATCGAGGGACTCCTGGGCGGCCAGTACCTGAACGTCAACTACGGCAACATCCTGATCCTCGCCGTCTTGGTAGCTGTCCTCCTGCTGCGCCCGCACGGGATCTTCGGCGGCACTGCCACACGGCGGCTGGTGTGAGCCGTCTATCACGAATTCGGCTCCTAGGACGATCGCAGGAGATGGTGGGGATGCAGGCTCGAACCTCAGCGGACGCGAAACGAGCGGATGCGGTCGCGGCACCGTCAGCTCCGCCGATAGTCCGGCGCATCGGCCCCTTCGGCTGGCTCGTGCTACTAGCCGTCATGGTGGCGCTTCCCGGCTGGGCATCCAGGAGATCTGGGTCCGCATCGCGATCGTGACGGCGATCTACGGAATGATCTCCAGCGGCCTGAACCTCACCTTCGGCTGGGCGGGCGAGGTCTCGTTCGCGCAGGTCGCGCTGTTCGCGTTTGGCGCTTATGTCGCAGCCGTCTGGTCGAACCACGGGCAGGGAAACCTATTCGTACTCATGGTAGTGGCGGGACTCGGTGCCGGGATCCTCGGCGGATTGACGGCGCTGCCTGGCCTGCGGCTCGGTTCATGGGCGCTGGCCATCACGTCGTTCCTGCTGGTGGTGATCACACCAGACATCCTCGTTATCTTCCAGAACTTCACCGGCGGAAATAACGGTCTCCCCATTCCGCAGCCCCGGCTCTTCGGGATGACGCTGGACAATAACGGCTTCTACATCCTGTGCATCGCCGTGGCCGCGGTCTGGGTGTTCTTCTACCGGAACCTGGTGACTTCACGTCACGGGCACGCGCTCCTCACCCTGCGCGAGAGCCCCGTACTGGCCTCGGCGCTCGGCATCAACATCAACCGCACCAAGGTTCTCGTCTACGCGCTCGCCGGGATCCCGAGCGGGCGTCGCCGGGGTGCTGTTCGTCTTCCTCGACCTGTATGTGTCCCCGCCGTCGTTCGGTCTCACGACGACCCTAGGAGTGATCGCCGCTTCCGTGATCGGCGGGACGCGGTCGGTTCTGGGGCCATTCGTCGCGACCGCAGTCCTCATGGGCCTGCCGATCTGGAGCGCGTCCCTGTCCAATTACTCGCTCCTCATCTCCGGTAGCCTGCTGGTCATCGCCGGGCTGCTGTCGGTCGCCACCTTCATCCAGCCCGCGATCCGCCGGGTCCTGCCGTCAGGTTGCCTGGCTTGCCGGAGGCCTATCCGCTACCGCCAGCGACTCAGGTCCCACGACGACGAGCTCGAGGTCGAGGTCGACCTCGAGCGCGTCGAGGCCGCGACCCTGGCCAGCCTGGGCGGCAGTGAGCTGTCCGTCCGCGACCTCACCGTTCGCTTCGGCGGCGTGACGGCCGTCAGCGGTGTCTCGCTGTCCGCGAAGCCGGGTGAGATCACGGCCCTGATCGGGCCGAACGGCTCAGGCAAGACAAGCCTGCTGAACCTCATCTCAGGCTTCTACCAGCCGAGCAGCGGTCACGTGGTGCTGGGAGACACGGACATCACCAAGATGGGCATCGCCCACCGCGCGAAGCTGGGCGTGAGCCGCATGTTCGGGAGCCGCCGATGCCGCCCTACGTCACTGTCCACGATGTGGTGACCGGGGGGCATGTACACGAAGCGGTACGTCGGCTACCTGCGAGCCGTATTCCGGACCCCCGCCTACCGCCGGGCGCTCGGCCAGGACGAGGCCACGGCTCTGGAATGCCTGACCATGCTGGGGATTCCTAACACCTACTCCCGGGTGGCTTCCTCGCTGCCGCTGGGAGCGCGCAGGCTCGTGGAGCTCGCCAGGGTGATGGTGTCCCAGCCGAAGGTCATCCTGCTCGATGAACCCGCATCTGGCCTGTCGCCGGAGGAAGTCGCCATCTTGGGGCGGGTTCTCGTCGACGATTCGCGACCACGGGGCAACCATCATCCTGGTGGAGCACAACTTCCGCATGATCCAGTCGCTGGCCGACACCATCGTCGGTGCTCGACCAGGGCGCGCTGCTCGCTCGCGGCAGCGTAGCGGAGATCCAGGCGAACGAGGAGGTTGCCCGCATTATCCTCGGCATGGAGCCGAGGGCCGCGCAACTTCCCAATGCCGAATCCGAAGGTGTCACCGGTGGCTAATGTACTGACGGTTACGAATCTCGCTGTCAACTACGGCGACGCCAGGGCCGTCCACGACGTGTCGCTCGCAGTCGGGGCCGGTCAAATAACAGCCGTGCTTGGCAGCAACGGCGCCGGCAAGACGACGACGCTGCACGCCATCGCCGGGCTGCTGCCTGCGCGGGCCGGCCAGATCCTGCTCGACGGAAAGGACATCCGGCTGGCCCGCCGACGAGATCCCGGCGCTGGGCCTTAGCCTGGTCCAGCAGGGTAAGCGCATCTTCCCCGGACTCACGGTCGAAGCCAATCTCCTCGTCGCCACCCACCCGCAGAAACTGCGCCGCCAGTCACGGCTGAAGCTCATCGACGAGGCCTACGAGCGGTTCCCCATGCTCGCCGAGAAGCGACGTGCCTACGCCGGCAGCCTGAGCGGCGGTCAGCAGCAGATGCTGGCGATCGGGCAGTCGCTCATGGCCAAGCCACGACTGCTGATGCTCGACGAGCCGTCTGCCGGGCTGTCTCCGGCCATCGTGAAAGAGGTATTGAGGACCGTGGCGGCTCTGGCCGCGGATGGCATGGGCATCCTGATCGTGGAGCAGCTCGTCGAGGACGTCATGGCCATCTCACACGACGTCGTGGTCATCGATGAGGGCCGCGTCGCTGTCTCCGGACCAGTGGATACGGTCGCGACGGACCGGCAGGCTGATGGATGCCTACCTCGGCCTGCAGTCCTCGGATCGGGCGCCGGGCTGTACACCTCCGCGGGGGCAGGCGGCAAGTGCAGGGCCAGGGCGACGTCGCCGGACTCGTCCTTCCATTGCCTGCAGGCCGAAGGCGCCCCTCGTTGGGGGCAGCGGCGAACCGGGCAACCTGGCCCGGCAGGCGAAGCAGCGGCCCGTTTCCGATGAACTAATTGTGCATTAAATTTTCAAGGAGAGATCGCATGCCGCAGCCAGTACTCGTCGCCGATGCCCGCACGCCGATCGGCCCCTGCTCGGTTCGCTCTCGGCCCTGCCCGCCGCTGTCCTCGGCGGCGTGGCGGTGCGGGCCGCGCTGACCAGAGCCGGGACCGACCGTTGTCCCGGCCACGGCCGGTCTGCCCCTGCGCATGGTTGGGTCCATAGACTTACAGATTCCCGGACACTCTGTTCAACCGTTTGTTCGACGCTCGAACACTTCACGATCTTGTCATCGCCCGGGAGCCAAGCTGGGGAGCCATTCGGCGAAGAGCCGCCAGGAGTCTGGGGGAGTCTGGACGGTCATTTGCCCTGGGAAACAGCACCTCGCGAACCTTCTATACTTGTCCAGACCGGCTCCAGGCCTACTTCACACCGAGGAGGTCACTGGTTCGATCCCAGTATCGCCCACCCAGCTCACCGGCCAGTTGCGATCTTGTAACTGGCCGTTTTTGATGCCCTGTACAGCACCGAAGTACAGCAACGTGCCTAGCTGCCCAGCCACTGGCCGAGCTTCTTGAGCGCATCGCGGGTAGCGGCTGAGGGTACCTCGGTGTAGATCTCCATCGTGACCGCGATCTTGCTGTGCCGAAGAATCTGCATCGCTACGCGCGGATGCACGTCCAGGGCGGCAAGCAGGGACCCGCAGGTCTTGCGGGTGCCGTGGACCGTGATTCTGGGCACCTGGGCTTTGATGATGCAGCGATCGAAGCTGCGGCTGAAGTTTCTCGGCTCCAGCGCCGTGCCGTGGCGAGTCGTGAACACTAGGCCCGTGTCAATCCAGGCTCCGTCAGCTCGGCCCGCGGTCGGCCTCTTGCTTCTCCCGCCGGAGCTTGAGCGCGGCCACGCAGAGTTCGGGAAGCGGCAGCGGCGCTTCTGATGTCTCGGTTTTTGACCTGGCGGCGGAGTAGCTCGCCTGCCCTACTCGCTGAACTTGCTCGCCGACATACAGCTCGGCGGCGTCGAGGTTGACCAGCTCCCAGGTAAGCCCGAGGACTTCGCCCTTGCGCAGGCCGAGAACAAGGATAAGCACGAACGCCCGCGTAGAGCGGTTCACCGGCATGCGCGGGTTGATTCGAGGAACCGGCGTGCATCCTCGACGGTCCACCAGCCCGGCGCTTACGCGTCACGCGGCTGCGGGGGGTAGCCGAGATTTCACGGTGACGGGATTGCGGGAAGAAAGCTCCTCCTCGACCGCGCAGGTGTACGCGGCTCGGAGCGTATCGCGGGCGTCAGCGCGACTACGCGCCAGACAAGCGCGTGCCCGCAGCACTGGCCGATAGCGCAGCAGCGGCGCTTTCCTGCGGGGGCGTCGCAGCGTCTTTGCCCTGAGTGCAGCACTGGCAGACCTGCGCGAGCTTGTTCAGCCATGGCGGGATGTCTTTGACCTGGAGCTCGACCGCAGTCGCTTCAGCTCCGATGTATGGCACGATGTGCAGCCGTGTGAATGCCTCGTAGCGCTCGTAGGTCTTGGTGGGGCGCCAGGTTCGGCTTGACGACCTCGCGGAGCCAGTAGCTCATGTACTGGCTGACGGTCGGCACGTTGGTCGGTACCGGGCCTTCGCTCGCCTGACCTTGCAGCTTGATCGACTTAGCGTGTACGTCGTCGTGCGTCTTGCCGTAGATCCATTTGCGTTTACGTTCGCCGTCTGGCGTGGTCACCCACGCGTAAGCGGCGTAGCCATTGCGGTAAGCGAAGATGGAGCATTCGCCGTTGCGGCGTTTGCTCATGCTGACTGCTCTGCGACGCGCTGACGTATGTACCGATCGACCCATTCATAAGATGCGCCGGTTCCCGCCGTCCTTAACCAAGGCGGCCCGCCGGGCCGCTCGCGCCGCCGACTCGGCGCGCTCGCCTACGCTCCCGCTCCCCCACGGCGGCGCCAACGCCGGTCGGCTGGCGCGAAAAGCCGAACCCGGGCCGCCATGACATACAGCCCGTTCACCGGGTTTCATCCGCGGGGCGTCCCTGCTCCCGCTGCCGGAATTGTCCGAAGCCGGGCAGAACCCGTCAAGGCCGTCTGTGACCGCAGGACAACCGCACCCGTCGATCTGCGTGGTGAACGTACACGCGAAGACGGCCTTGACAGAACCTGCCCGGACCAGGAGATGGCAGCTATCGGAAGCAGGGATACGAGTGGCCAGGGCCTTGACACCTAAGCGTCAAGGCTTGCCATAACCGCGGCACCGGGACTGTCAACGAATCGTTCACAGTAAACCGACAGGAATTACTGTCGGCCCCAAACCTTAGGCCGTGAATCTGATTCCCTCAAAAGGGATTGACGGTCGATCGTCGATCAGATTCTGAGGGCTTGACAGTTAAGTGTCATGCCTGTCTAGCCTGCCGTGTAAGGGTAGTCGAAGTCGTGGATGTGGCGCGGGCATAGGTAGATGGTGCGGAGGTCTTCGGGGCGGGTGACGGGAGACAGCCGGCCCCAGTTCTTCTCGTTGTCCGGGTCGAGGGCGCGGAGCATGTCGTGCAGGGCGCGGAAGTCCGCGCCGGTCTCGGCGCGGACCGTGCGCCCGGACGGGGACGGCGTGCCGTGTCCGGGGACGAGCGCGGCGGTGCTCGGTGTGCTTGTCGATGAACTCCAGGGTCCGGGCCGCGGCCTCGACCTGGTCCTTGACCTGGTCGCTCAGCGCGACGCCTACGCTGCCGAGTGCGGGCGCGGCCAGGCCGAGCGCGGTGATCAGGTGGCGCAGGTAGGGCAGGTAGCGGATGAGCGCGTCGGGCATCTTGGTGATGGTGTAGCTGCCGTCGTCGCCTTCGAGGGGGTGCGGGCCGGAGGGCCATTCGCACCAGAGGGTCACCGTGACCTGCGCCTGGTGCAGCAGGCCGCCCTTGGTCTGCCGGATGCTGAACAGGGCCGGGCAGTGCACGCCGGCGTTGGCGCGGGTTTCGAGCAGGGCGCGGATGCCGTTGAGCTCGGCCTGCTGGCGGGCGTCGATGGCGCTGAGGGTGCCGGTCTGGGCGTCGAGTGTGCGGTGGATGGCGTCGAGTTGCGCGGTCAGGCCGGTGCCGCGCAGCCCGTCGAGCATGAGGGCGGCCTCGATCTTGCGGCGGCTCTTGGGGCAGCGGACCTTGTGGTCGGCGTCGGGTTCGTCGGCGGTGGCCTCGGCCATGAGCTCTTCGAGGGTGAAGGCGTGGCGGCAGGTGCCGCCGGCCTCGTCCTGGCAGGCGCAGGGGACCAGGCGTGCCTCGACCAGGCCGGGGTAGCGGGCTTCGATGATCTTGTCGAAGGCCTCAGTGAGCACGGATAGGAAGCGGACCGGGTAGGCGCCGGCCACCCGAAGGGTGACGGTGGGCTGCTCGCGCCCGTCGTCGGTCAGTAGCGCCCAGGCGGGGGTGCGGGGTCGCGGTCGTGCAGCAGGGCGCCGTGCCGCCAGTGCAGCTGGGTGGTGTAGCGGTGCTCGCGGGCGATGAACCAGGTGGGGATGCCGGCCTGGCGGGAGGCGAGCTTGTAGATGACCGCGATCTCGCGCGCGCCGGGCCTGGCGCGCGCTTCGTCCCACAGGCGGCTGACGTCAGGCGGGGGGCGTCGGGCAGGCGGTCGACGATTAGCGCGACGTCCGCGCTGTCGTCGGCGTCGCCGACACGGTACGCCAGGTCGAAGGCCTCCATCATGCGGATCAGGCGGTCGGGCAGGTCGGGGTCGTCCTCGGCGTCGGCCATGTCCGCCCACAGGCGGCCGCGCTCCGCGCGGGACAGCACCCCGCCGGCGTCGGCGACCTGCTGGCTGTCGATCACCTGGGTGATGCGGGCGTCGAGCCACTCGGGCTTCAGGATGATCTTCGTGGCGAGGTCGGGGATGCCCGCGAAGTAGGCGATCTGGCCGAGATCGTGCAGCATCCGGGCGATCGCCTCGCTGCGCGGCGGGGTCAGGGACGCCGGCCTGGGCCAGGCGGCGGAAGGCGCGATGGGTGGTAACGGTCAGCCCAGGCAGTTCGCTGAGGGCGCGGGCGGCGGCATCCCAGGTGGCGGGCCAGCGGGCGCCCATCAGCGGCAAGGTGGCCGCGTGGCGGGCAATGGCGTCGCGCAACTCGGTGATGCCGAGGCCCGTGCGGGAGTCGACGGTGCAGACCGCAGCGATTCCCGGGTAGCGGTCGGGCAGGTCGTGCGGGAGCGTGGCGGGGGAGTTCTCGTCGCCGTGGGTGGCGACGAGCAGCACCGGGGCTCCGGGGGCGCGGGCGGTGATGGCGTCGAGCCAGGCGGTGACCTTCCCGTCCGCGGCGCGAGCGCGGGAGTTCCACACCAGCAGGAACAGGGATCGGTCGGTCAGGTAGAACCGCTGGGTGGCCCGGTATTCCAGCTGCCCGCCGAAGTCCCACACGTCCAGGTCCATCGTGACTCCCGGCCGCTCCGGGTGAGGCAGGGGCATCGAACGGACGCGCACGCCGTGGGTCTGCCGCTCATCAGGGTCGAACGCCTCGCCGAGCAACCGCTTGGCCAGCGAGGTCTTGCCCACCGTGGCCTCGCCCACGACCAGGATCTTCGAGCGCCAGCGCTCGACAGACGACTCGGCCAGGGCCCGCAAGAACGCCAGCACCGCCTTCGTGCCCTGGGCCAGCACTTCCAGCGGCGGACTGGACAGATGCCGGTTGCCGCCGAGGTTGAGAACTGGTCAGGGCGGTGAGGCTGCCCGATCGAGTCCGGGACCGCGGTCAGCTGGTTGCGCGCTGAGGTTGAGGCTGGTCAGGGCGGTGAGCTGCCCGATCCAGTCCGGGACCGCGGTCAGCCGGTTGCCGTGAGGTCGAGCGTGGTCAGGGCGGTGAGCTGCCCGATCCAGTCCGGGACCGCGGTCAGCTGGTTGCCGCCGAGGCTGAGCGTGGTCCGCTCGATCGGGCTCGAACGCGTCCGGGCCGCCGTGGCCGCTGGAGGGGGCTGGGTCGGCGGCTACCCCGACCCTCGCCGTCAGCTGGCTCTCTTTCAAGAACTGTCGCCCGGCCCTCCGGCCGCGGTGCTGGTGCCCCTCTACGAGCACGAGGGCGAGACCCGGGTCATCCTCACCGTGCGATCGAGCGACCTGAGCTCCCATCGAAATGAGGTGGCATTTCCCGGCGGCCGACTCGATGCCGGCGAGGACGCCGTCGACGGTGCCCTCCGGGAGGCGTGGGAGGAGGTCGGGCTCGACCCCGCCTCCGTCTCGATCATCGGAACCCTCCATGACCTGGCCACAGCGACGTCCAACACCATCGTGACCCCGGTGGTGGCGGCCCTCCCGGGGCGTCCGTCGCTGACCGCCAGTCCCGACGAGGTGGCCCGGATCTTCGATGTGGCCCTGGCCGATCTCCTGGTCGACGGTGTGTTCCACGAGGAGTGGTGGTCGGTGCCGGCGTCGGCGCGCCCGGGCCGTTCCGACGCGGAGTTCCCTGTCTGGTTCTTCGAGGCGGAGGGCGAGATCATCTGGGGGGCGACGGCCCGGATCCTGGTGGACCTGTTGAGCCTGACCCTCGGGACAGGCGAGCCCGTCGGGGACTGACCGGCACGCCGTTTCGTCGTCCACCCGGTTCCCGTCGCGAGCTGGTGCCAGGCGAGACCTGTGCCGCGGGGGCGGGGGCCTCCAGGCGGTATCGTGTATCCATGCCGATGGGCGCGGTGATGTCGGGGCGTGCTGCACGGTTTTCGGATGAGCGCGAAAAGGGCCGGAGGACGAGACCGTGGCTGAAATAGAGATCGGCATCTTCAAGTCGGGACGGAGGGCGTACGGGTTCGACGACATCGCCATCGTCCCCAGTCGTCGGACGCGAGATCCCGAGGACGTGGACATCAGCTGGGAGATCGATGCCTACCAGTTCGAGCTACCGCTCATGGCTTCGGCCATGGACGGCGTGGTCAGCCCGAGCACGGCCATCGAGGTCGGACGGCTGGGTGGCCTGGGGGTCTTGAACCTCGAGGGTCTGTGGACGCGCTACGAGGACCCCACCAACCTCTTCGACGAGATCCGGGAGCTCTCAACCGAGAAGGCCACCGCCCGCATGCAGCAGATGTACGCCGAGCCGGTGCAGATGGATCTGGTCACCCAGCGGATCAAGGAGATGAAGGCGGCCGGCATCACCACGGCCGCCTCGGTCACCCCACAAAAGACCGAGGCCTTCGCCCCGTCCCTGCTCGAGGCGGAGTTGGACCTGCTCGTCATCCAGGGCACGGTGGTGTCGGCTGAGCACGTGTCCAAGACGGCCGAGCCCCTCAACCTCAAGCGGTTCATCCGCGAGTTCGAGATTCCCATCATCGTCGGTGGCTGCGCCTCGTACCAGGCCGGCCTCCACCTGATGCGCACCGGAGCGGTGGGCGTCCTGGTCGGGGTGGGACCGGGCAATGCCTGCACGACCCGAGGCGTCCTCGGCATCGGCGTGCCCCAGGCCACGGCCATCGCCGACGTGGCCGGAGCCCGGATGCGCCACCTCGACGAGACCGGGGTCTACTGCCATGTGATCGCCGACGGCGGCATGTCCAAGGGCGGCGACATCGCCAAGGCCATCGCCTGTGGCGCCGATGCGGTGATGCTGGGCTCGCCGTTGTCGTCGGCCGTGGAGGCCCCGGCCCGTGGCTTCCACTGGGGCATGGCCACTTTCCATCCCACGCTTCCGAGGGGGGCACGGGTGAAGACCACCACGCGGGGCACCCTCCAGGAGATCCTGCTCGGCCCGGCCCACGAGAACGACGGTCGGATGAACCTGTTCGGGGCGCTGCGCACCGCCATGGCCACCTGTGGCTACCAGTCGGTGAAGGAGTTCCAAAAGGCCGAGGTCATGGTGGCCCCCTCACTGCAGACCGAGGGCAAGGACCTGCAACGCTCGCAGGGCGTCGGCATGGGCCATTGACCATGTCCGGTCCGAGGCCCGGCGCCGGCCCGCCGGACGGGCCGGTCCTGGTCGTAGACTTCGGGGCCCAGTACGCGCAGCTGATCGCCCGGCGGGTGCGTGAGGCCCACGTCTATTCCGAGATCGTGCCCCACACGGCCACGGCCGAGGAGCTGCTGGCCCATCATCCCCAGGGGATCATCCTCTCCGGCGGCCCGAAGTCGGTGAACGAGACGCCGGCGCCGATCATCGACCCTGCCATCTACGACTCGGGGATCCCCATTCTGGGCATCTGCTACGGCGCCCAGCTCCTGACCCAGCAGTTGGGGGGCGAGGTGGCCCGCACCGGGCGAGGTGAGTACGGGCGGACGACGATGACCCTGACCGAGCGCTCGCCGCTGTTCGTCGACTGGCCCGGCGCGGCCGAGGTGTGGATGAGCCATGGGGACGGCATCGCCGTGGTCCCCGAGGGGTTCATTCCCACGGCCCACAGCGCCGACGCCCCGGTGGCCGCGCTGCACGACCCCGACCGTCGCATCTACGGCGTGCAGTTCCATCCCGAGGTCGTCCACACCGAGCGGGGCCGCGATCTCCTGGAGCGGTTCCTCTACGACGTCTGTGGCTGCCCCCGTCGTGGACCCATACCTCGATCATCGAGACCCAGGTGGCCGCGGTACAGGCCCAGGTTGGTGACGCCCGAGTGCTATCCGCGCTGTCGGGCGGCGTCGACTCGGCCGTGGCCGCGGCCTTGGTGCACAAGGCCATCGGATCCCAGTTGACCTGCGTGTTCGTCGACACCGGCCTCATGCGTTCGGGCGAGAGCGAGCAGGTCGAAGAGACGTTCCGGCGGCAGTTCCATGTCGACCTGGTTCACGTGAAGGCCGCCGATCGGTTCTTCTCGGCTCTGGCCGGGGTCACCGATCCCGAGGTGAAGCGGAAGACCATCGGCGAGCTGTTCATCCGGGTGTTCGAAGAGGTGGCTCGGGATCTGGTCAGCGGCGGCGACGGCTCCGAAGGAGATGGCACCGCGGGGGATGCGGCCGGCTTCCTCGTCCAGGGGACCCTCTACCCCGACGTGATCGAGTCGGGCTCGGCCGATGCGGCCAAGATCAAATCGCACCACAACGTGGGCGGTCTCCCCGACGATCTGGCCTTTGATCTGGTGGAGCCGTTGCGGCTTCTGTTCAAAGACGAGGTCCGAGCGGTGGGCGAGGAGCTCGGGCTACCCCACGACATCGTGTGGCGCCAGCCGTTCCCCGGTCCCGGCCTGGCCGTGCGCATCGTGGGCGAGGTCACCCCGGAGCGCGCCGACATCCTGCGGGCCGCCGATGCCATCGTGACCGAGGAGATCCGGCGGGCCGGCCTCTACCGTGACCTGTGGCAGAGCTTCGCCGTGCTTCCTGCTGTTCGTACGGTGGGGGTGATGGGCGACGGTCGCACCTACGCCTACCCCATCGTGATTCGCGCCGTCACCAGTGACGACGCCATGACGGCCGACTGGGCCCGGTTGCCCTACGACCTGCTCGAGCGCCTTTCCTCGCGGATCATCAACGAGGTCGAGGGCGTCAACCGGGTGGCTCTGGACATCACGTCCAAGCCCCCCGGCACCATCGAATGGGAGTGACGGCCGTGGATGGCAACACGCGGTCCTCGGGCGGAGGCGACGAGGTCGGCGGGGGTGGCGTTCGCCAGGTCGCGGCCCACGAGCTGCTCGAGGGGCTGACCGACCCCCAGCGGGACGCGGTTACCCACCGGGGCAGCCCCCTGTTGATCGTGGCCGGTGCCGGATCGGGGAAGACCCGGGTCCTCACCCGGCGGATCGCCCACCTCATCGCCATGGGCGATGCCGCGCCCTGGCAGATCCTGGCCATCACCTTCACCAACAAGGCGGCCGACGAGATGCGCCAGCGGGTGGCTTCCCTGGTCGGCCCGCGTGGCCGGCGCATGTGGGTGTCCACCTTCCACTCGGCCTGTGTCCGCATCCTGCGGGCCCACGGTGACCGGCTGGGCTACAAGGGCTCGTTCACCATCTACGACGACGCCGATTCGCGGCGGCTGATCGAGATCATCTGTCGCGAGCTGGACATAGACACGAAGAAGCTTCCCCCCGCAGCATCCTCGGCCAGATCAGCGCGGCCAAGTCGAACCAGCAGGGTCCGGCCGAGTACCGGGCGGCGACGGTGACCATCTTCGACCGACGGATAGCCGACGTCTACGACGAGTACCAGCGGCGCATGGTGGCAGCCAACGCCATGGACTTCGACGACCTCTTGCTCAACGCCGTTCGGCTGTTCCGAGAGCACCCCGATGTCCTGGAGCTGTACCGCGAGCGCTTCACCCATATCCTCATCGACGAGTTCCAGGACACCAACGCGGTCCAGAACGCGCTGGCCGTGCTGTTGGCCGGCGAGCACCGCAACATCGTCGTGGTGGGCGACAGCGATCAGTCGGTCTATCGCTTCCGGGGCGCGGACATCACCAACATCTTGGAGTTCGAAGAGGCGTTCCCCGACGCCACCACGGTGACGCTGGAGCAGAATTTCCGGTCGACCCAGAACATCCTCGATACCGCAAATGCGGTGATCGCCAACAACGTCTCCCGGAAGCCGAAAACGCTGTGGACCGACGTCGGCGAAGGGGAGAGGATCACCCGGTACCGGGCCGAGGACGAGCACGACGAGGCGGCCTGGGTCTCGAGCGAGATCGGCCGGCTCCATCGGGACGAGGGGGTCCGGTGGGGCGATGTGGCCGTCTTCTACCGGACCAATGCGCAGAGTCGCGCCCTCGAAGAGGCGCTGGTCCGCTACGAGGTGCCCTACAAGGTGGTGGGTGGTACCCGGTTCTACGACCGGCGCGAGGTCAAAGACGTCCTGGCCTACTTGCGGGTACTGGTCAATCCGGACGACGAGGTCAGCTGGCGACGCATCGTCAACGTGCCCAAGCGGGGGGTGGGTGAGACGTCGGTGGCCCGCCTGGCCGGATGGGCCCAGCTCAACGGTCTGTCCTTCGGTGAAGCCGTCGCACGGGCCGACGAGGCCGGGATCACCGGTAAGGCATCGAAGGCGCTCTACGACCTGGCCCGGCTGCTCGACGAGCTGCGGGGTCGGATGGCCTTGCCCGAGCCGGGGGTGGACGAGGCCTTCGATGCGTTCCCCGAGGAAGGCGAATGGCCTGACGAGCTGGCCGGCCCTGAGCCCGCCGGCTCTGCGCCCTCCGGCCCAGAATCAGGCGACCAACGGCGCGACGATGGCCCTCTGGGGCCGGGCGAGCTGACCTCGGCAGTGGCCGAGCGCACCGGGTATCGCAGTGAGCTCCTGGCCGAGGGCAGCATCGAGGCCTTGGGCCGAGTGGAGAACATCGATGAGTTGGCCGGCGTGGCCGCCGAGTACCGGTCCCTACCCGAGTTCTTGGAGGCGGCGGCGCTGGTGGCCGACTCCGACGAGATCGACGGCGACCCCAGCCGGGTGTCGCTCATGACCCTGCACATCGCCAAGGGCCTGGAGTTCCCCGCCGTGTTCCTAGTCGGAATGGAAGACGGCATCTTTCCTCACTTCCGGGCGCTCGGGGATCCGGTCGAGCTCGAAGAAGAGCGGCGGCTGTGCTACGTCGGGATTACCCGCGCCGAGAAGTATCTCTTCGTCTCCCACGCCTGGAGCCGGATGTTGTGGGGTAAGACCGGAAGCAACGTGCCCAGCCGGTTTCTCTCGGAGATGCCCTCCGAGCTGGTGCGAGAGGTCGGTGCGCCCTCCACCGGCTACGGACGCGGCCGGTCCGCACCGGGTCGGGATGCCTGGGAGAACGATCGGCCCGGCGGGACCCCGGGGCTCAGTCGGTTCGGCACCGGTATCGCCACTCCCGGTGACCGCTATGGCAGTGGGGTGAAGCGGCCCGATCCAGTTTCCACCGGGGCAGAATCGCTCGGCTTGGAGGCTGGCGATGTGGTCGTTCACGGCCGGTGGGGGGAGGGAACGGTGTTGGCCACCAGCGGTTCCGGTGAGAATGCCGAGGCCACGGTACAGTTCGCCGGAGTCGGTCGGAAACAACTGCTGCTGCGGATGGCTCCCGTGAAGCGGGCCTGAACCGGTTGGCGAGCGGGCCGGTCCACACCGTGCCGCTCCTGTGAGACAACTGAGACGAAAATCGCTGGGGGGTACCTCCGGATGGCCCCTCGGACATGAGAGACTGAGACAAAGATCTCTATGACTAGCTCGGCGGACGGACCAGTGACAGAGGGTTCCGTGGGATTCAGACCCGAATCCGGCCGGGTTCAGGCCGAGCCAGTGGAGGAATTGTTGGCCCCGCCAACCCGTTCGATCAGGATGACTGCGAGCGACGTCCGTCGCGGGGTGCCGCCATGGTGACGCGCGACGACAGCGGTCGTGAGATCCTCAGTGACGGGACGATCCTCCCCCCACGACGTCGGCCCGGAGGCCCCCCGGGGGACCTCCCGGTGGGCCCCCTGGGGGACCTCCTCGAGGGAATGGCAACGGCAATGGCAACGGGCGGCACCAGGCGAGCGGGCGCCAGCTGGAGCCGAGCTCACGCCAACTGCAGCCGAGCCGGCGTCCGCCGGAGTCGAGCGGGCGCGAACTAGAGCCGAGCCCACGCCAGCTGGTGGACGACGACCGACCACGTCCGCGTCGGCCGGGCGGACCGCCCGAGCGTCCGTCTGCCGGCTCGGGGGGCCCTGGGCCCCGTCACCGGCCGGGTGGGGGACGCACGGCCAAGCAACGTCGCCGCATTCGCAAAGAGCGACACAAGGAGATGGTCAGGCGCCGGCGCACCGTGTTCGGCCGGCACCCCAAGCTGACGGTCCTCTTCGTCGTGCTGTTGTTGATGAGCCCGATCTGGATCTCGCTCGGGTCGGCCATGACCAACCCGGCCAATGGACCGGTGAGCACCCGTTTCGTGGAGTGGCTCCGAGAAAACGGCGGCGGCAGCATCGTGACCTCGGTGGAGAACTTCTGGTACTCCCACCATCAGCCGCCCAAGGGGGGCAAGCCGGCGTCGGGGGCTATCCCGGCGCCGACCAAGTCGGCCCTCCCGGCTCCCACCGTGGGTCCGCCTCACCTCCAGCCTCCGACGGCCATGGTGCCTCTGGCCACACCGGCGATCGCCGGCGAGGGTCAGTGGCACCCGATCGGGCGCACGGTCGGCGGCATCCCCGCGATGTACGCGGCGTACGTCCGGCCCGACTCCACCTACACGAGCGAGGTGACCGGGGTGGCCTGGATGGACACCACGTTGCTCAAGGCCTCGCTGTACGAGGGCGAGTCGATTCCCGGCTCCGGTGGTCCGTATGTCGACAATTCGCCCATTCCGCCTACTGCGTACTCATCGCTGGTGGCCGCGTTCAACTCGGGGTTCCTGATGCAGGACGCCCAGGGTGGTTACTACGCCGACGGGCACACGGCCATCCCGCTGGTGAACGGGGCCGCGTCGCTGGTCATCTATAAAAACGGCACCCCCACGGTGGGCGCGTGGAACGAGGACGTGTCGATGAACCCGAACGTCGTCGCCGTGCGGCAGAACCTCGACTTGATCGTGGCCAACGGTCAACCGGTCGCCGGCCTCAACGTGACGGACAACAGCCGGTGGGGCAACACCCTCGGCGGGGCGGCCCGGGTATGGCGGTCCGGTGTCGGGGTGACGGCCAGCGGCGCTCTCGTCTACGTCGGCGGGTCGGGGCTGAACATCGTCGACTTGGCCAACGTCCTCCAGCACGCAGGGGCGGTGCGAGCGATGGAGATGGACATCAACACCTCGTGGGTCAACTTCTTCAGCTTCGCACCGCCCGCCGGTCAGCCGGCGTCGGGGGCCAACGGCACTCGCTTGACCGCTGACGAGGTGAACTCGCCCACCCGCTACTTCTCGGCGAGCTCGCGCGACTTCATCACCATGTCGGCCCGGGTCCCCTGACCATGTCGGCCCGGGTCCCCTGATCCCATCGGCCGTCCGAGGTTGGACGGCTAGAGCGATGCTCAGCTGGGCAGCCGCCGCCAGACCGGGCGGGGGAGATGGCGCATGGCCATGAACACCCATCGGAGGATCGAAGGTGCATAGACCGACGAGGCCCCGTTTTGGATCCCGTGGACCACGGCGGTAGCCACGTCATCGGGGGTCGTGGCGAACGGCTGAGCACTCATGCCTTCGGTCATCCGCCCGACCACGAAGCCGGGACGCACGATGATGACCCGGACCCCGCTCCCGACCAAGGAGTCACCCAACCCCTGGGAGAACGCGTCCAGGCCCGCCTTCGACGAGCCGTAGATGAAGTTGGCCCGACGGGCCCGCTCGCCGGCCACCGATGACAGCACGATGATGCGGCCGTGACCCTGCGATCGAAGTTGGGTGGCGATGGCCAGCATGGCTGCGGCAACCCCGGTGAAGTTGGTCGTGATCACTGCGGCGGCAGAGGCCGGGTCCTGCTCGTCGACGTCTTGGTCGCCGAGCACCCCGGCGGCCACCACGACAACGTCGAAGTCGCCGAAGCGCTTGAACACGTCCTCGGCGAACTGAGTGTGTTCACTCACATCGGTGACGTCGAAGTCCACCTCTTCGACCGTGTCGGCCCCAGCGGAGCGGGCCACGGCCGCGGCCTCAGTGAGCCGCGGTGACTTCCGGCCGGCCAGGACCACCGTCCGGCACCGGTTGGGGACCAGTCGTTTGACAATGGCTTGGGCGATTTCGGATGACCCTCCGAGCACCAGCACCGACTGCGGTCGTCCCGTGGCGTCGATCATGTGTCCGTCCGTCCTGTTCCTGTTTCAGTGCTCGAGGCACCTGGGGTTGGTTCTGGCGTCCCGTCGACTGGCGCCGCTCGCGCGGCTGGTGTCCGCGTGGTCGGCGAAGCCTTCTTCGCCGTTGACTTTCGCGCTGATTTCTTCGCCGGCGCCTTGGGTGCCGTCGATTTCGCCGCCACCTTCGCCGCCGGCGTCTTTGCCACTGACTTCTTCGCCGAGGTCTTTGCCGTCGACTTCTTCGCCGCCGCCTTCTTCGTTCGCGGTCGTGGTTCGGGCTGGCTCCGTGGTGGTACCGGGTGGCTCCGTGGTGGCTGGGTCCCCGGTGAGCCGCAGCCTGCGGCTGAGGTCCGACTGCAGCACGTGTTGGGGGTCCACCCGGTTTCGCACCGCGCGCCACCCGTCGAGATCGGGGTACATCCGCTCGAACATGGCCGGAGCCACTCGAGAGTCCTTGGCCAGGTAGACCCGGCCACCGACCCCGGCGACCTCCTCGTCGAAGCCATCGAGCAAGCGGTCGAGCTGGTCGTACCCGACCGGAAGATCGAGGGCCAGCGTCCATCCCGGCATGGGGAAGGAGAGGGGACCGGGGTCGCCGGGACCGAACCGCTTCAACACGGCGAGGAACGAGGCCAACTTGAGCTCGGTGAGCTGCTCGATGACCCGGCGCACCGTCTCGGTCTGCTCGTCGGGCACCACGAACTGGTACTGGAGAAACCCTCGCTTCCCGTACAGCCGGTTCCAGGAACCCACGCCGTCCAGGGGATGGAAGAACCCGGTCATGTGCTGGGGCTTGCCCACCTGGAACTTCGGGGCCTTGCGGAACCAGAACTCGTTGAACGCCCCCACGGTCAGCGGGTTGAGCAGGCCGCTGGGCGGGGTTATCGGCACGTTGACCAGGGTTTTTGGTACGAACCGTCGAGCCTTGTCCGGGGCTCGCCGCAAGGCGGGGGGAAGGTCCTCGAGGCGGGCGTGATCGCCGCGGGTGAGAACGGAACGCCCCAGGTTCGAACCGGTGGACTGGCAGTCGATCCACGTCACCGAGTAGCGGTACCGGTCGTCGCCCGACGTCATCCG
Organism: uncultured Acidimicrobiaceae bacterium; assembly: GCA_963717035.1. Classification (GTDB taxonomy): domain Bacteria; phylum Actinomycetota; class Acidimicrobiia; order Acidimicrobiales; family RAAP-2; genus DASXMT01. The sequence goes on along the minus strand of CAVQVK010000090.1, from coordinate 10,129 downwards.
GGCCATGGCGTCGTCCAGATCCGACGCTCGTTCGGTGTCGACCAGCATGTAGCTCGATCCCACCGGGATCATCTGCAGCGTGGCTTGGGTGACCACGCCGGTGAGCCCCATCCCGCCGGCGGTGGCCCAGAACAGGTCGGGATCCGACGACGGGGAGACCTCCCGGGTCCCGGTCGGGGTGACCAGGGTCATCCGCGTCACATGGCTGCAGAAGCTGCCGTCACGGTGGTGGTTCTTCCCGTGGATGTCGGCGGCGATGGCACCTCCCACCGTCACCAGGCGGGTTCCCGGAGTCACCGGGACGAACCATCCCAGGGGCACGAATCGCTCCATGAGGGTCTGCAGGCTCACACCGGCCCCGACGGTGACCAACCCGGCCTCGAGATCGACGTGATGGACGGTATCGAGCCAGGTGGCGTCGATGACCGTCCCGCCCGCGTTCTGGGCCGCGTCCCCGTAGCTGCGGCCCAAACCGCGGGCGATCAGCCCCCGGTCGTGAGGGCCGCCACCGACCGACCCGCTGACGACGTCGTCGACGATGTCGGGATGGACGGCGTGCACGACGTCGGCCGCAGACGCCGGCGTGCGACCCCAGCCCGTCAACACTGTGCGCACGGCTCGGGTCCCCCGTGAGTCTCGAGCTCCGGCCTTCTCAGGCATAGACCCCCACCACCTCAGGCATAGACCCCCACCACCTCAGGCATAGACCCCCACCACGATCAGGATGACCCAGGCGATGCCGTAGATCTGCAGCCTGCGGTCGCCCAGGGCGAGGTCCTCGGGAGTCGAGCCCTTGCCCGCGTCGAGCTGGCGCACCACGTGGAGCAGGCCCAGGACAAACGGCACGATCGACAACTGGAACCAGATGGGGTGATGTCCCTGATGGATCTGGGCGGCCCGTTCGAAGGCCCAGAGGCAGTAGGCGGTCACCGTCACCGCGGCCGACAGGGTCCGAACCGTCTGCAGAAAGGACGGGTCATAGCGCCCGAGCGTCTGGCGCACCTGGGCCTGGTTTGCCCCCAGGAGCTTCTGCTCGCCCGACCGCTTGCCGGTCACGATGAGCAGCGAACCGAAGCTGGCGACGATGAGGAACCAATCCGAGAGCACGATCCCGGTGGCGATGCCGCCGGCGATGGCCCGCAGCACGAAACCGGAGCTGACGGCGGCGAGATCGATGATGGGCTCGTGTTTGAGCCAGAGGCTGTAGGCGGTGGTGATCACCACGTACAACCCCACCACCAGGGCCAACTGATAGCCGGCCAGCCACCAGGCCAGGGCGAACGACACCGCCAAGAACACCGCGCCCACCCCGACGGCCAGTCGAGGGGCGACGACACCCGAGGCCACGGGCCGGTACCGCTTGGTGGGATGGAGGCGGTCCCGCTCGGCGTCGATGGTGTCGTTGAGGAAGTACGTACCCGAGGCGGCGACACAGAAGATCCCGAACGCCCCCAGCGCCTTGACAAAGGTGTTGCCGTGGGTCAAGACCCCGGCCGCGCCGGGAGCCACGAAGACCAACAAGTTCTTGATCCACTGACGGGGACGGGCCATGCGCACCATCCCCAAGACGACAGCGCGAGACGCGTTGGCGTCTCGGTGAGGCGTGCTGTCGTCGGGTGGTTCCACAGCTTCGGCCGGCGTGGCCACGGCGCCCTCCGGTTTGGGTAGTCGACCTCGCAGGCCTTCGCACGAACGTACCACGCCCAATTCGGCCAAAGGCACGACCCCGCGAACCCCTGTGACCAGGCAGGCGGCACCTCGTTTGGCGCCCGATACTCGGTCAGCGCTTAGTATCAGCGTCCGTGAAACGACCATACCGAGTGGTCGTGGCCAAGCCTGGTCTCGACGGGCATGACCGCGGCGCCAAGGTCATCGCCCGAGCGCTCCGCGACGCGGGCTTCGAGGTGATCTACACCGGGCTGCACCAGACGCCCGAGCAGGTGGTCAGAGCGGTTATCCAAGAAGACGCCGACGCCGTCGGGCTCTCGCTCCTCTCGGGAGCGCATCTCACCCTGGTTCCCAGGGTCATTGCCGGGTTGCGGGAAGAGGATCGCGACGATGTCTTGGTTCTCGTCGGTGGGATCATCCCCGAGGGGGATATCCCCCTTTTGAAGGATCAGGGAGTGGCGGAGGTGTTCACGCCCGGCGCACCCCTTCCGGCCATCGGGAAGTGGCTAGAAGAGACCCTCGACGAGCGTGAGGGCGATTGACCCGACGACCAGCCCGACACAGGCCATAAACGGGCACACGTCACCAAACAGAGCAGTCAGAGCCAACAGAGTCAGCAGAGCCAAGAACAGACGGCTAGCGAACAGAAGCTAGAGCGAACAGAGAGGAACGGATCCGGTGGATCTCTTCGAGTACCAGGGCAAGCAGTACTTCGCCCGGTTCGGCATTCCCATATCCAAGGGAGGCGTGGCCGACACCGTCGACGAGGCCGTTGAACAGGCGGATCAGGCCGGATACCCCGTCGTGGTGAAGGCACAGGTCAAGGTGGGGGGCCGTGGCAAGGCCGGCGGGGTGAAGCTGGCCAACGACGCCGACGAGGTGCGCACCCACGCCGGGAACATCCTGGGCTTGGACATCAAGGGCCACGTGGTCGGGCGGCTGTGGATCGAGCACGCCTCCGACATCGCCAAGGAGTACTACGCCAGCTTCACCTTGGATCGCGGGGCCAAGCTCCACCTGGGCATGCTCTCGGCCGAGGGCGGGGTCGAGATCGAAGAGGTTGCCGTTAGCAACCCGGATGCCATCGCCATGATCCATATCGACCCGGTGGACGGGCTCTCCCTGGAGGAGTCTCGGGCCTGGGTGGACGAGGCCAATCTCGACGAGGAGGCCAGGGCCCAGGCGGCCGAGCTGCTGGTCAATCTCTACCGGTGCTACGTCGAGGGCGACTGCGACCTGGCCGAAATCAACCCGCTCATCCTCACCCCCGAGGGCCGCGTGCATGCGCTCGACGCCAAGGTGACCCTCGATGACAATGCCGCCTTCCGCCACCCGGAATGGGAAGCGTTCGCCGGAAGCGACGTCGAGGACGAGCGCGAGGCCAGGGCCAAGGCCCGTGGCCTGAACTACATCGGGCTCGACGGATCGGTCGGGATCATCGCCAACGGGGCCGGGCTGGCCATGAGCACCCTCGACGTGGTCAACCAGTGCGGCGGCACCGCGGCCAACTTCCTGGACATCGGGGGAGGGGCCAATGCCGACGTCATGGCCGCTGCCCTCGAGGTCATCAACTCGGATCCGGCCGTGCGGTCGATCTTCGTCAACATTTTCGGTGGTATCACCCGGGTTGACGAGGTGGCCAACGGGGTCCTCGAGGCCCTCAAGCGGGTGGACATCTCGTCGCCCATCGTGTTGCGCCTGGACGGCACCAACGCCGTCGCCGGACGGGAAATCCTGTCCGCCCATCTCTCGGACCGACTGGTCGCCGAGCCGACCATGATCGATGCCGCCCGGCGGGCCGTCGCTCTTGCAGGAGGAAAGTCATGAGCATCTTCGTCGACGAGAACACCACCGTGGTGGTCCAGGGCATCAGCCCCACCAGCCAGGGCCTCTACCACGGGCTCCGCAACCGCGCCTACGGGACCAAGGTCGTGGCCGGCACCAACCCCAATCGGGGCGGCAGCGAGATCGAGGGGATCCCGGTCTACGCCACCGTGGCCGAGGCGGTGGCGACCACCGGGGCCACGGCCTCGTTCATCTCCGTGCCTCCGAAGTTCGCGGCCGACGCCATCATCGAGGCGGCCGCGGCGGGCATCCCGTTCGTGGTGTGCATCACCGAGGGCATTCCGGCCCAGGACGAGGCGCTGGCGTACAACCGGCTCCGGCGCGAGTTCCCCGGTACCCGCCTGCTCGGACCCAACTGCCCGGGGATCATCTCCCCCGGGAAGTGCAACATCGGCATCACCTCGGGCGACATCGCCATGGCCGGTGGTCCCGTGGGCATCGTCAGCCGGTCGGGCACCTTGACCTACCAGGCGCTCCACGAGCTCTCCCAGCAGGGCGTAGGCCAGACCACTTGTGTGGGCATCGGGGGCGACCCGGTGCCGGGGACCAGCTTCATCGACTGCCTGGAGGCGTTCGAAGCCGATCCCGATACCCGCGCCGTGATGATGATCGGTGAGATCGGCGGGTCGGCCGAAGAGGAGGCCGCCGAGTACATCGGAGCCTCGATGACCAAGCCGGTCGTGTCCTATGTGGCCGGTGTGACCGCACCCCCGGGCCGGAAGATGGGTCACGCCGGGGCCATCATCTCGGGATCCAAGGGCACCGCTCAGGCCAAGATGGACGCGCTGGCCGGCGCCGGCGTCACCGTCGCCCAGAACCCGACCGAAGCCGGTGAGGCCATGGTCGACATCGTTCGGAAGCTCGCCTGATCACCGAAGTTGCTTCGGCGTCGGCCTACGCTGCTCGTCCGATCACCGCGGTCATCTTCGATCTGGACGGCCTGCTGATCGATTCCGAGCCGTTCTGGCGGCGAGCGGAGATCGAGATCTTCGGACGCCTCGGTCTGCAGCTGACCGAGTCCGACGTGCGCCAGACGATGGGGCTTCGTATCGACGACGCCGTCCGCTACTGGTGGGACCGCTTTCCCTGGACCGGCCCGACCCCGAGCGAGGTTGAGCGGGACATCACCGCCGCGGTCGCCGACCTCATCGCGGCCGAGGGAGCGCCCATGGCCGGCGCGGTCGAAGCGCTGGCCCTCTGCCAACGCCTGGGCCTGGTGGTGGCGGTGTGCTCGGGCTCGTACGCGGTGGTCATCGAGGCCGCCCTGCGCCGGCTGAACATCGAATCACGGGTATCGGTATGGCACTCGGCCGAATGGGAGCCGCTGGGCAAGCCCCACCCGGGCCCCTACCTGACCACCGCGGCAAAACTGGGCATGGACCCGGTCACGTGTCTGGCCGTCGAGGACTCGTTCAACGGGGCGATCTCGGCCAAGGCGGCGCGCATGCGGGTGGTGGCGGTACCCGAGTCGGCGGCGTTCTCGTCACCGCGGTGGGGGTTTTGCGATGCCACCCTGCCGTCACTGGAGGCATTCGACGAGAGCCTGCTCCGGTCCCTCCAGCCCTGAGCACGACAACGCCGCACCGGTGTGTGCCCTGGCGTCGGGGTGGGCTGCTCAGCCGCTCACGGGAAGACCCGGCGTGCCCCGCGGCGTAGGGCCGGTGGGACCCCGCGGCGTCCCCCGCGTCGTTCGCGTATGACGATGTCGACGGCGCCGACGACGCCGGACGACGGCGCGCCGGCGGGCGATGAAGGCCACGATCAACAGGACCAACACGACCCCGCCGGCGATCCAGGGCCAGGTCGATCGGTGGTGGACGACGGTGTGGGGGCGGACCGCCGGCCTGGCTGTGGCGTCGTGGTACTGGGCCAGGGCAAACGAGCTCACCGCTCCGGTGGCCGGTTCGGTGCCGGCGGCGAGGATGGTGTCCAGGTATTCGACGGTCCCGTTGCGGAAGAGCACGGCGCTCACGGTGAACGGTGACTTGGAGGGGGTCGCCGAGGTGGCGGCCGAGAGGTTGTACCCGTGCGCGCCGGGGAGGCCCTCGGGGACGAAGACCGAGGTCAGGGTGAGCCCGCTGTTCCCCACCGAGCCGGTGAGAGCGGTGTTGAGCCGGGAGATGGACTCGGTGGCCATCGAGGTGTCCGAGTACTGGGCCAAAGACACCGTGAGCGCCTGCTGGGAGGTGGGGTTCCACCACAGCCGCCAGATCGTGGGCAACGCGGGCGGGGCCCCGGCCTTCCCCGGGTCTTGCAGGTACAGCTCGGGGGTGATCGGCACCTGACCGGACTGGGCCCGGGGCTCAGTGGTCGTGGGCTGGTCCGACTTGCCCGTGCCCGTAGCCGTGGGCACGAATCCGGCCGGAATGCCCGACCCGACCAGGGACGACAGGGTGGTGGTCGCCGCGCCGGCCAGCGCCGGGAACGCCAATGACCCGACGACGCCGCCGGCCAGCAGGAGCGGAAACGCCTTTCGCACGGCGCCGATGCAAGCACGCGTCGGACGACTCCCACAAGCGCGGAGGTCTCGGTGCGGGCCCGCCGGTCGGCCGCCGGGCTCACCCACCGAGGTCGGACGAAAGGCATCGCCCCGCTGGTAGCGTGCCCCCGTGGATCCCCGTGACCCTTCTCAGGCCCTCGATATCGGGGTGCTGGCATCGGGGAGCGGCACCATCCTGGAGGCGATCCTCGGGACCGATCTGCCCGTACGGCTGGTGGTGGCCGACCGCCCCTGTCGGGCACTGAGCGTGGCCATCGAGCGGGGGGTCGCCACCCAACTGGTGGATCGCCAGGACTTCGGCGGGTTCGGTGCCTCCTTCGACCGCACCGCCTACACCGCTGGGCTCATCGACGTGCTGCAGGGGCACGGCATCGACGTGGTGGTCATGGCCGGGTTCGGGACGGTCCTGGCCGAGCCCGCCCACACCGCCTACCCCGGGCGCATCCTGAACACCCATCCGGCCTTGTTGCCGGCCTTCCCCGGCTGGCACGCGGTGGAGGACGCCCTAGCCGCGGGGGTGGCCGAGACGGGCACCACGGTGCACGTGGCCACCTTGGAGATGGACGCCGGGCCGATCCTGGCCCAAGAGGCAGTGCCCATCTTGGCCGGGGACACGGCCGAGAGCCTCCACGAGCGGATCAAAGAGGTGGAGCGAACGCTCTACCCGGCGACCATTCGCCGCTTCGTCGACGGGCTGGCGGCCACCCCGGCCGATGCACGAGGATCAGGGCCGGAGGTGGAGCAATGAGGGCATTGGTGTCCGTATACGACAAGACCGGTGTGGAGGACTTGGCCCGGGGGCTGTCCGAGCTCGGATGGGAGCTGGTCTCGAGCGGGGGGACCTCGGAAGTATTGGCGAAGGCCGGTATCGCCCACATCGAGGTGGCCGACCTGACCGGCGCACCCGAGATGCTCGGTGGGCGGGTCAAGACCCTCCATCCCACCATCCACGGGGGGATCCTGGCCGACCGGTCCAAGCCCGAGCACATGGCCGACGTGGAACGCCGGGGGATAGGGCTCATCGATCTGGTGGTGTGCAACCTCTATCCGTTCTCGTCCGATCCCTCGATCGAGCTGATCGACGTCGGCGGCCCAACCATGGTCCGGGCCGCAGCCAAGAACCACGCCCATGTGGGGATCGTGGTCGACCCCGCCGCCTACGGCGCCGTCCTCGACGAGCTCCGATCGGCCGGATCGCTGTCGGACCGGACCAGGCGGCAGCTGGCCCGCGCCGCCTTTGCCCATAGCGCGGCCTACGACGCGGCCATCGTGGCCTGGTTCGACGAGACCGCCGGGGCCGCCGAGCTGGCCGAGGCCATTCCCGCCGACGCCGATTCGGCCGACGCCGACGCCGAGGTCGCCGGCTCAGCCCTGCCCCCCAGCACCCATCTCACCCTGCCCCCCAGCATCCATCTGACGCTGGAGCGGGCCGCGTCCATGCGTTATGGCGAGAACCCGCACCAGCACGGCGCTCGGTACCGCATTCATGGACAGAACTCCTGGTGGGACGAGGTCGTGCAGCACGGAGGCAAGGAGCTCTCCTACCTGAACGTCTTCGACGCCGACGCCGCCTGGCGCCTGGTGCACGAGCTGGCTTCGGACGACGTCGTCGCCGTGGCCATCATCAAGCACGCCAATCCCTGCGGCGCGGCCGTGGCCGACGACCTTCCCACGGCCTACCAACGGGCGCTCGACAGCGATCCCATCTCGGCCTTCGGGGGCGTCGTGGCCATCGGTGGCCGGGTGACCACAGAGGTGTCCGAGCGCATCGCCGCCGGGCCGCAAGCGGATCTGATCATCGCCTCGTCCTACGACGACGACGCGTTGGCCCAGCTCTCCTCGAAACGCAAGGCGACCCGGCTGCTTTCGGCCCCGGCACCCGAGCCGCTGGGCCGCCAGTTCCGGAGCCTGGGGGCCAGCTTCCTGGTACAGGACGCCGACCGGTTCGTGGCCCAACCATCCGACTGGCAGGTGACGACCACGAGGCAGCCGACCGAGTCGCAGTGGCGCGACCTGGCCCTGGCCTGGAGGGTGTGCGCCCGGACGACGTCGAACGCCATCGCCATCGTGAACGACGGCCAAGCCGTGGGCGTGGGCGCCGGCCAGCAGTCACGGGTCGTCGCCGCCGAGCTGGCCGTGTCCAAGGCGGAGTCACGGGCTCAGGGTGGGGCGGCGGCCAGTGATGCGTTCTTCCCCTTCCCGGACGGATTGCTGGTGCTGGCCAACGCAGGTGTGGCTGCGGTCATCCAGCCCGGGGGCTCCATCCGGGACGGCGAGGTCACCGCGGCAGCCGACGAAGCCGGCGTCGCCATGGTGACGACAGGTGGCGAGCGCCATTTCCGGCACTGAGCGAGCGAGCAGAGGATCGATGAGAGGAACCCCATGACGGCCAAGGTGCTCGACGGCGAGGCACTGGCCGCCAGGATTCGAGCCGAGGTCACCGACCGCGTGGCCCGCTTGCGCTCGGCCGGCGTCTCCGTGGGGTTGGGGACCATTCTGGTCGGTGAGGACGGGCCCAGCTCGCGCTATGTGGCCATGAAGATCGCCGACTGCGCCGAAGTGGGCATCAACTCCATCCATGAGCATCTGCCGGCCACGACAACGCAGGCCGAGCTGGAGTCGGTGGTGGCCCGGTTCAACCAGGACCCGGCGGTCAACGCCTATCTGGTGCAACTGCCGCTGCCCGAGGGGCTCGACGAGGAGCGGGTGCTCTTGGCCGTCGATCCTGAAAAGGACGTCGACGGACTGCACCCGACCAACCTCGGCCGGTTGGTCATGGGCGCCCCCGGACCGCTGCCGTGCACGCCGGCCGGCATCGTCGACCTGCTGAACGCCAATGACGTGCCCGTCGAGGGGCAACACGTGGTCATCATCGGGCGGGGCCTGACCATCGGACGCCCCTTGGCCCTGCTCTTGGCCATGAAGCGCCCCGGTTGCAACGCCGCCGTCACAGTGGTCCACACCGGGGTCAAGGACATGGCCCCTCTGGTGCGCCAGGGCGACGTCGTGGTGGCCGCAGCCGGCCGGGCGGGTCTGGTCACGCCGCACATGATCAAGCCTGGCGCTGCGGTGGTCGGGGCGGGGACCTCATGGCAGGGCAAGAAGGTGCTGTCGGATGTGGACGAGTCGGTGGCGGAGGTGGCCGGGTGGCTCACGCCGCGCCTCGGCGGGGTGGGCCCAATGACCCGGGCCATGCTGTTGCGCAACGCCGTCCGGGCGGCCGAGCGGGCGGCGTGATGGCGGACGATATGGCCGACGGGAACGGTCTGGAGACCGACCACCGACCGTGGGGCAGCTATACCGTGCTCGACGACGACGGGACCCACAAGGTGAAGCGGATCGTGGTCCTACCCGGGAAGCGCCTGAGCTACCAGCGTCATGCCCGCCGGTCCGAGCACTGGTTCATCGTCGCCGGCAGCCCGAAGGTCACCCTGGACGGGACGGACATCTCGCTCGTCGCCGGCCAGTCGGTCGACATCCCGGCGGGCACCGACCACCGCATCGAGAACCCGGGCGACACCGACGTGGTGTTCGTCGAGGTCCAGCACGGCGAGTACTTCGGGGAGGACGACATCGTCCGCCTGGAGGACGATTACGGCCGGGCCGACGCCTAAATCCGCGCCGACCGGCGCACAGTTTCAACTCCTGAGCACGGCCGGACGGCTTTGGCTACGATGCGTACTGAGGCCGCCACTGAGCGGCGTGGCAAGGGAGAGATGGCTATGAGCAGCGTGTCGCAGGGCGAAGGATGGTGGCAGGCGTCGGACTCAACCTTCCACCTAATGAATACGAGTCATTAGCGCCACGATGCAGGCGTTAATGAATCAAAGTCAATAGACTCTGACGTGTGCGGACACGATTAACCATCGAGCAGCGGCGCGCTGAGCTGCTCGAGATCGGCGCTGACCTCTTCGCTGACCAGCCTTACGAGCAGGTGTCGATCGAAAAAGTCGCAGAGCTTGCCGGCGTCTCTCACGGCCTGCTCTACCGCTACTTTCCCAGCAAGCAGGCATTCTTCGCCGCCGTAATCGAGGTAGCAGGCGAACGCCTTCTCAACGCAAGCCATCCCGACCCGGCGCTCTCACCACTGGACCAAATCATGGCGGGCCTCAACGT
>CAVQVK010000089.1:0-11308 GCA_963717035.1 uncultured Acidimicrobiaceae bacterium | reverse complement strand
CATCCTCTACGAGATCTCCATCGGGGACGTCAAGGGATTTGCCCTGTTCCTCGGCATCTCCACCCTGCTCGACGTCGTGGTCACCTACTTCTTCACCCGACCCTTCGTCATTCTTCTTGGCCGGCGCCGAGGCTTGGAGGACACCGGTCGGATGGGCATGGCCCGAGGACTCGGCGTGACCCAGGAGATTGTCCCGTGAGCCCGCGCCGCTGGGGCCGATCGGACGACGGCGCGAACGCCGACGAGGTCGAGCCCGACGAGGTGATCGCGGACGAGGTGATCGCGGATCAGGTCGGGGGGGACGGCGACCAGGGCAACGAGCTCGATGACGCTGGCACCGGCCTGGACAGCGACTCCCCCGACGAGGAAGACGCGGCCGACGAGGATGAGGCTGAAGTCGACGCTGAGGCGGAAGACGAGGATGAGGAGCGAAGGGGGAAGCGGCCCAATGCCTTCGTCCGCCTCTACCGGGGACAGACCCACTTCGATTTCATGGGGAACCGGAAGAAATGGTTCACCATCTCGGCGATCATCATCGTGGCCGGCGTCATCTCCCTCGGGACCCGGGGGCTGAACCTGGGCATCGACTTCAAGGGCGGTCAGACCTGGGAGGTACAGAGCAACACGCTGACCGTGGCTCAGGCCACCAGTGCGGTCGAGGCGGCTGGAATCACCCAGCCCACGGTGCTCGAGCTCACCGATCAGATCCACCACACCAAGTCGATCGAGGTGGAGGCGGACCTCAACAGCAAGACGCTGGCAGAAAGAACCACCATCGAGAACAACGTCACCGATGCGCTGGCCAAGGCGGCCGGGATCTCTACGTCCCAGGCCGCTCAGAAGATCTCGTTCAACGATGTCGGACCAACCTGGGGTGGCCAGGTCACCTCGAAGGCGATCGAGGCCCTCATCGTGTTCTTCATCGCCGTGGTGATCTTCATCTCCATCCGGTTCGAGTTCAAGATGGCCATCGCCGCTCTGGTGGCGGTGATCCACGACATCTTGGTCACGGTGGGGATCTACTCGCTGGCTGGGTTCCAGGTCACCCCGGACACGGTGATCGCCGTCCTTACCGTGCTCGGCTACTCGCTCTACGACACTGTGGTGGTGTTCGACCGAATAAACGACAATGCCAAGGGTCTGGGTGCTACCGGGCGCATTACCTACACCGACACCGTGAACCTGTCGATGAACCAGACCCTGGCCCGATCCATAAATACCTCGATGGTGGCCATCATCCCCGTGCTCTCCGTGCTGGTGGTCGGCTCGCTCATCCTGGGTGCGGTGTCGCTCGAGAACTTCGGCCTGGCCCTGGTCATCGGGCTCACCAGCGGGGCGTACTCGTCCATCTTCATCGCCTCACCGCTGCTGGCCATGATGAAGGAACGAGAGCCACGGTATGTCGCCATCCGCCACCGACTCGAGACGAGAGGCGACCGGGTGGGCGTCCTCACTCCTTCGAGCGTCGCGGCCATGAGCACCGCCGGAGCCGGTCGAGGGAGCGGCCGGGGGAGCGGGCGAGCACGGCCCCAGGCGACGGGCGTGATCCGACCCGGGGCATCCCGGGCACCGGCCCGCCAGCCGGCCTCGACAGGAGTCCTGCGTCCCGGTGCGGCCAAGGGAGCTCCCTCGGGATCCAAAGCGCCGGGTGCCCGGACTCCGTCGTCGGGCGGCGGGGCCAACCGGCCCCCTGGCACTCGCCCTCCACCTCGTCCTCGTAAGGGGAAGGGTAAAGGCGGCAAGGGCAAACGTCGCTGACCAGGACCAGCTGACTGCTGAGCGTGGGCAAGTGGCGGTCTCGTCATCCCGCGGCCCACTGCCCGCGGCAGGCGGGATGGTTCCGGCTCATCCCGCCCTCCAGGTACCGTGTAGGCGTGACATCTCTGACGGCTGAAGCCGACAGTTTCATCGACACTGACCGCAGAAGTCCCAGCGGAGCGATCTGATGGCGTTGGCGGCGCGAGCCCATTCGGACGAGACCGATACGAAGGGGCCGGACTCCCAGGCCGATAGGACGACGTCCCTGGCCGGAGGCGCACTGTCCGAGTCCGAGACGGATCTGCTGGCCAAGGTGATCGAGGCGTTTCTCCGCCGCCATCCCGACGAGGACACCGGGATGATCGAAGGAGCGGCAGAGACGGCGGCCGTGGCCCATGCCGGCCAGGTGCGGCGGTCGGGCGAGCCCTACATCACCCACCCCATCGCCGTGGCGGGCATCGTGGCCGAGCTGGGCCTCGACACCCAGACCATCGCCGCCGCCCTGCTGCACGACGCCGTCGAGGACACGGGGGTCACCAACAAGGTCATCAAGCATGATTTCGGTGACACCGTCGCGGCCATCGTCGATGGCGTGACCAAGTTGGATCGGCTCCAGTTCGACTCCAAGGAGGCCCAGCAGGCAGCCACCGTCCGCAAGATGTTGGTGGCCATGGCCGATGACTGGCGCGTCCTCATCATCAAGCTGGCCGACCGGCTCCACAACATGCGCACCCTCTCGGTCATGCCGGAATGGAAGCAGCACCGGACGGCCCAAGAGACGCTCGACATCTATGCGCCCCTGGCCCACCGCCTCGGCATCCAGGAGGTGAAGTGGCAGCTCGAGGACCTGGCCTTCGCCACGCTGCACCCCAAGCGCTACGCCGAGATCGAGCAGATGGTGGCCAGTCGGGCGCCCCTTCGCGACGACTACCTGGCTCGGGTCCTGGTGGCCGTGCGCGAGCGTTTGCACACGTCCGGGATCACCGCCGAGGTGACCGGCCGGCCGAAGCACCTGTGGAGCATTTACGAGAAGATGGTCGTGCGGGGCAAGGAGTTCGACGACCTCTACGACCTGGTGGGGATGCGGGTCATCGTCGAGTCGGAGAAGGACTGTTGGGCGGCACTGGGTTCCATCCATGCCATCTGGCCCCCGGTCCAGGGCCGGTTCAAGGACTACATCAACTCGCCGAAGTTCAACTTGTACCAGTCGCTGCATACGACCGTCATCGGGCTGGACGGGAAGCCCATCGAAGTGCAGGTGCGAACGCACGAGATGCACCGGCGGGCGGAGTACGGCATCGCCGCCCACTGGGGCTATAAGGAGAAGCCCGGGCGTGAGGGCACCGACAAGTCCGCTCGGGACAAGACGGCCAAGACCATGGCCAAGGCCCCCCGCGACGCTCACGGCCCTGGTGACCATCGCGGCCCAACCAGCACGGCAGTCCCCGGTGACACCGGCCGAGCTGAGGGCCATACCGCCACCAAGGCCGGTGACCAGGTCAAGCAGACCGGCCCCACGAAGCCGTCCAAGTCTTCGAAGAAAGCTCGTGGCGATGCCAGCACGGCCGAGGCCGACCGGAAGGCGGAGCGACAAGCACTGGCCCGGGAGACCTCGTCGACCACGGCCGAGATCGAGTGGATGCAGCGGATCGCCGACTTCCAGAACGAGACCACCGATCCGATCGAGTTCCTCGAGGCCCTCAAGCTCGACCTCGAGCAAGACGAGGTCTACGTGTTCACCCCTAAGGGCAAGGTCATCGCCCTGACGGCCAACGCCACCCCGGTCGACTTCGCCTATGCCATCCACACCGAGGTGGGGCACCGCTGCGTCGGGGCGACCGTCAACGGCCGGTTGGTCCCGCTCGAGACCACGTTGAACTCGGCGGACACGGTGGAGATCATCACCTCGAAGGCGCCCACAGCGGGACCGTCGCGGGACTGGCTCAACCTGGCCGCCTCGTCGCGGGCCCGGACCAAGATCCGCCAGTGGTTCTCCCGGGAACGCCGGGAGGATGCCATCGAGATCGGTCGGGACGAGCTGACCAAGGAGCTGCGGCGAGAAGGTCTCCCCGTCCAGAAGCTGGCCTCGGACCATGCGCTGGCCGAACTGGCCGTGACCATGAACTACGCCGATCTCGACGCCCTGCACGCGGCGATCGGCGATAACCGCATCTCGGCCCGAGCGGTCGCGCAACGCCTGTTGCGCGAGCTCCGGGGCGGCGGTGTCTACGACGAGCAGCTGCCGGTCACCGCCCGCCGCCAATCGACAGCCAGTCGGCCCGGGCAGCGGTCGGACGTCGGCGTCTATGTGGAGGGCCTGGACGACCTCGTGGTCCGGCTGTCACGGTGCTGCACGCCGGTTCCCGGCGACGAGATCATCGGCTTCGTGACCCGGGGACGCGGCGTGTCGGTGCACCGGGCCGACTGCTCCAACGCCGCCTCGCTGGCCAGCCGGTCCCGGGAGCGACTGATCGAGGTGGAGTGGGACCATCGGTCCTCGGGCGTGTTCATCGCCACCATCGAGGTGGTGGCCATCGACCGATCGCGGCTGCTCACCGACGTGAGCCAGGTCGTCTCCGAGCACCACCTCAACATCCTGGCCGCCAACACCCAGACCGACGTGGACCGGATCTCCCGCATGCGCTTCGACGTGGAGCTGGGTGACGCCAACCACCTCGAGTCGGTACTCAACTCGGTCCGCCATCTCGACGCGGTCTACGACGCCTACCGCATTCTGCCCGGGAAGAAGGACTGAGCTCCGATGAGCGACGAACCCACGGCCGCGCGCGCCCGAGTGGGACCCATGACGTCTTGTGGCCCGAGTCGAGCCGGTGGGAGGCGCTGCTCGCCACCTTCGCCCACCTGGTGGAACAGGCCGGCTACGGCCTGGCCCACACCCCGATGTTCGAGGACGTCCGGGTCTTCCGCCGCGGGATCGGCGAGGGTAGCGACGTCGTGGGCAAGGAGATGTACGAGTTCGAAGACCGGGGTGGGCGAGCTCTGGCCCTCCGGCCCGAGGGAACCGCTCCCATTGTTCGGGCCTACGTGCAGCACCGTCCGCCGTTGCCGTGGAAGGCCTGGTACGCCACACCGGCGTTCCGCTACGAGCGCCCCCAGGCCGGGCGGTACCGCCAACACCACCAGCTGGGCGTGGAGGCATTGGGCCCGGAGGATCCGGACCTCGACGTCGAGGTGATCAGCTTGGCCCAGGGGCTGTTCAGCTCGCTCGGGTTGACCGACTTCACGTTGAAGCTGAACTCGATGGGGGACGGCGAGTGTCGCCCGGCGTACATCGAGCTGTTGCGCTCGTACCTGGCCGACCGGCGCGACGAGCTGTGCCCCGAACATCAGGAACGGCTCGAGGCCAATCCCCTGCGGGTGCTCGACTGCAAGCGGGAGGGGTGCCGCAAGGCCACCGCCGATGCGCCCCGCTTGGTCGACCATCTGTGCGGGCCGTGCCAAGAGCACTTCGAGCGGGTACAGGGCGGCTTGCGGGTGCTCGGCATTCCCTATGAGCTCGACCACCGACTGGTCCGTGGCTTCGACTACTACTCGCGGACTACCTTCGAGTTCGCGTCACAAGCCTTGGACGCGGCCCAGAACGGCATTGGCGGGGGAGGCCGGTATGACGGCCTGGTCGAAATGCTGGGCGGCCCGTCCACGCCGGGCATCGGCTTCGGCATCGGGATCGAGCGGGTGCTCCTGGCCTGTGATGCCGAGGACGTCTTCCCGGTTTCGCCGCCGGCGCTCGACGCCTACGTGGTCGACGTGGCCGGCGGCGAGTCGGCCCGGGACCTCACCGCGGAGTTGCGCCGCGCCGGGCTACGGGCGGATCGTGCCTTCGACGGGCGCTCCATGAAGTCGCAGTTGAAGTCGGCTGATCGCTCGGGTGCCCGGATGGCACTGATTGTGGGACCCGACGAGGTCGCGGCGGGGACGGTATCGGTCCGGCCCCTACGGGGTGAAGGCGCCCAGCGGACCGTCCCCAGGGCCGAGGTGGTCGACGCTGTTTGTAGTGGCCCACAACCGACCGGGGGAATTCGGTCGACTGACGGAGAACAGCCGGCGGGCGGAGTACCCCCGACGGGCGGAGTGGACCCGGTGGCCGAGCCCACTGGAAAGGAACCAGCATGACGGCAACACCCGAGCCGGTCGACGGGACCATTGACGCCACGTCGATGCGCACCCACCTGTGCGGGCGGGTCTCCACGGCCGACATCGGCACCGCAGTGCGGCTGTGCGGTTGGGTGGCCAAGCGCCGGGAGCACGGTGAGCATCTCGCTTTCGTCGATCTCCGGGATCACACCGGGATCGTGCAGTGCGTGGTGCCGGGAACGGTCGACGTGCGCAGCGAGTACGTGATCGCCGTCGAGGGCGTGGTTCGCCACCGGCCCGAGGGCACGGTGAACCCGGAGCTACCCACCGGTGAGATCGAGATCGGTGATTGCGTCGTCGAGGTGCTATCGGTCGCCGAGCCTCCGCCATTCGCGGTGGACGATCGGGTGGATGCGGACGAGGTCGTTCGGCTGCGGAACCGATTCGTCGATCTCCGTCGGCCGCGGATGCAGGCCAACCTGCGGCTGCGCGCTCAGGTGAACTCGGCCCTTCGCTCAGCCATGGACCGACAGGGTTTCTGTGAGGTCGAGACCCCGATGTTGTGGGCGCCCACCCCCGAGGGCGCTCGCGAGTTCGCCGTGCCCAGCCGCTTGCATCAGGGCTCCTTCTACGTGCTGCCCCAGAGCCCGCAGCTGGCCAAGCAGCTCTTGATGGTGGCGGGCGTGGACCGCTACTTCCAGATCGCACGATGCATGCGGGACGAGGATCTCCGGGCCGATCGCCAATTCGAGTTCTCCCAGCTCGACGTGGAAGCGTCGTTCGTGGGCCAGGACGACGTGCTCAGGTTCGTCTCCGAGGCGGTGCTCGACGCCGCCGAGGTGGCGACGGGGGAGCGCCCGCAGCCGATCGAGCAGATGACGTGGTCGGACGCGCTCGACCGGTTTGGCACCGACAAGCCGGACCTGCGCTTCGGCATGGAGCTGGTGGATCTGTCGGCTGTGTTCGAGGGAACCGAGGTGAAGGCGTTCAGCGCACCGTGTGTGAAGGCCCTCCGGCTCGAGGGCGGGGCGACCCTGACCCGCTCCAAGCTCGACACCCTGACGGACAAGGCGAAGCAGCTCGGAGCGAAGGGGCTGGCCTGGTTCCGGGTGACCGCAGCAGATGGTGCTGACGGCGCGTCGGGGGGTGACGGCGCTTCGGGGGCTGCGTCGGAGGGTACACCGGGGGCCGGGTCTGAGGCTCGGCTTCGGGGGCTGGCCGGCTCGGCCTCGATTCGCCCCTCGACCGTTTCCTCTCGGACAAGGAGCGCTCCGCGCTGATCGCCACCATGGAGGTCGCCGCGGGGGACCTGATCCTGGTGGTGGCCGACGAGCACCGACTGGCCTGCACGGTGCTAGGCCAGCTGCGTGTCGAGCTGGGGTCACGTCCCGTGGGCGAGGGACCCTTCCGCTACGTCTGGATCGTGGACTTCCCGATGTTCGACGGGGTGGACGCGAGCGGGAACCCGATCGCCGCCCACCATCCCTTCACCATGCCCCACCCGGAGGATCTGGACCGGCTGGAGTCGGATCCCGCCTCGGTGCGGTCCCAGTCCTACGACCTCGTCCTCAATGGGTGGGAACTGGGTTCGGGCAGCGTCAGGATCCATCGCGCCGACATCCAGAGCCGGGTGTTCAACGTGCTCGGTATCACCCCGGAAGAGGCCGAGTCCCGTTTCGGGTTCCTGCTCGGGGCGTTTCGCTACGGCGCCCCGCCCCATGCCGGTTTCGCCGTCGGTATCGACCGCTTGGTGGCCATCTTCGCCGGCGAGGACAGTATCCGAGAGGTCATCGCCTTCCCCAAGACCCAATCGGGATCGGACCCGATGACCGGGGCACCCAAGCCTCTGGCTGCGACTGCTCTGGCCGATCTCGGGCTCCGGCTCGTGCCCCGTAAAGACTGATCGGTCGGTTCACCGGTGGCCGCCGACGACCTGTTCTCCGGTGCGGCTGAAGAACGTCTGGCCTCGCGGGCGCCGCTGGCGGCCCGGCTGCGACCGAGGACCCTCGACGACATCATCGGCCAGGCCCACCTGGTCGGGCCGGGAGCTCCCCTCCGGGCGCTCATCGAATCGGACCGCTTGACCTCGGCCATCTTGTGGGGCCCGCCCGGTACGGGGAAGACCACGCTCGCCTCGGTGGTGGCCACCGCTACGGCCAAGGAGTTCATCCCGCTCTCCGCGGTGACCGCCGGCGTGAAGGACGTCCGCGAGGTAGTCGAGGGTGCTCGGCGGCGGCTGGGGGAACAGGGCCGCGGGACGATCCTCTTTCTCGACGAGGTGCACCGGTTCAACCGCGCCCAGCAGGACGCGCTCGTTGCCCTCGGTGGAAGAGGGCTTGTTGGTGTTGATCGGAGCGACCACCGAGAACCCGTTCTTCGAAGTGAACGCCCCGTTGCTCTCCCGCTCGACGCTGTGGCGGCTGGAACCCCTGAGCAACGAGGAGCTGGCCCTGGTGGTGGCCCGGGGACTCGCGGCCGAGGAGGCCGAGGCCGAGCCCGACGCGGTGGCTGCTCTGGTCGGACTGGCCGACGGCGATGCCCGGGCGGTGCTGACCACTCTGGAAGTGGCACTGGCCCTGGCCGGCGACCGCGCGATCACCATCGATGACGTGGAGCGCGCCCGCCACACTCGCTTGCACCATTACGGCGAAGATGACCACTACGACCAGGTGAGCGCTTTTATCAAGAGCGTGCGGGGCTCGGATCCGGACGCCGGCCTGTACTGGTTGGCCCGGATGCTCGAGTCGGGGGAGGACGCCCGGTTCATTGCCCGCCGTCTGGTCATCCTGGCCAGCGAGGACATCGGCGAGGCCGACCCGCTGGCCCTGGTGGTGGCTGACGCCGCCGCTCGAGCGGTTGAGTTCGTGGGGCTGCCCGAGGCGCAGCTGAATCTGGCCCAGGCGGTGGTGCATCTTGCGTGCGCGCCGAAGTCGAACCGGGTGACGGTGGCCCTGGGCCGGGCCCAACAGGATGTGCGTCAGGGGCCACGCGGCAACGTGCCCGCCCATCTGCGCGATTCGCACTACCAGAGTGCGGGGTCCATCGGCCACGGCCAGGGCTACGTCTACCCCCACGACCAACCGGGCGCTTTCACGGACCAGCAGTATCGGCCTCCCGAGCTTGGTGACGCCGTCTACTACGAGCCGAGTGACCGCGGGCACGAAGCGGTGGTGGCCGAGCGATTGAGGAACTGGCGCGGCGAGGGGCGTTCCGGCACCGGCGGTGACTCCTCAGTGGGCGCTCGCGCTGGTGGCACTCCCGGTGGCGATCGCGCTGGTGGCGTTCGCGCTGGTGGCGTTCGCGCCGTGGGCGCCGACGGTGGTGGATCAAAGGGCGCAGCCGGGAGCGCTGCTACTGAGAGCCCGCCTGATGACTCAGCCGATGATTCGGTCCAGAGCTCGCCTGATGACTCGGTCGAGAGTGACGTTGCCGCCAGCCATACGAAGGGGAACTGAGGGCGAAGAGGCCGGCGGCGAAGAATCCCTGAGGGCGAACAAGCCCTGAGGGCACAGGGGTGCCCTGTTTGAGCCAGACTGTCCGCCGTGATCCGGTTCGAGTGGACCAGAGCAAGGTCCCAGAGGATGCGGCGCGGCCGGATCAGGGGCGGAGTCGTGGCCACTGCCGGGGCAGCCGTCCTGGTGGGTGTGATGGGCATTGCGCTGCCTGCTGGTCCGGCGGCGGCATCGGGCCCTGTGCCATCAGGCCACCTCGTGAGCCAGACGGCCACATTGCCCGGTTCGATCCCGCAGTTGCCCAGCGGCGCCGCGGTGGTGGGCCCGACCAATGCGTCGGCCCCTCTTACCTTCGACGTGGCCCTCAAGCCGCGTGACCAGGCTGCGCTGGATGCCTTCGTCAAGGGCGTGTCGACCCCGGGTTCTCCGACTTACCACCACTATCTGAGCGCCGGACAGTTCGGGCCGATGTTCGGGCCCACGGCCCTGACCATCGCCGCTGTCCGCTCCTGGTTGGCTGCATCGGGGTTGCAGGTGGGCGCGACGACCAGCGACGGATTGCTGATTCCGGTGACCGGCACCACGAGCCAGGTCGAACAAGCCCTTGCCGTGAACCTGGTCAATGCCCGGTTGCCCAGTGGCCGAGTGGCTCGAGCCAATACGCAAAACCCGACGGTGCCAGTGTCGTTGGCCAACTCGATTCAAGGTCTGGTGGGACTGAGTACCGTCGCCCTGCCGCAACCGCAAGCGGACTTCGGCCCTGCAGGAGCCACGCCGAGCCCGACGACGGGTGGGACGACCCCGGCGGCCGGTCCACAGGTACAGCAGGCCAACGCGTCCGGACCAACGCCCTGTGCCGCAGCGACGACGTCTGCCTCCACATTCGGCTCCTATACGGCCAACACGATCGCCGGCGCCTATGGCTTCTCCAACCTCTACGGGCAAGGTCGTCTGGGTTCCGGCGTCACCGTGGGCATCTTCGAGTAGGAGCCGTACCTGAGCACCGACGTCCAGAGCTATGAGTCGTGTTATGGGATCTTGAACCCGGTCACCAACATCCCAGTCGATGGAGGAGTGCGAACCGGCGCTGGAAGCGTGGAGGCGGCGCTCGATATCGAAAACGTCGCCGGACTGGCCCCCGGTGCCGCGATTAACGTGTACACCGGACCGCCTAACAGCTCGGGATCGATGTGTACCACAGATGGTGCAGGACGACACCGCCAAGGTGATCACCACCAGTTGGGGACTCTGTGAGGCGTCCTTCACCCGACAAGCAGCGAATACGGAAGCCACCGTGTTTCAAATGGCGGCGACCCAAGGTCAGACGATCTTTGCTGCCTCCGGCGATACGGGGTCGGAGGACTGCAACAGGGACCGGTTCGACCGGATTGGCCGTGGACGACCCCGCGAGTCAGCCCAACGTAACCGGGGTAGGAGGAACGTCGCTGTCACTGTCGGGTACCACCTCCACCGAATCCGTTTGGAACGACACCGGTTCCGGAGGGAGGGGGCGTATCGACCAACTTTACCCAGCCATCCTGGCAGACCGGTCCGGGAACCACGACGACCTCGACGGCGTGTCCACTGAGCTCGGGACCAGGTACGCAGTCCTGTAGGACGGTCCCCGACGTCTCCGCGTCCGCCGATCCTGATGCACGGTTACGTCGTCTACTGGAATGGGGGGTGGCTATGCCGTGGGGGGCACCAGCGCCGGTGCGCCGCTTTGGGCCGCGTTGCTCGCGCTAGTCGATCAGGGTAGTAACTCGCCCGCGGGCCTCATCAACCCGGTTCTCTATGGGGCGGCATCGTGCGGGTCGTATCCGTTCACCGACATCACTGCCGGGAACAACGATTGGCTCGGTAGCAATGGTGGTCAGTACGCCGCGACGGCCAATTACGACAGAGCCTCGGGTTGGGGAAGCCCCAACGCGGCCCCGTTACTCACCGCCCTGCTAGTGACAGGCGGTTGCCCTTCGGTCACATCGGTCAGCCCGACCTCGGGC
>CAVQVK010000088.1:0-7855 GCA_963717035.1 uncultured Acidimicrobiaceae bacterium | reverse complement strand
TAATCAACCGTTGGCCGCCGGAGTCTTACCATTTGGACTGCGTCGCCTAATGTTGGAACGATATAATCATCAGCTGACCGTCAATGTGTTACCGTGCACTCTAACACACTTGATATTGAGAAGTTATAACTGTCCACTAACAGTCGGAGTATTACCGCCGTCTATTATTTATTGGTTGGACCTGAGCGGATTCAATCAGCAGCTTAGAGCGGGGGTATTGCCGCCCTCACTTGAATCTCTGCAATTTGGCGATTTCAACCAGTTTATCGGTGTCGATGTGTTACCGACAACGTTGACTTATCTAAGCTTTGGATTACGCGGATCGGGGCCCGCGGATCGTCCGCCAGAAGATGTCCCAGGACCAGGCCACCGGGGCGTGTCGAGCTGGAAGCTCGACGACGACGGCGACTGGGCCGATGTGTGGCACTACGACGACCTCGTCGCCCCTTGACGTCAATCTCGGCCGCCGTCGGATTCGACGAGCTCGAGTTCGAGGTGGCCACCTTCGACCAGTCCGGCCGGGCGCCTGGAAGCAGAAGGAGCGGCTGGAGGACATGGACGCCAACCACATCGACGCCGCCATCTGCTTCCCCAACACCCTGCCCCGCTTCTGCGGGCAGACGTTCCCCGAGCGCCAGGACAAGGAGCTCGCCCTGCTGTGCGTCCAGGCCTACAACGACTGGATGATCGACGAGTGGTGCGGCCGGGCGCGGGCCGGAGCCGGCTGATCCCCCTCACCATCGTCCCGCTGTGGGACGCCGAGCTGGCCGCCGACGAGATCCGCGCGCTGCGCGGCCAAGGGCAGCCACGCCGTGGCCTTCACCGAGAACCCCGCATCCGCTCGGCCTGCCCTCGATGCACGACAAGGCGGATCCTGGGATCCATTCTTCCGGGCCTGCGAGGAGACCGACACCGTCGTCTGCATGCACATCGGGTCCTCGTCGAAGATGCCAGCGACCTCGCCGGACGCGCCGTTCATCATCAGCTCCACGCTGACCTTCCAGAACGCCATGGGCTCGGTGCTCGACTGCATCTTCTCGGGCACGCTGGCCCGCTTCCCCGAGCTGACCATCGCCTACTCCGAGGGCCAGGTCGGCTGGATGCCCTACGTCTTCGAGCGGGCCGACAAGCTGTGGGAGGAGCGGAGCGACAACAGCTTCGGCTCCTGGCTGCCCGAACCCGCCGTCGAGCTACGTACCGGGCCGGGTCTACGGCTGCATCTTCGACGACGAGACCGGGCTGCGCAACCGGGACGCATCGGCATGGACCAGATCTGCTTCGAGACCGACTATCCCCACGCCGACTCGACCTTCCCCAACTCCAAAGAGGTGCTCACCGCCATCTGCGCCGAGGCCGGCATGTCGGACGACGAGGTCTACAAGCTGACTCGGGGCAACGCCATCAGGGCCTTCGGGCTGGAGCGCTTCGGCATCTCCGGCTAGCGGGATCGGGGGCATGAAAGGGTCAGGGGCGACATGATGCAGGCTCGCAACCATGGGCGTCGTGCTCGTACACGGGGGGTACCACGGGGCGTGGTGCTGGGACCGCATGCTGCCGCTGCTCGGTTCCTCCACGCTCGCCGTCGACTTGCCCGGACGGGGCAGCCATCCCATGGACCTCGACGACGTGACCATCGAGGTGAGTGCGGAGTCGGTCGTGGCCGACATCGACGCCGCCGGGTTCGACCGGGTCGTCCTCGTCGGGCACTCGTTGGCCGGAGTCACCCTTCCGGCGATTGCTCACCAGGTTGGGTGACCGGGTTCTCCGGCTCGTCTTCGTCTCGTGCCTGGTGGTTCCGGACGGACAGTCTGTGCTCACCATGACTCCGGCCGAGCAGCGACCAGCCGTTTGACCGACGCCTGCGGTCGGGCCCGGGTGCGGTCACCACGCTCTCGGCCGACCATCACCGTGAGCTGCTCGGCAACGACTTGGACGACCAGCAGTGGTCGTACGTGCTGGCTCACGTCGGGTCGGATTCGATGCATTTCTTCACCGACACCGTGCGGTGGAGTGCCGAGGTCGAGAGCTTGCCCAAGACGTACGTTCGACTGCTCCAGGACCGGGCCGTCCCCGGGCCCGACCAGGACGAGATGATCCGCCGGCTCGGTCCCGGTGTGACCGAAGAGGTCATCGACGCCGGTCACGAGGTGATGATCACGAGACCGGCCGAGCTCGCCGCCATCGTGACCCGGATCGTCCTGGCTGCCGATCGAGACCTCGGTCGCGCCCTCCGGTGCTCATTGACTTTTCGCCGGCCGTGTCCCAGAATCGTTCTGTTACTGGAACATCGTGTTCGGTATTACGAACAATCTCGGATGGCGAACAACTGCAATGACCAGGTGGCCTCAGGCCCCGGGCGAGGAGAGCCGTGAAGCTCGATGTCCTGTACGAGATCGACGTACCCCAGACCGTGGGCGACAAGCCGCATCCCTACGGGCAGCGTGACGCCGAGCAGCAGGCCTACGCCGAGGCGTTCGAGCAGATCAAGCTGGCCGATCGGATGGGATTCCACACGACCTGGCACGTGGAGCACCACTTCCGGGAAGGGCGGTCGCACTCGCCGTCCTCCGAAGTGATCCTCGGCGCCCTCTCGCAGTGCACCGAGCAGATCCGCCTGGGCTTCGGGGTCACGCTCATGCCTCACCCGTTCATCCACCCGGCGCGGGTGGCGGAGAAGGTGGCCACGGTCGACGTGCTGTCCAAGGGCCGGGTCGAATGGGGGACCGGACGTTCCACGCCCCATGGAACAGACGGCATTCGGCGTGGACCGCGGCGCGAGAGCAAGGACCATGGCGCGCCGCGGTCGCGGACCGTGGTCGGGATGTGGGAGATCGAGTACTACGAGGAGCACAGCGAGTTCTTGGACTTCCCTCGACGCATGATCACCCCGAAGCCGGTACAGGACCCCCACCCGCCGGCGTGGATGGCCGGGGTCAGCCCGGGAACGGCGGCCGTGGCCGGCCAGCCGGCCTCGGTCTTCTGGCCATGTCCATCATGAACCCGCTCGATCAGACGGCGGCGACCATCCGCCAGTACCGAGAAGCGGCCGCCGACCCCGTTCCGCTCACCCGGGTCGCACCGACAAGGTGGCCGCCTACACCCTGGTGCATTGCGCCGACACCGTTGCCGCACGCCGAGGACAACGGGATCTGGGACCTCGGTGTGGTGGTGGTACCACCATCTGGCCGAGTTCACCCTGGAGTGGGAGTTCCCGCACTTCTCCCAGGAGGAGAAGGACCGGGTCTTCCCGCTGCTGACGGCGCGGGCCAACGGCGAGTTCGACGTGGCCACAATTCGACGATGCCGACATGATCATCGTCGGCGACCCCGAGCGTTGCTATCGAGAAGATGTGCCACTACGCCGACATCGGGGTCGACGAGCTCATCTGCTACGTCCAGTTCGGCCACCTGCCCCACACGTCGGTAATGCGCACGATCGAGCTGTTGGGAAAAGAAGTCATCCCGGCCTTGGATCGCTATGTCCCCCAGCGGATAGCCGCCGACACGGGCTCAGCCGCGGGCAGACCTACATCGGAACCGTCGCAACACGGCGTGACTTCGCGCAGACGAGATCACCGGTACTCCGACTTCGGGGCCCTGCTGCGCCTGGACAGGCGCGGCTTTGCCCGTGCTCGCGAACAGGACGGGGCATCGACGGCGAGCCGCAGCATGCCCTGGCCAGGCCAAGGTGCCCGGGTGGTCTGCGTGGACATCGACGAGCGCCTGGCCGCCGAGGTCGCCGCCGAGGTCGGCGGCGTCGGCCTACGTCGGCCTGATGTGCCCGACAGGCGAGCGAGGTCGAACGGGTGGTGGACGAAACGGTCAGCCAGTTCGGCGCCATGGACAGTGTGGTCGACATCATCGGGGTGAGCCCGGTGGGTGCTGCCGTCGTCGACATGCCCGAAGGCGATTCGGGACTCATGTCAGCGACATCGTCGTCCGCCACGCCTTCCACGTGGTGAAGATCGCCACAAGATCGAGCCATGTCGGACCACGGCCGTGGCACGATGGTGTTCGTGGCCTCCATCAGTGGTATATGCAGCGCCCCGTTCCACGCCGCCTATGCGCGCGGCCAAAGCGGGGCTGATGTCCTTGATCCACGAGCCGCGGCCATCGAGCTCCGGCCCGCTGATGTCCGAGTCAATGCCGTCGCTCCCGGGGTCATCGCCGCTCCAAGCGCCGGCGCCGTCACGAGGAGCCGACGCGCGACGAACTGGCCGACGGATGCCCTGGATTCGATGGAGCGGAGCCGGGACATGGCCTCCACCGTCCTGTTCCTGGCTTCAGACCTGGCCCACTACGTGAGCGGGCAGACGCTGGTGGTCGACGACAGCTTGCTGAGCCAAGTCACCGCTCGGGCATACCCGCTGCACCAGTCACGGTGGGAAAGACCTTGGGCGACAAGGCGTGCGTCACCAACGCAGGGATTGGCTTCGACGAAGGGAGGCGCACATCAATAGGACCAGCCCCGCCGTCGAGCGTGCCGTGTCGATCCTGAATTCCTCGCCAAGGCGCGGAGTCGGACACCTTCACCCTGTCGAACTGGCCCGCCGTCTCGGCATGGCCAAGGCCACCGGGCACACCATCTGGCCACGCTGGTCGAGAATGGCTTGGTAACGCGAAATGCCGGGCGGATACAGCCTGGGCCCGGCCGTCATCCCCTTGGGGGAAGCCGCCTCCCACCAGAACCGGGCGGTGGCCATCGGGCGGCGGGAGATAAGGCTCATCTCCGAGGACTTGGGTCTCGACGTCATACTCACCACCGTCTTCGACCACTCCATCGTTGTCGTGGGGAAGGCGAGCGCCGCCGAGCTGGAGCGCAACGATCTCCGGGTGCTCTATCTCTCACAGCGCATCCCCCTGGCCCCGCCCATCGGTGCCATCTTCGTGGCCTGGTGGGACCGGCGCGGATCGACGAGTGGCTCGCCGGCGGCCCACGACGTCTGGGCCCCGGACCGCCGGCAGCGCTACCTCGACGCCTTGGCCGCCGTGCGGGAACGGGGCTACTCCGGTGCAGTGCCATTGCCCCTGACGATCTCGAACGATGTCGCGCAAGATCCTGGGCTCCATCGATGCACTGTCGCGCCGAGGGCGACCTCTCGAGCACGCTCGGCGGGTTCATCGACCAGGTCCGGAACAGTGAAGGCTACATGGTGACCCGGCTGGCGCCCTCCGCCCTCTACGAGCTTTCGAGCATTGCCGCTCCGGTGTTCGACCGGTCCGGCCACGTTGTCCTGGCCATCACGCTGAAGGGCTTCCTCGATCCGGCCGGCGCAGCCGAGATCGAGAAGCTGGGCGAGCGTCTGGTGTCGGCCGGCGAGGCGGTCCTGCCGCCATCGGCGGCCCGAGCCGCAACCACCATCGGCGGCCGCAAGCCCGCCCAGTCGTACCCGGTCAGGCGGAGCGACCGATCAGGAGGCGGTCGTCCCGGCGGGCACGCCCAACGACGAGGCATGGATCGGGGTGGCCATGTCGTGGATGGCGGGCAGGACCTCCTGCGGCGAACAGGCGCAGGCTCTTCTCGGCCTTCTCGCGGGGCATGGCACCGTAGAAGACGTGGATGACCAGGTACTCGAGGCTCACCGCTTCTTGTACCTGCTTGATCTTCTCGATGACCTGGGCCGGGGTGCCGATGGGCTGCGTGTTCCGTTGATCCCAGACGCTCGCCGCACCGAAGTCGACGTTGTTGGCGCTCTTGGCCGCGTACTCCTCGTAGCCGGGGACCCCTCGAAGCCGGTCGAGTTCCAGTCGAAGTAATGGTTCTTGGCGTCGAGGAGCTGCGACTCGAAGTACCCGTAGCCCTCTTCGATCTCTTCTTCGGTCTCGGCGCAGTACATCCACAACAGGGCGGTGGGCTGGTCGGGCGGCAGGCCCTTCTCGGCCCGGATCGAGTTGAACTGGCCCACCTGCAGGCTCATGGCGTCGAGGGGTTCGCCGGCCACGAACATCTGGCCCAGCCCGGCCTCGGCGGCCAGCTCGGCTGACTTCTTGGTGGTGAAGGCGGCCCGGGCCCCCTCGAGCAGGTGGCCTTTGTGGCACGGCTGGGGTCGGATGGTCGTGGGCGGGATCTTGAAATCTCGCCGTCGTAGCCTGAACCGCTCCTGGCTGTCGGCCAGCCGGAGCACGTCGAGGACCTCGTAGAAGTGGTCCGCGACCGCTCTCGGGGGATGCCGAGCGAGAGGTACTCGTGCTCGCTGACCCCTCGGCCCCAGGCCCGGTGCAGTTTGCGGCCCTTCAGGAGGATGTCGAGCATGGCTAGTTCGTGGGCCAGGCGCACCGGGTTCCACCAGGGGGCGACGACCACGGCGCTGCCCAGGTCGACCCGCTCGGTGCGGCCCGCCCAGTAGGCCAGCCACTGCATGGGGTTGGGCTGCATGGAGTAGGCCGAGCCGTAGTCTCGGTCGTCCAGATGGAGTCGAAGCCCAGCGGCTCCACCAGCTCGCCCATCCGCAGGGTCTCGTCCAGCTTCTCCGAGTCGGGAATGGCGGGGCCGTGGGAATAGTCCCCGGCCATGAGCCGGTCCCAGTCGCCGTGGTTGTAGCTGGTGACCATCACTCCGACCTGCATGTCATCCTCCGGTTGGATCGAGGGCGACAGGTGTCGTCGGTTGATTGGTGGTGTGGCGTTGTTCCCGGGCGGGGCCGGCGATCAGGCCGGGGCGGGGACCTGGCCCCGAGCAGGCCCATCATGTTGCCGCCCATGATCTTTCTGATGTCCCTCTCGGGCAGGCCGGCCAGCTCGTCGACGTAGGACAACCGGGTCGGCCAGGCCCTCGACATGGGGGTAGTCCGAGCCGAAGATGATGTGGTCGGCCCCGAGCAGCTCGACCAGGGCTCGGGGGTCCTCCTCGTGGAAGGGGTGGATCCAGAAGTGGCGCTTGAAGGTGTCCGAGGGCCGCTCCTGGTACGCCTGGGGCATGGTCTTCCAGGTGTCGTCCAGGTGCTCGAGAGGAGGGCACCCAGCCGGCCCCGTTCTCGATCAGGGCGAGCGCAGCTGGGGTGGCGCCACAGGGCCCCGTGGGTGATCATCGAGGTGACGGCGTCTTGGATGTCGCGGTGGGTGTTGCGGACCGTGGCCGAGAAGCATCTGGGGCTCGGCGAAGGCCTGGGTCTCGGTCTGGGGACCCCTCCCACTCGTTGGTGTAGCGGACATAGCCGGTGTCCGAGCGTGGAAGACGACGAGCAGGCCGGCTCTTCCACCTTGGTCCAGTTATGGTCAAACTCCTCCAGGGCGAAGCTGCACGCGGTCCCTGGTAGCCCCAGGCCGGAGCGGGACACGTATGATCGCTTTGGCCCCGTGGTCGACCAAGAAGTCGAGCTCGTCGATGGCCTTGTCCAACACGCCCGGGGTGATGATGGGGGTGGAGAAGATCCGGTCCTTGTAGACGTAGGGCCAGGCGTCGAGCATCCAGGTGTTCAAGGCGTGGATGGCCGCGGCGCACAGGTCGGGGTCGTCGCGCATGCGCTCTTCGATCAGGCTGGCCAGGGTGGGCAACATGATGGCGAAGTCGATCGCCCTGCTCGTCGAGCAGCTCAAGCCGGGCACTCGGCCTCGCGGAAGGCCGGGGGGCAGTCGATGCCCCGGCCGATGATCTCCCGGTGGGACTTGCCCTCGGGGTTCCCGACTGCTTGAAGTACTCCTCCTGGGCCCCGGGCCGCCCCACCCGGTCGAAGGTCGGGTTGGGGATGTAGTCGCTGATCTGGCCCCGGACGATGATCTTGGTGCGGCCGTGCACGTCGACGTAGTCGATGGCCCCTTTGTACTGGGGCGGCAGGTACTTGGTCAGGGCGTCGGTCGTCTCGTAGAGATGGTTGTCGGCGTCGAAGACCGGGAAGTCGAAGGGCGAAACGGAAGA
>CAVQVK010000087.1:0-19686 GCA_963717035.1 uncultured Acidimicrobiaceae bacterium | reverse complement strand
TAACCAGGCGGTGGTGGTTGGCTACCCGGTGGCGCTTGCCTTCAGGGCGCGGCCCATCGCCTCGACACCTCGCACCAGCTCGTCCTCGGGGACGGGTAGGAACGCCATCCGAAGGAACTGGCGACCGCTGGCGTCCCCGGTGAAACGCTCGCCAGGCCGACAGGCCACGCCCTCGGCTTCCATGCGGGCACTGACTTGTTCCAAGTTGATGTCGGGAGAGATCTCGAGCCAGAAATAGATGCCGCCGTTGGGGACCCGGAAGGACACCCACGGGATGCAGTGCTCGTTCAGCGCCGCGAGCGCGGCGTCGCGCTTCGACCGGTTGATGGCACGGGCCCGGACGATGTGCGGCTCGAGCATGCCGTCGTTGATGTAGGACTCGAGCAGGCGGGGAATCATGTGGTTCACGCCGTGGTCCTCGCGCACCGTGGCCAGCGCCTCGATGACGGTTTCGTGCGCGGTGGCGTACCCGAGCCGGAGGCCGGGGGCCAGGTTCTTGGAGAAGCTGTCGGTCTGGATCACCAGTCCGGAGCGGTCGAGGCTGAGGAGCGTCGGCGGGGGCGGGACATCGAGGTACATGTCGTAGTAGCAGTTGTCCTCGATCACGAAGACGTTCCAGTCAGCGGCCAGCTGTACGAGCCGCTGGCGTCGCTCCAAGGAGAGCACCGTGCCCGTCGGGACCTGGAACGTGGCGATGGTGTAGATGAGCTTGGGCGTGACCCCCTCGGCCCGGAACGCCTCGAGCTGTGCCTCCACCGCGTCGATGTCCATGCCGTCGTCATCGATGGGGACGGTCCGGATGTCGGCGCCCGCGGCCGGCCAGGTACTTGAGCATGAAGGGATAGGAGAGCGACTCCACGATGACGCCGTCGCCCGGATCGAGCAGGGCGGCCGCGCACAGCGAGAGTGCGTTCGACGAGCCGTTGGCCAGGAGCACGTTCTGCCGGGTGAAGGGGCCGCCGTCCCGGTCGCGACAGCCGTTCGGCCAGCACCTCGCGCAGGCCGATGTAGCCCTTGCCCATCTCCTCCATGCCTCCGGCGGCGTACTCACAGGCGGCGATGCCGCCGTTCCTGATGGCTCTTGGCGCGTAGTCGGCCAAGTCGTCGACCGGGTAGGACTCGGGAGCTGGGATTCCCTGGTCGAAGTTGAACCGGACGGGCACGGCCGGATCGGGGAAGAACGGGGCCGGGGCGGTGCGCACCCGCTCGGCCAGCCGGCTCTCGATCCGGCTCTTGATCCCATCGGATGTCTCTTGCACGGTCATGAGCCCTCCCCCTGTCAGCGATCGGCGCGATCGGGCGCACTGACCCGTCGGGCCGGCTTGATCGGGCTCGCTGCCCGGTCGTACCGCGGTTGCCTCTACTTCCAATAGTGCACCTTCGACCAACAGGCCGGCCACTACGACGGACGTACCCGCGGCATGCAGGCCCGGGTACAGCTCGGTTCTGGCCTGGGCGTAGGCGGGGTACCCGGCCGCATCGACCAGGAAGGAGTTCGAGACGGACCACGTCCTCCATCCTCGCTCCGTGGGCCCGTAGCTCCCGCTCGATCCTCGCAGGCACTGCCTGGCCTGCGGCGTCCCAGTCAGCCCGACCAACCAGGTTGCCGTCATCATCGAGCGAGATCTGACCCGAGACGAAGATCCCCGACGACCTGGTTGGGGGCCAGATCACTGGTGGCCGTCCTGTCCCTTCGTCGGTCGCTTCGTCGGGCTCATGTCGGATCCACTCATGGCGGGCTAGTAAACCCGGCGCCGGGGACATCGACCCGACACAGTTCGATGGCCCCCGAGCGCTCGCGACGACGGTCTTGTTCGGTCGAGCGTTCCCGCGGTACAGTCGTAGAGGTCGCGCCCGTCCTTGCCCCCGAGTATGCAGGCGATGGCCCGGCGGGCACCGGTAGAGACCCGCTCGGTGACCTTGCCGCCCTCCTCGACCCGGACCACCTGGCGCTCCGCGATCGATGCGAACCAGATCCCGCCGTCGGCGTCGAGGCAGATCCCGTCGGGCGACTCGTCGCCCAAGTCGGCGAACACCTGCCGGTCGTCGAGGCTGCCGTCGGCGGCGATGTGGAACGAGGTCAGCCGGTGGGCCATCGTCTCGGCCACGATCAACCGGTCCCCCGCCGGGGTGATCACCGATCCATTGGGTACCACCAGATCCTCGGCCACCACGCGGGGCTCACCAGCGACCGAGACGGCGCCACGCTTGATGGCTCAGCACCGCCACCGGCCAGGGGCTCCACCAACAACAGCACCGTCGGGCGGAGCGCTTCTCCCCCATAGACGTCGAAGCCGATGTTGCCGATGTAGCAGCGTCCGGCGGCATCGACGACCATGTCGTTGCTGAGCCCTGCGTTGTACGGCCCGAGGTCGGCCACCAGGGTGATCACGGCATTGCATCGGTCGCCGGCGAACCGGACCGGCACGCCGAAGGCCACCTGGAACAGTTTCTTCTCGTGCATGGAGACGGCCGAGCAGCGTCCCGTTGGGCAACCACCCCAGTCCCGAGGGTCCGCCGGGTATGTCGGCCATCGCTTCTGCGCGGTAGCGCAGTCTCCGCTGGCCCATTCTCGGCTGGCGCAGTCCCGTCCAGGCCCGATGCGAAAGATCTGGCCGCCGTGCTGGTCGGAGAACCAGAGCCCGTCAGGTCGCCAACCGGACACTCGGGAAAGGCCAGTCCGTCCACCGACGACCTGCGGTCGGTGTTCTCGCCGAGGCGTGCTCAGCTGGCGCTGAGGGAGCCTGTTTCGAGTCCACGAGGGGACGTCCGCCAGGTGGCGGACGAGGATGTTCGCTGTCGACGAAAGCACTCACCGCTGGATGTCGGCGCCGAGCCGGTCTGTGACTCATGCCCCTGACCAGCAACGGCACGTGATAAGGAGCGGATGGACTCGGCGATGGACGGTGCGCCGTCGAGGGTCTTGGCTAGCAGCCCGCGGAGGGTGGCCCGCTCATCGTCGCTGAGGGCGACGAAGACCTCTTCTTCTACACTCTCCAACCCGTGCTCGGCCTTGCGCAGGGCCACCCGCCCGGCGGGAGTCATCTGCACGATGTGGCGACGACGGTCCGATGGGTCCCGCTCTCGCGTGGCATGGCCCGCGGCCTCGATCTCGTTCAGCAACAGGACCAGCGTGTTGGCGTCGACGCAGAGCATGTCGCCGAGGGCCTGCTGGGACGTGCTGCCGACCTCACGCAGGTGGCTCAGGATGGCGAAACCCTTGAGCGACATACCGAGGACGGACTCGGGGCTGCGTCGGTACCCGGCCGCGCCAGCCTGGTCACGAGGACCGATGCTCCCGGTGTCGCCTCCGTACTGCTCATTTGACACAACCTACCTGTTCCCCGATAATCATAATTCGTAGATCATCCTGATTCAGTGATTATATGAACCTTGTGAGGTCATTGTCACCGAAATCGGCCTCCGCGTCCAGCGTATTAGCCGAGGAGAACCGTGGAACTGGCAGCAACCACAACGAGCGCAGGCGACCGGCGACGGTGGATCGCCCTGATTGTCGTGTGCTTCGCCATGCTCATGAACGCGCTCGACCAGACCATCGTGAACGTCGCCCTGCCCACCATTCAGCGGGAGCTGCACTTCGGCCAGGCCAGCTTGTCGTGGGTGATCGACGCCTACCTCATCACCTACGGGGGCACCCTCCTGCTGGCCGGCCGGCTGGGTGACCTCATCGGCCGCAAGCGGGTGTTCATGGCCGGGGTGACCCTGTTCACGGTGGCCTCGGCCGTGTGCGGGCTGTCCAGTTCCCAGGGGATGCTCATCGGGGCCCGTTTCGTCCAGGGACTGGGCGCGGCCCTCTCCTCGTCGGTCATCCTCGCCATCATCGTCACCGAGTTCCCCAACGCCGCCGAGCGGGCCAAGGCCATGAGCGCCTACGTCTTCGTGGCCGTGGGCGGAGGAGCCGTGGGCCTGCTGGTGGGCGGCATCCTCACCCAGGCGCTCAGCTGGCACTGGATCTTCTTCATCAACGTTCCCATCGGGGTCGTGACCCTCGTTGCCGGCTGGCGCCTGATCGACGAGAACAAGGCCTGGCCTGCGGCGAGGGGTCGACATCGCCGGCGCCGTCCTCAGCGCGGTGGGCATGCTGGCCTTGGTGTACACCATCGTCACTTCCAGCCGGTATGGCTGGGGCTCCGGTCACACCTTCGGCTTCGGGGCGGCGACGATCGTGGTCCTGGGCGCCTTCGTCTGGTGGGAACGGCGGGCGTCGGATCCGATCATGCCCCTGCGAATCTTCTCCTCGCCGGGCCTGGTGGGCTCGAGCATCGTGCGTACCCTGACCGTGGTGGGCATGTACTCGGTCTTTTTCATCGGGGCGCTCTACCTGCAGCACATCCTGGGTTACGACACCTTGCAGACCGGGCTGGCCTTCTTGCCCATGTCCATCGTCGTCCTGGTCCTGTCGCTGGGCCTCACGGCTCGTCTCATGGCGACCATCGGGGCCAAGCGCATGGCCATGATCGGTCTTGCCCTGGCCACGACCAGCTTGGTCCTCTTCTCGTTGGCCGGGCCGCACACGCACTACCTCCCCCTGCTGCTGATCGCCTACCTGCTCATCGGACTGGGAGCGGGCATCGCGTTCACGCCGCTCATCACCATCGCCCTCGCCGGGGTCCAACCCCGCGATGCCGGCCTGGGCTCAGGCATCGTGAACGTGTTTCAGCAGGTGGCGGCAGCCATCGGCGTGGCCGTCCTCGGCACCATCTCCCAGAGTCGCACGTCGTCGCAACTGGCCGCCGGGCATCCGGCGCAGGCCGCCCTCTTGAGCGGGTACACGCTGGCCTTCGTGGTGGCGGCATCGTGCGTGGGCGTGGGGCTGATTCTCTCGACGGTACTGCTGCGCAGGGACGACAGCCGAGTTCCCTCTAGCGAGATGGGGGCGGAACATTCCGGCATAGCCGGCGATGTCATCGACGAGTCGCCGGTTGGCGTCCCTGCTGTCGTCGAACCCGCGGGCGCAATCGACTAGAGACGAGCGAGCTGTAATTGGCCTGCTTTTCCCAGCCCGCGATCGTGCCCGGCTGATCAGTAAGGATGCCGGCACGCTGGACGGATGACATGTGCGACGTTGCGTAGGAGAATGACCTAGACCGCCAGATCGACGATCAGTTCATCCAATCGTCAGGAAGGTCTTCTAGGTTGCTTTACGTGAGGAATGCCCTCCAGCGGAATGTCCTGAAGAAGTGCTCGATCCTCTCGGCCGGCCTTGCTGCGGCCATCGTCGTCGCCTTCACGATCGGCATCGGCGTTGCCGTGCGGAAATTCGATTCTGCTCCGGTCCGCTTCCACGACGTCGCCGGCTCCGGGGCCTCCTGACCCAGGCAAGAGCTTTCGGGGGCGAAGCGCGAAGCGTATTTACCACCCAAGGCAACAGCCAATCCCGTTCTATGAAGTGTCATGTGATTGTCAGGAACGCCCGCTACCTTGACGAAATGGGGAACAGCACCTGGCATCGCCCGTCACCAGAGGGTGTTGAGCGGCGACGCCGAAGATGCATGGCACGAGATGCACGGCATGAGAACCAAAGGACTGAACCGGGCTCACGCGGCCAAGGTGGCGGCCATCACCACTGCCGTCGTTTTGGTCGCCTACGTCATCGCACTCATCGTGCTCAACATCCTCTTGGTCCACCGGCTGACCAGCCAGGCGGACACCCGCCTCTCCGAACGCCTGAACGATGCTCGCAAGGATGTCTCTGAGCGTTCCGAAATCCGGATCTCATGTCGTCCATCGCGACCATGATGTCGATGATGCACCCGCTTTCGTGTGGTTGGTCTCCTCCACCGGGGCCGTCACCCCCCTGACGTCGGGCGGACCGCCGCTGCCCGCCCACCACTGGTCCGCCGGTGCCACGACCATCAATGCCGGAGGGACGTCTTTCCGGTTCCAGGCCATACCGTCGGGTTCTGGCTGGTTGGTCGCCGGGGCGAGCATCGCAACGATCAGACGAGTCCAGAGCATCCTGCTCCTTCCCGAGGTCCTTCTCGGTGCCGCCGTCATGGTCGTGGTGTACGCCGGGGCCTTGGTCATCGGGCTCCGGGCCTCGGCCCCCGTCGAGCTGGTGCGCCGGCGACAGACCGAATTCACGGCCGACGCCTCGCATGAGCTGCGGACGCCACTGACCGTGATCGAAGCCGAGGTGGACTTGGCGCTGAGCCGTCCCCGCGACACCGATTCCTACCGGGGGTCCCTCGAGCGAGTTGCCGGTGAAGGCCGGCGGCTCCGAAGCATCGTGGACGATCTCTTGTGGTTGGCCCGGGTCGACCATGAGCAGCCTCGGGTGACCAAGGGCGACGATGTGGACGTGTCGGCCACCGCCGAGACATGCGTGGATCGGTTCCAGGCGGTGGCCAGAGCGTGTGGGGTCACCCTCACGTTCGATCACGAAAGCCGACACGGTATTCCTACATGCCAACCCCGCGTGGATAGACCGGCTGATCGGTGTCCTGGTGGACAATGCCTGTCGCTACGCCGGCAAGGGCGGCGTCGCCGAAGTAAGCGTGCGAACCTCGGGAAACCGGGTCGTGCTCGATGTCGACGACTCGGGACCGGGGATAGCACCGGCGGATCGGGACTTGGTCTTCGACCGCTTCCATCGCGGCGTGGACACCCCGGGGGGCACGGGCCTGGGCCTGGCCATCGCCGACTCGGTCGTACGGTCCACCGAGGGCTCGTGGTCGATCAGAACCTCCCCGTTGGGAGGGGCCAGGATGGAGGTGTCGTGGCGAAACGGCGGCGGTCGATCGGGGAACCGCCGCCCGGGTCCAACCCATGGCTCCTTCGCCGGTTGCAGACGAAGTGGCCGCATAAGAGTGCCCCTGACCAGGTAGTAGAAGAGAAGCAGTCTGCCCGGGCGTGAAAGCGATTCTTAACTGATTCTCACGTTCGTGTCATGTGATCGTCAGAATCGATCCGTAGCGTAGATGGCATGGCAGACACACGACCAGAATGCTGAGCCCTGAGCGATCGAGCCGCTCGGGGTCGCCGAGACGACTCGTTGCTCCGGGTGCGGAGGGTCACCAAGGGCATCGCCGTTGCCGCCGTGGCCGCCGTCGGCGCGCTGAGCCTCTACGTCAGCAAGGCCCTGCCCGGCCACAGCGCCACCCCCGCCAGCCAGAACACCGCCACCACCACGCCTCCGACGACCGCGCCCGCCGCTTCGTCATCGGGATCGTCGGGAAGCCAGTCGTCGTCTGCGGCCACCAGCCCAACGGTCACGGCACCCCCCAGCCCTCCGGTCACGACCCAGCAGCCGGTACACGCAACGTCGGGAGCCAGCTGACGCGGTGGTTGAACCTTCGACCTTGGACCGTCAGGCTGTCTATCGGATCCCCGCGTTGGGAACCCAAGCTGAACTGGTCGTCACCGATCCCGATGTCATCGTCGCCGCCGCGGGCATCCTCCGTTCCGAGCTCGACCGGATCGACCGGGTAGCGAGCCGGTTCCGGGCTGACTCGGAGGTCTGTCGCCTCCAGCAAGCCGGCGGGAAGGCGACCGTCAGCCCCGACCTCCTCGAGGTCCTGACCGTTGCCCTGCGAATGGCCGAAGCCACGGATGGAGCGGTCGATCCGACCGTTGGTCAGGCGATGTGCCGGATCGGCTACGACCGCGACTTTGCCGAGATCGCCGACGGCGTCGTCGGCCAGCTGCCGGCCTCTGCTCCCGTCCCGGGTTGGTCCAGCGTCACCATCGACGACTCCACGAGCACGGTGCGCATGCCGGCCGGTACCCAACTCGATCTCGGCGCCACGGCCAAAGCATGGGTAGCGGATCGGATCGCCGCGCTGATAGTCGCTCAATTCGGTTGCGGCGTCCTCGTCTCGTTGGGTGGCGACGTCGCCGTAGCCGGCCCGGCACCCTCCGGTGGCTTTCGGATTGGCCTCGGCGACGTTTCCGGTGGCTTGCCCACCAGTGGGGCGGTGGCCATTGGTGCGGGAGGGCTGGCCACGTCCGGGATCGCCGTGCGGCAATGGCGATTGGGGCACCATCTCGTGCACCACATCCTCGATCCGCAGACCGGTCGGCCCGTGGAGGCGATCTGGCGCACCGTCTCGGTCGCCGCTGCTTCGTGCGTCGACGCCAACGCGGCGACCACCGCAGCCATGGTCAAGGGGCGGGACGCCATCTCCTGGCTCGAGACCCGACAGCTTCCGGCCCGATTGGTGGCTTCCAATGGCATCGTCACCTGTGTCGCCGGATGGCCGGATGACGCCGTGCACTTCAGCGGGGCCCACACCCCATGATCACACCCATCCTTGCCGTCGGACACGGCTACACCTCGCTCTGGTACCTGACCCGGGCCACCGGTCTCGTCTCACTGGTCCTGCTGTCGGCCACCGTCGTGCTCGGCATCGTCTCGTCCGTGGGATGGACGACCGAGCGGTGGCCGCGGTTCCTGTCCACCTCGGTGCACCGCAACCTCTCGTTGTTCTGCCTGGCCCTCATCGGCATCCATGTGGTGACCACCGTGGCCGACGGGTACGTGCCCATCGGCTTTCTCGATGCCATTATCCCGTTCCGGACCGCGTACCGCCCCCTGTGGGTCGGCTTCGGGGCGCTGTCCCTCGACCTGTTGCTCGCGGTGGCCATCACCAGCGGGTTGCGGAGGCGCATCGGGGTCCGGGCCTGGCGGGGCGTGCACTGGCTCGCCTATCTGTGCTGGCCCATCGCCCTCCTGCACGGTCTCGGTTCCGGCAGCGACACCCGGCTGTCGCTGGCCCTATTCGTCAACGTCATCTGCGTCATCGCCGTGGTCGGGGCGGTCGGATGGCGGCTGATCACCGGTCGATCCTTCTCGCCCGGCCGTCGCGTCATCGCCGCCGTCGTGGGCGCCGTCAGCCTCGTCGTCATCGGCATCGTGGCTGCCGTCGGCCCCCTCAGCCCCGGGTGGTCGCATCGAGCGGGCACATCACCGGCATTGCTGGCCCAGCTCAACGCCAGCTTTGGGGCGACCGCTTCGTCGTCTTCTTCCTCGACGACACCGGGGGCGCCGGCGACAACGGTGCCCGCGCCGTCCCCATCCACGACAGCTCCCGCCACCGGGGCCGTTCCCGTTCCGCCCTTCTCCACCACGGTCCAAGGGACGTACCAAACGTCGGCCCCCAATAAGGACGGTCAAGTGGCCGTCGTCTTGACCATGGCCCATTCTGGATCCACGGCTCCGCCTCTCACCGTGAAGCTCATCGGCACGGCCGTCAACGGGGGCGTGGCCATGTCGTCGAGCCAGGTCACCTGGGGCCAAGAGACGGGGTCGGTCACGGCCCTGCAGGGGTCCACCATCGGCGCGACCGTCAGTGGGCCGAACGGATCGGCGGATCTGACCATGCAGCTGAACCTCGATCAGGCCAACGGAACGCTGACCGGCACAGTCTCAGGATCGAAAACGAATGGGAACAGGTAAATGAGAACGTCAACGACTGCACGACCGGGGCCGGTACCGGCGGCGACCGCCCTGCCGCGCCTGTTGGCCGGGCTTACGTCGAACGTTGCCCCCGTCGGCATCGAAGAGCACCTGGCTCGCTGGGGACCAGCGCCGGTTCAGACCGCAGGTGCCGACCTCATCGACAAACTCAGCGCCAGTGGCCTGGCCGGTCATGGCGGCGCCTGGTTCCCCGTAGCCACCAAGTGGCGTTCGGTACGCCACGGTCGCCTGCGCCATACCGTGGTCGTGGGCAACGGGGCCGAAGGCGAGCCGGCGAGCGCCAAGGATGCCTTCTTACTGACCCGGCTGCCTCATCTGGTGCTCGACGGGCTGTCGATGGCGGCGGCCGCCCTGAATGCCGCCCAAGTGGTGATGTACGTGCCCCGGCCCCTGGTCCGAGGGGTAGAGGCCGCCATCGACGATCGGCGACGGCTGAGGCTCGACCCCTTCGACATCGAGGTCGTGGCCGCGCCTGACCGGTTCATCGCCGGACAGGAGTCGGCCGTCGTCAACATGCTCAACGGGCGACGGGAGGCCGTGCCCACGTTCATCGACATCGAGCCGATTCGTGATCGAGGGGTGAACAACCGACCGACGTTGGTGCAGAACGTGGAGACCCTCGCTCACGTTGCCCTGGTCGCTCGGTTCGGCCCGGGGTGGTTCCGCGCCCTCGGGACCGAACGGGCACCGGGCACCATGCTGCTGACGGTCAGCGGACGATGGCCGCAGCTCCAAGTGGTCGAAGCGCCGCTGGGCACGGCCCTCCGAGATGTCCTCGACCTGTCCACCGGTAGCGCCCAGCACTACCAGGGCGCACTCCTCGGTGGCTACGGCGGAAGCTGGGTCACCATGCCCACCCTGTTCGATCTTCAACTCAGCGAGGACTCGGCCCGAAAGGCCGGAGCCACGCTCGGTGCCGGGGTCATCGCCCTGCTCCCCCGTGGGGTGTGCCCGCTCGTCGAGGTGGCCCGAGTTGTCCGCTATATGGAGCATCAGGGAGCGGGCCAGTGTGGGCCCTGTATCCACGGCCTGGCCGGATTGGCCGACATGGCCGAGGCCCTGGCCTTTCAGCCGGCGGCGGTCCGCGGCGGGGTCCGGTCCATCGTGGATCTCTGTGACCTCATCGACGGACGAGGGGCATGTCGGCACCCTGATGGGGTCACCCGGTTCGTGCGCAGTGCGTTGACCGTCTTCGGTGACGAAGTCGCGGGCCACTTACGAGCAGGCCCGTGCCAGCTCACGAATGCGCCCGGCGTGCTGCCCTGTCCATCGGATCACCGGATGACCGGTGAGGCAACCAGATGGTGAGCCGACAGGTACGGATCGTGGTGGACCCGACCATGTGCGACGGTCATGGGCTCTGCGCCGAGCTCTTGCCCGAGCGAATCCGCCTGGACCCGTGGGGCTATCCGATCATCGACGGGAAGGAGATCCCGTTGCACCTACGCGAGCACGCCAAGCGGGCCGTCGACTCGTGCCCACGCCTGGCCCTCCACCTGGTGGAATCCCGTCAGCTCTCGGGCAAGGCTGCTGGCATGCGCGGCCCGCATCGCAACCCGCCGCTCATGACCGACGTATCACAGCCGACGAAGCCTCGGGCCGGACGGAGCGTTCGTCGTCGGGAAGACGGCGTGGAATCGAATGCGCGTCTCACCGCGTCGGTGGCGGTCGTGCTCTTCGTCGTGCTTGCCGCAGAAGGGGTGACGATCCTTCGGATCCGGCCGCTGCTCACCCCTCATGTCTTCATCGGTATGTTGCTCGTACCCCCGGTACTGCTGAAGGTGGGCAGCACCACGTGGCGCTTCGTCCGGTACTACCTCGGCTCTCCCGAGTACCGGCGAAAGGGCCCTCCGCCCATGATCTTGCGTCTGCTCGGCCCGGTGCTGGTGATTCTGACGCTGACGGTCTTCGCCTCGGGGATCGCCCTTTTGCTTGCGCCGACGGCCTGGCGTAGCAACCTCTTGTTACTGCACAAGGCCAGCTTCATCATCTGGATCGCGGCCATGGTCGTCCATGTGCTCGGGCACATCCTCGACACCGCCCGACTGGCGCCCCGGGACTGGATGCCCCGAACACGTCGGCAGGTGAGAGGGGCGGGACTGCGGCAGTGGACCATCGCGTTGAGCCTGGCGTTCGGTCTGGTTCTCGCCGTCATCACCGTCCCCGAGGTCGGCCGGTGGCTGACGGCCGGAGTTCACGGTGCCTGACGACACCTGCCTGATGACCACGCCAATGGCGATCCTCCCCAGTAGCCGCTGAGCCACAACCGCTACGCCATGCCTTCAGCTATTTCTCATCGCGGAACGGTCGAGAACAACGTGTTGGATCACTCGTGAGCGCGCCAACCCGACACTCGATTTCGACCTTCGAGACCCGCTCGCCGGAGCCGAAGCAACGCCCGGGTCGCCGCCGTCGCTCGGCGAAACGTCGCCGTCGAACCTGGAGGCGACGGGTCTTCCTCGTCGTGGTCGCCCTGCTCTCGATCTTCATGGTGGTCACCGGGATCTCGTTGGCCGGAGCGCTCACCAATCCGGGGCTGGGTACGTCGATCAGCGCACGGTTCACCGAATGGGCCCGCGACCACGGCGGGGGCGGGATCGTCCGATGGGGCGAGAACGTCTGGTACAGCCACCACCAACCACCGGTCGGAGGCAAGCCGCCCAAGGGCGCGATCGCCCTTCCCCACGGCCAAGTCGCCACCAACACCATCGGGTCCGCCCCATCTCCCGGCCCCGTCGCCGATCCAGCCGTTCGCCACTCCCGCCATTCCGGGCGAGGGTCAATGGTCACCGGCGGGGAGGCTGGTCGGCGGGATCCCCGCCATCTACGAGACCACGTTGCGCCCGGATCCCATCCATACCAGCGTCGTGGTCGGGGTGGCGTGGATGGATACCAAATTGCTCCGGGCCACGTTGTACTCGGGGAGCTACATCCCCGGAGGGGGGCCCTACACGAACACTGCTCCCATTCAACCGGGCGCGGCCACCAGCCTCGTGGCCGCGTTCAACGCCGGTTTCCGCATGCAGGACGCCAATGGCGGCTACTACACCGACGGCAAGGTGGATGTGCCTCTCCGGGCCGGAGCGGCGTCGTTCGTGATCTACAGAACGGCTCCGCCACCGTGGGCGCATGGGGTCAGAACGGCCTCAGCCTGACGCCCGACGTGGTCGCCGTGCGCCAGAACCTCGACCTCTTGGTCAACGGGGGCCAACCTGTCCCCGGGCTGAACGCCAGCGACACGACCCAATGGGGCTTGACCCTGGGCAACCAGATCTACGTCTGGCGATCCGGAGTCGGGGTCACAGCGACCGGCGCATTGGTCTACGTGGGTGGGCCGGGCCTGAACATCACCACGCTGGCCGACTTGTTGGTTCGAGCCGGCGCCGTGCAAGCCATGGAGCTCGATATCAACACCGACTGGGTCAACCTCGCGACTACGCTCCGTCCCCGGCGAACGGTCCGGCGTCGCCGGCCAACGGGACCGACCTGCTCCCGACCATGGCCGGGACCCCGGCCCGGTACTTCCAGCCGTCTTGGGCGAGGGACTTCATTACCATGTCGGCAATGGGATGACAGCGCACGTGACGGGAAGACCCAATGACCGGACCAGAACCCGAAAGCCCACCTGCTGGCCCTGAACCTCCGGCCCCGAACCTACGAGTCTGGCGGGCCGGGCCGCCGACGCGGTCAGGTCACCAGAGGAGCAGGCACCGCGACGTCGGCGGGAACCGC
This sequence comes from uncultured Acidimicrobiaceae bacterium, assembly GCA_963717035.1. Classification (GTDB taxonomy): domain Bacteria; phylum Actinomycetota; class Acidimicrobiia; order Acidimicrobiales; family RAAP-2; genus DASXMT01. Next base: position 6,515 of record CAVQVK010000087.1, on the reverse strand, counting down.
AGCCCGAGCGGCCGTGCTCGGTGCCGGCGATGGTCTTCTCACCAACATCTCCCTTGTCCTCGGTGTGGCCGGCGCCAACCCCGGAGCGGGAGCCGTTCGCTTGGCCGGCCTGGCCGGCCTTCTGGCCGGCGCCTTCTCCATGGCCGCCGGGGAGCTCGTCTCCGTGCGGGCCCAGGACGAGCTGGCCCAGAGGGAGATCGAGGTCGAGCGGTCCGAGCTCGAAGACGACCCGAAGACCGAGCGGCGAGAGCTCACATCCATGTTGCGGGTCCGAGGACTCCGGCGGAAGAGGCCAAGACCGTCTCCCACATCATCAGCGCCTATCCCGCCGCTGCACTCGACGCCCATGTCCGGCTCGAGCTGGGCATCGACCCCGATCGCCGCGGCTCGGCCCGGCAAGCGGCGGTGGCGTCCTTCGTCTCCTTCGCCAGCGGAGCCGTCTTGCCCCTCCTGCCCTGGTTCTTCAGTAGCGGGACGGCGGCGATCGTGGCATCGATCATCATCGGAGCGGTCGCCGCCCTCCTGCTCGGCGGCGCCATCGGCGCATTCACCGGTCGAGGAATCGTGCGAACCGCCCGTCGCCAGCTCACCGCCGCCGTGGTGGCGGCGGCGGTGACCTACGGGGTGGGACGGCTGCTCGGCACCCAACCGGCGGATGATGGTTTCGGCCTTCGTCCCTAGGCATGGTGGGCTGCTTGGCCACCGGCGAGGGGTTAGGCCCTGTCCCGACTGTGGGAAAGGGCTCTGAGACCTTCTCATGACGGGTCGACAAGGTGGAACCCTCGAGCGAGGCGAGTCGCCCGGCAAACACCCCCACTGCGCAGCCGGCAGGAGATCCGGATCCATTGCTCGGAACCCGCATTGAAACGAGATGAGCCCGCGACTAAATCCGGATCGCTCCAGCGGAGACAATTTGTTCGGCCGAACGGCGTGAACGCCCCGAACCTCATTCACCACCTGGGTGACGCGAGGTCCACTACCGGGCTGGCTAGGGCGAGAGCTGCGCTCTTGTCCAGACCGAAGGCCCCTGCATCCAGATGATCATGGCATCGAGCGCGGCGGCCATGGCGTCGTTCAGGTCTTTGCTGAAGCCGAACGTGAGGCGTCCGCCGGCGTCTCGGCATGAATCGTGGAGAGGATCGCATTCGTGGCGACGTCGAGCTTGATTTTAGTGGTCATACCGCACTCGATTGCCGTACCCGCCACTTCTCCATCGCCTTGGGCGGCATGCCCGTCCCCGACGCAGAGCAAGGCGTCCGACACGGTCACCGGCAGGTACAGGGTCGAGCCGACAGTTAGCTCACGACAGTCGAGGTTCCCACCGCCGGAGGCCCGAGGTGGGACGGTGGAGTGCTCACCGGGCGCGTCTCGGTGGCAGCCCGATTACGCCGAGAAATGGGGCGAGGTCGATGGTGAATCCACGATCGTTCGTACCGGTGAGCTCGTCGGGATCCAGGTCCCAGAGCAGCCAAGACGGCGATCGGTCGGTGATGCCCAACCTGCGGTTCAGCGGGTTGTCAGCCGCGCTCCGGCAAGCGTCCAACCCCAGCCATCCGGCCGCATCCCGTCGATCCGGACGGCCAACATCATCCCCGGCTCTGCGCGCCGCACGGCGATGGGTCCAGACAGACAGTGCCCACGCCGGGGGTTGAACATTTGGGGGCGTCGCTCACCAGGGGTCAGCTGCCGCTCAAGATGACCCCACGCGTCGAGCGATCGCACCACGACCGTATCCCCTGGGTCAACGACGAGAACAGGAGTACGGTCCCGTGAGAACACTTGCGTCACCGAATCCGGCGATGGCTCGAGGCTGTGGACAGCCACGTTCGTCCTCCCTATTCACTCGATCCTGTGGGTGAACTACTGAAACTCATGTTTGGGGTCACTCATGATTGAGGTCGGAAGCGCCCGCGTCGGACGAGCCGACCACGTCCAGGGGTCGACTGCGCTCGGGCCGTCGGCCATGACAACCTCCCCCCGGCTCATGGTTAAGACCGGCCAACCCTGGGCCGCGTATCCCTCGTAGGGATCGAAATCGGACGCGGACTCCATTGACGAACTCTCAACCGTGAACTGCTTGTCTCGGTCGAACAGCACCACATCAGCGTCGGCGCCGACGCTGACCGAACCCTTTCGGGGCCACAGGCCAAATAGCTTGGCCGGATTGGTCGACGTCACGGCAACCAGTTGGTCGAGCGTCAAGCGGTCATGCCGTACGCCTTCGTTGTACAGCATGCCAATGCTCGTCTGGACGTTGGACACGCCTCCGGGGATATCTGCGAAGGTAAGGCCTGGTGCCATCTTCTCCGCGATAGTCCACGTGGTGTGATCTGTGGCGTATACCTGAATCTCCCCGACCCGAAGCCCATCCCAGAGCGCCTGCTGGTCCGCAACAGCTCGAATGGGAGGCCATGTAACGTACTTTGCCCCATCTGAGCGGTCGTAGACGGAGCTGTCGAGAAAGAGGTAAGCGGGTCGCGGTCTTGACGTAGATCTCGGCACCATCGCTGCGAGCCGCCCGAACGCATCGAGGGCCGCCTTGCAGGAAAGGTGGACTACGTACACCGGGCAACCGGTCAGTCGCCCATAGGTGGCGATCCTGGTTACCGCCAGTGCTTCTACCTCTGTCGGGCGAGCGGCATTGAGGTATTCGACACCACATTGCCATTCGCCAATAGTCGGCCGGTTAGATCATCGATCAGGCTTCCGTCTTCGGCATGCACCATGAGCAGGCCTCTGGCCTCGGCCACCGGCGTTCAGGAGGGCCAGGGCCTCCTTGTCTGTCAATGAGGTCTCACCAAGGGCAGTGAACATCTTGAAGCTCGTAAAGCCGTTGGAAGCCAAGGTTTCGACTTCAGCCAACGCTTCGGGGCTTCCGTCCGTTACCCCGACGTGTATACCGAAGTCGATGTGGCTGCCGGTCTCACCTTTGCGCACCTCTCGGTCAACAGCATCATGTAACGTCGATCCTTGCTCTTGGAGTGCGAAGTTGATGGGATGGTCGTAATTCCGCCCGCGGCGGCGGCCCTGGATCCGCTCTCGAAGTCGTCAGCGGTGCGAGAACCACCTATGTCCGTGTCGAAGTGAGTATGTACGTCAATCCCTCCAGGTAGTACGAACAGTCCAGTTGCGTCGATGACCGAATCCGAGGCTTGCGTCAAGTGCCGACCCAACACCTCGATTCGTCCATCCTTGATTCCCACGTCGGCGTCGAATGACCCATCTACGGTGACAACCGCCCCCCCTTTGATGACACAATCGAGAGATTCGCCCATTGAACTCATTGCCTCCGTCCACGCGCGCCGGGACGCTGTCGAACATCGATGCGGTTATCAGGAACTTCAAAGCCGCTGCCGGATCATCGGCCGCGGCACTCGATCTCTTCATTGCGCCGTCTGCGCGCCTCCTCGCTCGTCTCGCCTGACGCTCTCGAGTATTCATCCGAGGTCGGGATCACATGCATCACCGCCTGATGGCGTCGGTCAGCACCGTAATCTCGCAATACTGCTTCATCATTGCCCTCTCCGATTAACTTCCGGATTGTGCGACCCAGTGCATAGGCATCATGGATGCCTGAGTTCAATCCCATCCCACCAAGCGGGTGGTTCAAGTGGGCCGAGTCACCGGCCAAGACGATCGCGCCTTGCGTATACCGATCGGCGACCCGCTGGTGCAGTTTCGCGATGCGGGCGTCGACAATGGGGTACGGCTCAGCCTGCGCCGGCAGAAGGGTCGCCAGTCGTCTCTGCAGGTTTTCCGAATCGAGGATCTCTTCGTCGGATTCACTCCCAGAGATAATGAACACGATTCGGGAGCAATCGCGAAGTGTCAGAACCCCCATCGACTCGTCACCGTCAAAGATGTAAGTCACCGGTGCATAATCAGGAAGTTTGGACAGCGTGTCGTAGGTCGTGGTGATCATGAGATGTCGGGTCAAGTAGGAAGACCCTTCAAACCTGATGCCCACGGACCGCCTGACTGCGCTGTGAGCTCCATCGGCACCTACCACCACTCGACCAGTCCATTCCCGTTCGGTGGATCCTTCATGGGTAATCAAGATTGGTCCACTCGCGGACTCCCGGGCAGCCACCACCTTCGTGCCGAACCTGACCTCGACTGACGGATATCGGCGATGCAACTCGTCGTGCAGGAGCCGAGTGAGCTCGGTCTGGTTCGTCTGAAGTCGAATCGGGAACTGCGTCATTCCCCGTAGCAAGTTGAAGTCGAACTCGGCTACGAAGCCCTCGTCACGATCGCGATATTGCAGGCGCTGCGTAACCTTGCCCGTATCGATGAGGGGCCACGCCATATCGATCTCGTCGAGGAGTTCCAAAGTGCTGGCATGGAAGGTCGACGCCTGGGAACGCAGATTCAACGATGGTTCTCTCTCGAACACGATTACGGGCAGGTTGTAACTGCCGAGCAGAGTCGCCAGAGTCAGTCCCACGGGACCGGCGCCGGCAATCAGGACAGTCACGACCCCGCCAAAGTCGCGATGGCCGCGATCCTCAACGAGAAAAGATGGATTCGGAAGGGAGACGCCGGCTGCCATGCTTACCGCTGGAAGCGACGGCCCGAAGCATTCGCCGATTGCCCGCATGACAAATTCAACGTCAGCTTCGTCAACCACGAACGCGGTGATGTGGGCCACGTCCGCTAGTCCGGACTGGTTGTCGCCGAGTATGTCACCAATATTGGTTAAAATCTGCACGGATTGGCCGTACGCATCGCCTGGGGCGACCACGCTCCCATCCGGAGCGACGGGAGCCGTCATCGATGTGAAGATCGATGGGCCATTCGAGACACGGACGGCTCGCGAGTATCCGATCGGATCGGGAAGCCGAGGATTGATGAGTGGAGTTCTCGGCATCAATCCCAGTCCCCTTGCCCGCTCACGATGTCATTGACGAATGATGCCGCGGCGCCGCACACCAGCTTCTCGGAGCCGATGTAGCTGTGGTCGGAATCAGGCAGGATCACTCGTCGTCTCTGGACCGATGGGCTACTCGCGTATCCCCGGTCCCATATCGTCACATCCGGGACCTCCGCGCTCCCGTAGACCATCAATAGCGGAGCACTGATGCTGGGCATCCAATTTTCCCAGATGTCCGCTGGCTCGTCCGCTCGCTCCACAAGCGACGCTGCGGAAATCGCGTAATACCACTCGGGTAGAGGGATGAGGGAATAACCCTTTCCGTCTCGTACCAAGTCCCGTGCCCTGCTCACCACATCGTCCCGCTCGGCATCCGAGGCGAACCACGTCGGGAACGGCATGCGATGGGTGTGCACAGGCGAGAACATCCCAACGCCCGCCAGCAGGTCATCAGTCAACGCATACTGCGTCGCGAAGAATCCTCCGGACGACTTGCCGAAGACGAAGATCCTCTGGAATCCCCCCGTTCGAAGCCAGGCAACTGCCGCTCCCACGTCTCGGACCCCGTCCGAGATGCATTCCCACATTCCACCTCCGGCGGAAACTGGGAATGGCGGTGCGTTCGTGAGATCCGAGCGTCCGGCACTGTGGCGCGAGAAGGCCAGATCGTGCATCCGCATGTTGATGGCCAGGTGCGCGGAGGGAACGTTGGCCATCTCCTCCGATTCGGGAATATACCGACCGGGCCCCGTATAGAAGGCTCCTCCCTTCCCATGGAGATACACGACGGCAGTATCCAAGCTTCGAGCCTGGGAGGGATTGTGAAGTACGCCGTCCAGGGTCAGTCGATCGCTCGTTTCGATTCGTACAAGTTCTACTGCCACAATCTCACAACTCCTTTCGTGAGCTGCCAGCTATCCGGCCGGCGGCCTTCTGGTGCTGCACAATGTTCACAACGACCTCAGACTTCGAGGAGGCGCAGGAAGCCACGCGTCGCTTCGCGGTCCGGACTGGTGAGAACTTCATCGGGACGGCCACTTTCCAAGATTCGGCCGTCAGCCATGAAGACCAGTCTGTCTGCGACCTCCATGGCGAACTTCATCTCGTGGGTGACGATCAGCATGGTCATCCCGGCCCGGGCCAGTCGACGAAGCACGGTCAACACTTCGTGCACCATCTCTGGATCCAGTGCCGACGTAGGTTCGTCCAACAGCATGAGGTGGGGAGAGATGGCCAGCGCCCGAGCGATGGCGGCCCGCTGCTGCTGCCCCCCGGAAAGGTGACGAGGGAGTTTGTCGACGTGATCGCGGAGCCCCACGGTCGTCAAAAGGTCCATAGCATGCGCTTCGGCCGCCGGTCGGTCATGACCGTAGACAACTTCAGGAGCGACGGCCACGTTCCTTAATGCAGTCATGTGCTTGAACAACTCGAAGTTCTGGAAGACCATGGAGATCCGCGCCCGTGCCCTTGCACGGGCCAGATGTCGTCCCTTTAGCGCCTGACCACTCGCATCATGCCCGAAGGTCGTTCCGGCCACCTCCACCACTCCGGCATCGACCTCTTCGAGTCGAGCGACCGACCGAAGTAGGGTGCTCTTTCCGCATCCACTGGCACCGATTATCACCACAACCTCGCCAACGTG
>CAVQVK010000086.1:0-65689 GCA_963717035.1 uncultured Acidimicrobiaceae bacterium | reverse complement strand
GTGATCTTCTGGCTCCTCGTCTGCAGCCGCTGCTTGAACGCCGCGCTCTCGTAGCGGGTGATCCGCTTCTGCAAGCGAGCGGCCCGCTGGGTGTGGCCGGCGCTGGCCGCTTTGGCCTGGGCGGCGGTGAGCTTGGGAAGCCCGGCGTTGATCTGGCCTTCGATCTTTTGGATGCGGGTCAACGCCTTGGTGGCATTGGCGCAGTTGAACTGGCTGGCGGCGGCGGGCGTCGAGGACGGTGGCGAACTGGTGGGGGTGGACGCAAACGCCATACCGGCACTGCCGAGGGCGAGTGATCCGACGACCAGTGAACCGACGGCGAGCTTGGTGAACATGTGGGGTACGACCTCCTCTGTGCGACCGGCTGGTCCGGCCAACCCCTTCGTTATCCCTCGCCGCCGTGAGGGAACGGTGAGGCCCATGTTAAGAGCTGATGAGAATATAATCACTCTCAGCGTTCGGGTCGTAGGGTGGGAAAGGCAATGACCTCTCGGATGTTCGCCGCGTCAGCCAACAACATGACCAGCCGGTCGATGCCGATTCCCAGCCCACCGGTGGGGGGCAGGCCGTGCTCCAGGGCCCGGAGGTACTCCTCGTCGACGGGCATGGCCTCGTCGTCACCGGCGGACTTGGCCGCCGCCTGGGCCTCGAATCGCCGGCGCTGATCGTCGGGATCGGTCAGCTCGGAGAAGGCGTTCAGCAGCTCGCGTCCGGCCACGATGGCCTCGAACCGCTCGGTCAAGCGCGCGTCGTTGCGGTGGAGGCGGGCCAGGGGCGAGACCTCGGCCGGGAAGTCGGTGACAAGCACCGGTCCCCACAAGGTCGGCTCCGCCGTCTTCTCGTACAGCTCCAACAACAGCTTGCCCGCACCCCACGACGGTTGTGGCTCCACGCCCCGGGCGGCCACATGGCCCCGGAGCTCGTCGATCGGGGTGTCCATGGACACGTCGAGACCCGAGTGCTCCCGGTGAGCTCGATGAGGGTGGCGCGGCGCCACGGCGGTGTGAGGTCGAGCTCCCGACCGCCGTAGTTCAGCACCGACGAGCCGGTCATGGCCACGGCCAGCTCGGACACCAGCTCCTCCACCATCGTCTGGAGGTCGTTGTAGTCGGCGTAGGCCTGATAGAGCTCGAGCATGGTGAACTCGGGATTGTGCCGGGGCGACAGCCCCTCGTTGCGGAACACCCGGCCGATCTCGAAGACCTTCTCGAAGCCCCCGACCACCAGCCGCTTCAGGTACAGCTCGGGGGCGATCCGCAGGTAGAGGTCGGCATCGAGTGCGTTGTGGTGGGTGACGAAGGGCTTGGCCGCGGCCCCGCCGGGAATCGGATGCAGGATGGGGGTCTCCACCTCGACGAACCCGCGATCCTCGAGCGTGCGCCGCAGCCAACTGACCACCCGGCTTCGCAGCAGCAGCGTGGACCGGCTGAACGGGTTGGCCCACAGGTCGACCTCCCGCTGGCGGAAACGGATCTCGACATCGCTCACGCCTCGCCACTTGTCGCCGAACGACCTTCGGGCCTCGGCCAACAGCACCCACTCGGCCACCTTGACGCTCAGCTCGCCGCGCCGGGTGCGGACCACCTCGCCGCGGGCGCCGATCCAGTCCCCCAGGGACAGCCGGGTGAACTCCTCGAACTCGGCCGTCGTCTTGGCCAGGGCGAAGAGCTGCACTGCGCCGGACGAATCGCGCAGCTCTGCGAAGGCCACCTTGCCCTGAGGTCGGTTGAGCATCACGCGACCGGCCACCGAGACGGTCTCACCCGTCTCGTCGCCGGGGGCGAGGTCGGCGAAGCGGGCCTGCAGGTCGGCGGCCTCGGCCGTGCGTTCGAACCGGTAAGGGATGGGCGACTCCGGCGGGTCAGCCACGGCGACCACCCCCCGAGGCCGCGGCGTTGCGCTCGTAGATGATGCGCAGTCCGTGCAGGGTGAGCCACGGCTCCACGTAGTCGATGGCCTCGGCGTAGGGCGCGATCAGCTCGGACAGGCCGCCGGTGGCCACCACGGTGGGCTCGCCCAGCACGGTGCTGAAGCGCCGGCACAGACCGTCGACCTGCCCGGCAAATCCGTAGAGAGCCCCCGATTGGATGGATTCCACCGTGGACTTTCCGATGACGCTGCGCGGCTCGACCAGCTCCACCCGGCGCAACGCCGCGGCATTGGCGAACAGGGCGTCCAGGCTGATGGCCACGCCGGGGGTGATGGCCCCGCCGAGATACTCGCCCGACTCCGAGATGGCGTCGAAGGTGGTGGCCGTGCCCAGGTCGACGACGACGCATGGGCCTCCGAACAGGTCGTAGGCACCGACGGCATTGGCGATGCGATCTGCACCCACTTCTTTGGGGTTGTCGTAGAGGATGGGCATGCCGCTCTTCACGCCGGGCTCCAACACCACCGTCGGAACCTCGAACCATCGGGTGGCCATCTGCCGAAGGTTGGCCGTGACGAGAGGTACCGACGAAGTGACGGCGATCCCGCTCACGACGTCATCGATGTCGAGGCCGTCGAGATCGAGCAGCTGGGTGAGGAGCAGCGCGTGCTCGTCTGCCGTCCGCTCGGCCACCGTCGAGAGTCGCCAATGGTGGGCCAGTCCGGCCGGCTCGTTGCCATCGCGAGGGCCGGTCACGCCGTCGAACGCGGCCGGGTCGTCGACGAACAGTCCCACCACCGTCTCGGTGTTGCCCACGTCGATGGCCAGCAGCATGCTCATCGGTTCCCCATGACCGGGCCCGGAGCCAGGTCGAAGCCGATGTCGAGGATGGGGGCCGAGTGGGTCAGCGCGCCCACGGAGATGAGGTCCACGCCGGTGGCTGCATAGGCCGCCACCGTCTCCAGGGACACCCGGCCCGAAACCTCCACCAAGGTGTCGGGAGCCGCACCTCGTACCAGGCCGACGCAGTCGGCCACCTGATCGGGGGTCATGTTGTCGAGCATGATCACCGTGGCCCGGGCCGCGGCCGCTTCGGCCACCTGGTCGGCCCGATCGCACTCCACCTCGACCATCCGCCCCGGCCACACGGCCCGCGCCCGGGACACGGCGTCGGTGATGCTCACGCCACCGAGGTGGTTGTCCTTGACCAACACCGCCTCGGACAGGTTGCCCCGGTGGTTGGTGCCCCCTCCGGCGCGCACGGCTGCCTTTTCCAGGGAACGGAGACCGGGGGTTGTCTTGCGGGTGTCGAGAATACGAGCGGTCGGGCCGGCCGCGCCGGCGGCGTCCACGAACTGCCGGGTGAAGGTGGCGACCCCGGAGAGATGGCAGAGGAAGTTGAGCACGGTCCGCTCGGCGGTGAGAATCGGCGGCAACCGACCGCTGACCGTTGCCACCACGGTGTCGGGCGACACCTCGGAGCCATCCGAGCGGTGCCACTCCAGCGCGAGATCCGGGTCGACCTGCCTGAACGACTCCTCGGCGCAACGTCGACCGGCAACGACACCGGACTGTCGGCTGACGATGGCAACGGTGCCGGTCACCTCGGCCCCGACCAGTGACGCGGTGAGGTCACCCAAAGGCAGGATGTCCTCAGCCAGTGCTCGGCCGACCGCCTCGCTCACCGCCAGGCGCGGGGGATCGAGGAAGCCCGCCACCTCCGCCGTGCGCTGCTCGCTCAACTGTCGATTCTCCGTGATTCCGGCTCAACTCGCACCCGGACCGGCGGCCGCCGACCCGGTCAGAACGGCGACCCTATCGCCCGAATGCACGATGCGGCGGCGCCAGTGCTCGTCGGTGGCGGGAAAGTCGCTCCGAGCATGCGCGCCGCGTGTCTCGGTCCGGAGGGTTGCCGCCGCCAGCAAGGCCCGCGCTGCGGCGACCAGATTGGCCAGCTCACCATGGTCACGCTGGACCGGTAGACCGTGAGCCGATTCGAGCGTCGCCGCCACCTCCTCGACCGTCTCCGCCGCGCCGGCCAGTGAACGTGCGCTCCGCACCACCCCGGCCCCTTCGATCATGGTCCGCTGCAGCCGATCCCGTTCCTTTTGGGCATCGACCCGTCGTCCATCGTCAACCGTCGATCCGGCCCCGGTCACCGGGGACAAGGCCGGGCCCGCAGAACGGCCGGCGTAGGTGGCAGGGTCGACCCACCCGTCGTCCATCAGCGCTCGCATCACCCCGGTGGGCGAAGGTCCGTCCCCGCCATCCAGAATCGACTCGGCCAGACGGGCGCCGAACACCATCCCCTCGAGCAACGAGTTCGAGGCCAAGCGGTTGGCCCCGTGCACGCCGGTGCAGGCCACCTCGCCCGCGGCCCACAGCCCGGGCAGCGCGCTCGACCCCGAGAGGTCGGTGACCACGCCACCGGACAGGTAATGAGCCGCGGGGGCGATGGGCAGCCAATCGTGGGCCGGGTCGAGCCCGATATCGGTCAGCGAGGCGGTGATGGTGGGGAACCGGGCGCTGAAGGCCTCGAGCCCGGTGGCGTCGAGCCAGAGGTGCTCGCGTCCCTGTTCACGCATCCGCTCGGCCATGGCCCGGCTGACGACGTCCCGGGGCGCCAGCTCGTCGACGAACCGCTCGCCTTCGGCATCGCGGAGCAGCGCACCGTGGCCCCGCAGGGCCTCGGACAACAGGGGCCGGGGCATGGCCGGATGATGGAGTGCGGTGGGATGGAACTGCATGAATTCGACGTCGGCCACGGGGACCCCGGCCCGAAGGGCCATGGCCAGGCCGTCGGCGGTGGCCTCGGGTGGATTGGTGGTCACCGCGAACAACTGGCCGGCACCCCCGGTGGCGAGGACGGTATGGGTGGCCCGGACCTCGGCGACGCGCCCGTCGAAAGACAGCGCCCGCACGCCCCGGCAGCGTCCGCCCTCAACCAGGAGGTCCAATGCGAACCACTGCTCCAGGACCACGGTGGCGCTCTCCCGGGTCGCCTCCACCAGCGCCCGCTCCACCTCCGCCCCGGTCGCCGCACCTCCGGCGTGGACCACCCGGGCCATCGAGTGCCCGCCCTCTCGGGCCAGGGCCAGCGCCCCACCGGGTTGGCGATCGAACTCGGCGCCCAGGGCGATCAGCTCGTTGACCCGACCCGGACCCTCGTCGACCAGGACTCGTACCGCTTCGGTGTCGCACAGCCCGGCCCCGGCAGCCAAGGTGTCGGCCAGGTGCAGATCGGTCGAGTCCTCGTCACCGCCCAGGACGGCGGCGACCCCTCCCTGGGCCCAACGGGTGGCCGACTGCCAGAGCTCGGCCTTGGTCAGCACCCCGACCCGGAGCCCGGTCTCCCCCGCCCCGGCCAGCCGGACGGCGGAGGACAATCCAGCCACCCCACTGCCCAGCACCAACACGTCGAGGGGGGCGCCAGCGCTTTGGATCTTCGTGACGTTGGGCGTGAGCGAGGACGCCCCGCCCGGCCCGCTCACGCCTGGGTCAGATGATCGAGCTCGGCGTCCAACCGGGCCGACGTCTCATCGATCACCCGGTTGGCTGCGTCGACGTGGACGATCCTGGGTTCGAAGTTCTCGAGCTCGGCCGCCTCGTAGTCGGCATAGGTGATGATGATGACCTTGTCGCCGGGATGGACGAGGCGGGCCGCAGCGCCGTTGAGGCACACCTGCTCCGGACGGCCGACGATGGCATAGGTCTCGAAGCGGGCCCCGTTGTCGATGTCGAGGACGGTCACCTGCTCCCACTCGAGGATGTCGGCCAGGCGCATCAGCTCCGGATCCAGGCTGATGGAGCCGACGTAGTTCAGGTTGGCATCGGTGACCGTGGCCCGGTGGATCTTGGACTTCATCATGCGGCGACGCATCGTCAGTTGCTCCCTTTCGTGACGCGTAGTGCTGGCGACGGAACAGGTTGTCGGGGATCGAGGTTGTCGATCAGTCGCACCGGGCCCACCTGGGCGGCGATGAGCAGCCGGAGCGGACGGTCGGTGCGGGTCGATGTCGGCCGGCTGAGGTCGTTGGCATCGACCAGGACGGCGTAGTCCAGGTCGACCCCTGGCTCTTCGCCTACTACCCGCGCCATTGCGGCTTCGATGGCCGAGACGCTCGGCTCACCGGCGCGGACTGCCGCCGCGCCGGCACGGAGGGATCGGTGAAGCACCAAGGCGGCGCGGCGCTCGCTCGGGGCGAGCCGGACGTTGCGACTGGAGAGGGCCAGCCCGTCCTGGTCTCGCACCGTGGAACAGGCGATGACCTCGACGGGAAACGAGAGATCGTGCGCCATTCTTCGGACCACGGCCAGTTGCTGGAAGTCCTTCTCGCCGAAGTAGGCCCGGCACCGGCCGGCCATGGCGAACAATTTGGAGACCACGGTGGACACCCCGTCGAAGTGTCCGGGGCGCGACGCCCCCTCTAAGCCCTCGCTCACGCCGGATACACCCACGGACGTGGGCACGGGCTCGGGGAAGTTGGGGTACATCTCGATCAGCGCGGGGGCGAAGAGGATGTGCCCGCCGGCCTCGCCGACGACGACCGTGTCCGCTTCCAGGGTCCACGGGTAGTGGTCGAGATCGTCGGGATGACCGAACTGGAGCGGGTTCACAAACACGGTGACGGCCACCAGGTCGCACTCGACGGCGGCTCGCTTGACCAGGGACCGATGGCCGTCGTGGAGCGCCCCCATCGTGGGCACCAGACCCACGGTGAGCCCGGAAGCCCGGGCCGCCTCGAGCCGGTCGCCGAACTCGGCCACCGTGGTCACCACGGTGAGGCGCTCGTCGAGACGCCGAACCGGGGCGGTGGTATCGATGAGGGTGGCGGCACTCATGCGGCATCCCACACGGTCCGGGGCGTCACGACCACCGGGGCAGGGTCGCCGACCAGCGTGTCGTGGACGCCGACCATCGTGTCGTGATCGTCGACCAGCCGACGGGCGAGACCCACCATGGTGTCGTAGGCGTCGAGCTCGGCCGGTCCATCGGCCATGGCCGACAGCACGGCCCGATGGCGGGCGATCGTCTCCCAGTCGCCCCGGGCCGCCGGACCGGTCAGCGCACGCTCGGGCCCCAGGGCCATGGCGTCTTCCACTGCGGCCTCGACCAACCCGGAAAAGGCACGCAACGGGAGGCCCGCCTGGGCTGCCACCCGCTCCACCTGGCCCATCAGCGCCACCACGTGGTTGGCGGCGATGGTGGCGGCGGCGTGGTAAGCGGCCCGGGAACGGTCGTCGACTTCAACCACCTGACCGCCGAGGGCGAGAGCCATCGAGCGAACGAGCGGGTCTCCGGCCACTGCGAACCCCACCCCGGAGCCCAACCGCGCCGCTCCCGTTTCCGGGTCGGGCAGCGGGACCAACGGGTGCAGGCCGCCCCGGCGGGGGTGGCCGGCCAGGACGTCGAGCCCGAGCGAGCCCGAGAGGTGGACCACCACGGTGGAACCACGGGGGGCGATGGCGGCTGCCGTCGCCGACACGGCGGCATCAGGCGTGGCGATGACCACGAGATCGGCTCCCGTGGCGGCACCGCTCAGGTCATCGCCTCGACCGAGCGCGCCAAGCACCTCGTATCCCCCGACGGCGCGCAGCGCCCCCATCAACGATCGACCAGCCCTTCCCGGACCGATCACACGGACTTTGGTCACCAGACCCCTTTCGACGTTCCGGCCCCGTTGGGTGCCGTTCGCGTCAGAGAATCTATCTTCGGACGATCAGAGTGTACCCAGGTTGACGACGTCTCCACCAGAGGCTTCCAATTCGGCCGGTCCCGCCAGGTCAGGAGCCAGGTCGGCCAGCGGGGCGATCACGAAACGACGCTCCCACATCCGCGGATGGGGCACGGTCAGCTCGGGGTCGTCGATGGTGACACCGTCGATCCACAGCACGTCGACGTCGAGGGTGCGCGGGCCCCACCGAACGGTCCGGACCCGACCGGCCGATGCCTCGAGCCGGTGGCACTCGGTGAGGAGGCGGTAGGCGTCGAACCGGGGAGGCATGGCCAGCTCCACCACCACATTGAGGTACGGGCCCTGATCCTCGGGTCCGCCCACCGGTTCGGTCTCGTAGACGGGCGAGACCGCTGTCACCGGCACCCCGGAACCGCCTCGCAGCTGGTCGACGGCCCTCCGCAGGTGCATCCACCGGTCACCGAGATTCGACCCGAGGCCCAAGAACGCCCGCGTCGAGGAGGGCTCGGTCAACGACGAGGTCAACGCGCCCGGGTGATGCGGACACCCACCGTTGACACGTCGGCGGGAAGCGGGGGTTGCAGCTTGCGCACCGACAGGGTGACGGCTTGCACCCGGCTGTCGGTGGCCAACACCTCATCGGCCAGCGAGGCGGCGAGCGCCTCGAGCAGCAGGAACGAGACACCACCTCCCACCACCGCCGAGATGCGGTCGACGACGACGGCGTAGTCGATGGTGTCGGCCAGGTCGTCGGTGGCTCCGGCCTCGACGGTGGACACGGTCAGGTCCACGTCGACCTCGAACGGCTGGGGGCGGGTGCGCTCCTCCGGGAGAACCCCGTGGGTCCCGAGCAGTCGAAGCCCTCGGATCTCGATTCGGTCGGACGGCGGAGACGGGCTGACCGTGGCCACCGTTCAGGTCCGGGCGGGGCCGGAGTCCGGCTCGGCGCCCACCGGAGCCAGCTGACCGGCGAAGGCCACCAGCTCTCGACCCGATGGGCCCATCTGGTGACCGATCATGTGCTCGAGCACGGTGACCGCTTGTGGGCCGCTGGGCAGGCGCCCCGACCACAACAGGTAGCCGGCCACTACGCCCATGACCCGGTCGCCCAGCTCCTCTTGGTGCACGAGCAGGCGCTCACCGGCGATGAGCCGGGTGTGCATCTCACGGAACAGATCGAGCTGCACGGCTCGGGTGTCCCCTGATTGGGGTAACGGGAAGTGGATGCTGGGCAGCTCTTGTTCCTCGTAGGCCTGGAGGTTGTGCGATGAGGGGAGCAGCGAGACCACCCGGGTGAATCCCTGGACCTGGAGCCAGATGATCTCCTCTTGGCGGCGCACCTTGCGGTGATTGGGGGCGAACCCTCCGGGCCGCTCGCTGACGGCCAATCGGTCCTTGATCACCCACGTGAAGTTGCGGGGCGGGATCCCGGCCGCCCATTTTCCCTTCATGGTGCGCCCACCGGGCCGGAGTGGTCCCCTCCGCCGCTTCCCGTTCCGACCAGGACCGCGGCCTGCACGGACGCGGCCACATCGTGGACCCTGATCATGGACGCGCCGCCCTGCAGGGCCCAGGTGGCGGTGGCCAACGACGCGGGGCCGCGGTCGTCAACGGGGGCGGGTGAACCATCGGGCAGGGGTGAGATCACGCCGAGGAAGCTCTTGCGACTGGTGCCGACCAGCACCGGGTAGCCCAGGTCGGCCAAGGCGCCCACCGCCCCCAAGAGGGCCACGTTGTGCTGGACGTTCTTCCCGAAACCGATACCCGGGTCGATCCACACCTCAGCCACGCCGGCGGCCCGGGCCACCCCGGCCCGCTCGAGCAGGTACGACGACACTTCGTCGACCACGTTGCCGTAGTGCGGATTTCGCTGCATCACTGCCGGGGTGCCCTGGCTGTGCATGGCCACCCAACCGACGCCGTGTTCGGCCGCCACCGCCCACAACTGGGCCGAGACATCGTTGACCAGGGTGGCCCCTCGGGCCACTGCGGCGTTGGCCACGTTGGCCTTGGTGGTGTCGACGGAGACCCGCACATGGGCGGACAGCGCTTCGACCACCGGGAGCACCCGGCGGAGCTCCTCGCCTTCGGCAACCGGTTCGGCCCCCGGGCGGGTGGACTCGCCGCCCACGTCCACGATGTCGGCCCCCTCGGCAATCATTTGATGACCTCTGGCGATGGCCCGATCTGTTTCGTACCATTCCCCGCCATCGAAAAAGGAGTCCGGGGTCACGTTCAGGATCCCCATGACCAGGGGACGTTCCTGGTTCGGGGGAGTCAGCATCGCTTCGTAGCGTAAACCAGCCAGGCGGGGCCCGTTGCCGGAAAACAGTGTTTTTCCGACCGCTCCGGCCGCTCCGCCTGCTCACCGACCGGGTACGACCCTCCGGCTCACCGACCGTGCACGAATTGCATGGCTTCCGCTCGGGTGGCCGAATCCGTCCGGAACAGCCCACGAACGGCAGAGGTGATGGTCAGGGTGCCGGGCTTTTTCACCCCTCGCATCGACATGCACAGGTGCTCGGCCTCCACCACCACCAAGACGCCCTTGGGGGCGAGGACCTCTTCGATGGTGTCGGCGATCTGGGTGGTCATGCGTTCTTGGACCTGGAGGCGCTTGGCGTAGCCGTCGACCAGGCGGGCCAGCTTGGACAGCCCGGTGATGCGCCCGTCGTCGCGCGGGGATGTAGGCCACGTGGGCCCGGCCCATGAACGGCACCATGTGGTGCTCGCACAGCGAGGCAAACGGAATGTCCCGGACCATGACCATCTCGTCGTGATCGGCGGCGAACGTCACCGTCAAGTGCTTGGCCGGGTCCTCGTGGATGCCGGCGAACAGCTCGACGTACATCTGGGCCACCCGGCGGGGCGTCTCGAGCAGGCCGTCACGATCCGGGTCCTCGCCTATGGCCGCCAGGACCTCGGTGATGGCCTTCTCGACTCGATCGATGTCGACGCTCATGGTCGCCTCTCAGCGCTCATCGGTGGACTCGGCGTAGGCATGGATGGCCGGAAGGTTGCGCAGACGCTCGTCCACGTCGAGTCCGTAACCCACCACGAAATCAGGAGGGATATGGAACCCGACATAGCGGAGGTCGACAGCCGTGCGCTGCTGGCCGTCCTTCACCAGGAGGGCACAGACCTCCAAGGAAGCGGGCAGGCGGGCCATGAGATAGCGCTGGAGGTAATTCAGGGTCAGGCCGCTGTCCACGATGTCCTCCACCACCAGCACGTGCCGGTCGACCAGGTCGACGTCCAGATCCTTCACGATACGGACCACGCCCGAGGTCTTGGTGGCGCTCCCGTAAGAGGACACGGCCATGAAATCCACGTCCAAGGGGAGGTCGACGGCCCGGGAGAGGTCGCTCATGAACATGAACGCCCCCTTGAGCACACCCACCAACAGCGGCGGTGGTCGGTTGGCGTAGTCGGCGGTGATCTCGGCCCCGAGCTCGGCGATCCGGGTCCTCAGCTGCTCCTCGGACACCACCACGGCACCTACGCCCGGAGCGGCGGCTGCAGTGGACCAGGTCTGTTGAGGATCACCCTTTCCGACTGCGGTCACGGGGTGACTGTACCGGAACCTCACCGGAAGCCATGCTGAGCCGCCCGCCCGACCGGTTGACCCGTTTGCCGCCGGGCAGCTCCGTGGCCCGGGCTTGGCCCCGGGCCACGGCCAGCACTCGCTCGACGGCGGCCAGCGAGGGAGGGTGCTCGTCGTCTCCTTTGAGCCAGGACCGCACGGCGCGCCGGGCCACCGGCTCGGGGACGCCCGACAATGCCCGGCCGTCGGTGGGATCCACCAGCTCGGACAGCGCAGCCAACACGTCGGCGTCTCCGGCCAACAGCTCGGCCTGGCGGGCCAGGACCGGCACCAGGTCTCGCCCGGCCAGGGCCGAGCACAGAGGAAGAAGCTCGTGGCGAATGCGGTTCCGGAGGAACCGGGGGTCGTCGTTCGAAGGGTCGATGACCGGCTCCAGCCCCAGCTCGGCGCACAGAGCGACCGTCTCGGAACGACGGAGGGCGAGAATGGGGTGGCGGGCACCGGCCCGCATGCCGGCCAGCCCGTCGACGCCGGCTCCCCGGAGCAGGTTGGCCAGCACCGTCTCGGCCTGATCGTCGGCCGTGTGGCCCGTGGCCGCGTCGACACCGAGCGCTCCGTGCCTGGCCGTCCGGGCTCGAGCCTCCAGGTTGGGACCGTCGGCGAGCTCGAGTCGCACCGATTCGAAGGCGGCCCCGAAGCGGGCGGCGGCACCGGCCACCACGTCGGCCTCGGCCGCAGACCCGGGACGCAACCCGTGATCAACGTGGACCGCGGTCACCCGACAGCCGGACTCGCTGGCCAGGACCAGGAGGGCGAGGGAATCGGCCCCGCCGGAGACGCCGCAGGTCAGAGCGGTGCCCGGCGGCGGGAAGGCGCAACGACCGAGGATCGACCGTCCTGGAGGTTCAGCCGGAGAGGGCAGGAGTCGTACCGACACGGGAGATCCACTCGGCCGGATTCCTGATCTCGCTCAGCGAGGGCAGCCACTCTGGTCCGCGCCAGGCCCGGTCCAACAGCTCCGGTCCACCGGAGCTCTCGACGGCGGCGATGAACTTCTCCCCCTCCTCGTACTGGCGGAGCTTGGCCTCCATCCCCACCAGCTGCTGGAGCAGACGGGCCGGGCCGCGGGTCTGTTGGCGCCGTTCGCGCAAGACCTGGCTGAAGCGCGCCGCGCTCGGGATGGCCGCGGCCCCGGCCCGGTCCATGGTGACGTCGCCGTGGCCCTCGAGCAGGCTCATCAACGCCTGGATGCGGTGGAGCCCCTCGAGCTGCTCGGGCGTGGCCACCAGCCCGAGTGCCCCTGAATCACGGAGCGGGTTCCGGCCGGCGCGAATCTCCTCGGTCATGCGGCGAAGGGCTTCGGCAAAACGAGACGGGTCGGCATCGAGCGAGCCCAGCCCCTGGTTCACCAGGGACAAGAAGTGGTCGCGCATCCACGGGATGGCGGTGAACTGGCACCGGTGGGTCACCTCGTGGAGGGCCAGCCACAGGCGGAATTCCTTCGGCTCGAACCCGTGACGCTGCTCCAGGGCGACAATGTTGGGGCCCACGAAGTACACGATGTCCTGGTCCTCGACGGACTCCTCGGTGAGCAGTAGGTCGTACTGGCCGAGCACACGGGTGGAGAGCCATCCGAGCACCAGCCCCATCTGGGTCCCGGTGACGAGGCGCCCGGCCCCGGCCATGGGCCCGGCCAGGCGAGCAGTCAACGAATTGGCGGAAGCCAACCGGGCGCTGGGGTCGAGACGGTCGAGGTGGGGACCGACCAGTCGTTGAAACGAGGCGATGTTGACGTGGACCCATCCGGCCCGGTCGGTCACCCGCGAACGGGCCAAACCGGTCGGCGAGCGGAGGCCGGTCGAGGCCGCCACCAGCTCTTCGGCCTGGGCGGTGAAGTCGGCGAACTCACGCTGCAGCTCTTCGGGTTGGTAGCCGTCGGGCACCGGCTTCCGGTTACCCACCCACGAGGCGACTCGCTCGGCCAGATCCCAGGAAACCGTCGCGCCCGGGGCGTCGCCAATTGCCTTGCCAGTATCGGCTGGGATGCTCGTCAGATCGGCCATGGAGTCAGTCTAGGGACGGACCCGGCAAAAGGGTGGCCTCCCCAATCGGGAGGCAAGCTCAGTTGGCCTGGCGGCGCTGCTCGTCGTGGATCGCCGAAGCCACCCGATCGATGAGGCTGTCAGGTACGTGGTCCTTGCAGCGGTTGGCAATCACCTTGCGGAGCTCCGTCTCGAAGCCGAAGGCCTGCACACACGGCCCGCAAAGGTCCAGGTGACGCTGGATCTCGACCCGTCGCTCCTCGGTCAGCTCACCGTCGAGATAGAAGTAGAGGCGCTCGATGGTCTCATCACAGTCCAAAAAGCCCGAAACGGTCGGTCGGGGTGCCTCCGACTTCGGCGTCGACGCCGGTTTTCCCAGTTCACTACTTGGTCCGTGCTGCTCCACTGCGAACGGTCTCCCTACCTGCCTACGTCGGTGACACCGACGAGCCCTCGTGCGGCGCCGAATTCAAACAACGCCTTCTGCAGCGCCTTTCTTCCCCGGTGGATCCGGCTCATCACCGTCCCGATGGGTACCTCGGTGATGTCGGCGATCTCCTTGTAGGAGAAACCCTCCACGTCGGCCAGCAGCACGGCGATCCGGAATGCCTCGGGGAGGGCCTCGATCGCGTCTTTGACCTCGGTGTCGGTGAACCGGTCCACCACTTCGTCCTCGGCACTTCGCCCCAGGCCAGTGGGCTGATCGCCGGACAACCGGCGGTACATGTAGAGGTCCTCGACGTCCTCGACATCAGAGATCTCCGGCCGCCGCTTGGCCGACCAGTACGAATTGATGAACGTATTGGTCAGGATCTTGTACAGCCATGCCCGGAGATTCGTCCCGGCCTCGAAGCTCCCGAAGGCCCGATAGGCCTTGAGGTAGGTCTCTTGAACCAGATCCTCAGCATCGGAGGGGTTCCGGGTCAGACGCAGAGCGGCCGTGTACAGCGCCGACATGTGCACCATGGCGAGATCGGAGAACTCATTCTGATCAGCCATGGTTGCACCCTACACAGTCGGAGTGACGTTCTCGACCTCGCGAGCAAAGGCGATGGTCGGAGGCCTAAAAGGATCGCTCCCTCTCCGAGTGAGGGGCGAGCGCTCACGAGGTGCGTTCGGTGGTCGACCGGATGCGCCCATCTCGTCGGGTCGGTGTGGAGCCTGGGAGGAGAATCGAACTCCTGACCTACGCATTACGAGTGCGTTGCTCTACCGACTGAGCTACCCAGGCAAGACCCGTCAGGCTATCCGACGTCCAGGGAGCCGGTCATGGGCTCTCCATGCCCGAAAGGGTGACCATCAACGACTCGAGAAGGAGCGCCTCGTTCGGGTTTCGGACCAACGCGGCAGCTGTCCGATCGAGGGCATCCACGGCCAGTGCGGCGCGGCGGACGTCGGGGACGGAACCGCCGCCACTTCCGGCTACCAACCGATCGCGGTAGGCGCCGGCCAGCGTGGCCAGGCCCATCCGCAACTCGTCCGTTCGGAAACGACGGCTCTCCCGGCGATGACGGTCATCGATGTCCTTCCGACCGGGCACGCCGCGTGCTCCTACCGACTCGGCCCGTTCGGCCAAGGTCGCCAACTCGGCCGCCTGTTGGTCCTGGAGCGGTCCGAGCGCCTCTTCGGCCGAGGCCAGGAGCTCCGAGGCCACGACGGCGGCGGCCGCGCCGGTGCCGTCGAGCCGGGACGGGACGGTGCGCCACTGCTCTTGGCGGTGTGCGAACCCGGGGTCGGTGGCCAAGAGGCGGGCCCGATCGAGCCGGCCGCCGGACACCGCGGCCACCGAGCGGGCGACGTCGTCGGTCACCCCGTGGGCCACGAGCCACCGGGCCACCTCCTCGACGGGGACGGGATCGAACGCCACCTTGACACAACGGCTGGCGATGGTGGCCAGGCTGGCCGGTAGGTCGTCGGCCAGCAACACGAACACCGTGGTCGGTGGCGGCTCCTCCATCGTCTTCAACAGCGCCGGTGCCGCCTTCTCAGCCAGGTGGACATCGGTGACCAACAGCACCTGTCGGTCGGCTTCGAGCGGGCGGCGCTGGGCCCGGGACACGATGGTCCGGGCCTCATCGACATCGAGCGAGGCGCCCGTACGCTCGATGACCACCAGATCAGGATGGGTGCCGGCCAGCGCCCGGCGGCAGTCGTGGCAAACTCCGCATCCTCCCGTCGGGCACAAGAGTGAGGCGGCAAAGGCCCGAGCCGCGGCCCGCTTGCCCGAGCCCGGCGGCCCGTGGAACAGATAGGCATGTACCGGGCGACGGGCCGCCATTCGCAGCTGTCTGACTGCTCGGGGCTGGCCCACCACCGCGTCGTAGAGCGAGAGGGCGGGGAGATCCTCGGACACCGAGCCGTCAGACCGCGGGCTCCATCAGACACCGAGCCGTCAGGCACGGGCCAGACGCTCCGTGACCGCCACGCGTACCGCTTCGGCCACGACCTCTGGGTTGCCGGTACCGTCCACGACCACCCATGAATCGGGCTCGGCTTCGGTCAGGTGCCGGTACCCATCGCGGACCCGGCACTGGAAGGCCTCGCCCAATCCCTCGAGCCGGTCGGCCCGATCGGACTCCAGGCGAGCGCGGGCGACATCGAGCGGCACATCGATCAGGACGTTGACGTCGGGCGAGATACCGGCAGTGGCCCACTGGTTCAGTGCCCGCAGCGCGGTGACGTCGAGCTCGCGGCCGATAGCCCTGATAGGCGAGGGTCGACGCGGTAAAGCGATCGGTGACGACCGATATCCCCTCGGACAGGAGCGGTTCGATGACCTCGGCCATGTGCTGGGCGCGGTCGGCCGCCATCAGCAACGCCTCGGCGCGCGGTGCGACGTCCGGGAGCGCCGGATTCAACAGCAGCTCGCGGAGCGCCGCTCCCAGTGCCGTCGCACCGGGCTCGAACGTGACCCGGGCGTCGAGGTAGTCGGCCAGCAACGCCGCCTGGGTGGACTTACCGCACCCGTCGATCCCCTCGAGGGCGATCAGACGACCGCGCCTGATGGCCCTCATCACCGGTCCTGAGCCACCCCAGTCGCATCGTCCGCGGCCTTCTTGGCCACTGCCTGTTTGGACGAGGCCTTCTTGGTCGCCGACGCCTTCTTCTTGGCCACTGCCGCTTTGGCCGGGGCCTTCTTCTTGGCCACCGCCTGTTTGGCCGGGGCCTTCTTCTTGACCGCCCGTTTCTTGGCCGGGGCCTTCTTCCGCGTCGAGGGTCCGGCGGCACGACGCTCGGCCAGCAGCTCGGCCGCCCGCTCCACGGTCAGCTCGCTCGACGTCGTCTCCCTTGCGCAACGAGGCGTTGGTGGTTCCGTCGGTCACGTAGGGCCCGAACCGACCGTCCTTGACCACCATGGGCGACCCGGTATCGGGGTCGGCGCCCATCTCTCGGAGCGGACCGGCCGCGGCGCGGCCCCGCCGGGTCTTGGGCTGGGCGAACAGGGCCATGGCCTCGTCCACCGTCACGTCGAGGATCTGCTGCTCGCTCACCAGGCTCCGGCTGTCGGTTCCCTTTTTCACGTAGGGACCGAACTTGCCGTTGTGGGCGACGATCTCCTCGTTGGTGGCGGGATCGACACCGACAAGGCGCGGGATCTTCAACAGCTCGAGGGCTTCGCTCGAGGGTGATGGTGGCCGGCGACATGGAAGCGAACAGAGACGCCGTCTTCGGCTTCGGCCCGCCGTCGACGATCTCGCCCAGCTGGATATAGGGACCGAACCGCCCGGCCCGGACCTGGATGGGCAGCCCGGTCTCGGGATCCTTACCGAGCACCCGATCGGACGACGGCGCCTCGAGGAGGGACTCGGCCCGCTCCGGCGTCAGCTCGTCAGGAGCCAGGTCGTCGGGGATGGATACCCGATCGTCGCCCCGCTGGAGATACGGCCCGTACCGCCCCACCCGGGCCACGATCTCTTGGCCGTCGGACCCCGCGCCCAGAGGAATCGAATTGATCTCCCGGGCGTCGATCTCGCCGAGATAGGTAGCCACCTCGTGCTTCAGGCCCATCCGTTCCACCTGGGACACGCCGCCGGAACCGTTCTCCTGGCTGAACCGAACCGTTCGGCTGTCCGTTGTCGGAGCCGAAGTAGAAGCGGGTCAACCACGGGAGGGCCTCGGCCGTGCCCGACGCGATGGCGTCGAGATCGTCCTCCATCGACGCGGTGAAGCCGTAGTCGACCAGGTCGCCGAAGTAGCGCTCGAGCAGTCCCACCACGGCGAAGGCGGTGAACGACGGCACCAGCGCCGTCCCCTTCTTCCAGACGTAGCCCCGGTCGAGCACGGTGGCGATCACGCTGGCGTAGGTGGACGGCCGGCCGACGCCCAGCTCCTCCATGGCCTTGACCAACGAGGCCTCGGTGTAGCGGGCCGGTGGCTGGGTGGCGTGGGACCCCGCCTCGATCGACTCCGCCGACAAGGGGTCGCCCTCGGCCACCGGCGGGAGATGCACCTCCCGGTCGGCCAGCTCGGCGTCCGGGTCGTCCTTGCCCTCGACGTAGGCACGGAGGAACCCCGGGAACCTGATGACATTGCCGCTGGCCGAGAACTCGGCAACCTGTCCGGCCTCGGTGGTCCCGGTCAGCCGGATCTGCGCGCTGGTCCCGGTGGCGTCGGCCATCTGGGAGGCCACGGTGCGCTTCCAGATCAGGTCATAGAGACGGAACTCGTCACCGGAGAGCGCCCTCGACGCCTCGTCGGGGGTCCGGAACGACTCCCCGGCCGGGCGAATGGCCTCATGGGCCTCTTGGGCGTTCTTCACCTTGCGCTCGTACCGGCGCACCTGGGCCGGGACGTACTCGCTCCCGTACAGCGAGGCGGCCTGCGACCGGGCCGCAGTCAGCGCCTGATCCGACAACGTGGTCGAGTCGGTGCGCATGTAGGTGATCCACCCGCCCTCGTACAGACGCTGGGCGATCTGCATCGTGCGCTGCGAGCTGAACCGCAGCTTGCGTCCCGGCGTCCTGTTGGAGCGTGGAGGTCATGAACGGGGCGGCCGGCGAACGCCGGAACGGCTTCTCGGTCACCGAGGTGACGGCGAAGGGCCGATCCTCGAGCCCGGCGGCCAGCGCCCGGGCGTCGGCCTCGTTGAGGACGACGACGCTACCGGGGGAGGTGAGCTCGCCCAGCTCGGAGAAGTCGCGCCCCGAGGCCAGCGGCGTACCGTCGACGGACGACGAGTGAGGCCTCGAGCGAGGCGGGCGACGCCTCGGAGGCCGATGGGGCGCCCTCGGTGGCGAACGTGCCCTCGAGACCCCACCAGGATGCCGAGCGGAACTTCATGCGGGCTCGTTCCCGCTCGACCACCATCCGGGTGGCGACGCTCTGGACCCGACCGGCCGACAGGCGGGGCATGATCTTCTTCCACAGCACCGGGGAGACCTCGTAGCCGTAGAGCCGGTCGAGGATGCGTCGGGCCTCTTGAGCATCGACCAGGCGCCGATCGAGGTCACGCCACTCCTCCACCGCCCGCTCGATGGCGGCCCGGGTGATCTCGTGGAAGACCATCCGCTTCACCGGCACCCGTGGGGCCAGTACCTCGAGGAGGTGCCAGGCGATGGACTCGCCCTCGCGGTCCTCGTCCGAAGCCAGATAGACCTCGCTGGCCTGCTTCACCAGTTGTTTCAGCTTGGACACCTGGGACTTCTTGTCCGCAGAGATGACGTACAGCGGCTTGAAGCCGTTGTCGACGTCTACGCCCAGCCGTGACCAGTCCTCGCCTTTGTAGGCGGCGGGAACCTCGTCGGCCCGTCGGGGCAGGTCACGGATGTGGCCGATCGACGACTCGACGACGTAGTCGGGGCCGAGCAGGCCGGCGATGGTCTTGGCCTTGGCCGGAGACTCCACGATGACCAGGGGCTTTCCCTGCGACCCGCCTCGCCTCCGGGCAGGTCGCGCCGGCGCGGCGGCGGCACCGTCGTCGGGCACGGTGGGGTCGTCTGTGAGGTCGGTGGTTGCCATGGCTGTCGCGACACAGGGTGAACGCCACGGTCTCCCGCTGTCAACCCCGAGTCAGCCGACCCGGGGCTTTCGGCACACCTGCCGAGAGGGCTCAGTCCTTGGCCGCGCCGACGGTTGCGGTGGCCGCCTGATCGAGGGCGGCGACCTCCGCGACCGGCAGATCGCTGTCCATGGCCTCGGTCTTCCGCTTCGAGAAGGCGATGGCCAACAGCAGGATGACCAGCGACGCACCGGCGATGGCCAGGCGGGCTGCGGTGTGCACCCGAAGGGTGATCACTGCAGGGAGGATAAGCAGCGAGACCAGGTTCATCACCTTGATGAGCGGGTTGAGCGCCGGGCCCGCCGTGTCCTTGAACGGGTCACCGATCGTGTCCCCGATGACGGCGGCCTTGTGGGCCTCGGAGCCCTTGCCCCCCTCGTGACCGTCCTCGATGTACTTCTTGGCGTTGTCCCACGCCCCACCGGAGTTGGACAGGAAGTTGGCCATCAGCTGCCCGGTGAGGATGGCGCCGACCAGGAATGCCCCCAGGGCCAGGTAGTTGATGCCGAACCCGACGATGACCGGCGTCAGGATGGCCAGCAGGGCCGGTGTGGCCAGCTCCCGCTGGGAGGCGGTGGTGCAGATGGCGATGACCTTGCCGTACTCCGGCTTCTCCGTGTAGTCCATGATCCCGGGGTGCTCGCGGAACTGCCGGCGCACCTCCTGGACGACGGTCCCGGCCGAGCGCCCCACCGCCCGGATGGCCAGGGACGAGAAGATGAAGGCCACCGAACCGCCGATGAGCAGCCCGATGAATATGGTGGGATGCGACACGTTGATCTGGGTCTGGGCCTGGTTGAACAGCCAGTTGACCCCACCACCGATCGGGGCGTGCAGGTTCAGCTGCGACCCGATTGTCTCGATGAACGAGGCGAACAGTGAGACCGACGCGATCACGGCCGAGCCGATGGCCACCCCCTTGGTCACCGCCTTGGTGGTGTTGCCCACGGCGTCGAGGCTGACCATGACCCGCTCGGCGTCCCCGGAGAACTCGCCGGACATCTCGGCGATGCCAGCGGCGTTGTCCGAGACCGGGCCGAAACTGTCCTCGGAGACGATCATGCCCGCGGTCGAGAGCAACCCGATCCCGGTCAGCGAGACCAGGTACAGCGAGAGCTCGACGTTGCCGCCGGCCATAAGCACCGAGACGGCGATAGCGATGGCGATGGCGATGATGGCCCACACTGACGACTCGAGCCCGATGGCGATCCCGGCCAGCGTGGTGGTGGCCGGGCCGGTACGGGCCGACTCGGCGATCTCCCGTACCGGGCTGCGCTCGGTCGAGGTGAAGTGCTCGGTGATGGCGCTGGCCACCAGCATCAAGATGACGCCGGTGAGCACGGCGTAGAAGGCCTTCCAGTAGTGCATGTACACGCCGGCCACGATGGCCGTGCCGCCGATGGTGAGCACCGCCGCCGTCCACACCCCCCGGTTGATGGGGCCCATGGCGTTCTTGTCGTTCTTCCGGGTCCGGACCAAAAAGATGCCGATGATGGTGGCCACGATGCCGATGGCCGGGATCAGGAGCGGGAAGATGACCGTCCGGCCGGCCACGCCCCCTCGCCCGATGGAGGCGAAGGCGGTCACCCCCAAGATGATCGAGGCGATGATGGTGATGACGTAGGACTCGAAGAGGTCGGCGGCCATCCCGGCGCAGTCGCCCACGTTGTCGCCGACGTTGTCGGCGATGGTGGCCGCGTTGCGGGGGTCGTCCTCGGGGATCCCGGCCTCGACCTTGCCCACCAGGTCGGCGCCGACGTCGGCCGCCTTGGTGAAGATGCCGCCGCCGACCCGCATGAACAGAGCCAGGAGCGAGGCGCCGAACCCGAAGCCGATCAGGACCGAGGTGGCCGTGTTCTGGAAGATGAAGACGATGATGGTGGCCCCGAGCAGGCCCAGCCCCACGCAGAACAGGCCGGTGATGGCCCCGGTGCGGAAGGCGACCTTCAGCGCCCCGGCCATCTTCCCGTCACGGGCGGCCGCCGCCGTGCGCACGTTGCCCCGCACGGCCAGGCTCATGCCGATGAACCCGGTGAGGCCCGAGCACAGGGCCCCGCCCAGGAAGCAGATGACCCGGTAGAGGCCGGCCTGCAGAACGTCAGGTCCACGACGGTCTGCCCGTTTGCGCCCGTGTGCGTCACCTTGGTGGCGGTGAAGAAGATCAGGACGGCGAGGGGGACGATGATGATCAGGATGGTCTTGAACTGACGGGCCAGGAAGGCCTCGGCCCCCTCCTGGACGGCCTTGGCGATGTCCTTCATCGAAGCGGTGCCCTGATCAGCGGCCAGAACCCCTCGGGCCAGGAAGAGGGCGGTGACGACGGACGCCACTGAGGCCACCAGGGCGGCCAGCAAGATGACCTTCTCGGTGGACCCCAGAAAGAATCCCTGGTACCCCCCCTCGGCGAGAAGATGGATCATCGGTGTTGCTCCCTTCGCTTCCTACTCGTCTGACTGGATCACATCGTTCCGAACGCGACCGAACAGGGTCACTTCGGGTCATGGCGGTGCACCGCACGACGAACGACACCGGTCGCCGTCCCGACCGCACCGGGGCCTGGACGGCAAGCATCGAAGGATCGTGGTGGACCCCCTAGTGCGGGGCAACTTACCGATCAACCGCACGTTCGGCAAGAGTATCGCCGCTCCCAGGGCCTCGCCTACAAGGGCACCTCGGCGGCGTCGGGACCGGCGACCAGCTCGTAGTCGGGGTTCAAGATGGCGGGACGATGCCCCCAGTCCCCGACCATTCCCTCGACCACCAGGCGAGCCCCCGGCTGGATGCCCGGGATCCGCCGGCGACCCTGGAAGACGAGCAGGAGCTTCCCGGTGCGGTCGGCCAGTACGCACTCGAGGTTCGAGGTCCCGGCCCGGGGCTGCACCCGGACGGACCGGATCCGCCCGGCCACCCGGACCCGCTGTCTCCATTGGACCTGACCGATCGGGGTCGCACCTGCGGCCCGGTCACCGAACGCGGCCTCCTCGAAGGACGGCTTGGCATCCTTCTCCGCCGATTTCGAGGGGCGCCCGGCACCGTCGTGGGTCGCAGCTTGGGTGCGCCCCCACTCCCGACGGCGGGCGAGCCAGCCCCCGCTGAGCTGGTAGGGGACGACGGTCGCCGTCACGTGGGCGAGCTGGCCCACCCCGGCGGCGATCCGATCCGCAGTCCCGTCGTGCAACAGGCGGTGCCAACCGGCGGCGAACCCCCGGCGGGGCAACAGCATGGTCAGCTCGGTCTCGTTGTCGGCCACCGTCTCGGCCGCGAGCTCCAAGGCGGCCCGGGCCAGCCGGCGGTCCTCGCACTCGATGACATCGAGGGGAAGCCGGGACAGGCCCAGCCGGCTCCACTCGGTCTCCAACGTGGCCGACACCCGGTTGTCCAGGGCGAAGTGGACGGCAAGCAGCTCGTCGGGGTGGAGCGTCCGGGCGTACTGGAGGGCCCGGGCCGTGGCCAGATCGAGCCGGTCGACCAGGACGATCACGACATGCCGGCCGAGCACCGGCGCCTCGGCCGCGGCCGTGACCCCCTCCTCGAGCTGCTTGGCCTCGCCGGCGTACTGCCGATGGAGACGGAGGAGGGCGAACACCCCGAGAGGCAGGATGACGACGACCACCCAGGCACCCTCGGCGAACTTGGTGACGGCGATGATCACGAGGACGATGAGTGAGAGAGCCGAGGCCGTCCCGTTGATGGCCAGGCGCCTCCGCCAGTGGTCCTCCCGGTTGGTGAAGTGGTACTTGGCCATGCCCGCACCGGCCATGGTGAATCCGGTGAACACACCGACGGCGTAGAGCGGGATCAGCTTGTCCACCCGCGCTTGGGTCACCAAGAGGACGACGATGGAGACGGCGGTGAGCACCAGGATGCCGGTGGAGAACACCAGTCGGTGCCCGCGTTTGGTCAGCTGGCGTGGCAGGTAGGAGTCCTCCGCCGCGAAGCTGGCCAGGAAGGGGAAGCCGGTGAAGCTGGTGTTGGCCGCCAGCACCAGGATGAGCATGGTGCCGGCCTGCAACAGCACGTAGAACACCTTGCCCACGCCGGTTTGGCCGTAGACGTACTTGGCCACCTGGGATAGGACCGTCGGCGTCCCCGACACGTAGGGGACCGGGTGGGTGGCGGCCGCCAGGGTGGTCACGCCGAGGACCAACGAACCGAGGATCAGGGCCATCATGACCATGGTGATGCGAGCGTTGCGCGCCTCGGGGCGGCGGAACACGCTGACCCCGTTCGAGATCGCCTCGGTACCGGTGAGGGCCGATCCACCCGAAGCGAACGCTTTGAGCACGATGAAGACGCTGGCCCCGAGGAGCAGGCCCGACCCGGAATGTCCGATCGGCACCGATCCCGGGTGCCCGGTGATGGCGTGCTCATGCAGCGAACCGGCGATCTCCTTGTACGCGCCGACAATGATCAGAATCGCCATGTTGACGACGAAGAAGTAGGTGGGGAGGGCGAACACCCTTCCCGCCTCCCGGATGCCCCGAAGGTTCCCGAAGGCGAGAGGATGACCAGTCCGATGGCGATCCATGTCGTGTAGGGGGTGAGGGAGGAGAAGACGGACGTCAACGCGGCCACCCCGGCGGCGACGGACACGGCCACCGTGAGGGTGTAGTCGATGAGCAGGCTGACGGCGGCAATCTGGGCGATGTTCAGGCCGAAGTTCTCCCGGGACACCACGTAGGCCCCTCCGGCCTTCGTGTAGACCTTCACGACCTCGAGGTACGAGAGGGTCACGAACAACAGCACGAAGATCACCAACAAGCTCACCGGGACTACCAGCGAGAACGCGGCCACCCCGATGATGGGCACCAACGGCAGGAGCATCTGCTCGGTGGCGTAGGCCGACGACGAGATGACGTCCGACGAGAGCACGGCCAGCGCCGTCGGACGGCCCAGGCGCTCCGAGGCCTGTCGCTCCGAAGCCAGCGGGGGCCCGAGCAACCTGTTCTTCAACCGGTAGCGAAGCGTCTCGGGGAGGTCGATGGACTCGGGCACGAACGTCGAGGGCTGAACGTCTCGGCCGCGGGCCTTCGGGACCGGGGTCTCGACGGGAACACCCAGGACCGCTTCGGCGCCCACGACCGCTATCGCCCGGTGCCCGGCGCATTCACTCCGTCAGTAAAACACGGGTAGCGAGAGGACCCCACCCACGGGGCTGGGCCTGCCCGAGTTGTCAGCGGCCCCCCGTGCGTGTTGCATGGTCCGCGTGCATGTCATTGTCGTGGGTTGTGGCCGGGTCGGATCGGGCCTGGCCATTGGGCTGATCGAGCAGGGCCACTCGGTCTCGATCATCGACCGGAACGCCAAGGCCTTTCGCCGGCTCCCGACCGAGTGGCCGGGAACGGCCATCGTCGGGTCCGGGTTCGACCGTGACGACCTGGACCGGGCCAAAGCCGGCGAGGCCGGCGCGCTGGCCGCGGTCACCAGCGGGGACAACTCGAACATCCTCACCGCCCGCATCGCCCGGGAGACCTATGAGATCCCCAACGTCGTGGCCCGGATCTACGATCCGCGCCGGGCCCAGATCTACCTCCGGCTGGGCATTCCCACCGTGGCCACCGTGTCGTGGACCATCGACCAGGTCCAACGGCGCCTGCTCCCCGCGTCCAAGACGGTGGAGTGGTCGGATACCACCGGCACCCTCTCCTTGGTGGAGCGGCCGCTCCCCGAGCGGTGGGCGGGCAAGCGACTGTCCGACATGAACACCAAGGGCGAGGTCACCTTGGTCTCGGTGACCCGGGCCGGCGTCGCCCGGTTGGACATCGACGACCTGGTCGGCCAAGACGGCGACGTCCTCCACCTGATGCTCACCAACGCCGCCCTGCGCCGCTTCGATGCCCGGGCGACCGCCGAGGCGGACATCGACCACGACGGCGCCCATTCTGGTGGGCGGGACACGGTCATCGCCGGCGTTCCCGTTCCCACCGCCGATCTCGACGGGGAGGACCGATGAAGGTGGCCATCGCCGGTGCCGGCAGCGTCGGGACGGCGATCGCCAGCGACCTCCACCAGGGCGGCCATGACGTCTTGGTCATCGAACAGGACCCCGAGCTGGTGGCCCGGCTCGAGGGCGAGCTCGACATCACCTGGGTGGTGGCCGATGCCTGCGAGGTGGCCTCGCTCGATGCCGCGGGCCTGGCCACCGTCGATGTGGTCGTCGCCGCCACCGGCGACGACGAGGACAATCTGGTCGTCTCCCTCCTGGCCAAACAGGAGTTCGCCGTGCCCCGGGTGGTGGCCAGGGTCAACCATCCCAAGAACCAGTGGCTGTTCAACGAGAGCTGGGGAGTCGACGTGTCGGTGTCGACCCCCCAACTCATGACTGCGCTGGTGGAAGAGGCGGTGTCGGTGGGATCCCTCGTCCGGCTGCTCCGGTTCCAAGGCGGTAGTGCCCATCTGGTCGAGGTGACCCTGGCCGACGATTCGCCGGCAGCCGGCCAGGCCCTGGTGGATCTGGGCATTCCCCGGGAGGCGACGGTCGTCGCCGTCGTCAGGGGGGACCGGTTGGTCGTCCCTCGCGGCGACACCCGGCTGTCGGCCGGGGACGAGGTGCTGGTCTTGGTGACCGAGGAAGCTGAAGCCCGGGTCCAACAGCTGCTGGTAGGGCACTAACCCGGTGGAAGGGGCCTTCTTCGATCTGGACAAGACGGTCATCGCCAAGGCCTCCATCGCCGCGTTCGGTGGTCCGTTCTATCGGGGCGGCCTCATCAACCGGCGGCTGGTGATCCGCGCCCTCGTCTCCCAGCTGGTCTATCTCCATCTGGGCGCCAGCGAGCAGAAGCTGGCCCGGGTGCGGGAGTCGATGCTCACCCTGACCAAAGGGTGGGACCAGACCCTGATCCGCGACATCGTGCGCGAGGCACTCGAGGAGACGGTGGAGCCGATCATCTACGCCGAGGCGCTCGATCTGATCGAGGAGCACCGGGCCGCCGGGCACCGGGTCTACCTGGTGTCTGCCTCTCCCGAGGAGATCGTCGAGCCGCTGGCCGAGCACCTGGGCGTCGATGGCTGCATCGCCACGCGGGCCGTGGTGGACGACGAGGGCCGCTATGCCGGCGAGATGGAGTTCTACGCCTACGGCCCGTTCAAGGCCGACGCCATGCGGGCGTTGGCCGAGACCGACGGTCTGGACCTGTCCGCCTCGTACGCCTACTCGGACTCCTACACCGACCTGCCCATGCTCGAGGCGGTGGGCCATCCCGTCGTGGTCAACCCCGATCGGGTGCTGGCCAAGGTGGCCAAGGAGCGGGAGTGGGACGTGATGCAGTTCACCAAGCCGGTTCGCCTACGCGACCGGGTGACCGTGCCCAGCCTTCCGGCCACGGCCATGGTGGCGGGCATCACCGTGGCCACCAGCGCCGCCGGCGTGGTGGCGTGGCGTCTGGCTCGCAATCGTTTGCGGGCACACCTCTAGCCGCACCCGACGGGCGCGGATCGGTCAGGCGACGGCTCAGACGAGCCGGGGTTGGCTCAGGAGGGCCGGAGTCGCTTGGCGGCGACGACGCCCAAGGCAACGAGGATGGCGAGGATCAGCAGTTTTTTCATGATCCGGGATCGTATCCGGTCTTCCGCCATCGCGCCCATGCGATCCGCGGCCCCGCCTGAGGGCGGCTACCGAGGGGCGGCTACACGCTCAGGAGGTCCCGGGCGCCGGTGTCCGACGAAGGGTGGCGGAGCTTCGACATGGCCCGGGCCTCGATCTGACGGATCCGCTCCCGGGTGAGGTTGAAGTGCTCCCCCACCTCTTCGAGGGTCCGGGGCTCACCTCGGTCGAGACCGAACCGGAGTCGAAGGATCTCGCGCTCCCGCTCGTCCAGCGGGGCGAGCAGGCGACCGATCTCATCAGGAAGGAGCCCGACGGCTGCCACTTCGAAGGGGGACTCGACCGAGCGATCCTCGACCACGTCGCCGAGCTCGGCGTCGCCGTCCTCACGGAGCGGCTCGGACAGCGACAACGGCTCGGCCCGGAACCGAAGCGCTTCGACCAGCTTGTCCTCGGGCAGCTCGACCTCCTCTCCCAGCTCGGCCAGCGTTGCCGGGCGACCGTACTTGAGCTCCAGTCGGGCCTGAGCCTTCTGCACCCGGGCCAAGGTGTCGCCGGCGTGCACGGGTAGTCGGATGGTCCGCCCGGTGTTGGCGATGCCCCGAGTGATGGCCTGGCGGATCCACCAGGTGGCGTACGTCGAGAACTTGAAGCCCTTGCGCCAGTCGAACTTCTCGACCGCGTGCATCAGCCCGAGGTTCCCCTCTTGGATCAGGTCGAGCAGAGGGAGCCCGGACGCCTGGTACTTCTTGGCGATCGATACCACCAGGCGCAGGTTGGACTGCACGAACGTCTGGACCGCCTGCTCGCCCCGGAGCGTGGTCCGCCGCAGTTCACGACGTTTGGCCGAGCTCAGCCCTTTCGGTGCCGAGGCCAGGGCCGCCTCCGCCTGCCGGCCGGCTTCGATGATCTGCGACAACGAGACCTCGTCGTCCTTGGTCAGGAGCGGGTACTGACCGATGTCGGTCAGGTACAGCCTGACCAGAGTCCTCCTCATCTCGCTCGAGGCGCTCCTTAGCCAAGCTTCACCGAATCCTTCGTCTGACCCCACGCCAGAGCTCTGGCCGAACGGGTCAGCCGGCGTCTCCCTGGAGGGCGAGTGATCGAGCTGGGGCGCCTCGAGGGCGCAATCTGTTGTCATTGAAAACTGTACTGGACCCGTCAAGCCCCCCGCCTTGAACAACGTGCGAAACCGGCCGACCTCGCGGTCAGTCCGGCCAGCCCGTCAGCCCCTCGCCCGTGCCGGCGACCATCGACTCGAGCCGCTGCTGCATGGCCGAGACCGGCGGGACGTCGCCGGGTCGGCCGATCAGCCCTTGGACCAGTCGCTCGCCCGTGTGCCAGTCCTCGATCTCGTCGGTCAGCACCAGACGCAACGCCCGGATCACCGGACCGTCACTGACCGGCACGGCCGCCCGCAGATGGCGGCTGTAGCCGGTCACCAGCCGGGGCAGCACCACGCGGTACAGGCCCGCGACCAGTGGCGCCGTTTCCGGTCCGGCCTCGTCGAGAGCACGGAAGAGAGGGACGGCAGCCGTCGGTGCGACGGTCAGGCTGTCGGCCGAGACGCCGTCTCGTACCGGGAGCCGCTCCGCCCACAGCGAGGCATGCCAGGCGTGCCGCACGCTCTGCGCGTCGAGGTGCATCCGCAGTTCCGGCTCGATCGCCCCTGCCGACCAACCGCCGAGGAGCTCGAAGAGCCGCTGCTCGATCCATCGGTACCCTCCGACCAACGACGCGGTGACGCCGAGCGGGAGCGATCGGCGCTCTCCTCGATCGTCGTCCCCCGCCGGCACGCCCAGGGTCGGCCCCAGGGGATCGAGAGTCTCAGGCACCGGTTGTTGACTCCACCGTCGGGCTCAACTTCTCTTCCTCTCCACGTGCGACCGGTATCGGTTGGTGATGGGCATGCGCCGATCCTTGCCGAACGCCTTGGCCGTGATGCGGACCCCCGGTGGCATCTGTCGACGCTTGTACTCCGCCCGATCGACCAGGTTGATCACCTGGTCGACCACATCGGGGTCGAACCCGGCGTCGATGAGGTTCTCGGCCGATCGATCCCCCTCGACGTACCCGGCCAGAACCGGGTCGAGCACGTCGTAGGGCGGGAGGGACTCGTCATCGCGCTGCTCGGGTCGGAGCTCGGCCGAGGGCGGCTTGGTCAGCACCGCCTCGGGGATGAGGTCGGTACCGGCCCGGCGGTTCCGGTCGCGGCACAGCTCGTACACGAGGGTCTTGGGGACGTCCTTGATCACGGCGAATCCTCCGGCCGAGTCCCCGTACAGGGTTGAGTACCCGGTGGCCATCTCGCTCTTGTTGCCGGTGGTCAGGACGATCCAGCCGTTGGCGTTGGAGAGGGCCATCAGCAGCACTCCCCGGATCCGGGATTGGAGGTTCTCGTCGGTCAGCCCGAGCGGCTCCCCACCGACCAGCGGCCCCACCAGCCGGGCCATGGCCCGGTGGGCGTCGTCGATGGCCGCGGTTTCGATGTCGATCCCCAACTTCGTGGCCAGGGACCGGGCGTCGTCGATCGAGCCCGCGCTCGAGTAGCGCGACGGCATGGCCACCCCGTGGACGTGCTCGGCTCCCAGCGCGTCAACGGCGATCGTCGCGACCAGCGAGGAATCGATGCCGCCGGACAGGCCGATCACCGCGTCGGTGAACCCGTTCTTTCGTATGTAGTCACCGGTGCCGAGGACCAGAGCCTCGTAGACCTCACGGACGGGATCGAGCACGGTGGCCACGGGTCCCGTCCCGTTCTCCGGCCCGCGGTCGTCCTCCGACCGGCTCACGGCGCTGACGAACCCCTGCGCCGGCCCGGGCCCGGAGGTGCCGGTCCTCGGTTCGTCGCCATCGAGTTCCAGGTCGACCACCATGACCTCTTCGACGAACTGGCCGGCCGCGGCGATCAGGTCCCCGCTGGCTCCCATGACCAGTGAGGCACCGTCGAAGACCAGCTCGTCCTGGCCGCCCACCTGGTTGATATAGGCGATGGCACAGCCGGACTCGGCCACCCGGTCGGTGAGCACGGCGAGCCGGTCCTCGCGGCGCCCGATCGAGTAGGGCGAGGCGTTGAGGTTGACCACCAACCTGGCTCCCGCCCGTCCCTGGTCCGCCACCGGTCCATCACGGAACCACACGTCCTCGCAGACCGACACGCCAACGGAGATGCCGCCGATCACGTACTGCTTGTACGGCTCGGTGCCGGGGGCGAACCAGCGCTCCTCGTCGAAGACGCTGTAGTTGGGCAGGAAACGCTTGTGGTAGATCCCCACCATTGCGCCGTTCACGCTCAGGGCCGCGGCGTTGAACAGGCGGCCCTCCGGATCGATGTCCACGAACCCGAACACGGCGGCGCAGGCTCCGGTGGCGGCCACGACGCGATCGACCGCGGCCAGGTTGTCGGTGATGAACCCGGGCCGGCTGAGCAGGTCTTCAGGCGGGTAGCCGGTGACGGCCAGTTCGGGGAAGACGGCGAGGTCGCCTCCGGCTTGCTCGGCGTCGGCCAGGGCGCGCACGATGCATTCCGTATTCCCGTCGAGGTCGCCGACGACCGTGTTGAGCTGGCAGGCCACCAGCCGCAGTCGGGGCATTTGCCCAGTTTACCGATGGTTTGGCGGCTACCGTTTGCTGACCGCCACAAAGATCCTGGCCTGACCTCGATGCTCGTCGGCGGCCCGGTGACGAGCTCGCAAACGGCGTCGGTACGGGACGGCGTGGACACGGCAAGTGTTCATGGAGCATTCACAACCGGGAAACGGTCATGAAATGATGGCCTGCGAGGGTACGGGCGGCACATCACCGGACCGCCGTAGAATCACTCGGCCCAAGGGGTAGCGTCCCTGGCCGACGGTTGCGCACGGTCCCGTCGAAGTGGCCAGCCACGCCGAGCAGCAGAGGAGCATGAGTGCCTTACCAAGCCGAGTACATCTGGACCGACGGGACCAAGCCGTCGCCGCTGATCCGAAGCAAGACGAAGATCGTCAAGGATGGCGAGGAGCCGGGCATCTGGGGCTTCGACGGGTCGAGCACCAATCAGGCCGTCGGCAACGACTCCGACTGCGTGCTCCAGCCCGTGTTCGTCTGCGACGACCCGCTGCGGAACCCCGGCGACAAGCTGGTGATGTGCGAAGTGCTGCTCACCGACTTCACCCCCCACGAGACGAACACCCGGGCCGAGTGCGTCGCCGTGGCCGAGAAGTACGCCGACCAGGAGCCGGTGTTCGGGATCGAACAGGAGTACACCTTCATGAAGGACGGCCGCCCATTGGGATGGCCATTGTCCGGTTACCCTGCGCCTCAGGGCCCGTACTACTGCGGCGTGGGCGGGGACAAGATGCCGGGCCGCGACATCGTCGAGCTCCACACCGTCGCCTGCATCGAGGCGGGCCTGGGCATCGAGGGCACCAACGCCGAGGTGATGATGGGGCAATGGGAGTTCCAGGTCGGCGTCCTGCCGCCGCCGCTGATCGCCGACCAGCTGTGGGTGGCCCGGTGGCTGCTGTTCCGTATCGCCGAGGACTTCGGCGTCTACGCCACCCTCGAGCCGAAGCCCATCATGGGGGACTGGAACGGGGCCGGCGCCCATACCAACTTCTCCACCAAGGCCATGCGTGAGGACGGCGGCTGGGACGCGATCATCGCCGGGTGCGAGGCACTGGGCACCAAGGTCGAAGAGCACGTCGAGAACTACGGCGTGGGGATCGAGACCCGCCTGACCGGCGCCCACGAGACCGCCCACTTCACCACGTTCACCTACGGCACCTCCGACCGGGGCGCGTCGGTACGTATCCCGTGGGCCGTGGCCAAGAACAAGAAGGGCTGGATCGAGGACCGCCGTCCCAACGCCAACATGGACCCCTACGTGGTGACCCGGTTGATTACCGATACCGTGTGCGGAGCGGCGGCAGGAAACTGAGGCGCAGGCATGCCCTGCGCCTAGCCTGGTTGCCGAGCACTCGGACCATCACCACACAAGGGCGCGCCCGGCATCGGCGTCGAGGTAGACCATGAGGAGCCAAGAGGAGTACGTGCTGCGCACGGTGGAGGAGCGGGGGATCCGCTTCGTCCAACTGTGGTTCACCGACGTGCTCGGGACCCCGAAGTCCTTCAGCATCACCCCGGCCGAGCTCGAGAACGCCCTCGAGGAGGGGATGACGTTCGACGGGTCGGCCATCGACGGGTTCAGCCGCGTCCAGGAGAGCGACGTGCTCGCTCGCCCGGACGCCAAGACCTTCCAGCTGCTTCCCTGGCACAGTCACGGCCCGCTCCAACCACAGGGTGCGCCGCAGGTAGACGCGCCGGCCGGGGCGGTGGCCCGGGTGTTCTGCGACATCTTCGACCTGGACGGCTCGCCGTTCCAGGGCGACCCCCGTCACGTCCTCCGGCGCACCCTCGAGCGCGCCCGGCAACAGGGGTACACCTTCTATGCCGCGCCCGAGATGGAGTTCTTCTACTTCGCTGACGCCGACCCCGCCCACACCCCGCGCACGTTGGACTCGGGGTCCTACTTTGAGCTGACGGTCGCCGATCGGGCCAGCGACATCCGGCAACGCACGGTGATCACCCTGGAGGAGATGGGCATCCCCGTGGAGCACGCCCAACACGAGGACGCCCCCAGCCAGCACGAGATCGATCTTCGCTACACCGATGCGCTGACCATGGCCGACACGGTGATGACCGTCCGGCTGGTGGTCAAGGAGATGGCCCGACAGCAAGGCGTCCACGCCAGCTTCATGCCCAAGCCGTTGGCCGGGGTGCAGGGGTCGGGGATGCACACCCACCTGTCCTTGTTCCGAGGGGACACCAACGCCTTCGTCGACCTCGGTCGTCCCCACGGGCTCTCCGAGGTGGCCGAGCAGTTCATCGCCGGCCTCCTCCGCCACGCCAGCGAGATCACTGCGGTGACCAACCAGTGGGTGAACTCGTACAAGCGACTCGTGTCGGGCTACGAGGCCCCCATCCATGTCTCCTGGGCCCGCAACAACCGATCGGCGTTAGTCCGAGTGCCGGTGGTCAAGCCGGGAAAGACCGAGTCGACGCGGATTGAATACCGGGCGCCGGACAGTGCCTGCAACCCGTACCTGGCCTTTGCCGTGATCCTGGCCGCCGGCCTCCGAGGCATCGAAGAGGGCTACAAGCTCCCCGACGAAGCGAACGCCAACCTCTTCGACCTGACCGCCGAGGAGCTGGCCGCCGGCAACATCGTGCACCTTCCCAGCAGCCTGACCGAAGCCCTGGGTGTGATGGAATCATCCGAGCTCTTGTCCACCACGCTGGGCGATCACGTCTTCGAGTGGTTCATACGAAACAAGCGGGCCGAATGGGCCGGCTACAAGGCACACGTCAGCCAGTTCGAACTGGATCGGTACCTACCCCTACTCTAATTAGGCCTCGGGACCAGCCGGAGGAGAAGGGAGGAGTGCATCGTGGAACCACTGCTGTGCTTTCCTGACCCTCCTCCCACGGCGGTCGTATCCGTCCTCGATCGTGGCGGCTACCCGTGGCGTGCCATCAACCGGCCGGAACTGGCCGAGTCCGAGGAGCCCGAAGACGGCTGGTCCGGGGCGGTCATCAGCGCCCTCGACGACCCGACGGGAGCCGTTCTCCTCTGTCGTCAGATTCGCAAGCGGGAGGTCCCCCTGGCCCCCGTGGTGATGGTGGTGCGGTCCTCGCAGCTGGCGGCGCTGGAGCTGCGCGAGGACCTGTTCGACGACCTCTGCCTCGACCCGGTAAACCCCGACGAGTTGGCCGCCCGGCTGACCCACCTGTTTTGGCGGACCGGACGGGGTCTCCGGCCCGACCTCTTGGAGCATGGTCCCCTGGTGCTCAACCTGGAGACCTACCAGGCCGCCGTGGCCGGTCGGGTTCTGGATCTCACCTACATGGAGTACGAGCTGTTGCGCTTTCTGGCCGGCCGTCCGGGCAAGGTGTTCACCCGCGAGACCCTCCTCAGCCGGGTGTGGGGCTACGAGTACTACGGGGGGGCCCGCACCGTCGACGTGCACGTGCGCCGGCTCCGGGCCAAGTTGGGCGAGGAGCACGCCCACCTCATCCAGACGGTGCGCTCCGTGGGGTACCGCTTCGGTCAGACCACCTGGACGCCCTGACCCCCGGTCCCCTCGGGTCAGGAGCCGGACCGGTAGGCCCACAGTTCCACTTCCACCAGGGCTCCCATCGGCAGCCGGCCACGGCGACCACCGAGCGGGCGGGCCGGTGGTCGCCGAAGAACTCCGCATAGGCGTCGTTCACCGCCGCGTAGTCGTCCATCGTGGTGAGAAAGACCGTGGTCTTCGCCACTGCAGTGCGATCGGCGCCCTCGCCGTGGAGGAGGCCGGCGGCGTTGGCCAATGCCTGGCGGAGCTGAGCCACCACCCCGCCATCGACCAGGGCGGGCGACGATGGCGCCGACGGGTCGCCGACCGCAGGGACCAGGCCCAGCTGGCCCGAGCAGATCAACCAGGGACCGGCACGTAACGATAGGGCTGTAGGGGCCGATGGGGGCGCTCATGGCTTCTGTTTCTAGCCCGGCCCCCGTTGCGGTGTCACCACGCCGGTGCGCGTCGGACCTACCGGGAGTGGCGCCCGGCGCGTGGGCCACGTGGGAACCAGGCCGTCAGCTAACCAGCACGCCGCGGCCGTAGCCGCGAACACGGCATCGGACCCGTTCACCGGGTCACCGCCGGGGTCAGGCACGACGGTGATGGCGATCGGGGGCACCGATCGGGCCGGGATGATCCCGAACGAGCGAATGGTGAGGTCCTGGACCGATCCGCCCTCGTCCACAGCGATCCCCTCGCTGCGTACCCAGCCGAGGGCCTGATGCACAGCACCGATGCAGTACGAGCGCAGGGTGATGGCATCGAGCACCTCGCCCGCCGCCACCGACACGGTGATGGCGTCGTCGGAGCCACACGTGACCACGGCACGGCCGCCGTCCGGCGCGACGACCTCGACGGGCAGGTCGCGATGGGGCCCCGGACCGACCGACGCCCGGAGGGCAACACAGGCGGACAGCACTGCAGCTTCGGCCCACACCGCGCCGCGTTGATCGAGAGAGACGGGAGGCCCGACCACGGGAACGGGCTCCAGGCACAGCCCCGGGGCAACGCCGGCGACGGCCCGCTCCAGTTCCGCCCACGACCCCTCGGGCCACGCATCGCCGACACCGACTCGCAGGATGCCCGAACCGTCAGCGACAATGCCGGCGGCAACGGGAGGCCGTTTGGGTCCGAACCGGACCACGTCTTCTCGTGACCACAACGCGCGGACGGGGCGGTGGTGCTCGGTGGCCAGTCGGCGGGCGACCTCGGGCAGGGGCGAGTGGCGTTTCCCGCCGAAGGCCCCGCCGTTGGCGTACGGCGACGCCGGCTCACCACCGGGAAGGCACCAGGATGCGTCCGGCTCCAGATAGGCGGGCTCGACCCAGGTCGTCTGCAGGGTGAGCAGCCACTCGCCGGCGGGTACCTCGACCGGGTGGGACAACTCGATGGTGGTGCGGCGGCCTTGCACCTTGGTCCTCTTGGCCCGGGCCTCTTGGGCCGAGTCGGCCACGACGAACCCTCCGCCGCCGTCGGACAAGGCGACGGCGGCATCGAGGGGCGCCGTGTCGTCGGCGAACGAACCGGCGCCGAGGGTGACGGCGGGGCCCACTCGTTGGGGCGACCGTCCCTCGATAGAGGCACGCCGGGCCGCAGCGTCCATGACTCGCGGTCGGGTACCACTGCCCTCTGCGCCCTCTGCGCCCTCTGCGTCCTCTGCGTCCGCGAATACCAGGTGAGCCGCCTCGACCACGGTGTGCCATCCCGTGCACCGGCAGAGGTGGGCGAGCAGGGCCTGGTGGACCTTGGCTTCGGAGACACCCGCAGCCGCGCCCGGTCCGGGCCGGCCCAGGGCGGCCAGGCGCATGATGATCCCCGGGGTACAGAACCCGCACTGGCTGGCGCCGACCTCGGTGAACGCAGTGGCCCACGAGTCGCGCACCTCGGGGGCCA
This sequence comes from uncultured Acidimicrobiaceae bacterium, assembly GCA_963717035.1. Taxonomy (GTDB): domain Bacteria; phylum Actinomycetota; class Acidimicrobiia; order Acidimicrobiales; family RAAP-2; genus DASXMT01. The sequence goes on along the minus strand of CAVQVK010000086.1, from coordinate 30,003 downwards.
AGCCGTCGATGGTGGTCACCTCGCGGCCGGCCATGCGGCGGACAGGGGTGACACAGGACACCCGGGGGGCGCCGTCCACCCAGACGGTGCAGCAACCACATTGGCCCTGGGGACTGCAACCGTCTTTCGGGGTACGCAGGTGCAGTCGCTCGCGCAGCACGTCGAGCAGCGACTGCCCGTCGTCGGGTACCTCGACGTCGGCGCCGTCGACGCGGAGCCGGATCAGGGGATCAGCTGAAAGACGAGCCGCAACCGCAGGTGCGGGCGGCGTTCGGGTTCGTGACATGGAACCCGGCGCCCTGGAGGCCGTCGCTGTAGTCGAGGGTCGAGCCCTTGAGCAGGTCGGCGCTAGCCGAATCGACGATGACCTTCACCGTGCCGAACTCGCGGACGATGTCGTCTTCGGCGACGTCGGCGTCAAAGAACATCTCGTAGCTGTATCCGGAACAGCCACCGGGCCGCACCGCTACCCGCAGGCCGAGGTCAGCGGTGTCTTCCTGGGCGAGCAGCTCGGCCACTTTGGTGGTGGCGATGTCGGTCAGGGTGACCGGAGCCGGCCGCTTTCCGATGCTGACGTTCTGCATTGTCGTGCTCACCCGTGCGCCTCCTTGGAGCTCGTCGACTGGTTGCGTTCGGTAACAGGCGGTGGGCCTGGGCCGTCTTGGTCTCCCTAGCGTATCCGCCCGCTAGCCAGGTCGGTACCACGCCTGTGGCCAGCCATGGCGGCCAACCCGGGGGTCGCCGGTAGAATTCCCTCGTGGTGCCCGTTTCTGACAGCTCCCAGGTCGACGAACCCGGGGGCGACGACGTGCGCGAACCCGTGCCTCCGACCTCCGAGAGCGTCCGTGAGGCCCTCACCGGGGTGGTCGACCCCGAGCTGGGGGCCAGCATCGTGGAGCTCGGCATGGTCCGGGCCGTCGAGGTGGCCGAGGACGGATCGATCGGCGTCGAGGTGGCCCTCACCGTCGCCGGGTGCCCACTGCGGGACCAGATCCGGCGGGACGTGGAGACCCGGGTGCTGTCGTTACCCGGTGTGGGGTCGGTTGAGGTCCGGACGGGCACCATGGACGAGCCCGAGCGCCGGGCGGTGATGGAAAAGGCGCGGTGGATCGCCCGCGAGTCCGCCCCGGCCACCGACATTTCCGACACGACCCGGGTGCTCACCATCGCCTCGGGGAAGGGCGGAGTAGGCAAGAGCTCGATCACCGTCAACCTGGCCGTGGCCCTGGCCCGTCGCGGGCTGACCGTCGGCGTCCTCGACGCCGACATCTGGGGCTTCTCGGTCCCGCGCCTACTCGGCATGCAAGGCGAGGTCGAGGCCCGCGGGAAGAAGATGGTCCCCCTGGAGCGCCGCATCGGCGACGGACTCCTCCGGGTGCTCTCGATGGGCTTCCTGGCCGACGAGGACAGCGCCATCATGTGGCGAGGTCTGGTGCTCAACCGAGCCGTCCAGCAGTTCTTGGAGGACGTCCACTGGGGCGAACTCGACTATCTGCTGATCGACATGCCCCCCGGAACCGGGGACATCCAGATGGGCCTGGCCCGGATGTTGCCCCGAGCCGAGATGATCGTCGTCACCACGCCGCCGCTGGCCGCCCAGAAGGTCGCGGCCCGGACCGCCGACATGGCCCGGAAGGGTTACCTGCGGGTGGCGGGAGTGATCGAGAACATGAGCGACTTCACCTGCGAGCACGGGACCTCCTACGCCCTGTTCGGTTCGGGCGGCGGGGCCCGTCTGGCCGCCGACATCGGCGTACCGCTGGTCGGCCAGGTGCCCATCCATCCGTCGGTGTCCGCCGCCGGTGACTCCGGCCATCCGGTGGCCCTCGATGATTCGCAGCCCTTGGCTCAAGTATTCGCCGAGATCGCCGAGAGGATCGCCACCGTGATCGCACCGATCCTGTCCATGGACGGGTGCAGCGCCCGGATGCTCGAGCATGTGGAAGCGGCGGTCAAGGCCGGGACCGCGGGACCGGTGGGCCAGGCTCAGTCGGCCTGAGGGCCGCACCACACCCAGGTCGCGTCGGGGTTCTCCCAATCCGAGCCCCGGGCCCGCCCGTCGTCGGCCAACTTCCGAAGGTGGGCCCAGAGGGATCGGCGGGCGATCGGGTAGCGGTCCTCGTCCACGTCCTCATAGACGACGGGGACGAGCTGGTCCACGGTGGCCGACCCGGCGGCGGCCAAGGCCAGGGCCACCCGTTCCTCTCGCCCCAGCCGGTGGGCGATGTAGGCGCCGACGGCGGCGGCGGGGTCCTCGATCAGCCGGCCATGGCCGGGGGCGATGACATCGACCGCCGGCTCGAGCGTCCCGAGCAAGGCCAGGCTGGCCAGGTAGACGGCCATGTCGCCGTCGGGAGGAGAGATCACCACGGTCGACCCGTCCATGACGTGGTCCCCCGAGAAGAGCATGGTCGACCCCTTCCCGGTCCCGACCCCATCGGGGAGCTCGGCCAGGTAGCAGAGGTGGTTCGAGGCATGCCCCGGGGTGTGGACGGCCCGCAATGAGAGGCCGGACCGCCGGAGCTCGAAACCATCGGCCACCGTCCGATCGGCGGTGAACCCGTCCCGGGAGGCGAAGCCCAGGCGCTCGGCACCGGTGCGCTCGGCCAGCCCGGCCGCCCCGGGGGCGTGGTCGGGATGGGTATGGGTCACGAATATCCAGCGGATGCGTCCTTGACCGGCGGCCGCAACAGCATCGAGATGGGCGTCGACGTCCGGCCCCGGATCGATGACGGCAAGCTCGTCGGTACCGAGCAGGTAAGTATTGGTCCCCGGCGCCGGTCATCACCCCCGGATTGGCCGCGGTGATACGCACCACGCCGGGAGCGACAGGGTCGGCCGCGGTCGTGGACGAGCGCGGCGGCCTCAGCCGGCATCGGCGACCATTCTGGCCACTGCGTCTTGGTAGCCGGCGTCTCCCGGACGCAGGACCTTGAACTCCCCCGCCGCGGTGGCCACCACCGCCTCCAAGGCCGGAGCCGCGGTCATGGTGGCCGCGGCATGGAGCAGCGCCTCCGTGGTGGCGAACCGTCCCACCGTCTCCAGGTTGGCAATGGTGGGCGCCAACAGGTCGACCTCGCCGCGCCGGTTGCGATCCAGGGCGTCGGCCGGACGCAGCCAGATGGTGGCGATGGTCTCGCCGTCGTCGTGGAGGGCAACCTGACCGGGTGGAGCGGCACAGACGAAGAACCGCGTGTCGAACCGCTTGGGCATGAACGCCGGAGTGATCCAGCGGCTGATGTAGTGGAGCGCATCGGTGGCCAGCTCCAGGCCCTCGCTCTTGCACACGTCGACGAACCGGGCGGTGCCCGCATTCAACTCGTCCCGATGGCGGGCGAACCGCGCCCGCACCGCCGCGTCCGAGGAGTCGAGCATGACTGCTGAGCCGACCCGGGCTCCGGGCCCCTGCTGCTCCCCGGCCGCCGATTGGGCCGGTGGGTAGGCCAGGACCACACCCGCTTCTTCGAAGCACTCCCTGACCGCGGCAACCCAAAATGCCAGCCCCCCTTCGGGCAGGCCCAGGGTCGCGCTGGCCTCGGCGTCCGTCCGTCCGCGGCACAGGGACTCGAGCTCGGGGTCGCCGTCACCGTGGTCAACGGATCCCCCCGGGAACACGTGGGCGCCGGCGGCAAAGCTGGCGTTCAGGTTGCGCCGCAGCATGCAGACCTCGATCACCGGTTCCCCGTCCTGACCCATCCCGTCGCGCACCAACAGCACGGTGGCAGCAGAACGTACGGGCACAGAACGGACGGGCACAGAACGGACGGGCACAGCCATGCAGGCAGGCTACTGGTGCATCTCCCGGCGACGTCTCTTGGGGACACGCGCCGCGGACTGTGGCAGCTCGGCCAGGAGTGGGATGGCCAGCTCCCCGAACCGGGCCGGATGGGCCAGGAGCCAGCCGTGTGACCCCTCCACCACCGTTCCCTCCACGCCGGCTGCGTGACGGAGGTCGTCGAAGGCGGAACGGGGTACCAGCCGGTCCCGATCGGACCATACGACGCTCACCGGAGTCCCACGCCTGTGAACTTCGGCGAGATCGTCGACCAGGTCGGCCCGGCGGATGAAATCGCCGGTCCGCAACAGTCCCAATGGGTTCTGCACCAGGGCGGGCACGAGGTCACCGAGGACAGAGGGGATGACCCGGAACAACCCGGGCGAGCGGACCAGATCGACGGACAGGTGGCGACCCCAGTCCCACGCCGGACGCTGAGCCATGGTCCGTACGCCGTCCCCGTGCGAGGACCATGTGGGGCTGCCGATGGCGTTGGCCAGGTATAGCGAGCCCGCCCGTTCCGGGGCATCGTGGACGAACTTGATGGCCACCCCGCCGCCGAAGGAATGGCCGGCGACCAGGTCCACCTGATCGATCCCCACCGCATCGAGGAACCGGGCCACCCAGGCGGCGTAACCCTCGAACGAGCGCTCGTTGGCGGGCAGGACCCGACTGCCGCCGAAGCCGGGCATGACGGGCGCCACCACACGGCAACCGACCAGACCGAGGTGGCGGATGGATTCCCGGTAGGCGTGGGGGCGGAGTCCCCAACCGTGGAGGAACAAGGCGCTGCGACCGGTGCCGGTGGCGCCGTAGGTGACCGAACGGCCATCGACGGTGACCGTCGACCACAACAGGGCACCGGGTCCAGGAGCGGGGGGCTCATCGGGGCGCGGTTGCTCGGTCCGGGGTATAACGGGCGGATCGAGCATGGCGGGCAGTGTACGGCCGCGCTCGGTTTCCCGCACGGACACCGGCGCGACTGTGGACACCCCGCTCGACCCGATACGCTCACCGCGACCGTAGAACGACATGGGACGTAGCGGAGACAATGGCCGAGAACAAGCGAGCAACCGGCGGGGGCAACACACCGAAACCGGGCGGCAACACGCCCAAGCCCGTCTCGGCCAAGGATCGCAGCCGCCAGCAGAGCAGGCCGGTGTCGGGCAAGGCGCCCGCCGGCAAAAGTGGCCCGTCCCGGGGCGGAAAGGGCGGCGGCTCGGGCCAAGGCGGTCGGCCACCGGTCAAGGCCAAGCCCGGAGCCCGGCCCAAGGGACCCTCGGGGGCCCTCATGGCGTGGGGCGCGGTGGGCGTGGTCATCATCGTGGTCGTGGTGCTGGTGGTGATCAACGTGACCAGCAGCGGATCGGCAAACGCGTCGTTCACGCCCGTCACCCCCGCACCGTCGAGCGTGGTGTCCAAGGTCACGAACATTCCCGACTCGGTCTACAACCAGGTCGGGGTAACCTCGAGCGTCCAGGTCAGCCCGCCGATCCCCCTCTCCAACCAGCCGATCCTGATGTTGAACGGCAAGCCGGGCGTTCTGTACGTCGGGGCCGAGTACTGCCCGTACTGTGCCGCCGAACGCTGGGGCCTCATCTCGGCACTGTCACGATTCGGCACGTTCTCCGGTCTCAAGGTGACCGCCTCGTCCCATACCGACGTGTACCCCGGGACCAATACCTTCAGCTTCGAGGGCTCCACCTATACCAGCCCGTACGTGACCTTCCAGGCCGTTGAACAGGTCAGCAACATCCCCAACGGCCAGGGCTACTACAAGCCGCTCGACCAGATCACCAAGGCGCAGCAGGCCATTCTCAACAAGTACGAGCAGCCTCCACTGGACCCGTCGGCGACAGCCGGCCAGTTCGGCTATCCGTTCATCGACATCGGCAATCAGGCCATCGTGCCCGGCCCTTCGTACGGTTCCGGCATCCTGGCCGGACTGTCCCACAGTGATATCGCCAACGGGCTCTCCAACCCGAGCAATCCGGTGACCCAGGCCATCGTGGCCACCTCCAATTACCTCAGCGTGGCCATCTGTGCCTCCACCAAGAACCAACCGGCGACGGTGTGCCAGAGTCCCGGCGTGCAGGCGGCGACCAAAGCGCTCGCTGCGGCAGCCAAATAGGGCTGCGGGGCCGGGCGGAAGATGCACACGCTGCGCTGGCAGCCGATGACCAGCCTGGTGCTGTCAATCGCCGGGATCTGCGTCTCCATCTACCTGACCCTCACCCATTTCTCGTCGGCAGTCACCCTGTCGTGCCCGGCCGGTGGAGGGGCGATCAACTGCGAGAAGGTGACCACCAGCCCGCAGTCCTACGTGTTCGGCATTCCCGTGGCCGTGCTCGGTCTGGTCTTTTTCATACCCATGCTCATCTTGTGCCTGCCCGTGGCCTGGCGGTCGTTGAACCGATGGATCCATCTGGCCCGTCTGCTGCTGTCCGTCGCCGGAGTCGGGATGATCATCTATCTGATCAGCGCGGAGCTGTTCACCATCAAGGCCATCTGCCTGTGGTGCACCTCGGTGCACGTGATCACCTTCTTGCTCTTCGTTCTGATCGTGACGACGGCTCCGATCGTGTTGGCCGCCGATGAGCAGTCCGAGGCGGCGGACTATGTGGATGCCGCCAAGGGCGTGGGCTCCGAGTAGGAGGCGGCTCCGGAGAGAACCTGATGACCGACGCTGAATCCGCGACGAAATTCCCCGACCCGGTGTCGCTCGGAGACGGCGACGGCGCCCTCACCAAGACGGCGAAGTTCGCCTGGGCGGCGATCGTCGTGCTGCTCGCCGGGGTGATCGCCCTGGTCGTGGTGGCGTTGAACACGTCGACCACCACGCAGGTCATCCACCGGCCGTTGGTCCCCGAGTCGGTGGTCCACGACGTTTCCAACGTCTCCCAGGCGACCTTCAACGACATCGGCGTGAGCTCGCCCACGGTCCCTCTGGTGCCGCCCGTTCTCGTCCAGGGTCAGCCCGGGCTCACGGCCAACGGCAAGCCCGAGGTGCTCTACATGGGCGCCGAATACTGCGCGTTCTGCGCCGCGGAACGGTGGGCCCTGGTCGTGGCTCTCTCCCGCTTCGGGACCTTCACCGGTCTCCGGGACATGCAGTCTTCGGCGACCTCGGCTTTTCCCGTGATCCAGAGCTTCAGCTTCGACGGTGCCACCTACAGGAGCCCGTACGTCACCTTCACGGGGATCGAGGAGTACTCGGACGCTCCCGGCACCGACGGAATCTTCACCAGAATTGCCTATCCGACCACCGCCCAACAGGCTGTCATCGAGCGGTACGGGCCGATCGCCGTGCCCGGTTGGACGGCACGAACCGGCGGAAACCTCTTTCCGTTCGTCGACATAGGCAACCGCGCCGTGAGCGGGACATCGCAGTTCAGCCCGGCCGCCCTCGAGGGGCAGTCCCAAGCGACCATTGCCGACCGCCTGAACGACCCCTCCTCAACGGTGACCAAGGCGGTGATCGGTTCGGCCAACTACCTGACCGTGGCCATCTGCATGGCCACCGATCAACAACCATCGAAGCTCTGTGCTTCCAAAGGCGTCCGCGCCGCCGTCACCTCGTTGAACGCGCCGTGACCGAGACGTATCTCAGCCTGCTCGGCGGTCCACCAACTGCTTGCGCTCCAGCTCGTTCAACCCACCCCAGATCCCGTGGGGCTCGCGAATGCGAATGGCATAGTCGAGACAGTCCGAACGCACCGCACACGTGGCACAAATGGACTTCGCCCGAGCCTCGCGACGGGAGCTTCTCCTCTTTCCGCTCGGCATGGGACGGCGGAAAAAGATCTCAGCCTGTGGTCCCCGGCAGGATGCCTTGATCTGCCACGTATCTACCGCCTGCACCATTACTCCCATCCCCCTTACAGCGCCTGGTGAGCGTCCCCCCCAAGTCTGAACGTACTCGCGAAGGTACCGGCACGACAAGAGATCCGGATGTTTTCTTTGCCAAACTGCCACGTCGGCGCCCCGTTTGCCCGTGCCTCCTGGTCAATCGGCGTCCGACCAGGTCCATTTGAGCCCTCTGGCGCGGGCGGGCACTACGCTCCGGTCGTCATGGACGTCAGCACCTTTTGCAGACAGAGCAACGTCCTGATCGTGGCGGGCAAAGGTGGCGTCGGCAAGACGACGATGGTGGCCGCCATCGCCCGCATGGCCGCCAACGAGGGCCTATCCGTCCTGGTCGTGGAGCTGGAGGGTCGGCGGGGCATCTCCTCTGCGTTCGGTGACGGCGGTGACCTCGGCTATGCCGAAACGGTCCTTTCGGCCGCGGGGGCCGACGATGTGGTCGATCCCGAGGGTCAGGAAGGCGCCATGCCTGGGGGCACCGTCCATGCCCGGTTGATCACCCCGGACGACGCACTCCTCGAGTACCTCGCCGACCACGGGTTGCGCCGGATGTCGAAGCGCCTCCAGTCGTCCGGGGTCCTCGACGTGGTGGCCGGGGCCATCCCGGGAATCAAGGACGTCTTGGTCCTGGGCAAGATCAAGCAGATCGAACGGAGCGGGATCGCCGACCTGATCCTGGTGGACGCTCCGGCCACCGGGCACACCATGACCTTCCTCTCGTCGGCCAGCGGACTACTTGACGCCGCCCGCGGGGGGCCGGTACGGACGCAGGCCGCCGATGTCGTCGAGCTGCTCACCGACCCGGCCCGATGCCAGGTGGCGCTGGTCACGCTGCCCGAAGAGATGCCGGTGAACGAGGTGGTGGAGGCGGCCTACCAGCTCGAGGACAAGGTGGGCATCGCCCTCGGCCCCGTCATCACCAACGCCTGCTATTCCCCTCTTGCCGGCCTCGACCATACGGCTGCGGAGGCTTCGGCCCGTGCCGGGGTGACGCTGGATGATGCCGCTCTCGCCGCCCTGGAGGAAGCCCGCACATTCCGATCCACCCGCCAGAGCCTCCAACAGGAACAGCTCGAGCGGCTGGCCGCAGAACTGCCCCTGCCCCAGTTGCGAGCCCCCTTCCTGTTCAGCGCGACCATCGGGCCACAAGAGCTCGACGTGCTGGTCGCGTCGCTGGCAGCCGGCATCGGCGAACTGCCAGATCCCGAAGAGCGGCCGGAGTCGGTGAGCTCGTGAGCGAACCGGTCAGCCTCGACGAACTGGCCGCGGAGCGGTCGATCATCGTATGCAGCGGATCTGGTGGGGTGGGGAAGACGACCACGGCGGCGGCCGTCGCTCTCCAAGCGGCCCGGCTCGGGCGCCGGGCCTGCGTGGTGACCATCGATCCGGCCCGGCGCCTGGCCAACTCGCTCGGTCTCGACGCCCTGACCAATTCCCCGACCGAGATCGCCGGCGACTGGCCGGGCGAGCTGCACGCCCTCATGCTCGATCCCAAGGGGACCTTCGACGACCTGGTCCACCGGTATGCCGACAGCACCGAGCAGGCCGAGGGAATCCTGACCAACCGGATATACCGCAACCTGACCAGCGCCCTGTCGGGGACCCAGGAGTACATGGCCATGGAGAAGCTCTACGAGCTCTCTGACGAGGGGGGGTTCGACCTGATCGTGGTGGACACCCCCCCGACGCGCAACGCCCTCGATTTCCTGGACGCCCCCCGTCGGCTCACCCGCTTCCTCGAGAACAAGATCTTCCGGGTGCTGATGGTTCCGACCCGCGCCTCGCTGCGAGTGATGAGCGTGGCCGCTCAGGCCTTGCTGCGGGCCATTTCGAAAGTGGCCGGAGCCGACATCGTCCGTGATGCCGTGACCTTCTTCCAGGCCTTCGAAGGGATGGAGGAGGGGTTCCGAACCCGGGCCGCCGCCGTACGGGTCCTGCTGACCCAGCCGTCCACCGCATTCCTGCTCGTGGCTTCCCCCGGCCCGACTCGGTCGACGAGGCCGTCCACTTCTCGGCCAAGTTGACCGAAGCGGGGATGTCGGCGACAGCCCTCATCGTGAACCGGGTACAGCCGCGGTTCGCCGACGACTCGCTGCTGGCCGAACTGCCGCCGGTCCCCGATGGGGACAGGGGGCAGCGCTCGGCGACCTGATCGAGAACCTTCGCGGCTTTACCGCGGCATCCGACCGGGAGGAGAAGACCTACGCCGAGCTGGTCGCCGATGTCGCTCCGGCCCCGGTGGCCCGGGTCCCCCTCCTCAACTCCGACGTCCACGACCTGAACGGGCTGGCTACCGTGGCCGACCTCTTGTTCGTCGACCACGGGGAGTCCGCCGTTCCCGGGCCGAGCGAGGGAAAGCGCTCGCCCGACGCGGGCTAACCTTCAAAACGTGCGCACCGTCCTCGTCGCCAGCGACGCTCCCTCTGTCCGAGCCGAGGTGACGGCCATTGCCAGCCGGCCCGACATCCAGATCCACGAAGCCCGGTCCGGACCCGCCGTCCTGGCCTCGGTGGCCGAGGACCTTCCCGATCTGGTCGTCGTCGACCTCCAGATGGGGAACATGGGAGGGATGGCGGTGTGCCTGGAGCTTCGCCTCGAGGAGTCCTACGACAATCTGGACCACATCCCCGTCCTGATGCTGCTCGATCGCCGGGCTGATGTCTTTCTGGCTCGACGGTCCGGGGCCGAGGGGTGGGTGGTGAAGCCGCTGGACCCGATCCGGCTCCGGCGTGCGGTCAGCTCGCTCCTCGACGGGGGCACCTACTTCGACGAGTCCTACCAGCCGCTCTCGATCGTGCCCACTCCCGCCCCGGTGGGGGCCTGAGAGTCCGTTCGTCAGCGACTGCGGCGAGCACCGTGTTCCGACGGCACCCCGACAAGCAACCAGCACCGGCTGAGGACCGGCGGCGCGAGCGCCGTCGTGACAAGGACGGCAACGGCTTCCGATCCGTGGTCGCCGACGCCCAGGAGCAGATCATCCTCGAGGCGCTCGAGGACCTGCGCGACACCATGGTCAGGGAGGTCATGACCCCGAGGGTGGACGTGGTCGCCCTCCCCATCCCGCTGTCGGCCGAGGACGTGACCCGGGCCGTCCGGGAGTCCGGGCACAGCTGCTTCCCGGTCTACGACGAGAACCTGGACAACCTGATCGGGGTCCTGTTCATGCACGATCTGTTCCGCGCCGGCTGGAAGGTCGGTGTCGGTCGGTCGTCGAGCAGCGGGTCGGTCGAGGCGGAAGGAGCCAAGCCCGAGCCCGACCCCGTCGACATCTCCCGGCGCCTCCGGCAACCCTTCCTCGTCCCCGAGTCGGGGCTCGTCCTCGAGGTGCTGGCCGAGATGCGCCAGCAACGACGTGCCTTTGCCGTGGTGGTGGACGAGCACGGCGGGGTGGAGGGCGTGCTGACGGTGAAGGATGTTCTCGGCGCCCTGGTCGGGGACCTGCCTGACGAGTTCGATCCCGACGACGAGCCCGATGTGGTGCCGGTCGACGGCAGCCGCTGGCTGGTCGACGGTCGGATGAACGTGGACGACGTCCGGGATCGCATGGGGATCGACCTGCCCGACGGCGAGTACGTCACCTTGGGCGGGTTCCTCTTCGACGGTTTCGGTCACATCCCGACCGAGGGCGAGATCCTCAACGCCGCCGGCTGGGAGTTCCGGGTGGCCGAGATGGACAAGCGACGCGTGGCCAAGGTGGTCGCCCAGCGGACCCGCCCCATTGGCTCGGGTCCGCGACCGGGCGAGCCGGGAAGTGCCCGCACCCCGGTCGGGTAGCATCTCTCCTGGTTCGAGGCCGGCACCTTCGCCGGTTCGGATCGACGGGCTGTGGCGCAGTTTGGTTAGCGCGCTGCGTTCGGGACGCAGAGGTCCCCGGTTCAAATCCGGGCAGCCCGACCAAACACTCCTCGTCAGGGCCTCAGGATTCTGAGGACCCTGGCTCCGCTCCGACAATTCGGCGGGAGATGGCGCGAAGCCCATAGTGCTCCGCTCTCAGCTGTCCATGGCGTCGCCAGCCGACGACGGGCGATACTGGAACCGATCGACTGTCGGCTCCGCTCTCATCAAAGGAGAAGGTCACCATGAACAAGCAACCGCAAGAGGGTTGGTACACCGACCCGTATGCACGTCATGAGGCGCGATGGATTTCGGACGGTGAATCAACCAAATTGGTCCGAGACGGAGATCTCAAATCGTACGATGATCCCCCCGCCGGGACGCCGGTGGCCGTACCGGTGCGACTGGAAGCCGACCCGACCACGCCAAGCGGTCAAGACCTGCTTCGGGCTGATTCGGCCGAGCAAGGCGATTCCTACGACGCCTCAAAAGCGAATATGGCAGCCCTGGACACCTTCGGCCAGGTGGGTGCGCCCAACTACGAGCGACTGCTCGACGGAGAGAAGTACTAGGAGCTCGCCCGATCCGTCGGCTGTCAATACAGAGTCGAGGGTGACATCGAGGGAGTATCGAACGGGTTCGACAACGTCAGACCGCGCCGGACCTGATGGCCGACGGCCGTAGGCTCGCCTCGACCGCGTTGATCGATCGTCACGACCAACAAATCACGGCCAGCAAATCACGTCGGCAACCAAGGAGAAATCGGCATGGAGATGGAATACCGACATCTGGGCAGGTCCGGGCTACAGGTGAGCGTGCTCTCGTTCGGCTCCTGGGTCACCTTCGGGCCCCAGCTGGCCGGTGACCTGGCGGCAGACTGCCTGGCCGCCGCCTACGACGCCGGCGTGAACTTCTTCGACAATGCCGAGGCGTACGCATCGGGCGAGTCGGAGCGGATCATGGGTGACGCCATTGCCAAGCTGGGCTGGCCCCGACACAGCTACGTCATCTCCACCAAGCTGTTCTGGGGCGTCCACAACACCGTCAACATGCGCAACACGTTGAACCGCAAGTACTTGCTGCAGGCCATCGACGGCTCCTTGGAGCGGTTCGGTCTCGACTTCGTGGACCTCGTGTACTGCCATCGTGCCGATCCGAGCACGGCGATGGAAGAGACCGTCTGGGCCATGTCGGACATCGTGAGCAGCGGGAAAGCGCTCTACTGGGGGACGTCGGAATGGACGGCGGCCGAGATCCGAGAGGCGTGGGACATCGCCGACCGCCATCACCTCCACAAGCCGGTCGTCGAGCAACCGCAGTACAACCTGTTCGCCCGGGACCGGGTGGAAAAGGAGTACAGCCCGCTCTACCAGGACATCGGCCTAGGCCTCACCACCTGGAGCCCTCTGGCCTTGGGCCTCCTCACCGGCAAATACCTCGATGGGATCCCCGACGGGAGCCGGGCCACCCTGCCCGGCTACGAGTGGTTGAAGCAGATGCTGACCGATTCGGAGAAGAACGCCAAGGTTCGAGAGCTACAGGCGGTGGCCAAGGACCTCGACTGCACCCTGGCCCAACTGTCGATCGCCTGGTGCGCCAAGAATCCTCATGTCTCTTCGGTCATCACCGGGGCCAGCCGGGTGGAACAGGTGACGAGAACCTGGTGGCCTTGGAGGTCCTGCCCAAGCTGACCGACGAGGTCGTCTCCCGTATCGACGCCATCACCGAATAGCCCGGTTACGAGCGGCGGCGCCGATCGGTCACGAGCGTCGGCGGCGCCGGCTCCAACCAGCCACGCTCTTGTGCGAGGCCGAGCGAGGGCTGCGGGAGTCATCGGGGGGACACTCCGCTCCAGGGCTTGGGCGGCCAGCACCTCCTGGGTGGCGATTCCTTCGATCTCCGGAACGCGATTCCACGTCCCATCGGGCATCAGCGACCACGCTTGGGTGTCATCGGCCAGGTTGACGTCCAGGATCACGCCGAGCTCGTTGACGGCCTCGGGGTCGTCCACCGGGATCATCGCCTCCACCCGGCGATCGAGGTTCCGGCGGCGGAGGTCGGCGGAGCCGATGTAGTACCGCGCCGGACGGTCATTGGCGCCTCCGAATCGGAAGATCCGTGAGTGCTCCAAGAAGCGCCCGACGATCGAGCGCACCCGAATGGTCTCCGATAGCCCGGGTACCCCGGGCCGTAGACAGCAGATCCCCCGGATGACCAAGTCGATGGACACCCCGGCGGCGGACGCGTCGTAGAGGGCGTCGATGACCGCGGGGTCGTCGAGACCGTTCACCTTGATGACCACGCGTCCATCGCTGCCGGCTCTGGCCTCTTCACCGATGCGCTCGATCACGAAATCGCGGATCCCGCCGGGGGACGTGACCAACTGTTGATAGTGCGGGGGCTGGCTGAAGCCGGTGATGTAGTTGAAGAATCGGGTCACGTCGGCCCCGAGCTCGGGCCGGGACGATAGGACGCCCAAGTCCTCGTACATGCGGGCCGTCTTCGGGTTGTAGTTGCCCGTTCCCACGTGGCAGTAGCGATGGACGTTATTGCCGTCCTGGCGGACAACCAGAGTGGTCTTGGCGTGCGTCTTCAACCCCATAAGCCCGTAGATCACGTGCGCTCCCGCTTCTTCGAGCGCGGGTCCACACGATGTTGGCCTCCTCGTCGAACCGAGCGGTGACTTCGACGAGGACGGCTACCTGCTTGCCGCGCTCGGCTGCCCGGACGAGGGACGCCACCACGGGGCTGTCCCCCGACGTGCGATACAGGCACTGCTTGATGGCCAGGACGTTCGGGTCGTCGGCCGCTTCGGACATGAACTCCTCGACCGATGCCGAGAACGAGTCATACGGGTGATGGACCAGGACGTTCGCGCCGATCGAGCACAGAGAAGATGCTCACGTCCTCGTCCTGGTCGACGACGGCCAACGCCGGAGGGACAAGGGGCGCCCAGGGCTCGTCGTGAAGCGCCGGGCGGTCCACCGTGTGGATGGTCCACAGACAATCAAGTCCGAGAGGACCGTTGAACCAGTAGACGTCCTCGTGGGCCAGGCTGAGTTCCTCTCTCAGGCGCTCGACGGGGCTCTTCGAAGTGCGGGCGTCCACTTCCAAGCGGATGACGGGCAGGAATCTTCGGCGACGAAGCTCCTCTTGCAATGCCAGCAGGAGGTCGTCGGACGCGTCGTCATCGAGGGCGATATCGGCGTCGCGGGTGACCCGGAACACGCACGGATCACCCGTCTCCATCCCGGGAAACAGCTCGCCGATGAACGCCATCAGGACTTGTTCCATCGGGACGAACCGGTCGCCCTGGGGCAAGGGCAGCAACCGCGGGACGTTCGGGGGTACCTTGACCCGGGCAAAGCGGGTCTCATCGGTCCCCGGGCTCTTGACCTCCAGCCCGATGTTGAGAGAGAGATTGGAAAGATAGGGAAACGGGTGGCTCGGGTCGACTGTCAAGGGAGTGACGACCGGAAGGATCAGCCGATCGAAGATCTCCCGAAGATGGGCGCGTCGATCGGAGCCGAGCGTGTCCCAGTCGCAGAGCTCGATCTGGGCCTTGGCCAGCCGGGGGGTCAGGTTCTCGATCAACAACGTCTCTTGGCGGGCCAACATGGTCGTAAGCGAGGCCCGCACAGCGCCGAGGAGCTCCTCGGGGGTCATCCCGTTGAGTGATCGGGTCTGGATCCCGGCGGCGACCTGTCGCTTGAGCCCGGCTACGTGGACCTGGAAGAACTCGTCGATCCGCTCGCTGAACAGAGCCAGGAACTTGACCTGTTCGAGGAGCGGCACATGGTCGTCCACCACCAGGTCGAGCAACCGGTCGTTGAAGTCCAGATCGGAGAGCTGGCGAGCGAAATAGCGCGGCCCCTTATCGTGGCCACCGGCCGCGGGCACGGCCACCGCTACGTTCTCGCTCATCTGCCAACGATACCGACGAGCGGCGTCACTGTCTCACCCTTCGAGTTCGGGGGGAGCTTGACGATGGCCACCGGGCACTTCGTGCCCGCGGCACACCCCTGGCTCACCGACCCCAACAGGAGGCCCTTGAACGGGCTGCGACCTCGCGACCCCAGTACCAAGAGATCCGCCTCCTCTGACGCCGTGATCAGGGCCTCGGTCGGATCCCCCTCGGCCACGATCGTCCACAGGGGAACCGGGGGCGACGGCGCCACCGAGCTCACCGTCTCGGTGAGGTACTCCTTGGCCAGCTTCTCGAGCTCGTCCCGGTCGAATGCGCCAGGCATCCCGAGGAACGGGATCTGCCAGGCGAACACTGCGGTCACGGCACCGTCCAAGGCCACGGCATGGTCGATGGCCCACCGCAGGGCGGCGTTCCCGTGGGGCGACCCGTCTGCTCCGACAACGATCTTGTAGCTCATGCCACCGCCGGGCGAGGAACGCCCTCAGCCGGGGCGTACGCGTCTTCGGTCAGTTCCTCCAGGCTCTTCCCCTTTGGCTCCGGAAGCAGGGTCAGGGTGAGGATCAGGCCGGCGATAGACATCACGCCGGCGATTATCTCTGCCCCGCGGATTCCCGACCTCGAGGCCAACATGACCGGGAACAGGTAGGCACCGGCGAAGGCACCCATCTTTCCGGCGGCGGCCGAGATCCCGTGCGCCGTGGTCCGGACCTCGACGGGAAAGATCTCAGCCGGATAGATGAAGGTGGTGGTGTTCGGGCCGAACTCGGTGAAGAAGTAGCTCATGCCATACAGGAGCACGAAGGGTGCGGCCGTCGTCGTCACCCCGGGCACGAGCCCGATGAGCATGAAGGCGAGCGCCATCATGGCGAACCCGAGGCCCTGGATCGTTTTTCGCCCCGTTCGGTCGATCAGCTTAATGGCCAGGGCATACCCGGGTAGGGCGAACACCACGAAGATCAACAGCTGCACCAGCGTGTTGTGGAGCAGCGATGCATGCGGGTTCAACAACTTCAGGATCGCGGGCGACGAGATGGAGTTCCCGTAGTAGGAGAAGTCGAGGAGCGCCCAGCACAGGGCGGTGCCGACCAACCACGTGACCATCCGACGGGACCGGGCGAGCACCAAGAAGCCCTCCATGGCTCCCTGGGCGTGGCGGGCCTTCGACTCGGGTTGGGGGCCCTTGGTGGGAGCGGCACCGGTGGCTTGGGCAATCGCCGCCTCGGCCTCCTCTTGGGCGCCACCAGCCATGGCGAACCGTGGGGTCTCCTGGATTTGGCGGCGCATGTAGAAGACGGCCAACCCGGGGATGGCTCCGAGGGCCAGGAGGATCCGCCAGATGTAGTCGTTCGAGATCCCCGAGGACAACAGGATCGCGGCCACCAGGGGACCGACCACCAGGCCGGCTCCCTGCATGGCGAACACCAGCCCGACCATCTTTCCTCGGGACTCCTTGCCCGAGTACTCGCTCATGATGGTGGCCGACACCGGATAGTCGCCGCCGATACCGATGCCGAGAATGATGCGGCTCACCAGCAAGAACGTGTAATTGGGAGAATGCCGAGGCAATGGCCCCGGCGGCCAGGATCAGGACCTCGTACCCATAGATCTTCTTTCGGCCCAGGATGTCGGCGATCCGACCGAAGACGATGGCACCGACCGCCGACGCTGCCAGAGTGGCCGAGTTGAGCAATGACACCTGGCTGGTCGAGAGGTTCCACTCCGGCTGGAGCAGCGCGACCACGATGCCGATCACGAACAGGTCGTAGGCATCAGTGAAGAAGCCCATCCCCGAGACGAGCATGATCTTCAATTGGAATTTGGAGACCTTGGAGTCGTCGAGAGACTCGAGCAGGTTGGCCGGAACGGTGGAGGCCATTTCGTCGCTCACCCGGCCACTGTAGGAATGGCCTGGTAAACGGCGGAAAACGTGGCGGCTAACTCCTGGCAAACTTCAGGTGAACAGTTGACACGCAGGCACAACAGGAATCATCGAGATTGCGATGCGTTACCCGGCGATACCATTGCGAAAGCATGGGAAGGCGACCGACATGAGTGACGACCGATCGATCGAAGTCATCGTCGAGATCCCGCGAGGAAGCCGGAACAAGTACGAATACGACCACGAGCGCCATCTCATCCGTCTCGA
The DNA here is from genome assembly GCA_963717035.1 of uncultured Acidimicrobiaceae bacterium. Taxonomy (GTDB): domain Bacteria; phylum Actinomycetota; class Acidimicrobiia; order Acidimicrobiales; family RAAP-2; genus DASXMT01. Next base: position 12,456 of record CAVQVK010000086.1, on the reverse strand, counting down.
CCGCCGGCTCTTCTCGGCCACCTTCTACCCCGCCGACTACGGGTTCGTTCCCGACACCCTGGCCGAGGACGGGGACCCGCTGGACGCGCTGGTGATGATCGACGAGCCCACATTTCCGGGATGCCTGGTCGACTCCCGTCCGGTGGGTGTGTTCTGGATGACCGACGAGAAGGGGCCGGACGCCAAGATCATCACCGTGGCCTGCGGCGATCCCATGTGGAACAGCGTCTTCGACATCGACGATCTACCGCCCCACCTGACCCATGAGATCGCCCATTTCTTCGAGGTCTACAAGGACCTCGAACCGGGAAAGGGCACCGAGATCGGCGGCTTCGAGGGCGTGGACGCGGCCTGGAAAGAGATCGAACGATCGACGGCCAGGGGGGCGACCTCCCCGACCTGACCTCGGGTCAAGCCAGAATCCGCGCTTTTTCCTTGTCGAACTCCTCTTGGGTGAGCGCACCCGAGTCGTGCAAGCTGGCCAGCTCCTTGAGCTGGCTGATCCGATCGGTGGCCGGTGCCGTCGCCCCGCCGGGCGGAGGCGGTGGTGGCGCAGCCGGGGCGGGGGCGGCGTCAGGCTGTTGACCTTGGGCCTGCTGAGCCTGGTTCTGTTGGGCCGCCCGATTGGCACCTGCCTTGGAGCCCATGTAGGCAACCCCGCCGACGGCGGCCATCCGGAGGAGGGGGCTTCTGCGCATCATCATGGCGGCTACGCCTCCACGTCGAGATCGACGCCCAGGGCAAAGGCGATCTCGGCGGCGGCGGCAACTACTCGGACGTTGCCGACGGTCGGGCCGACGGCAACCAGGACACCGAGAATCTCGTCGGCGGTGACGCCGGAGTCGAGGGCGAGGCCGATCTGCCAGACGTAGGAGGCGGGGGAGGCGTCGGCGGCGACGAGCGCTGCGATGTTGACCAGCGCGTAGGACTTGGCGTCGAGGCCAGAGGATTCCTGATTGTCGATTCGAGCAAAGAGAAGGCCTTCGAGCGCCTCGGCGTCGTGCTGGGCGACGCTTCGGAAGAGATCGTGGGTGTCGGATTCGGCGGGCATAGGGCGCCTCCAGGGCAATGGGGTATGCCGCGGACTTGGGTGTCACGACCGGGCAGACTGCACTCTAATCAAGCAACCAGGGTGGCGGGCTCCGACCAAGTCGGAGGGGCATCGATGGGAGAGTCTTCGTCCCAAGCGCGCCGCGTGAGGGACCTACACTCACGGGGGGTTAGTTCGCGGTGGTCATTCGACCGGAGCGAGCTCCGGCCCGGGGATGTAGCTCAGTTGGCTAGAGCACCTGCTTTGCAAGCAGGGGGTCGTGGGTTCGAGTCCCATCATCTCCACTCGTGTGATGGTCGCGAGACATCGGAGACGAGTGTCGCGAGACATCGTAGACAACCGATGCCCTGGTTTTCAGGGCATCGGTTGGTAGTCCTTGTTCGGGATCCAACTGGAAATGACGCAGGTGAGCCGTCCAGGCCGACTACCGCACATCGAGGCCGGCGACCAGGAGAACGACCGCCACCGGCATAGGCCCGTCCAGTGACCTTCAAGAAGGAGAGGGGTTATATTCGCTGGACGCACAACACGTGGAGCATGTCGTCGTCCCGAGGCCTGGAAGGTCCGGATCAACGAGGGATAATGAGAGTATTCGTCGGCCTGTCGAGGCTGGATATCCGCCAACACTGGACGCACCTGAGTGAGTATCCGCGTCTTGACTGCCGTCACGGTATTTTCTGCGAATACGACGAGAGAGAATCGTTCGACGTGTCGTCGACCAAATTGATCAATTCAGGAAGTTCCATGGTTGCGACGGTACAGAACAACAAACCGACCACGGTCACGAGTGTCAATTTGATTCACATGAGGCCCCTGAAATGTTCGCTCAGTTATATTATAATAGAGATACGAACGCAAAGCGTCAATTCTATAAACGGCAAAAAAGACTGCCACGTACGAAATTGGACTGTTTCAGCGCTGGCCGCCAGTTTCGGAACCGTCTACCTAAACGGCTAACCCCGACTTCTTGGGGGACATTCAGCCGCCGAGTGGGGCCACGCACGTCACGTCCGGGGCACTCTGAGCGAGGCGGCGTATGAAACGAAGCACGGATCGAATACTAACCACGCACGTTGGCAGTCTGATCCGCCGAGAGAAGCTGCTCGCTTTTGTGCGCGCACGTCAACAGGGCGTAACCGTCGAAGAGCAGGCGTATGACAAAATCCTCAAAGATTGCGTGGCCGAAGTGGTGCAGCGACAGGCACAGGCAGGCATCGATGTGATCGACGACGGCGAATTTGGTAAGTCGACGAGCTGGTCGCTATACGCGCTGGACCGCTTGAGCGGCTTCGAGCAGCGCCCTATCAAACCCGGCGCTGACCCTTTCGCGCGGGGTGCGGACCGAGAGCGATTTCGCGATTTCTACGCTGAATTGGAAAAGCCCACCGAACGCACGTGGTCGAGAGTGACCACGCATGACGTGGTCTGCGTGGCCCCCATCCAATACACGGGCCTGGGCGAACTGCAGCGCGACATCGAGAACTTCAAGGCAGCGCTGCGAGACGTGAAAGTCGAAGAGGCGTTCCTGCCGGTGGCGGCACCCTCAAGCGCCATCCCGGACCGGAAGAATGAATACCACCGCAATGACGAGGAGCTTCTCGTCGCGCTGGCGGAGGCCCTGCGAACCGAGTATAAGACGATTGCCGATTCGGGGATTCTGTTGCAAATCGACGACGCGCGAGCCGCGGTGACCTACGATCGAATGGTGCCCCCAGGAAACTCCGAAGACTACCATCGATGGCTGAGCCGCCACGTTGATGTGCTGAACCACGCCTTAGAGGGGATTCCGGAGGACCGGATTCGTTACCACGTATGTTGGGGCAGTTGGCCGGGGCCGCACACCACTGACGTGCCACTCAAGAAGATCGTCGACCTGATTTTGAAGGTGCGCGCGGGCGCGTATCTGATCGAAGCGGCGAATCCGCGTCACGAGCACGAGTGGCGGATCTGGAAAGACGTCAAACTTCCCGATGGGAAAATTCTGGCTCCTGGCGTGGTGAGCCATGGCACGAACGTGGTCGAGCACCCGGAACTCATCGCCGAACGCATCGTTCGGTTTGCGGAGGTGGTCGGGCGCGAGAATGTAATCGCCAGCACCGACTGTGGATTTGCGCAGGAGCAGTTCAACCGGCGGGTGCACATCAGCATCATGTGGGCAAAACTGGAAGCCATGGCCGAGGGCGCGCGGATCGCCAGCCAGGAACTTTGGGCTCGGCCGGGGCAATCGACAGCGGAATAAGGCAAGCGTCACTAGTTTGCCATTTAGAGCTTCCTCGTGGAAAGAAACACTTCTTGCGCTGAGGAGCCTCAGATGAAGACGGCAGCGAAAATTGCAGGGGCAATCCTAGTCTGTTTGGTTTTGGTGTTGGTCGTTCTGCGCATCACTGGCTTTAACCCTATCGGGGATACGCCCGGTCCAAGGAATTATCCGGGGTTATGGCTCAGTGGGCAGGTTGTCACCACCCCGGTCACCGATTGGTCGTTCGCAACGAAATATCGGACGGACAAAGTGCAGACGCGAACTTGGTTTTTGATTCCTCACTCGGTGACAACGGGTTTCATCGTTTATAAGGGTCAGCTTTATTTGACATCAATGTTCCCCGCGGGAATGCCGTTCCCGCAAGGGAAGATGTGGGTTTCCGACGTCATGCGTGATCCGCATGTCCGCCTGAAATTCGGAGACAAATTATATGACTGTATTCTGTCTCCGGTGACCGACCCGGATGAACGAGCGGCTGTTCTCGCGTCGAGGGCAATACAGAACCCTCAACCTACGGCCTCAAACGCGACCAGTGGCCGGGTAATGCATCTTTTTCACGCAGTGTCCCAGTGAACGCGCGCGATTCGATGGTGGAAAATACGAAGAGAAGGTGCGTCAGCCGACCTTGTAGTATTCGTTGAAGAGACGGCCTAGCGGCGTGTACCATAAGGGCGAAATGGATCGCGCCAACCGCATCCTTCGAGATTCCTTCCGTGGTTTCACCTGAGCGTAGCCCTTCGGACTCAGGTGAGCTCTTATCCATCCTAATCGGTCAAAGACATCCCAATCAGTTAAGGATTGGTCATCACAGAATCGGGTTTGTCATGTTGAGATTTACTTCTTGTCAGGCAGAGATTGCAGAGTCTTTCTGCAGAGTGCTTTCAGCGTTCATTGGAACCCGACTGGGCGTTTCAGCGGAGTTCGTCGGGGATATTCCGTGGCAGGAAAGAGAGCGACTGCTCGATCTCGGCGAAATTGATGTCTGTTGGATTTGCGGGCTGCCGTACGTCAAGAAAAGCATGAGAGAAGGCGCGATCAAACTCTTAGCGGCTCCGGTGATGGCCGATCCGCGTTATGCCGGTTTGCCAGTCTACTACTCGGACATCGTCGTGCATGCCGAAAGCAGCTTACGATCTTTTAGTGATTTGCGCGGCGCGGTTTGGGCTTACAACGAACCTCGCTCCCATTCGGGTTACAACCTTGTCCGCTATCATCTCGCTGCGCAAGGATTCAGAGACAGATACTTTGGCCGAGTGATCGAGTCCGGTTCTCATCAAGATTCGCTTCAGATGCTCTTGTCGCGCACCATCGATGCGACTGCCATCGATAGCACTGTTCTTGAGATGGCATTCGCCAGGGAGCCGTGGATCGTCGAGAAGGTCCGAACAGTCACTGTGCTTGGACCGAGTCCCGCGCCGCCTTGGGTCGTCAATCGTTCTGTGCCGAACGAAATGCAGGAGGCGCTGCGCGGGGAATTTCTTTCGATACACACGTGTCAAGAGGGGCAGCGCATGTTGGAGGCTGCTGGAATCTCACGGTTCGCCTGCGTATCGGACGAGAATTACGACCCGATTCGTGAAATGGACCGGGTTGCCGCAACTGTGGAGTGGTAACACGAAGGACACATTCCGGCATCTGACAATCATGTTCCCGTGCGCGCGGATTGGGTTGGTCTATCAAACGGACAACGCGGCGAGCAGGAATCTGCGAATTGTTGGTTTGCTCGCGTTGATGATGCTGCTCCTCCGGACACCGGCTTCCGCTCAGGAAATCGTGCGATATCAAGAAGGAATCACGCATGGTTTTCTGATTCTCCGCGACGAGCAGGGAAATGCAATCGCAGAAGGCGACCTGATGCAAACGGCTCACGGTGATCGAGTGAGCTCACGACTGGTCTTTCACTTCAAGGACGGCTCGCTTGATGATGAGACCACCACATTCTCGCAGCGCGGAAAGTTCCGGCTGTTGACCGACCGACACATCCAGAAGGGCCCTTCTTTCAAACAGCCGGTGGATGTTCACATCGATGGCCCCACGGGCCACGTCGTCATCCAGCCACAGAAAAGGACGGCAAGCAGAAGACAATCGCGGCCCGCATGACGCTGCCGCCCGACCTCGCCAACGGCATACTCTTCACGCTGCTTAGGAACCTTGGCCCGGATGCGGCGCAAGCAACTTTTTCTATGCTTGTTGCAATGCCCAAACCGCGACTGGTGAAGCTCATGGTCAATCGCGCCGGCGAAGACTCGCTTGCCATTGGAAACTCACGACGCAAAGCGATCGACTACGAGGTGAAGATACAGTTGACGGGGGCGTCAAAGACCATTGCTCCTCTAATCGGGAAGGAGCCGCCCGACCTGCATATTTGGATTCTGCGTAATGAGGTACCAACGTTTGTCAGATTTCGAGGCCCCCTTTTTGAGGGTGGCCCGATCTGGCAAATCGACCTTGAGTAAAACGTCGACAGTCCGACCATCAAGTCGCATCGTTCTTCTAAAGCGAAGAGCTGGCTTTTTGGTTTTTGATCTGCAGCTCGTTCACCACCTGAGTGACATTTGGAACTTTTGAGGCTACCTTTGCGACCTCTGCGCGCCGGGATTCGGAACTAACCGTGCCCTTTAGTGTAACGACGCCATTTTTGACCGATGTAACTGACACCCTTGTCGAGCTTGTGCTGCACGAGCGCGGCGTCTAGATTCTTATCAATAGCCTTGTCCAAGTCGGAATTGACGGTCTTAGCGTCACTCGCGCCAGCCGGCGGAGTGACCTCAATCTCGTTCGCGACGACCTGTCCACCAGCTTGGGATTTCGCGATGGATTCCGCTTGTGACTTGTCCGCGTCCGACGGAACGTGTCCGTTGAGCGTGACGATGCCTTTATCTCGGTCCTGACTGACCGACACATCCTTGTAACCAGCCTGTTGCAGCGATTTGCGCAGCGAATCAGAAACATCCGGCGATTTCGGCGTGGTGGAGCAGCCGACCAGTACAAGAGAGAGCGTGGGTATGACCGCTATCAATTTGAGCACTTTCACGGCTTTTCCTTTCTCAATTCGACGCCGCAAATCCGGCGTCGACTCCGCAGATCTATCTAACGACTCAGCCCTAGGCCACCGAGCAAATACAAGACGAGCACAATGAGTAACACGGTGCCGAGAATCCCTAACCCTCCGCCGTATCCCCATCGTGAATATCCCCAATAGCCGCCACCTCCGCCGAACAAGAGCACTAGAAGAATAATCAGCAGTAACATAAGTTTGCTTTCCGCGCGGAGTAACGAAATCCCGCGCTAGGCGTTTCAGAGTACCGATTGATCTGCATTCGCATCGATTCTCTCTGGCCCTTCTCGTCGCACCTGAGACCGCAAACATTCGTCACAATAATCGGTTTTGGCTCCTGGGCATATACTGTGCAACACGCACGCGGCTAGGAAAGGAAATGTACCTTTGAGCCCTGGTGACAATGGAAACAAACAAGATAGGCGTGCGTGCCGGAGCGGTCTTGCAGACCAAGACGGCGCTCCATGGTTCGATTCAGTTTGGACGTGCCGACCCCATTTGCTGCGGCACGGCCTCGATTCGGAGGCCGGAACGCCCGCCGAAAACCCTCACCCCGTGAAAGCGGGGTGAGCTACATTGACAATCGGGAGATTCGTGTTCGCGGGGATAGACCCGGTACTACGCGTGGGTTCGATCGAGCATGGAACCACGCTTGACGAAGATAACGTCGCATGACACAGGAACGATCGAGCCGGGGAAGTTTGCGGACATCGTGGCGGTGACGGGCAATCCACTCGAGGACATTACAGTGATGGAGCATGTGGTGTTCGTGATGAAGGGCGGCGAAGTGATCAAGAACGATACCGCGGGAAAATGAGCGTGACGTGCCACCACTACGTTTGGATCACCACATCGTCGCAGCCATCAGCATCGCGGGCAGTTGTCTTGATGTAGTGGGCAGCCTTTATCTTGCTTACGACCTTTTGGGCGGCCAACATGGTCCGTTGCGACTGCTTACGCGGGCCGTAACGTACTCGATCGTCTTCGGCGTCGGTTACGGCATCGGCCTCGGCCCATTCTTCGGCCTAACCGCCGGCATCGCGACGGGTATTACTTCCGCGACCGAGCTTAATCGAGCAGCTCGTGGACTGGATCATTATTCTTTGCCATGGGAGGGGCTGTGCTCCCTTATCCGCGGGATCGGTTTTGGAATGGGTCTCTACAAGATTGTCGGCCTCGAATTCGCGAGCGCATTTGCCCTGCTCATCATAGTTGGACAAGTATTTGGCTATTGGCGCGGTGTACGTCCTGGCATGGATTATGAGGCGTCTCGCCGTCCCCGCCTATCGCGTCGTCAGTTTTGGGGAACCGTGGTCCGCACCCTTGGGTATTTCGCGACGGCTCTCATCTGCGGCGCTCTCGTCCATCACGTGAATTGGACTTTCGCAATCCGAGTAGGGCTTGTAACGGGCGTCGTTACGGGCGTGGGACAGGCCGTCAATCCTTACATCGAATACTATGCTGATAACCTCCCTGCGCGTTGGCTAGGGGTCTTCGGCATCGGACTCATTCTTTGCGGGTTTGCTCTGCAATCCTTTCAGTATTGGTTGGCACTGTTTGACGTGCACTTGTCCTAGGATACGTGGTCGGCCACTCGGAGATTCACTGGCGAATTAGGCTGCCCCTCGCCTCGTTACTCTGCTATCTCAACGCGACAAAAACGAGCGATGGACCGCCGGATCCGCCAGCCATTGTTGACATGGGGCGGTCAAAGGCGCGAAGGTGATAGCACAAAGTTGGCCCGCTGTGAGCCCCTTGGAAAAGGAAAGGACGAGAAATGAGTTCGCAACCTCAAACGCACGTGAATCCAGAGCGCTTGATGCAAATCACCTGGAGCTTCGCGCAGCCGCTGGCGATTGATAGCGCGATACAGAATCGCGTGTTCGATGTGCTTGATTCGGGGCCGAAGTCCGTGGCCGAAATCAGCAAAGAGACGGGCGCGTCGGTGCGCGGCCTCACCGCCGTGATGAACCTGCTCGCACACATCAACCTGCTGGCGAAGTCCGCGGACGGCCGCTATTCGCTGACGCCTGAGAGCGCGGCGTTCTTGGTGAAGTCAAAGCCGAGCTACATGGGCGGCTTCATCCATCAGGTTGGGACGCGACTCGCCGAGGGTTTTCTCCAGTTGCCTGAGATAACGCGCACGGGTACGCCTCCGGCAGGTGACGAGAGCGAAAGACCGGAAGCGGCTGCGTTTTTTGAAGAGCTTGTGGTGGACATCATGCCGCTGGCGTATCCTCCCGCGCAGAAACTGGCCGAAGTGCTGGGCGTCTCGCGCGCAACGCAGCCCATTTCCGTGCTCGACCTGGCCTCGGGTTCCGGCGCGTGGGGCATCGCGCTGGCCCAGGCTTCACCGCAAGTGAGCGTGACGGCCGTGGACTGGCCGAGCGTGCTAACAGTGACGCGACGGATTGCGGGACGATACGGCGTGGCGGAACAATTCCGCGATCTTGGCGGGGATCTGTTTCAGGTTGATTACGGCAAGGGCCATTCGATCGCGACGCTGGGAAACATCCTGCACATGCTGGGTCCGGCGGAAAACAAAACGCTGCTGAAGAAAACATTCGAGGCGCTCGCGCCCGGAGGGACGATCGCGATCGGCGAATTCCTAGTGGATGACGACCGCAACGGGCCGCTGGTGCCGCTCACGTTTGCGATCAACATGCTGCTCCATACGAGGAATGGGAACGCGTATTCGTTCGCGGAGATTCGCTCGTCGCTCGAGGAAACCGGTTTTGTGAACGCGCGGTTGCAGGCGGCGCCGGGGCCGTCGCCGCTGGTGCTGGCCGAGAAGCCACGCGCGTGATGGAAGCGAGTTCGAGCGCGAGCGAAGGCGCCGGGGGCTGAAGCCCCTTTTTGGTTGACACGGCATTGTTCCCCCGCATAAATGCGGGGGCTTCCACCGAACACCGAACACCGAAGACGAACGACTCTTAGCGGCGCTTCGAGGCGTTTTTCAGATCGGTGACGAACTTGGCGAATTCGATGCGCCGCGTTTCTTCGTCCGGCGCGCGCAAGATTGCGGAGGGGTGAATCGTAGCCGTGACGGCGGGAGCGAGCGGGGATTCCAGAAACTCGCCGCGATGCTGCGTGACGCGAAAATCGCGGCCCAGCAGTGATTGCGCAGCAGTAGCTCCCATGCAAACGACTACTTGAGGGCGCACGACGGCGATTTCGGCTTCGAGCCATGGGCGGCAGGCCGCGATCTCCGCGGAATTTGGCTTTTTGTGAATGCGGCGCTTCCCTCGAGGCTCCCATTTGAAATGCTTCACGGCGTTGGTGACGTAAACTTCGGTTCGGTCAATTCCAGCCTCGATGAGCGCGCGGTCAAGCAGCTTTCCGGCTGGTCCGACGAATGGTCGGCCATCGAGGTCTTCGTCGTTCCCGGGCTGTTCGCCGATCAGCATGATTTTGGAGCGCGGCGGACCAGCGCCAAAAACTGTTTGGGTGGCATTGCGCCATAAATCGCAAGCGCGGCAATTGCGGGCGGCATCTTGCAGTTTCGGGAGAGTCGGATTGGACGGAATGGGTGAGCGGCGATGATCCTTTGCGGCGGGGTGATCTTTGGGTGGTCGCTTCACCACGTTTTGATGCGCGACGACCAGCAATCGCGACAGCCGCTGGGGCGCGAAGAGTAATACAATAGAGATGCCCCCCTGGAGTGATGAACGCACAACTGCATCTGGAGCTGCGGCATCTATTTGGTTCTGAACGAATCTCCTAAGGAAATCGCGCCGCCGCAGGGAAGTTTGACATGGCCATCAAACGCAAAATAGTCTTCGGTTTTCTAGCGTGCGTGTGTGCGGCTGTATCGTGCGCGCATGCGCAGGTTCCCGCCAGCGGCGCCGATCCGGCGCTTTCGCACAGAGCGGATGCATCCGCCGCCACGGAGACTGTGGATTTGACTGTTCCGCAGGGCACGCCATTGCAGGTGGCACTTACCAAGGAAACGCGCGTGAAAAAAACTGGCCAGCCCATTGAGGGGCGAATTGTGGAGCCGGTGTATTCGTTTGACAAAATCGTGATTCCAGTAGGCACCGAAGTGGACGGGCAGATTATCAAGATCAAGAGTCCGTCCGCCGGGCGGCGCACCACTGCCGCTCTGGACGCGGATTTCACGCCCGCGCGCAAAACCGAAATTGAATTTGACGAACTGATTCTGCCTGACGGAAAACGCTTGGCCGTTCATACGGTGGTTACGCCCGGATCCGGGCAGCCCATTCAGTTCGTCTCCGCGGCGGAAGAGAATCAGGGCAAAGGCGTGAAGGACGCCGCGGCGATGAAAGCACGCGCGGCCAAGCAACAGGCCAAACAGGAATGGGACACCGCGATGAAGCAAGTGCAAGAGCCGGGCAAGCTTCATCGGATCGAGCGGTACGCGGTGGCGCAACTTCCGGTTCACCCGCAATACTTGCCGGAAGGAGTGGTGTATTTCGCCGAGCTGCAGCAACCACTCAAGTTTGGCAGCGAGCCGCTGACTCCCGCGCTGGCTTCGTCGATCGGAGCGCCCCCTCCGGATGGCAGCGTAGTTCACGCGCGGCTGATCACGCCTATGAGTTCGGCGAGCACGCAAAAAGGCGCGGATGTGGAAGCCATGGTTTCGCAACCGCTCTTTGACGAAGGGCGCTTGATTCTTCCGCAGGGAAGTTTGCTGAAAGGTTCGGTGGTGCAAGTGCAGCCGGCGCGCCATCTGAGCCACAACGGGCAACTGCGCATGGCGTTTCACGAATTGAGCTTGCCGAGTGGGGTGGAGCAGAAAGTGGAAGCGACACTGGCGGGCGTCGAGGCGGGAAAGGCCAGCAATGTGAAGCTCGATTCGGAAGGCGGGGCTCAGGCGACTACTTCAAAGTCGCGCTACCTTGCGACTGCGGTCTCGTTGAGCCTGGCCGCGGTTTCGTTCGCTGGGGATCCTGACGCGGGACCGGGAGGCAATTCCGCCGCAGGCAACACGAGTAACCGCGTGGCCGGTGGAGCGGGCGGATACAAGTTGATCGGCATCGCGCTCGGCCTCGCCGTGCATTCGCACCCGTTGGGCATGGCCATGGGGGCTTACGGAGGCGGGATGTCGATTTACACGCACTTCATCGCGCGGGGCCACGACGTGGTGTTTCCGAAAAATACCGCAATGGAAATTGGCATCGGGACTCGCCGCCCGCGGCAGGATGCGGCAGCGCCCGCCAAGTAGTGCGATTGTGCTGCATCCTTTCTGAAAGTACGTTCGATTTGAGTCGGCGGTAACTTCACGCGTACACCTTGCGTCTGTGATCGAGCAATTGCTAAAGCTGTGTTTGTTCTGCTATAAATCGGCGCGATCTTCGATACAGGAGAATGGTACGCGATGAATAGGAAACTTTTGGTCCTAGCTAGTCTAAGTGCTATCGCCCTAATTGGCATGATCGGCGTCGCGACGAAGGCCAGCGCCGCCACGAAGCAGCAAGGTTCCATGTCTTCGAGCAGCTGCGACCGCGCCTGCTTGGATGGATTCGTGGATAAGTACCTCGATGCGGTGGTGGCGCACGATCCTTCGCAGATTCCAGTGACGAAGTTTGTGAAGTTCACCGAGAATGGCCAGCAGATCGAGCTGGGTGACGGCTTCTGGCGAACCGCGACTGCGCGAGGAAAATACAAGTTCTATGTTGACGACGTGCCCGCGGGCCAAGTTGGCTTTCTGGGAACCATGGAAGAGGCGGGCCAGCCCGTGATCGTTGCGCTGCGACTGAAAATTGCCGAACAGAAAGTTTCTGAGGTCGAGACGATTGTCGCGCGCGGCGGAATGGCTACCGGCGGTGGCAAGAACCTTGAGAAAATGGGCAGCCCGCGCCGCGCTTTTCTGGAAGATGTTCCAGAGGCCAATCGCGTCTCGCGGCTTGAATTGATCAAGACAGCGAACAAATATTTCTCGGGGATGCAACAGGACAACGGCAAGGGCGACTATTGTTTTTCGCCGACGATTGCGATCGCCTGGAAAATGGCATGCAAACCACGAACAATATGACTCCCATGCCTGGGCTAGCTGCATCCGGAGCGCCACGGCCCGCCCCGTCGCGCAAATACGATCCGGCCGTGAATCCAACGATGTATTCCGCC
>CAVQVK010000085.1:0-77901 GCA_963717035.1 uncultured Acidimicrobiaceae bacterium | reverse complement strand
CGTACAGCAGGTGCCGGTCCGCCAATAGGAGGCGGCTGCTCGGCCACCGGCCCACCTCGGCGCCCATGGCCATGTCTGACACACCCGTTCCGTAGCATCCACGGATGGCCAAGACCGCTAAACGTCACCGCTGTCTCGACTGCGGCTCCATCTCGGCCCGGTGGGTGGGCCGGTGCCCGCGTGCGGGGAATGGAACACCCTGGTGGAGGAGTCCCGGCTCGGATCGCTCGAGCGTGCCGTCGGCGATCTCGATCTGGGCGCCATGCCCGTGCCCCTGGCCTCGGTCGACGTCGCCGAGGCCGCCGCCGTGCCCACCGGTGTCGACGAGTTCGACCGGGTGCTGTCCGGGGGACTGGTTCCGGGCTCGGTCACCTTGCTGGGCGGCGAGCCGGGGATCGGCAAATCGACGCTGCTCCTCCAGGTGCTGGTGGCCCGGGCCGCCGCCGGGCACCGGGCCCTCCTGGTCTCGGCCGAGGAGTCCGCCCACCAGGTGCGCCTCCGGGCCGAGCGCCTCGGCCCCGTGCCCCCCAGCCTGCTCATCCTGTCCGGCACCGATGTCACCGCCGTGCACAATGCGGTGGCCGAGACGGCTCCCGATCTGGTGGTGGTGGACTCCATCCAGTCGGTGGCCGTGGGCCCAGCGGTCCCCGGCGAGCGCCGCGCGCGCCGGAGTGCCGGGCAGCGTGACCCAGGTCCGGGAATGCGCCGATCAGTTGGTGGGGATGGCCAAGACCAACCAGGTGGCCACCGTGCTCGTCGGCCACGTGACCAAAGACGGCGCCCTGGCCGGACCCCGCACCCTGGAGCACCTGGTCGATACCGTCCTGAGCTTCGAGGGCGACCGTCACCACGCCATCCGCCTCCTCCGGGCGGTGAAGCACCGCTTCGGGCCGACCGGTGAGCTGGGATCTGTTCGAAATGGGTGATTCCGGCCTGACCCCCGTTGATGACCCGGGCAAGCTGCTGCTCGGCGACCGACTGACCGGTGTCCCGGGAGGGACGGTTTTGCCGGCCATGCAGGGGACGCGGCCACTTCTGGTGGAGCTCCAGGCACTGGTGACCCCGATGGCCTCACGCCCAATCGAAGCGGGCGGCGGTGGGCCTCGACGTCGCCCGATCTGGTCATGACCCTGGCCGTGCTGGGCCAGCGTGCCGGTGTGGACCTGGTGGGCACCGACGTCTTCGCCTCCGTAGCCGGGGGTATCCGGGTCACCGAACCGGCAGCCGACCTGGCCATAGCGCTCGCCGTGTCCTCTGCCGCCAGCGGCGTGTCGCTGCCCGCGGATCTCGTCGCACTGGGTGAGGTCGGCCTGGCCGGCGAGATCCGGCAAGTGTCCAACCTGCCCCGGCGGCTGGAGGAATCGGTCCGGATGGGTTTCGCCCGGGCCGTGGTGCCCGCCTCGGCCCCTCCCGGCCCGGCCGGTATCGAGCTCCTCCGGGTCGAGACGTTGGCCGATGCCGTGCGGCGATTCGGGTGCATGCCGCCACCCACATGCGCCGGGTCGTGAGCAGCCCCAGGATCTGCGCCAGGATCAGCGTCAGGCCGCCGGGTACGATTCGGCAGTGAGCGCGCGCCAGAGTTCGGCCCTCAGCGAAGCCCTGGCTATGGCGGCTCCCGGTCGACCGCTCCGAGAGGGCCTCGATCGCATACTCCAGGCCAACCGGGGCGGCCTGGTGGTGGTGGGCGACGATCCCGCCGTGCTGTCGATCTGCTCGGGTGGGTTCCTGCTCGACGCCGAGTTCAGCCCGCAACGCCTGTCCGAGCTGGCCAAGATGGACGGCGCCATCATCTTGGCCCCCGATGCGTCGAGAATCGCGCGGGCCAACGTCCATCTGATGCCCAAGGCCTCGATTCCCACGACCGAGACGGGTACCCGGCACCGGACGGCCGAGCGGGTGGCCCGCTCGATCGACGTGCCCGTGCTGTCGGTGTCGGCGGCCATGTCCCTGATCGCTGTCTATCGGAATGATCAAAAGCACACGCTGCAGCCGATCGGCTGGTTGGTGGATCGGGCTGACCAGGGTCTGTCCACGCTGCAGCGATTTCGGGTCCGCTTCGACGTGGCCCTTACCGCTCTGTCGACCCTCGAAGTCGAGGACACCGTTTCGGTCCATGACGTCGTCGCCGTGCTGCAATCGGCCGAGATGGTGTCCCGCATCGCCAAAGAGGTATCGGGGCACCTGGTCGAGCTGGGGGACGACGGGCGCTTGGTTCGGCTGCAACTGGCCGAGCTGGTCGAGTCGGTGGCCCCGACTTTGCGCCTGGTCCTTCGGGACTACCTCCGCCAGGCTTCGGACCGCTCGCCGGTACGGGAACAGGCCGTCGACCGGGCCGTCCATCAGCTCAGCGGGTTGACCGCTGACGAACTGGTGGATGTGCGGACCGTGGCCGAAGTCCTGAGCCTCCCCTCCTCGTTGGCCGATGCGCATGCCGGAGTCGAGCCGCGGGGCTACCGCCTGTTGCACCGCCTCCCCCGGTTCTCCGACGCCATTATCGAGCGGATCGTCGACCGGTTTCTCAACCTGCAGCAGATCATGCGGGCCTCACTCTCCGAGCTCGAGAAGGTCGAGGGCGTCGGCGTGGCCAAGGCGCGATCAGTCAAGGACGGCCTGGCTCGCCTGGCCGAGTCCAGTATCCTCGAGCGGTACCAATAGCGGTACTCGTTGTGGACGAGTGGCAGTCCGCCCCGGGCCCGACCGGACCGGCGGTCTGGTACCCAGCTCGCACCGTGTAGCCTTGTGTGCTCGTCCAGGCGGTCCCGTTGTGGCAATTGTGCCGGGATTTGCCTCGCAACGCCGAGGAGGAACGGTGTTCGACATCGGTGACAAGGTTGTATATCCGCACCACGGCGCGGCAGTAGTCGAGAGACGGGAAACCAAGGAAGCGTTCGGCAAAAAGCAGGAGTACCTGGTGCTCCGGCTGGCCTACGGCGATCTCACCTTGATGGTCCCCGCCGACAACACCGAGGGGGTCGGGCTCCGGGAGGTCATCAACGACGAAGAGGTCGAAGAGGTGTTCGCCGTCCTGCGCAAAAAGGAAGCGCGGATGCCGACCAACTGGTCCCGCCGCTACAAGAACCACTCGGAGAAGCTGCGGTCGGGCGACATCTACCAGGTGGCTGAAGTCGTCCGGAACCTGTCGATCCGAGACAAGGACAAAGGCCTCTCCGCCGGCGAGAAGCGCATGCTTAGCCGGGCCCGCCAGATCCTGGTGTCCGAGCTCACCTTCGCGCTGCAAGTCGACGAGGAGACCGCCGAATTGCGGTTGAACGAGGCGCTGCCCTGAGCCGAACGGCCGGGTACGAGCTTTTGTGAACGCGCCAACTGCCGATACCCCGTACCCTGCTGGCCCGGGGTCCGAGATCGTCTGGGCCATCGTGGTCGCCGGCGGCTCGGGGGACCGGTTCGGGCAGCCCAAACAATTCCTCGACCTGGGGGGTCGCTCCGTGGTGGCGCGCTCGATCGCCGGAGCTCGCGCCGTGGCCTCGGGGGTGGTGGTCGTCGTACCCGCCGGCCGATCGGATGGGGCCGTCACCCCGGACCCCACATTCGGGGCCGACATCATCGTCCACGGCGGATCCTCCAGGGCCGCATCGGTCCGGGCCGGACTGGCCGCGGTGCCCGCCAATGCCACCGTGGTCGTCGTCCACGACGCCGCCCGCCCACTGGCCTCGCCCGCCCTGTTCGAGGCCGTGGTGGCGGCGGTCACCGGTCGATCCGCGGCTGACGGGGCCATTCCCGTGCTCCCGGTGACCGACACCTTGAAGCGGGTGTCGGGCAGTCAGGTGGTGACCACGGTCGATCGCGGTGAGCTGGTCGCCGTCCAGACACCGCAGGCCTTCCGGGCCGCGGTGCTCCGCCGCGCCCACCGGGAAGGGGCGGAGGCCACCGATGACGCCGCGTTGCTCGAGGTGATCGGCGCTACGGTGCGCACGGTGCCGGGCGATCCTCGCAACCTGAAGCTGACCGTGCCCGACGATCTCCTCCTGGCCCAGATCCTGGTCGGCTCGTGACCGCCCCGGCCAACATGCGCATCGGCCAGGGGATCGATGTCCACCGGTTCTCGTCCGACCCCGATCGCCCGCTGGTCTTGGGTGGGGTGACCATCGAGGTCGATGACACGACCGGTCTGGACGGGCACAGCGACGCCGACGTGGTCGTGCACGCCATCGCCGACGCCCTGTTGGGTGCGGCCGGTCTCGGCGACCTCGGTCGTCATTTCCCCGACACCGACGCGCAATGGTCCGGCGCCGACAGCCTGACGTTGTTGGCCCGGGTGGTGGAGCTGGTCGGTGAGGCCGGGTGGGTTCCGGTGAACGCCGACTGCACTGTGGTGGCCGAGCGGCCCAAGCTGGCCCCGTTTGTCGGGGCCATGGCCGATGGTCTCGGCCGGGTGCTCGGGGCGCCGGTGAGCGTCAAGGCCACCCGGGCCGAAGGGTTGGGCGCACTGGGCCGGGCCGAGGGGATCGGGTGCACGGCGGCGGTTCTCGTCTCCGGCCTGATCGAGCGAGACGGCGATGCTGCGGGGCAGGTGGGTCGGTGACGCCGCCGGGCCGCGGCCGCGGTGGCGGTCGGGGGGACAGCCGAGGGGCCCGAGATGACCGGAGCACGCCGCGGGGCTCTAATCGGACCAGTTCCAGCCGGGCCGGTTCCAATCAGGCAGGCTCGAATCGAGGTGGCTCCGGTCGGGCCAGCCCATCAGGAGCGCCGCGTGCCGCCGGTGGGGGTCGAGCCGGGTCCGGACGGGTCGAGCGACGGGGCCGAGCCGGCGGTGATCGAGACGGTCAGGCGCCCCGGCGGGGCCAGGAGAGCCAGGGCCTCGGCGGTGAGCAGGTGGAGGGTCGTCAGGCCGTCCGGGAGCTCCTGAGCGCCAACCGGCGAACCGTCCGTTCCCTGATGATGGCGGAAGGCATGGATGCCGCCTCCATCCTCGACGACATCGAGGCGCTGGCCACCAAGCGGCGGGTCCGCGTTGACTATGTGTCCCGCAAGCGCATCGACGGCGTGGCCCGGACCGACGGCGCGCAGGGGGTGGTCGCCCTGGCCAAGCCGGTGGAGGAGACCTCCCTCGACCAGCTGTGCGAGCCGTCTCGCCGCGGTCGGCTGCCGTTCCTCGTGGTCATGGACGGCATCACTGATCCCCACAACCTCGGAGCCCTCCTCCGGAGCGCGGAGTGCGCCGGGGTTACCGGCATCGTCCTTCCCCGGCACCGATCCGTGCATCTGTCGCCCACGGTGACCAAGGTTGCCGCCGGCGCCATCGAGTACCTGCCGATGGCGCTGGTTCCGGGCATCCCCAACGCGCTGCAGCGCCTGTCGGCGCTCGGGGTGTGGACGGTGGGTCTGGACGCCGCGGCACCCCGCCCGCTCTACGAGTTGCCCATCGGCGACGAGCCGCTGGCTCTCGTGCTCGGCTCGGAAGGCAAAGGGCTGGCCGCCCTCACCAAGAAGCGCTGCGACGCGCTCGGTTCTATTCCCCAGCACGGGACGCTGTCCTCCCTCAACGTGGCTACCGCTGGAGCCATTGCCTGTTTCGACGTGGCCCGGGGACGCGCCACCGCCGAACGCCAGTAGCGTCCGCAGGCCCTCAGGCGACCTCGGCCACCTCGACGCCCCGCCAGAAGGCCACGTGATCGGTGATCTCGTCAGCGGCGGCCTTGGGGTTCGGGTAGTACCAGGCGGCGTCCTCGTTGCGCTCACCGTCGGCCACCACCGTCCGGTAGCTCGCCTCACCTTTCCAGGGGCACGTGGTGTGGCTGTCGCTGGGCTCGAAGAACTCGGCGTTCACCGATGCCGGAGGGAAGTAGTGGTTTCCCTCGACCTCGACGGTGGCCTCGCTCTCGGCCAGCACCTTCCCATTCCAAGTCGCACGCATGGTCATGACTGTTCAACCCGATTTGCACCAGACTTCTTCCGCCTGGCTATCGACGGCTGGCCAGCGACGCCCGGCCTTCGATGCCCGTAGGACGGGCACAGCGGCTATAACCACGACGGTGGCGCCGGTGCACGGACCGGCACGGCGGCTATCACCGCGACGGTGGCGCCGGTGTACCCACGGCACAGCGAGGAGCAGAGATGGCCGAACAGGCAGAGGTGATCGTCGTCGGCATGGGCCCCGGAAGCGAGGACCTGGCTGAGAAGCTGGCGGTCGACGGGGTCGACGTGGTCGGCATCGACGGCAACCTGGTTGGTGGGGAGTGCCCGTACTGGGGGTGTATCCCCTCCAAGATGATGATCCGGGCGGCCAACCTGTTGGCCGAGGCCCGACGGGTCCCGGGAATGGCCGGAGAGACCACCGTCCGGCCGGACTGGGCCCCGGTTGCTGCCCGCATCCGGGACGAGGCCACCGACAACTGGGACGACACCGTCGCCGTCGAGCGCTTCGAGGGAAAAGGCGGCCGGTTCGTGCGGGGCTGGGGCCGGCTCGACGGTCCCCGTCGGGTCGTGGTCGGGGACCGGACGATCGAGGCCAGTCGAGCCATCGTGCTCGGGGTGGGGACTCAGTCGTGGGCGCCACCCATCCCCGGCCTGGCCGACACCCCGTACTGGACGAATCGAGAGGCAATCGAGGTGGAGACGCTGCCCGCCACCTTGGCCATCCTGGGCGGGGGCGCGATCGGAGTGGAGCTCGGCCAGGTCTTCTCCCGCTTCGGCGTCGACGTGACCGTCCTCGAGGTGGCTGATCGCCTCCTTGCTCCCGAGGACCCCGAGGCGAGCGATCTCCTGGCCGCTGTCTTCGCCCGCGAGGGAATCGCCGTTCACACGTCGGCCAAGATCGATGCGGTCGGCCACGACGGCGATCGGTTCGCCGTCAGCTTCGAGTCCGGCCCGCCGCTCGTAGCCGAGCAATTGTTGGTGGCGACCGGTCGGCGCCCCGATCTGCACGCGCTCAACGTCGGATCCATCGGTATCGACGAGGACGCCCGGGCTATTCCCGTAGACGACCACATGCGGGTGACTGACGGTGTCTGGGCGGTGGGCGACGTCACCGGGAAGGGGGCCTTCACCCACATGTCGATGTACCAGGCGGCCATCGCCCTGAACGACATCCTCGGCTGTCCGGTCACGCCGGCCGATTACCGCGCCGTGCCTCGGGTGACGTTCACCGACCCCGAGATCGGCTCGGTCGGTCTCGGCGAGGCCGCGGCCCGGGACCAGGGGATCAACGTCCGGGTGGGCCAGACCCAGATCCCCGCATCCACACGCGGATGGATCCACAAGGCCGGCAACGACGGGTTCATCAAGCTGGTGGGGGATGCCGACCGAGGTGTGCTGGTCGGGGCCACGTCGGCGGGCCCGACGGGGGGCGAGGTGCTCGGGCTGTTGACCCTGGCCGTGCACGCCGAGGTGCCGATCACCCGACTGCAGCACATGATCTACGTGTACCCGACGTTCCACCGCGCCATCGAAGCGGCCGTGGACGACCTGCTGTGCGACGGGTCGGCTCCGTGAGTTTTGCTCAGCAGTAGGGCGAGGCCAGCGTCATCAGGAACTCGCCGCCCTGGGACTCCCAGGTCGCTTCGACCACGAATCCCGAGGCCACCAGCTCCTCTTCGAGTCCCGCGGGGGTGAACTTGCAGCTGATCTCGGTGAGCAGTTCCTCGCCGGCCTCGAAGGTCACGTCCAGATCGAGGTCGGCCACCCGGACCTGTTGGGCGACCGTTGCCCGGAGCCGCATCTCGATTCGACGATCGGCCTCGTTCCACAGTGCGACGTGCTCGAAGCGCTCCGGGTCGAAGTTGGCGCCGAGCTCCCGGTTGAGCACGTGGAGGACGTTTCGGTTGAACTCGGCGGTGACCCCGGCCGAGTCGTCATAGGCGGCCACCAGGCGGCCTCGGTCCTTCACCAGATCGGTGCCCAGGAGGAAACGGTCGGACGGGTCCATGGCACAGTCGAGCTCCATGAGGAACTTGCGCCGCTCGGCCGGATCGAGGTTGCCGATGGTGCCGCCCAGAAAGGCGAACAGGCGGGTCCCGCCCCTCGGGAGGTAGTCCAGGTGGCGGTGGAAGTCCGCCACCACCGCGGTGATGGCCAGACCGGGGAATTCCTCGGCCAGGGCCTGGGCCGATTCCCACAGCGTGGTCTCGCTCACGTCGAGGGGCACGAACCGCTCGAGCGAACCGGTCGCCCGCATGGCCTCGAGCAAGATGCGCGACTTGTCACAGGTTCCGGCGCCGAGCTCCACCAGCGTGTCGGCCTTGGACAGTTGCGCCATGTCCTTGGCGTGCGCCTCGAGGATGGAGCGCTCGGCCCGGGTCGGGTAGTACTCCGGCAGCCGCGTGATCTCGTCGAACAACCGGCTGCCGCGATCGTCGTAGAAGTACACCGGCGGGAGGTGCTTGTGCTCGGCGGTGAGCCCGACACGGACATCGGTCTCCATGGCGGCGCGGAGCTCGCCTGGGGTCAGGTGGACGTCGACGGTGGGGGGAATGACTCGCCCATTGTTGGGTTCAGACATTGTTGGGCTCAGACATCCTTGGCCAGCCGGAGACCGCTGAAGGCCCACCGGGCCGCCGGAGGAAAGAAGTTCCGGTACGTGGGCCGGACGTGGCCCACCGGGGTGGCGCAGCTGCCGCCCCGGAGGACGTACTGGCTCACCATGAATTTGCCGTTGTACTCGCCCACGGCCCCGCGTGCCGGCGCGAAGCCGGGATACGGGCTGTAGGCGCTCGAGGTCCACTGCCAGACGTCGCCATAGGGGCTCGAGCGATCGCCGGCAATCGGGCTGGGATGGAGGACGTCGCGATCGAGGAAGTTTCCGCCCACGGCCTCGGCCGACGCGTGCACTTCCCATTCGGCTTCGGTCGGGAGGCGGGCACCGGCCCAGCGGGCGAAGGCGTCGGCCTCGTAGTAGCTGAGATGGCATACCGGCTCGGCCGGGTCCAGGGGTCGAGATCCGGTCAGGGTGAAGATGTGCCACTCGTCGTCGACCCGAGACCAGTACAGGGGGGCGTCCCACTGTCCGGCGATCGCCGCCGCCCATCCGTCGGACAACCACAGGTCCGAGTGGTGATAGCCCCCGTCCTCGATGAACGACAACCACTCACCACAGGTGACCGGTCGCCGTCCGATGGCGAAGGGACGGAGATAGACCCGATGTCGAGGGGATTCGTTGTCGAACGAGAAATGGCTTCCCTCGTGCCCGATCTCCATCGTGCCCGATGGGTGTCTGATCCACGACAACGACGTCGCCTCCGACGGCGCCGGTGTGTCCAGCGCGGCATAGGCCGGGTCGAGCGGGTTGCGGGACAACACGTGCTTGATGTCCATCAACAGCAGCTCCTGGTGTTGATGCTCGTGGTTGATTCCCAGCTCCACCAGAGCAAGCCCGTCGTCGTCGAGCACGTCGCCGAAGAGGTGGTCCATGGCCGCGTTGACGTGTCGTCGATACGACGCGATGTCTTCGATACCCGGGCGGGAGAGCAGGCCGCGCTCGTCGCGGGCGTGCCGAGCGCCCACGCCTTCGTAGTACGAGTTGAACAAGAACCCGTAGGCGGGATGGAAGGGCTGGTAGTCGTGCAGCCTGGGAGCGAGCAGGAACGTCTCGAAGAACCACGACGTGTGGGCTCGGTGCCATTTGGTCGGGCTCACGTCGGGCATGGACTGGACCGTCTGGTCTTCGGCCGAGAGGGGCTCGGCCAAGGACTCGGTCAGCGCCCGCGTCTCATCGAAGCGAGCAGCAAGCGTCTCTTGGTCCAGGGCTGTCGAGAGTTCGATGGTCTCCCCCTCCTTCCGGTCCGATCCGGTGGCTCCGCAGTGCAGTCGTGCGACCCGTCGTCGGTACACAAGATACCCGGACCGCCCCGCGATCGAACGGGCACCCCCTGGGACGCGGCCGCGACGGGTTGTGGTCCTAGGTTGGGAGCAGGCAGTGTCGTCGGTGACCAGAATCGAAGGAAAGCGGCGCAGGAACCTGTCGACTGGGAGACCAACCGTGGTCGAGATGGACGATGAGCTTGACGATGAAAAGCTGTCCACCAGCGGGTTTGGTGACGGGAGCACCTATGAGCGCGGTCGCCCCGGCTACCCCGACGAGGCCCTGGCCATGTTCGCCGAGACCTTTGATCTCCGGGCCGGGAAACGGGTGATCGACCTGGGGGCGGGGACGGGAAAGTTCACCCGCCAGCTCGCCTCTCTCGCTACCGACATCCTTGCCGTCGAGCCGTCGCCGTCCATGCGTTCGGAACTGGCGCGGAACCTACCTGGCGTGGAACTGGTCGATGGGACTGCCGAGAGCATTCCCGCCGCCGATGCTTCGGTCGATGTGATCTTTGTGGCTCAGGCCTTTCACTGGTTCGATCCCGATCGGGCCCTGACCGAGATAGCCCGGGTCCTTCGACCGGGCGGCGGACTGGGACTGATCTGGAACGAGCGCGACGAGACCGTTGACTGGGTGAGGGGCCTGAGCCAGGCGATCGACTGGCCCGAACGGGGGCCGTACGAGGTGGGCAAGGACTTTCGGCCGGTCGTGGCGGCGCATCCGGCGTTCCGTGACGTCAGCCGGCACCGCTACTCGTTCCACCAGACCCTCGATCATGCCGGGCTGATGGATCGCATGGCCTCGACCAGCTACATCGCCGCTATGGAGCCCGGTCAACGCCATACCTTTCTGGCCCCTTTGGCCGAGCTGGTGGCCAGGCTGCCCGAGCCCTTCGATCTGCCCTACGTCACCAGCGCGTACACGGCCCGACGAGAGTGACCCAGTGCGAGCCGGCGGTGGTGCGAGCCGGCGGTGGGAATCGAACCCACGACCTGACGATTACAAGTCGTCTGCGCTACCAACTGCGCCACACCGGCCGGTCGTCAGGCCGGAGCCCGAGTCCCGGGCCAGCCTACCGGTCAGGCCGTGCCGGCCCCGGGTCCCTTGCCGGGGCCGACCGAGGTCGATGGGCAACGCTTGCGTCTGAACCTCCTGGTTGGCAGGCTGGCACCCCAATGACCGACACCCCCGCATTCGACGAGGAGCCGCCGCCGCCGCTCGATGGACCGGACGAGGGCCCGCCGGTGGGTCGGGCGGTCGCCCTGCTGATCGTCTTCGTCGTGGTCACTGCCGTGCTGGTCGGCATCGTGAACCGGCATCCGGGGCCGAGCGCAGCGAGCACGGCCACCACCGCGCCGCACGCCACGTCGACCACCGCTCCCGGCTCCACCACCACGACCACGCCACCGAGCAAGGTTCCGGTCCTGGTGGCCAACGGCTCGGGCGCTGCCAACGCGGCCACGACGTTCTCGAATCGAGCTCCAGACCGCCGGGTGGCGACACCCTGCCGCCGGCTGACGCCACCACCACGGGCCTGGCCACCACGAGCGTCTACTACGCCGCCCCGGTCTTCAAGCCGTCGGCCCAGTCCATCGCCACCACCTTGCACCTTCCGGCCACCGCCGTGAAGCCGCTGACGTCGGCCGTTCCCGTGGCCAATGTGGTCGGATCGGGCGTGGTCGTGGTGATCGGTGCCGATCTGGCACCGCCATCGGGTTCGACCACCACCACGGCGCCGCCGGCGACACGACCCCCACCACGACAACCACACGGCCGCACTCCACCACCACGACCGGGGTGACCGCGCCGCCCGCGTGGGCGGCTCGCTTCGCTCCGTTTCTGGCCGACCCGGCCGGGAGTGCGGTGCTGACCGACTTCGACGGCACCCTGGCCGCGATCGTGGCCGACCCGGCGACGGCACGGCCGATGCCCGGTGCCCGCGAGGCCTTGGCTCGATCTGGGCCGTCAGTTCGGCACCGTGGCCGTGATCTCCGGCCGACCGGCATCGTTCCTGGTGGACCACCTCGGAGGTATCGACGGGGTCCGGCTGGTCGGTTCCTACGGTCGGAGTGGTCCGGGTCCGACGGGGTCATCGTCACCGACCCGGCGCTCGACGAGTGGCGCCCTGTCGTGGCCGAGTCGGCGGCCAGGCTGGCCGCCGACGCCCCTCCCGGGGTGCTGGTGGAGGACAAGGCCCTGTCGCTGCACCCTCCACTGGCGGCGGGCCCCAGAGGCCGAGCCGTGGGTCGTCGCTGCCGCGGCGGCGGAGTCGAAGCGCTCCGGATTGGTAGGCCACGACGGGCGTCAGTCGGTGGAGCTGCGCCCACCGGCCCGATCGACAAGGGCTCGGCGGTCGAGCAGTTGGCCGAAGGAGCCCGGTGCGCGTGCTTCCTGGGCGATGACGTGGGGGACCTCCCTGCCTTTGCCGCCCTGGACGGGCTGGCCGCCAGGCCGGGTACAACGGTGGTGAAGGTGGCCGCGGCCGACCGGGAAGGCCCACCCGAGGTGGCGGCATCCGCTGATGTGGTCGTCGAGGGTCCCGCCGGAGCGCTGCGCCTGCTGGAGTGGCTGGCCCAGGCAGGCCGGACCTGGCGTTACGGCCGACGGGGTAAGCGTCGACGTAACCGGGCGGTGCCGGCGCCCGGTGCCAGCCGCCGGGGTCGGCCGAGCGGTCAGCCGATCCGGTCAGCCTCTTCGATCTGCTCGTTGAACCAATCGGCCGGGCTCCGGGCCATGACCAGCTCACGCAGCGACGTGGCCGCGGCCGCCCGCTCGTCGGCCTTCATGCTCAGGGCCTGGGACAAGACGGCGGCCGTGCCACCCACGTCGAACGGGTTGACCTCCAAGGCCGGCCCGGCCAGCTCCTCGAAGGCGCCTGCCTCCCGGGACAGGGCCAGCATCCCGTCGGTCGCATTGACCAGGGGGCCTTCCTTCGCCACCAGGTTCATGCCGTCACGGACCGGATTGACCAGCAAGACGTCGTAGAGCGTGAGGGCGGCGAGCGACCTCGGGTAGTCGTCTTCGACGTGCAGGACGATCGGCGTCCAGCCGGGCGTGGCCCAGCGCTCGTTGATGCGGGCGACTGTGGATTCCACCTCGTTCTGGTAGGCCAGGTACTCGGCCAGCCCTTGGCGGGACGGGTAGGCGAGGGCGACGAAGACCACCTGCTCGCGCCGGCCTCGGCTCGTTGGCCAGGAGCTCCTCGTACGCCCAGAACCCACGCAGGAGGTTCTTGGACAGCTCCATGCGGTCGACCCGCAGGATCATCAGTCGCTCGGGACCTCCGATCTCGGCCCGGAGCTGGGCGCGGGCCTCGTCCACCCCGGGTTGGGTGATCGAGGCGATCAGGCGATCGGGGTCCGGGGCCAGGCCCGAGACGAATGTCGTAGGCCGGGCCCGGTCGGGGCTGAGCTCGTCGTGGCAGGCCCGGTAGCCGGCGGCCCATCGCTCGGTGTGGAACCCGCAGGCGCCGAAACCGGCCATGCCGGCCAGCAGCTCGTCGACCACGGCGGTGGGCAGCATGCGCAAGACCGACGGATCTGCGAACGGGGTGTGGGTGAAGTGCACGGTCCGCAGATCCGGCCGGTCCGAGCTAACTCCGAGCCGACCAGGGTGAGGTGGTAGTCCTGGACCAGGACCCGGCCGCCCTCGGGGGCCACGGCCGCCACCCGCTCGGCAAACAGCGCGTTGTACTGCCGGTACGCGTCCCACGCCTCCGACCAGCGCCGGTCGGACCGAGGGCGCCGGGCGGCATCGAAGAGGTGATGGTGGCAGAACCACAGCGTGGCGTTGGAGACCACGTCGTAGGCCATCCGATAGACACCAGGATCCGGATCGAGCAGCTCGATACGGAGCCCGTCCTCGCCCATCAGCCCCTGGGCCAGGGCCAGCCGATCGGCGTCGCTCAGGGCGCAGGCCACCCAGGTCGCCCCGGTGCCCGCCACCATCGGGTACAAGGACCCGGCCAGCCCTCCAGCCGATTGGCCGCGGACGAGCCGGCCGTCCTCATCGAGCCGGAACGAGAGCGGGCCGCGGTTCGAGACCACCACGAGGTCGTCGAGGGACCCATCGGATCCAGAATTGGGGTGGTGGCCTGCCATGGTGCGAAAGCTACTCGGATCGCGGCAACGTCAGCGGCGAAGCGAATTCGAATTGGCCCTTGACATAGTTGTGATTGACCACTAACTTCCAAACCATGATGGTTCCGATCCGCCAGACTGCGGGCGCCCGACGCTCCTCCGTGCTGACCGCGGCGATCGTCGAATTCGCCCGCTCGGGCTATGCGGGAACCTCCACCGAAGCCATTGCTGCTCGGGCCGGGATCTCCCAGCCCTACCTGTTCCGGCTGTTTGGTACCAAAAAAGACCTGTTCATCGCCACCTACAACCTCGTGTCCGGTCGGATCGAGGCGGCCTTCATCGAGGCCGCCGACGGCCTGTTCGGCGACGAGGCCATGCACGCCATGGCCATGGCCTATATGGAGCTGCTCCAAGACCCAGACCTCCTCCAGGTGCAGTTGCACGGCTTCGCCGCCGCCGCCGGCGACGCCGACATCGCCCGTGCCTGCCGCGAGGGATTCCACACCTTGTGGCACCTGATCGCCGAGCGTGCCGACGTGGCCGAAGAGGAGCTCCGCAATTTCTTCGCTCACGGGATGCTGTTGAGCGTGCTCTCGGCCATCAACATGCTCTCCATTCCCGAGTCGTGGGCGCAGGCGTTCTGTCCGAGTCCGGAAAAGGTGGGGGCTCTGAAAGCGGCCGGGGCGGCAGCGGCGGGGGCAGCCGTTGCCAGTGCGAATGCCGGCGAATCAGCCGAAGCCAGCAATGGCGCGTCAGCCAAGCCCGATGCCGGCAATGGCGCCTCGGCCGATCCCGATGCCGAATCAGCTGCTGGGCCATCTGACGCCAGCGCGCCGGACGGCTCCGTTCTCGACCAAACAACGTCTCGCTAGGAGGTTTGGCTTATGTTTCCGCCTTTTTATCCCCGCTGAAGCTAGTAACTAATCACTACCGAAGCGCGGCAACAACCGTCCCAGAGGGGCACGGGCAAACAGGAACAAGACCAGGAATTCCAGGAACACCTCGCCGAAAAGAGGGCACGATGAGCATCACACTTGATCAAAACAGCGCCTCAGGGCCGCAATCGGGATCGGCAGCGGGTTCGGCCCCTGCCGCCGGCCTGGCCCGTTCCAGAGCCATCTGGGCCGTCGTCATCACCGGGCTGGCCCTGTTCATGGCCTCGCTGGACAACCTGGTCGTCTCGACCGCTCTCCCGGTGATCCGGGTGAACCTGCACGCCGGCCTGTCCGGGCTCGAGTGGACGGTCAACGCCTACACGCTCACCTTCGCCGTGCTGCTGCTGAGCGCGGCGGCCGTGGGCGAGCGCATCGGCCGGCGGCGCACCTTCATCATCGGGATCGCCGTGTTCACCCTGGCCTCAGCGGCCGCCGCCCTGGCCCCGAGCATCGGGGTGCTGGTGGCCGCCCGAGCCATCCAGGGCGCCGGCGGGGCGATGATCATGCCGTTGTCGTTGACCTTGCTCAGCGCGGCCGTCCCGCCCGAGCGCCGCAACGCCGCCCTCGGCATCTGGGGCGCCATCGGCGGGATGGCCGTGGCCATCGGACCGCTGGTCGGCGGGGCGGTCACCACCGGCTGGGCCTGGCAGTACATCTTCTGGCTGAACGTACCCATTGGGGTCATCCTCGTCCCGCTGGCCTGGTGGAAGCTGTCGGAGTCCCGGGGCCGTGCCTCCAGACTCGACGTCGGTGGCGTGGTCCTGGCCAGCATCGGCCTGTTCGGCGTGGTCTACGGCCTGGTCCAGGGCAACTCCCACGGCTGGACCAGCACCGGCGTCCTCACCTCGTTCGTCATTGGCGTGGCCGGTCTGGCCGCCTTCGTGTGGTGGGAGCTGCGGGTCGAGTCCCCCATGCTGCCGCTGCGCCTGTTCAAGAACCGGGCCTTCGCCGCGGTCAACGTGACGGCCATGCTGTTCAGCTTCGGGATGTTCGGCTCGATCTTCTTCCTGTCCCAGTTCCTCCAGACCGTCCAGGGCTACTCCCCGCTCAGCGCGGGAATCAGGGTGCTGCCGTGGACCGGTGTGACCATGCTTCTTGCACCGGTGGTCGGGCTACTGGCTGAACGAATTGGGGGCAAGATCCTGGTCGTATCCGGGCTCGTGCTCCAGGCCGTAGGTCTGTTCTGGCTGGCCACCATCGTCACGCCCACCACGCCCTACCTCGACATGGTCCCGGCCTTCGTGATCGCCGGCGTGGGCATGACCCTCTTCTTCGTGCCCTTGGCCTCGCTGGTGCTGGGCTCGGTCCCCAAGGCGCTCGAAGGGGTGGCCTCGGGTACCAACAGCGCCTTCCGGGAGCTGGGCGGGGTGTTGGGCATCGCCGTGTTGGGCGCGGTCTTCTCGTCCTCGGGTGGCTATGCCTCCGGCCAGTCCTACGTGAACGGCTTGACCCCGGCCATCACCGTTGGCGCCGTCGTCGTGGCCATCGGTGCCGTGACGGCCATGCTCGTCCCTGCCGTGCGCCGGTCCCGACAGCGCCGGGACGGTCAGGTGGCCGAGGAGGCGTTGGAAGCGATGGCGGAGGGGGCGGCTGACCGGGCCGTCGAGCCAGCGGGCGTACCGGTCGGCCAGCTCGGAGGAGACCTCGAGGGCAGCGTCGCCTGACGGCTACTGGGAGACGGGTGTGCCCGCCGGTGCTGGGTTGGCGGGCGCTGGGTCACCCGCGGTTGGGTCGGGCGCTGGGTCAACAGTTGTCATGTCGGGGGGAACTGGGTCGGCGGGAAATGCGTGGGCGGGAACTGGCTCGGCGGGAACGACATGGGCCCGGGCCAACGCCGTCCGCAAGATGGCGGTGGCCTGAGGCCGCAGCTCGGACAGGGGCCGGTTGCGGTGAGCCCGGACGCCCAGGTCGACCTGGGCGATGGTGTCCGCCCCGAACCGGGCGGCCACGTCGATCAGCACAGCCAGCTCCACGGCGTACCCGTCGGCCAGGCCGCACGCCTCGAGCACGCCACGTGGCGCGGCGGTCTCGCCGGCCAACGGCTGGATGATGCCAGCCAGGTCGGGAAAGAGCAGCTCGATGATAGGTCTGGCCATCAACTCGGTCACCCGGCCGCCACCGGTGGGCGCATCGTGCAAGGGGCGTTCGTAGAAGCCCTTGACCAGCCTGGTGGTGCCGTCGAGCAAGAGGGGGCCGAGCAGGCCGGTCACGAAGTGCGGGCCGAAGGTGGTCACATCGGCGTCCACGAAGGCGACCAGGTCGCCCTTGCAGGCTTCCAGGCCCACCCGCATGGCCTGACCCTTGCCCCCGAACCCGCTGCGAGCCACCGGTGTCTCGGGGTCAGGGGTCCGGCCGGCTGTGCCTGATGGTTCTGGCCCACCCGGCGGAGTGGCCGCACCCGAAGGAGCCCCGGTACCGGGGTAGCCCACCACGACCGCGCCCGCCCGCTCCGCGACCTCGGCGGTCCCGTCGGTGGAGCCGTCGTCCACGACCAGCACCTCATCGAGCAGGGGGGCGCCGCCACCCACTGCTGTGAGGGACTCGGTGATCGAGCTGACCACCGCCCCCACGGTGGATGCCTCGTTCCGGGCCGGTATGCACACGGAAATCTTGCGGCCGCCCTTGGCCGCGATCAGTGCCTGGAGGTCGAACTCGGCGTGCCCGAATACCCGGCGGGAGCCGTCTCGGTCCTCGGCTGGCATCGACGGCATGGGGCCATCATCGCTCACGATCGCAGGGACGGGAAAAACGGATGGCGGGGCCACTAGGCCTTTGCGATCTTGCCGACCCTGCGCCGGCGTTCCCACCAAGCATGGCCATACGCACCTGCGGCATTTCGACATCCCGGAAGCCCAGGGTCCTGACCGACGGGGGCGGCTCGAAGTAGCTGCACCGGCGACTCCACCGGGCCAAACACGACCTGTGGCTGATCGCCCATACGAGAAACTGGATCAACTCCTCGTCCGAGCCGAGGCGCCACGCTCATGTCGGGCACCAGGTCGAGCTGGGGCTATGACGGCGCGTGTCACGACCGACTTCCCACTGAGGGGATGGTTCCAGTTCCGGAACCCGGTATGCCGTATTCTTCGACCAGCTCGGCGGCGGCCCGAGTACGGCGGAGGCGGTCATGTCAACCCGGCAACGATCACGATGTTCGATGTGGTTCCCCGCCGCCTTCGCTCTCGTCGTACTCCTCACTGCCGCGCTTGTCCCAATCGTGATTGGCACCTCGCCCGCCCAGGCGTCGCCACCCGCAGCGGCGCCATCGTGACCATCACTGCGAAGGCCGGTTCCTACTTTCCCGGTCAGAGTCCCGCTGTCATCTTGAGCGATGTCAACCAGACGGCCACCCTCACGTGGTTATCGGACAACACCCACACCGACATTCCCGTCGCATGGACAGCGAAGCTGCTCGATTCCGAGAGCCCTGTGGTCGCGGTTCTGCGGCGGCCCGGTGCGCCGGCAACGTCTGACGCGTATGCACTCAGCCTGTCGCATGTGACGCTCGATGAGACCGGCGACGTCGAGGCCAATGCCACGGCGGGTCGGCCGGTGAGCTCCCTCTCGACCGCCGGGCTCGACCATGGCACTCCTCCTGACGACCTGCACGCCGTACGACTGTCGGCATATCTCCCGAGGGTCCAAGAGGGCGCCGACGACAGCCCCGAGGGACCACCCGGCGCGGGTGTTTTGGAGAAGCAGCAGTTCGTCTTCGTGACGGGTACCTTCCCCGTGGGCACCGAGTTCAACTACACGGCAAAGGGCGGGGACTGTCTGACGAAACAGGAGTCCCCGACGGGAGCTGGGCCGATTGAGACCCTGCGTTTCGAAGTCGTCACCGACGGGCACTGTGCCTGGGAGCCGACAGTGGCTCGCTGGGATGTCGAGATTATCCCTCAGGGGGTCAATCCCATCAACGCCCTGTGGCTCTACATCACGGTGAGCCAGTTTGGTCCGGACGCCTGGCACTCGGCCTGCACAACGGTCAACCAACCGAAGCGGCCGACTTGTAGCGGCAGCACTACGTGGGTCGGGAACTCGACGACGGTCAAGGTTTACCCCGGTTGAGCGCACCGCAGGAGGGGCGTCGAGAGGGGCGTCGAGAGGGGCATCTAGAGACACTTCATCTAACTTTATCATCACCGAACTCGCCAAGCACCCGGCGCCGAGATCCCTAATCCTCAGGGCGGACCACCGTCGTCTGCTGTCACCCGCGTCGAGTCCCCGCCAGCTCGCGATCTGCGACCATTGCGATGACGCCACCGAGCACTGACCGATACCCATCCGTAGACTGCAGCGAGCCTGCAGCTACCGCAAAGCGGTCTACCTCGCTTCCCGCTCGTCTATCCCGTTTCTCCCGCCTCGACGAAGGCGCTGCGATCTTCGACCACAGTCCGCTCCCATCTCCAACTTCAGCACTTCGAATCACCGCTCCAGTCTCAAAGCGACAAGCGCTCCTAGAACTCTCGCATAGCGCAACTTTTCTCGTCCTTTGACCAACATCGACTTCCCCCAACCTACCCCTCACACCCTCGTCCCCCGACCTTGTCTCTGCACATTCCCAGACCTTCGTCCCCATCCGACTCGCTCCCGATAATTCTCCCATAGCGCGACGTCGAATCTCACCGAAACCTCGTACCCGCCACCAAGCCGACGAACACCCTCTCTCATCCCGAATACCTCACCCTCCACATCACCAACCAGCTCGTAACCGACCAACCTCACGCCCTCACATCCTCCACCCATCTCCTCCTCATCTTACGTACACATATTCTCCGCCCATCCACACCAACGAAATATTCGCTCTCTCTTAACAGACCATCACTACCCCAGAGCTCCTAATATAGCTCGAGCACGAATCCCACCAGCCTCAAAACCTCACCACCAAACACATCTAAATAACTCACCTCTCTAAGCCCTGTAGAGGGGCTGGATGGGGCCTGGATTGACTAGCGGCGCGAATTCGTCCACCATGGATGGATCATCCAGAGCGGTTGAGGGACGGGCCCGTGACGCCGCGGCAACCAGCACATCGAAGACCTACGGTCGGTGGTGCCAGGTGCCAATGCCCGAGCGATGAGGAGGACACGTGGACTTCGTTTCTGGACTTCGCTGTCGTGAATGCGGCCGCGCCTATCCCGGCCGAGGCACTGCACGTCTGCGACTACTGCTTCGGGCCGCTCGAGGTCACCTACGACTACGAGCGGATCGCCGCCACGGTGACCCGGGAGCGGATCGCCGCCGGCCCGCGGACCATCTGGCGCTACGCCGACCTGCTGCCCGTCGGCTGACGCCGGCCCCGGTGGACCTCGGCGCCGGCTTCACCCCCCTGGTGCGGGCCGACCGGCTGGCCGCCGAGCTCGGCCTGGGCGAGCTGTGGATCAAGGACGACACGGCCAACCCGACCGGCTCGTTCAAGGACCGGGTCGTCTCGGTGGCGCTGACCAAGGCCCGCGAGCTCGGCTTCAAGGTGGCCGCCTGCGCCTCGACCGGGCAACCTGGCCAACTCGGTGGCGGCCCACGCCGCCCGGGCCGGGATGGAGTCGGTGGTCCTGATCCCGTCCAACCTGGAGAAGGCCAAGGTGACCATGACCGCGGTCTACGGCGGCCAGGTCATCGCCGTCGAGGGCAGCTACGACGACGTCAACCGGCTGTGCGCCGAGCTGACCAGCGAGCACCCTCCTGGGCCTTCGTCAACGTGAACGTCCGCACCTACTACGCCGAGGGATCCAAGACCCTGGCCTTCGAGGTGGCCGAGCAGCTGGGCTGGCAGACGCCCGACCACGTGGTGGTGCCCATCGCCTCGGGCAGCCAGCTGACCAAGGTGGCCAAGGGCTTCGAGGAGCTGGCCACGGTCGGACTGGTCGACGGCGGGCACACGGTGCGGATCTCCGGCGCCCAGGCCGCGGGATGCTCCCCGGTGGCCACCGCCTTCGCCGACGGCAGCGACGTCATCCGCCCGGTCAAGCCGTCGACCATCGCCAAGTCACTGGCCATCGGGAACCCGGCTGACGGGTGGTACGCCCTCGAGGCCATCCGCAAGTCCGGCGGGTCGCTGCGCCTCGGTGACCGACGACGAGGTGCTCGAGGGCATCAAGCTGCTGGCCCGGACCGAGGGCATCTTCGCCGAGACGGCGGGCGGCGTGACCATCGCCACCCTGGCCAAGCTGGCCGCCTCAGGGATCGTCCGCCCCGACGAGCGGGTGGTGGCCCTGGTCACCGGGCACGGCCTCAAGACGGTGGAAGCGCTGACTGACACGGTCGGCCCGCGCGCGACGATCCCCCCCACCCTCGATGCGTTCGACGCCGTCGTCGATCTGGATGCCGAGCACACCCCCGCGGCAAGGAGTTCCTCATGAGTGTCACCGTTCGAATCCCCACCCAACTGCGCACCTTGACCGGGGGAAGCGGCGAGGTCGCCGTCGAGGGCGGCACCGTGGGCGATGTCCTGAAGGCCCTCGATGCCGCCCATCCCGGGTTCGGCGGGCGGCTCTTTGACGATGCCGGCGGGCTCCGCCGCTTCGTCAATGTGTTCCTGGCCGACGAGGACGTCCGCTTCCTCGACGGTCTGAGCACCACGGTGGACGACGGCCAACCCTGTCGATCGTGCCTGCTGTCGCCGGAGGCTGACCTCGGGCGCGGCGGCTGGGGGGCCAGGCTGTCGGCGCCCCGGTGCGTCGGGTCGCGGCCGTCCGTGCCCCGGCGGTCCGAGCGTGGTTTGCTGTTAGCACTCGGCAGCATAGAGTGCTAATGACCTGAGACCCGAAAACGGGTCAGAACCCCCACGGTCCCAGATCGGGCCGTGAACCGATGAATCCACGGAGGATCACGACATGGCCAAGTTGATCGCCTTCGACGAGGAGGCCCGCCGGTCCCTCGAGAGCGGGATGAACAAGCTCGCCGACGCCGTCCGCGTCACCCTCGGCCCCAAGGGCCGCAACGTCGTCTTGGACAAGAAGTGGGGTGCGCCGACGATCACCAACGACGGCGTCTCCATCGCCAAGGACATCGACCTCGAGGACCCCTTCGAGCGGATCGGCGCCGAGCTGGTCAAGGAAGTGGCCAAGAAGACCGATGACGTCGCCGGTGACGGCACCACCACCGCCACCGTGCTGGCCTGGGCCATGGTCCACGAGGGCCTCCGCAACGTGGCCGCCGGGGCCAACCCGATGTCGCTCAAGAAGGGCATCGAAGCGGGCGTGGAGTCCGCGGTCGCCTCGCCTGCAGGGCATCGCCCGCGAGACCGACTCCAAGGGCCAGATCGCCCAGGTCGCCTCCATCTCCGCCGCCGACACCGAGATCGGCGGGATGATCTCCGAGGCCATCGACAAGGTGGGCAAGGACGGGGTCATCACCGTCGAGGAGTCCCAGACCTTCGGCATGGACATGGACCTGGTCGAGGGCATGCGCTTCGACAAGGGCTTCATCTCGCCCGTACTTCGTCACCGATCCCGAGCGGATGGAAGCGGTCATGGAGGACCCCTACATCCTCCTGGTCGGCTCCAAGATCACCGCCGTGCGCGACCTCCTCCCCGTGCTCGAGAAGGTCATGCAGACCGGCAAGCCCCTGGTCATCATCGCCGAGGACCTCGAGGGCGAGGCCCTGGCCACCCTGGTGGTCAACAAGATCCGCGGCACGTTCAAGAGCGTCTCGGTCAAGGCCCCCGGCTTCGGTGAGCGCCGCAAGGCCATGCTCCAGGACATCGCCATCCTCACCGGTGGCCAAGTGGTCACCGAAGAGGTCGGCCTCAAGCTCGAGAACATCGGCCTCGACCTGCTCGGCAAGGCCCGCAAGATCGTGGTCACCAAGGACGAGACCACCATCGTCGAGGGTGCCGGTTCGCGAGGACGACATCAAGGGCCGGATCAACCAGATCAAGGCCGAGATCGAGAACACCGACTCCGACTACGACCGGGAGAAGCTGCAGGAGCGCCTGGCCAAGCTGTCCGGCGGCGTGGCCGTCATCAAGGTCGGCGCGGCCACCGAGGTGGAGCTGAAAGAGAAGAAGCACCGCATCGAGGACGCCGTCTCCACCACCAAGGCCGCCATCGAAGAGGGTGTCGTGCCCGGCGGTGGCGTGGCCCTGCTGCGGGCCCAGGCCGCGCATCCTGGACACGGCCGAGCAAGCTCGAGGGTGACGAGGCCACCGGTGCACGCATCGTGGCCAAGGCCGTCGAGGAGCCGCTCAAGCAGATCGCCGTCAACGCCGGTCTCGAGGGTGGCGTCATCGTCGACAAGGTCCGCAACCTGAAGAAGCCGACCGAGGGCCTCAACGCCGCCACTGGCGAGTACGAGGACCTGTTCAAGGCGGGCGTCATCGACGCCGCCAAGGTGACCCGCTCGGCCCTGCAGAACGCAGCGTCGATCGCCGCTCTGTTCCTCACCACCGAGGCTGTCATCGTGGACAAGCCCGACGAGGACGGCGCCGGCGGCGGGATGCCCGGCGGGATGGACGACTTCTAAGTCGGACACAACGGCACCGACTTCTCGAGTCGGACGGCGATTCCTGCCCACCGCGGTGGGCTCAACTGTGACGAGGGGCGCCCCGATGGGGCGCCCCTCGCTCGTTCCCTAGACTGACGGCTGTGACCGAACCCCTGAGTCCAGCCACCGGGTTGGGCGTGCTCCACCTCTTTTGCAAGGTGCCCCGGTCAGCCGCCGGCGATGCCGTGGTCGACGCCGAAGCGGTGATCCGGGCGGTCAAGGACGCACAGGCCGACGAGGTGCAGGTGGTCACGGTGGCCGTCCTGGGCCACAAGGCCGACGTCGGGTTCGTGGCCCTCGGCGCGGACCTGTGGCGCCTGCGGGTGTTCCAGACGGAGCTGCAGTCGGCCGGGCTGGATGTGGTCGACTCCTACGTGTCGCTGACCGAGGTGTCCGAGTACGCCGCCGGGGTGCCCGACGAGATGAAGCAGAACCGCCTGTACCCGAAGCTCCCGCCCGAGGGTAAGACGGCGTTCTGCTTCTATCCGATGTCCAAGCGCCGCGGCGACGTGGCCGGCTCCAACTGGTTCTCGATGCCCTTCGAGGAGCGCAAGGAGCTGATGTTGGGCCATGGAGCGGCAGCCCGGGCCTTTGCCGGGCGGATCCTGCAGCTGATCACCGGTTCCACCGGGATCGACGAGTGGGAGTGGGGGGTGACCCTGTTCGGCGTCCACCCCGACGACCTGAAGGATTGCGTCTACACCATGCGCTTCGACGAGGGCTCGGCCCGGTTCGCCGAGTTCGGGCCGTTCATCACCGGGATGGTGGCGCCGGTCGAGATGGTGATGGCCGAACTGGTACAGCAGCATGGTTGAGCGGCTGGGTGACGCCCTGGCTCGGCTCCGGGACGAGCTCCGCCGTCTGGAGCGGGTGGTCGTGGCCTTTAGCGGCGGAGCCGACTCGGCCTTCGTCGCCTGGGTAGCCACGGACACCCTCGGGTCCGACCGGGTGCTGTGCGCCACCGCGGTGTCCCCGTCGCTCGCCCCCGAGGAGCTGGCCGACTGTCGGGCCCTGGCCGCCGAATGGGGATTGCGACACGTGGAGGTCGAGACGGTCGAGCTGGCCGACCCGGCCTACGTGGCCAACGACGGCTCCCGCTGCTACCACTGCAAGACCTCCCTGCTCGATGCCCTCGGTCCGCTGGCCGCTGCTGAGGGCTCCCACGTCGTCCTGGGTGTCAACGTGGACGACCTCGGCGACCATCGCCCCGGCCAACAGGCGGCGACCGAGCGGGGGGCGCTCTTCCCCTTGGTCACCGCGGGGATGACCAAGGCCGAGGTGCGGGCATTGGTCGAGAGAGCTCGGCCTGCGCACCTGGGACAAGCCCGCCGCCGCCTGTCTGTCCTCCCGGGTCCCCTATGGGACTCCGGTCACCTTCGGCGTCCTGCAGTCGGTGGCCGATGCCGAGTCGGGCCTGCGGGCGCTCGGGTTCCGCCAGCTGCGGGTGCGCCACTACGGCGACACGGCCAGGATCGAGGTCCCCGAGTGACGACCTGGCTGCAGTCGTGGCCCAGCGGGAGGCGATCTCGGCTGCGGTCCACGCCGCCGGCTACCGGTATGTCACGGTTGACCTCGACGGATTTCGTTCGGGCAACCTCAACGACGCGCTGGGGATCGAGCGTGGGGCCGCCGAGCCGTGAACGGAGGCGGGCATGATCGGCGTGCGCGTGAAGTTGACGTTTCCCGAGGACCTGGTCCGCCAACCGGTGATCGCCCAGATGGCCTCGAAGTTCCAGGTCGTCCCGAACATCCGTCGAGCCAACGTGGGCGAACAGGAAGGCTGGATCATCTGCGAGCTCGACGGTGACGGCCCTACGGTCGACCGGGCCGTCGAGTGGTTGCGAGCCGAGGGGGTACGGGTCGACCTGCTCGGAGACATCGTCGAGAGCTGAACTCCACCCCGTTGGGCTGGGATGGGCCTGCTCATCGACCAGGGGCTGGGATGGGCCTGCCATCGACCAGGGGCAGCGAACGACCACGGCAGGGAACGGTGATGGAGGACTCGCACGGCGAGGAGCTGGCGGCGAACCGGCGCAACTGGGACGAACGGGTGGCCATTCACGTCGCTTCTCGCTTCTACGACGTCGAAGGGTGGCTCGAGAAGCGGCCGGGACCACGAGCCCGAGAGCTCGAGGCGCTCGGTGATCTCTCGGGCATGGACCTGGTCCACCTCCAGTGCCACTTCGGGCTGGACACCCTGGCCTGGGCCCGGGTCGGCGCCCGGGTCACAGGTCTGGACTTCTCGCCCGAGGCGGTGGCTACCGCCCGCACGATTGCCCAGCGGGCTGATCTCGCCGACCGATCCGAGTTCGTCTGTGCCGACGTGCTCGACGCGTGGAGGGCCCTCGGATACCGGACCTTCGATGTGGTCTACGTGAGCCTGGGGGCACTGTCCTGGCTGCCCAGCGTGGACCGCTGGGCGTCACAGGTGGCCGCCCTCCTGCGGCCCGGAGGTCGGCTGCACCTCCACGACGGACACCCGCTGACCTGGGCATTGAGCGACGACAGCTTGGTCATCGGGCACAGCTATTTCGAAACCGACGAGCCGTTCGTCGACGATTCGGCTGAGACCTACACCGACGCCATCCGGCCGCTGGTGAACCAGCGGACCTACGACTGGAACCACGGACTGGGCGAGACGGTCACTGCGCTGCTCGACCATGGGCTGCGCATCGACCGGTTCGAAGAGCACAACTGGCACGTCCATCAGCAGTTCTCGTGGCTCGTCGAGCAGAGGGCCGGTCACTGGATCGTCCCGCCGGAGTTCCCGCAGATACCGCTCACGTTCACGATCGTGGCGACCCGAACGGCCTGACCTCGGCCTGGTCAGCGAGCTGGGGGCTCGTCTTTCGGCCGGATTGTCCACCCTGCCTGTGACACCTTTCGGGGCTCATAGAACAGGCAGCCGTCGGGACAGGCGAACGGAATGTGCTCGTTGGCGTTCATGCGACAGCGTTCGACCTTCTCGTCCTGTCTGGTTGTCTGCATGATGTAGTGGCGGCAGTCGGCGTTCACGGACACGTCATATTGTTGCCGATCCCAGGCCAGCGGACGGGTCACCCCCCCGATCGGCCATGTCGGAGTGCCTGGCTGGAGGCGCATACCGGATCGCAGACGGATGCAGCACATCTATGACCCTCGGGACGTCGCTCGGCTCGTCGCTTGGATCGACCCGATTCGGCCCGTTCGATCCGGCCCGTCGGCGCCGGTGCGGTAGCGTCGCTCAGGTGGAACCCGTTCCCTCCACCAAACAGCTCCTACGGTGGGGCGAGACCTTGGCCGCCATCGCCAGGACCGGTCTCGGCTTTACCGAATCTCTCTATGAGCAGGAGCGATTCGAAGAGATCCTGCGGGTCGCCGCCGACATCCGGGTCGGCCGCCGATCAGGGTATCGAGGGCGCTGAGGACGCCGACGGCCTGGTCGAGGAGTGGCTCTCCTCGGTGGGCAAAGGAGTTCCCGGGTACGTGACCCCCAAAGTGGCGGTCGGGGCTGCGGTGGGAAACGGCAAGGACGAGATGCTCCTGATCCAGCGGGCCGACTCGGGGGTCTGGCTCTATCCCACCGGCTGGGCCGACGTCGGGTACTCCGCGGCCGAAGTGGTGGTCAAAGAGGTCGAAGAGGAGACCGGGATCGAGGTCGAGGTCGAACGGCTGATCGCGGTCCTCGATGGCCTGCGGATCGGGATGACCCGGATCCCCCTCTACTCGTTGGTCTTCCAGTGCCGGCCCGTGGGCGGCACGCTCCGGGCGCACCCCCTTGAGTGTGCCGACGTCGGGTTGGTTCTCACTCGACAACCTTCCCCAGCCGCTGGCCGGTGCGGAACGATGGGCCAAGCAGGTGTTCGCCGCCCTGCGGGGCGAGCCGATCGAGGTGCTCTACGACCACGTGCGACAGCCCGTCTGGCGGGGTGATCCCGAAGGGTCTTGAGCGGCCCGCAGACACGGTCGGGCGAACCTTGGCGGGCAAAGTCACTGCGGGCAAAGCTGATCGGACAATCGCCGGTATGAACGAGTGGGGCCCACTGACCTACGGCGAACCCTGTTCTGTGTGCGGGTTCAGCTGGACGGCACCCCCTGACCGCGTCCGTGGCCATCGTCGTCGGCGCCCCCGCGGCGTTCGGGTCACTGGTCGCCGGGCGTTCGGGATCCGAGCGCATGCCCTCACTCGCCTGGCCGGTCCGGGCCTATGTATGGCACGCCGGGGACAACCTCCGGATCTGGGCCGAGCGGGTGGCGGGCGCGGCCTCCGGCGACGATCGGTCAGTCGTCGGGTACGACCAGGACGAACTGGCCAAGGTGCGTCGCTATGAGTCCATGCCGATCGGCGCGGCGTTGTGGTCGCTGGCCCGCGCCACCGCTGACTGGCAGGAGGCCTGGCGGATGAGAGGGAGCGAAACGACGTCGTGATCGAGCACCCGGCGATGGGCTCGTTCACGGTGGCCGACGTCACCAGGCAGGTCGGCCACGACCTCCATCACCACCTCGACGATGTCCGCAGGATCCTCTCCTACCAGGATCGGGTGACACCGGGGCAGGCTGGATCTCAGTAGGTCCTGGATCTCGGTAGGCCCGGGACGAGCGTCCCGATACTCGGCTCCGCCGTGCGCTCATCGCTACACTCGCCTCTTGTGACCGAACCACAACCGGCACAGTCCCTCCAAGGAGCGTCTGCCACACGCGGCAACGGCGATCGGGGTCGGACCGTGACCATCAGCGAGGCTCTGGAGGTCAGCGACGATCTGGTCGCCGCCTTCGAGCGCCTGATCCCCCAGCTCTCGTCATCGTCACCGGCCCCTACCGCCGCTCAGCTGGCGGAGATCGTGGCGTCGCCCTGCACCGTGCTCTTGGTGGCCAGGGACGAATCCGACGTGGTGGTGGGCTCGCTGACGTTGGCCATGTTCCGGGTACCGACCGGTGTGCTGTCGTGGATCGAGGATGTGGTCGTTGACGAGTCCGCCCGAGGAGCAGGAGCGGGGAGAAG
Source organism: uncultured Acidimicrobiaceae bacterium (assembly GCA_963717035.1). GTDB lineage: Bacteria > Actinomycetota > Acidimicrobiia > Acidimicrobiales > RAAP-2 > DASXMT01. The sequence continues at coordinate 49,661 of CAVQVK010000085.1, read as the reverse complement.
CTCGTCGCCGCCGCCGTCGGCCGCTCCGAGGCGGTCGGGGCCAAATCGGTCGATCTCACGTCCCGTCCCGGGCGCGAGGCGGCCAATCGCCTTTACCAGCGCATGGGTTTCGAGACCCGGCAGACCAACGTCTACCGGTACAAGATGTCCGGAGGCTGACGGCCCCGGTTTCCCTGGGGAGGGCGAGGCGCCGCCGGTCGCGCCATGGGGTACATGGAGGAGGGGGCCCATCGTGGGAACAGGGGGCGGCGACAGTCATCGGTCCATACCGTGCGAGCACCTGCGGCCGGGATTCTCACGGTACGCACGGTCGGGATCCTCGGGGCACGTATCAGGATGATCGCCCCGCGAACTGGACGTTCGGCTGGGTGGCGCCTCGTTGTGGCGGTCGCGGTGACCATCGCGGTGGTGGCCGTCCTCAGCGCCTCGGCGTCGGCCTCGACGTCTCCTGCACCCAAGGGCCTGCCCGCGTTCTATTCGGTACCGAACCCACTCCCCTCCACCGTCGCGGGGACCCTCATCAAGTCCCAGAAGCTGGCCGCCGGTGATCTCCACGGGACCGTCTACCGGGTGATGTACGTCTCCAAATCGCTCCAGAACAAGGCGGTTCCGGTCACCGGGCTGGTCGTCGTCCCGCAGATGGCTCCGCCGGCCGGTGGCTACAAGGTGGTGACCTGGTCGCACGGCACCAACGGCATGGCCGACCAGTGCGCGCCTTCGCTCGATCCCACACAGGATGTCCCGTTGGCCAATCAGCTGTTGGACCAAGGGTGGAAGGTCACGTCCAGCGATTACCAAGGTGAGGGGACGCCGGGCCTGATGCAATATTTGGTGGGGGTGAGCTCGGCCCGCAACACCATCGACATCGTCCGCGCCGCCCAGAAACTTCCCAACGCCCACGTCAGCAAGAACTACGTGGTGTGGGGCCATTCCGAAGGCGGTCAGACAGCGATGTTCGCCCTCGACATCGGCTCGTCGTATGCGCCCGATCTCAAGCTGGACGGCGTGGTGGCCGGGGCCCCGCCGTCGCAGTTCGGGTTGATCTACGATTTTTTGCTGACCAGCCCGTACCGCTTCTATCTGTTCATGGCCGCCGGCGGCTTCAACGCCGGCTACGGGAACAAGGCGGCACCGCTGCCTGCCGTGCTCACCCCCGAGGCCATGCGTCTCCTGCCCGATCTGGAGAAGGGATGCTTCGGCTACCTCCAGCGCACGCTGGACAAGTACCCGATCAAGTCGTTGGTCAAGGCCAACCCGTACGATGTCCCCGCCTGGAAGCTGGTGCTCCAGGCCAACGACCCGGCGAACTTCACCACACCGAGTTCCGCTCCCCTTCTCATCCTCCAGGGCGGGAACGACGAGCAGATCCCGGTGATCTCCACTCAGCTCCTGGCGACGCACTCGTGCTCAATCGGGCAGGCCACCCAACGATGGATCTACCCCGGTCAGAGCCATGCCGGCGTCATCCCGGTGTACATGCCGGACATGATCGGCTGGATCAACGATCGATTCTCGTCCAACCCCGGCGCCATCAGCTTGTACGCGCCGTCGGGCGAACCGGGTGTCCAGACCTCGAGCTGCGCGGCCTGAGCCCTGCGGGCGACCTGACCAACCCAACGATCAACCCCCGAGCCCGACCAACCCCCACGATCAACCCCCGAGCCCGACCAACCCCCACGATCAACCCCCGAGCCCGACCAACCCCCACGATCAACCCCCGAGGAGCCGAACCATGGCCGATATCCAAGGAACATGCGACAGCCGTTTTGCCGGCGTGCAAGAGGCACTCGCCAACAGCCTGGACGCGGGTACCGACGTCGGTGCATCGGTCGCCGTCTTTGTCGAGGGCCAACCGGTCGTCGACATCTGGGGTGGCTTCGTCGACGAGCGCGCACAGAGCCGTGGGCAGCGCGACACCATCACCAACGTCTGGTCGACCACCAAGACCATGACGTTCCTGTGCGCGCTGATGCTCGCCGATCGGGGCGAGCTCGACTTCCACGCTCCGGTGGCCCGGTACTGGCCCGAGTTCGCAGCAGGAGGGAAGGAAGCCGTCGAGGTCCGCCACCTCATGGCCCACATCGGCCGGGCTCTCGGGGTGGACCGTCCACCTCGAGCCCGAAGACCTGGCCGACTGGGAGAAGTGCACGTCCCTGCTGGCCGCCCAGGAGCCGTGGTGGGAGCCGGGCACCGCATCGGGGTACCACGCGCGTGACCCAGGGCTACCTCATCGGCGAGGTGGTCCGGCGGATCACCGGCGTGACATCGGCACCTGGTTCGCCAGCGAGGTGGCGGAGCCGCTCGGGGCCGACTTCCACATCGGCCTGCCGGCCAGCGAGGACGGCCGCGTGTCTCCTCGTCATCCCGCCGCCTGCCGGTCGGCCTGGCCGGTGCTCGACCCGGGAGCATCGCGGTCCGGACGTTCACCAGCCCGCTGCTCGACGCGGCCATGGCCACCAGGAGTGGTGGCGACGGGCCGAGATCCCCGCGGCCAATGGCCAGGGCAACGCGCGCTCGGTCGCCACCATCCAGTCGATCATCGCCGGCGGCGGCGAGGCACGCGGCGGTCCGGCTCTCTCTCGACCGCGGGCTGTGACACCGTCTTCGAGGAGCAGTCCAACGGCAAGGACCTCGTCCTCGGCGATGCCCATGCGCTTCGGCATGGGCTACGGGCTGAGCGGCGAGCTCGATGCCGATGGGACCCCGGGCCTGCTTTTGGGGTGGCTACGGTGGCTCGCTCATCGTGATGGACCAGGACGCTCGGCTGACCGTGTCGTACGTCATGAACAGGATGGAGAGCGGCCTGACCGGCGACCTCCGAGGCGCCAATGTCATGATGGCCGCGGTGATGGGCTTGGCCGGAGGCTCCGACTGACCTCGAAGACCACCTGATCGGTAGGGCTGCTCATCTGAAGGTGGGCGGCCCAACTTCCTCGCCCACGTCTTCACTGACCTCCCTCGCCCCACCTCTTCACTCAGCTCCCTCGTCGACCTCCCTCGTTTCCGGTAGATCGCGCCTCGACGCACCTTCTCGGTTGGTTTTGGCCGCCCTTGGGCCACGTAACGTGGACAAACACATCGAGCGACAGGGAGACCCATGCACTTCGTGATCATCGGTGGTGGACCGGCCGGGAACCAGGCTGCCACCAATGCCGCCCGACTCGGGGTGGACGTGACTCTGATCGAGCGGGACGTGATCGGCGGCGCAGCCAACTTGTGGGACTGCATCCCGTCCAAGGCGATGATCGCCACCGGTGGGGCAATGTCCTACCTGGACCGGATCGGCGGCATGGGGGTGGACGACGTCGAGGGGAAGTTGGACCTCGATCGGCTCCGGTCCCGGATCACCACCATCACTGACCGACTCGAGACGAGCATCGACCAGATCCTGCGCAGCCAGAACGTGGAGCTGATTCACGGCACTGGTCGACTGGTCGGTCCCCATACCGTCGTGGCCGAGACGGTGACGGGAACCAGGACCATCGAAGCCGACACCGTGCTCCTCAGCACCGGCAGCCGTCCTCGCATCCCCGACTGGGCTGTGCTCGACGGTGAGCGGATCCTCACCACCCGGGATGCCTACCCACCCAAAGAGCTACCTGAGCATCTCGTCGTGATCGGATCGGGGGTTACCGGCGTCGAGTTCGTCCACATGTTCACGTCCCTCGGATCCAGGGTGTCGCTGGTGGTCAGCCGCGAGCAGGTCCTGCCCCGGAAGGATCCCGAGGTGGCCGCCGTGTTGGAGGATGACTTCCTCCGGCGCGGGGTGCACCTTTTTAAGGGAGCCCGTGCCGTGGGGATTGACGGGGCGCCGGCCGGAGTCACAGTCCGGTGTGACGATGGCCGGATCGTGCTCGGCTCCCACGCTCTGCTGGCCATAGGGTCGATTCCCAATTCGGAAGCGCTGGGGCTCGAAGCAGCCGGTCTGAGCGTGGACGCCGGCGGCTACGTGCCTGTGAACCACCACTGCCAGACGGTGGTGCCGCACATCTATGCCGCGGGCGATCTCTCGGGGAAGCTCCCGCTGGCGTCGGTGGCCTTCATGCAGGGACGGAAGGTCGCCGAGCATGTCGTCGTCGGGCACACCGCCGCCCATCGGCATCTCAACTACGACAAGGCGGCCTCGGCCATCTTCACCGAGCCTGAGATCGCCGACGTCGGTTTAGCCGAAGCAGATGCCTTCGCTGAGGGTCGGAAGATCAGGGTGACGAAGGTTCCCTTCGCGGCCACAGCCAAGGCCCTCATCAACAACGATCCCCGGGGGTTCGTCAAGATCCTGTCCGACCCTGCCACAGGCGTGGTTCTCGGTGGATCGATAGTCGGTCAAAACGCGGCCGAGCTGATCTCGGTCCTAGCCGTGGCGGTGACCGCAGGTCTGCGGGTTGGTGACATCGTCGAGAGCATGCTGGTGCATCCGGCCCTGGCCGAAGCCTTGGCGGAGGCGGCCGAGTAGGCATTCGGGGCCTGCAGGCGTGACCGCGCCCCCGCTTCCACCGCCTGCCTTCCACCGCCTGTCACACCCCAATGGCATCCTAAACACATGATGCACACGGACCTACAGCGAATAGCATCGAAACTCCGTCAAGCGGTGGGTGAATTCGAACCCGAGCGGACGTCCGGCCCCGATGCCGCCCGGCTCCTCGAGGAGTTCGCCACCATCGAGAAGCTGGCCGCTGCCGGCAAGCTGTTGGCCGCCCGCCGTGTCGACTCATCCAACGTATGGCGGAAGGACGGCCACCGCTCCGCGGCGGACATGATGGCCCGCAAGACAGGTACGGGTCTCGGTTCGGCCATCAATTCGTTGCAGACGGCCCGTCAGCTCGGCTCTCTACCCGCCACCGAGGACGCACTCCGGGACGGTCGCCTGTCGGAAGCCCAGACTCGAGAGATCGCCGGTGCCGCGATCCACCAGCCAGAGGCGGAAGACGAACTGGTGGAAGCGGCCGGGCAGACCATGAACGTCCTGAAGCTACGGTGCCGACGGGTCCGGGCCACTGCCGATGACGGCATGTCGCGCTACGAAAAGATCCGGCGAAGCCGCTATCTGCGCCACTGGACGGACAACGAGGGGGCGGTACGGTTCGACGCCCGGCTCACGCCCGACGATGGGGCCAAGCTGGTCGCCGTGGTGAAATCGGAGGCCTCGAGGTTGGCAGCAGAGGGTCACCGCGGCGGCCGCCACGAGCCGATGGCGGCATATGCCGCAGACGCGCTGGTCGGCTTGGCCTCTTCCCACTCGGACGACCGTTCGACCGGAGCTCCCACGACCATGGTCCACGTGCGCGTGGACCATGAAGCACTGGTGCGGGGGCACCTCGAGCCGGGCGAGATCTGTGAGATACCCGGGATCGGACCTATCCCGGTGGCCGCTGCCCGACGACTGGCCGAGGACTCGATCCTCAGTGTGTTGGTGACCAACGGCATCGACGTGACTGGAGTGGCCCACGCCGGAAGGACGATTCCGGCGTCCATACGCAGAGCGCTCATCGAGCGCGATCCCCACTGCGTGGTGCCCGGCTGCGATGTCCGTGACCGGTTGGAGATCGACCACGTGATCCCCGTTAACGAGCGGGGCCCCACCAGACTCGACAACCTCGCTCGGCTGTGCCATTGGCATCACTACCTCAAGACGCACCAGGGTCATCTCCTGGTGCAACAAGGCGATCATTGGTCATGGGAGCCACCGCAAATGCTGGCGCCTGATATCGAGTCGGATGCACCGGACGCATCGACGTCTGAATCCCAACCCCGCTTGGCCATCGAGTAGAGCCGGTCGCAGCACGAGGCGCCGGGTAGATTCGAGAGTCACCCGACGTTCATGTCAATCGAAGGGGGCCAAATGCTGGGAATCGTTCTGGCGCGGAAGCTGCGCGAGGGAAAGACGCCACGAGGACTTTCGGGCTGCCTGGTTCCCTGAGACGGGGTACGGGACGCCGGCCCGGGTGCTCTCGGGAGCCGGCATCCTCGACCAACGAGAGATCGTGACGGTGGGATTCGTCGACGCCAATGCCGAAGATCTCGTCGATCTCGAAGATCGCTTGGCTGCGGCAGAGATCGACCGTCACCACCGAATCGCCGAGGTGTGCGAGAGCACCGAGATCCGTTTGATCTTCGAGATCACCGACGACGATGACTTTGAGGCTGATCCCAGCCCGACTATGCCTGGGATCCGGGGCTATCCCTGGTTGAAATGACCGGTCCTGGTGGTGCGATCTTGCGGTGGTCCGGTTAGGCCGTCGGCCCCTCATCCTGGTCCCGGCGTGTTGGACGGGCCCGGTTGCCCCCGTTGTTATCGCTGCCCTCGTTGTTATCGCTGTCCCCTTTGTTCTCGCTGTCCTCGTTGGCCTGCGCTCGCCATGCGCCCTCCGCTCGATCCGCCATCTCTCGCAGCGGGATGCCGGTGTCTCGAGCAGCACGGGCCACGTCATCGAACTCGGCCTTGATCCGACCCGGTGATGCCTTGATCCGAATGGCGTGCCCGTCGACGTCGACCGTGCCCATCGCTCGGGATACCGGCCATCGCTGGAGCGTTGTGCCTCGAACGCCGAGCGTTCCCGTCTCCGCTCGCATCGACGCTCGAATCCGAGCAGCATCGGCCGGATCGCAGAGGACGTGAATGGTGGATCCCGGCCGACCCTTTTTCATCACGATGGGGCTGAGCCAGGCATCGTGAGCGCCCATCTCGAGGAGGGTGGACACGGCGTAGGCCAGCTGCTCGCCGGTGGCATCGTCGACGTTGGCCTCGAGCAGCGTGACCGGCTGACCGGCTCCGGCGTCCGGTGTGGTGCCGGGCAGCGTCACCGGCTGTCCCAGGACGACCTGGGTGGTATTGGGTAGCTCGGCGAGATCGCGAGTCCCGGCCCCGAACCCGCTGGCGATGATGCGCATGGGGGGCATTGGCCCGTACCCGGAGGACAAGGCGGCCAGAAGGGCCGCTCCGGTGGGGGTGGTCAACTCCACGGCGAGGTCTCGTCCCCACGTCGGGGCCCCCTCCAAGAGGGCCACCACTGCGGGAGCCGGGTTGGGCAGCATGCCGTGGGCAGCCCGTACCATCCCGGTCCCAGTGGCTACCGGGCTGGCGGTCACTGCATCGACGTCCAGTACCTCCAGCGCGGCCACCGTCCCCACGACGTCCACGATGGTGTCGTGCCCTCCCACCTCGTGAAAATGGACCTGATCCACTGGCTTCCGGTGCAGGCGGGCTTCGGCCTCGGCCAGGGCAGCAAACACGGCGAGCGACCGATGTGCGACCCGATCGGGCAACCGCGCCTCCTCGACCAGCCCGACGATGTGGGCGTGCGTCCGGACCACGACGTTGTCGGTGACCGACACAACGGCCCGGGTGGCAGCGATGCCGCCACGGAGGACGGGCTCGGTGCGGAGGGACCAGCCGGCAAAGGGCAGGCGCTTCAGAATGGACTGGACCTCGTCGAGATCGGCACCGGCGTCGAGCAGACTGCCCAAGGCCATGTCGCCGGCGATTCCGGCAAAGCAATGAAACCACGCGGTCGAACCCTCACCGGTCTTGGCCCTGCCGGTCTTGGCTCCACCGGCGGAGTCCCCACCGGTCTTGGCCCCAACGGTCTCGCTCACGGCAGCATCCGAGCAACGGCACAAGCGGCGCCGTACCCGTTGTCGATACCCACCACCGCTACGCCTGCGGCACACGAAGCATGCATGGCCAACAGCGCGGTGACGCCCTCGAGCGCCGCCCCATACCCGGTGCTGGTGGGAACGGCCACGACCGGGGCCGGTGTCACCCCGCCCACCAGACTGGCCAACGCACCCTCCATCCCAGCCACGACGACAACGGCATCGGCTTCGGCCAAGGTGTCGGCGGAGGCCAGGAGCCGGTGCACCCCAGCCACGCCGCAGTCGGGAAGGAGGTCGGGCCGAAACCCCAGCGCCACCAGCGTCGCCTCGCACTCTCGGGCCACCGGCAGGTCCGAGGTCCCGGCGGTGATGACCAGGACACGAGCGCTCCGCTGGGGTGCCGGTCGCCAGACCACCGTCGACAGTTGACCCCGCACCTGATCGGCGCCGGTGGCGACGCCGGTGATAGTCCTGTCTCCGCCGGCATGGTCAGCCATCGTGCGCGCCACCTGCTGGTCGTCCGCCCGAGTGAGCAGGACCGGGCTCATCGGCGAAAGGGATCGGAGGGTTTCGCCCTCGGTGGGGTCGCTCAGTTCGCCGCCGCCGCCGTGCCGCCGGTGCGCCCCGCCACGCCCGGTGCGCCGCCGATTCCGGCATCCGACAGGAGCTCCCCCACGATGGCTGAGCACTGTTCTGCGGTCTTGCCCGGCCCATAGACGGCTTCGGGAAAGCCCTGGCGCAAGGATCGGTGATGGTCCACCTTGGCGAATCCCAGGTCGGCAAAGGGGAGACGGCGGAGCTGCAGGACGGCGTCATCGGGAGAACACGCTCCTGATCGGACGTCGTCGAGCAGGCGGCGAAGGGCGGCGGGGTCCATGACGTTCACTATCCTGCCTGGGTATGGCCTCGGCTGCACCCCTGCGTATCGGATTCCTCGGACCCCAGGGAACCTTTACCGAAGAGGCGTTGTTTTCCGAGCCGGATTACGCGGAAGCCGAGGTCGTGGCCCTGAGCTCGCTGCACGATGTGCTCGAGGCGGTCGAGGATGGGCGCGTCGAGCTCGGCTTTCTCCCCATCGAGAACGCCATCGAGGGGTCGGTACGAGACACCCTCGACAGTCTGCTCTTCGATCGTGAGCTGATCATCCAGCGCGAGGTAGTCCTCGACATCCACCTCCACCTGATGGCTCGGCCCGGCACCACGATCGACGAGGTTCGCCGGGTGACGTCGATCCCCATGGCCACCGCGCAGTGCCGAGCGTTTCTCGTTGAGCACTTGCCGGCCGCCGAGGTGGCACCGGCCAACTCCACCGCGGACGCAGCGCGGTTGCTGGGCGAAGGGGGGCTGATGTCCTCGACCTGCCGACGGCGGCCATCGCACCTCGGCTGGCGGCCAAGCTCTACGGCCTCGACATCCTGGCCGAGGACGTCGAGGACCATCCCGAGAACCAGACCCGATTCGTGGCTGTGGCTCGCCGCGGGATCCCGGCTCCGACAGGGCACGACCGCACCACCATCGCGTGCTTTCAGCGGGCCGATCGTCCGGGAAGCCTGCATGGCATCCTCGGCCAGTTCTCGGCCCGCAACATCAACCTGACCAAACTGGAGTCCCGGCCCACCAAGCGGGCCCTCGGTGACTACTGCTTCATCATCGACCTCGAGGGCCACGTAGCCGACGAGGTGATCGCCGACTGTCTTCGGGACCTCCATGCCGAGCTGGCCGACGTGAAGTTCCTCGGTTCGTATCCGGCGGCGGGGGAGGCCGGTCCCGCAATTCGCAAGGAAGTCGACGCGGCATGGCGCAAAGCCGACGCGTGGCTCGAGGAGTTGCGGTCCCAGATCGCGTGGGGTCCCGATGGGCCTGGGCGATCTAGTCCCCCGACCTAGTTGACTCTGCGTGTGCCGTGCCGTGCCGTGCCGTGCCGTGCCGTGCCGTACCGTACCGTCGGCGTCCTCCGTTCGGCCGGTGCTCGGCCTATATCCAGGGCCTATATCCAGACGGCTACTCTGACCGGGTCCGGGAGGGATGGCAGAGCGGACAAATGCGCGGCTCTTGAAAAGCCGTGAGGTGCAAGCCTCCGTGGGTTCGAATCCCACTCCCTCCGCTGGTCAGAGGCTATTTTCGTAAATCGGCCTGACGCCCGAATTCGGCTTCGTCTGTAATCTGTCCATAATCGTCTCGGTCAGGTTGCGGGTTGTGCGCTAGTCCCAGCAGTACTCCATAATACCCCTTATAAGGGGTATTATGGAGTGTGACCAGATCCTCTCCACTCCGACGCCTCCAAGACCTGGCCCAGGAACAGTGGGGCCTCGTCACCCGCCGCCAGATGGAGGCGGGCGGGATCGGACGAACCACGCTCGATCGCCTGACCGCCCCGGAGGGCCTGCTGGAACGGGTGGCGACCGCCATCTATCGGCTGGCGGCAGCGCCCGTCCCCGATCATCAGGGCCTAAGGGCAGCATGGCTGCAACTTGCACCGGAGATCCCTGCATGGGAGCGGACAGCCGAACAGGGGGTCGTCTCCCATCGGTCGGCGGCGTCCGTGTACGGACTCGGACACCTCCCCGCCGACCGACATGAGTTCACGGTGCCGAAGCGGAAGCAGACCCGGCGGCCGGATGTCCGTATCCATGTCCGACCTCTGGAGGCTCAGCAGTGGATCGGTCTCCGAGCTCTGCCGGTCACCCGACCGTCCCGGATCGCTTCGGATCTGCTGTGGGATCACGAGGACCCCGAGGCCGTGGCGCAGCTCATCAGCGGTGCGATCCGCTCCGTGTACGACCATCCGGGAACATTCGCCGACAGCCTGGCTCCTCACGCCGCGAGGTTCGGGCTGCGGCGAGGGGATGGGGTCGCGCTGCTGCGCTGGTTCCTCGACCTGACGAGCGACACCGACAGGGAACGTTGGATGGAGGATGCCCGAGCACAGGTCGAGAGGGAGTCCTCGCCACCGGAAAGGATGCCGACGTGACGGCATGCGATCGCATGCAACGCCCGCAGCCTTCCGAACGGCGCTAACCGATCGGCTTCGACAGTAGCGAAGGAGGGGCCATGGACGCTAAAGCAGTCGACATTGCCCACGCGCGATCCATGAGGAGATCGGGCACGATGTGCGGATGCCGATGTCCCGAGCCTGCCGCATGAATGAGCCCGTCTTCGTAACGTCCGACGACGGGACGAGACTGCGGCTCATTCGAACTGGCGTGGGCAAGCCGGTAGTGCTTGTCCACGGCACCATGGGCAGTAGAGGGGATTGGCTCGAGGTCATGCGCCGACTGTCGGCCGACTTTGAGGTGACCGCATTCGACCGTCGAGGCAGAGGGGACAGCGACGACGGACCCGAGTACTCCATCGAACGCGAAATCGAGGATGTGCTCGCCGTGATCGAAGTGTCCGAGCCGCCCGTGCATCTGGTCGGGCACTCATTCGGCGCGATCGTGTCCCTCCTCGTCGCCGCACGAGCCGGCGATCGGATCGACAAGCTCGTCCTTTTACGACCCGCCAGTGGGCGAGCCGCTGGATTAGGTGAACAGACTGGGACAGACCAGTGGCTCGATGAACTCGATAAGACGGTAGCCACCGGTAATCTCGACACCGCCGTCAAGATGTTTTCTGCGGCTGCCAACATTACCGATCATGAGCTGCAGACGAATCAAAGCAAAGGCCCAGTCCGGGCCGGCCTACGCGATGCCGTGCGAACCGCAGGACGCGAGATCCGCGCTGCCCAAGGCAGTGTTACCTATCGACCAGGGCATCCTCGGGTCGATCTCCGTCCCGACCCTTGTCCTTCTGGGAAGAGAACAGGACCATCCCACTTACAGCGGGGTCAAGGGACTTGCTGACCAGCTCAGGTTTGGTAGCCACGAGCAGGTTCCCGGCCACCACCTCACGATCATTTTCGCACCAGACGCTTTCGCAGCCGTGATTCGATCGTTCCTTTCCGCTACCAACTGACCAGCAGCTAACAACCCAGTCCTCTTTGAGCACAGAAGCCGATCGGCGTTGAGGTCTGCCGCACGGTCAACAGCTTCAGTCTTCGTGCCAGTCGCCGAGCCCGTTCAGATCGCCGAGGAGATCCGCTGAGCGGACCGGGATCTGGAGGCGCGCCCTGATGGGCCGTTCTGCTCGTGACTCGACGCTCGGACGACCATCCTTCAGAGTGCCGCATCATGTCTTCGGGTCGGGAGCAGATGTTGATGTCAACCAGTCGCGCGGCCGATAGCGAGCAAGTGTCCGGCTCAGTCCAAGGACCGATGGCTCGCTCTCAACAGCCCGTGCTGCATATAGGATGACGTCCCTTCCATCTGCGGTTTCCCATTTCTCACCGAGGTGGGTGAGCCACCCAGCGAGGCCCTCGAGACCAACCAGTTCGATCACGTTTAGACCAACCCCTTCAAGCTCGCCCCGGAGCAGCTCAGGTTCATGCAGGAAAGCCGTAGTGAACCAGTGTGGTCGGTCAGTCGGATTTCGATGTTGACCCTCGGCGAGATCTCGCTCGACGATCTCCCTGAAGTCAGAATCGAAGAGGAACCCTCGGGCGAGCCCATCGAAGAGCGAGGCAAAGCGGTTGATCGCTGCCACCGCAACCAACCCGCCCCGTCCGACAACACGCAGTGCCTCCCGCAGAGCCTGCTGGCGGTCGTCATGGTTGGTCAAGTGGTACATGGGTCCGAACAGGAGAACGACATCGACGCTATCGTCAGGCAAGTTGAGCTGTCGGGCATCGCCAATCTCTGCCGTCACGCCAGCTCCAGCAAGGTCGATTCGGATTCTCTCAACATGACGTGGCGTCAAGTCAACGATGTGAACATCGTAGCCATCCTCGGCGAGCCACGACGCGTGAACGCCCGTCCCGCCCCCAACGTCCAACACTCGTGCAGGCGGTGGTGGCAGGTAACGCCGAAGGACCTCTTGGGTTCTCACCAGCTCAAGTTGGCCGAGCCCTGAGCTAATGCGATCTTCCTCCCGAATGGTCTCGTAGTGTCTAACGACATCGTCATACTCAGCCATGACCCCGACGATACGGGACTTCAGGTCACAAGCGGTCATTACTGAGACGCCATCGCTCGGGTCTGTTTGCGTCTTGACTCTGCCCTACGGGAAGGGTTCATGCTCTAGACATGGATGAACTCTTGAGCATCGGCGACTTCTCCGCTCGGTGCGGTCTGTCAGCCAAGATGCTTCGCTCGTACGCTGGTTCCGGCCTCTTGGTTCCGGCCGCCGTCGACGACTCGTCCGGCTACCGCTATTACTCGACCGGCCAGTTGCATCAGGCCCGAGTCATAGTTTTACTGCGCCGCGCCGGGATAGCGATCGATGACATCGTCGAGTTCTTCGAGAGTCCCGACTCGGTCCAGCTTGATCGCTGGGACCGTCGGATCGTGAGGGACTCGACGGCCCGCCGCCAAGCGTTGGTCCGGGCTCGAGCCGCGTTGGCCATGGGCCAAGCACGACCTCCGACTCAGCCTGAAACTTCGAAGAAGGGATCCGAAGTGACGCACAGTTTTGTTACCGGGACGGCCACCCATATTGGTGGGCGTGACACCAACGAAGATGCGGTGCTGGTCAGCGACGGGTTGTTCGCGGTCGCAGACGGCATTGGAGGCCTTCAAGACGGCGAGGTTGCCAGCCGACTTGCCCTGGACACGCTCGACGTCGCGTTCGCTGCAGACCGCACCGTGTCAGGACTGCTCGACGCTTGCCAGGAGGCTAATGGAGCCGTCTGGCAGCAGGCGGATGGTCAGGACAACATTATGGGTACCACGTTGGCGGCCTTCGCCGTGACTTCGGACGCGGCTGGCATCGTCCTCCACGCCGGCGACTCACGCCTGTACCGCCTTCGGAATGGGCGCCTCGAGCAGGTCACGCATGATCACACCGTCATCGCCGATTTGCTTCGCGCTCGGGAGATCACCGAAGAGGGCGCCGCACCCACCCCCACCGATACGTCCTCACGCGAGCGATTGGCGTATTCCCAAATGTCGACGTCGACCACGCTGGAATATCTTGCGAGGCAGGCGATCGATTGTTGCTCTGCAGCGACGGTCTATTCAAAGCCATGTCCTCTGACGAACTCAAAGCCGTGTTGGCATCGGAAGTTGAACCCCAACGGTCCGCCGACCAACTCGTCACAAATGCAGTGGAGCGAAGAGCAGAAGACAATGTCACAGCCGTGATCATCGACGTTGATTAAGGCGACGTTCGCCAACGTAGATCGCTCCACCTAAACCGAGCTACGTTTCTTCCGATGTCGTCGCTCACCCCCGACTACGACACCGATCCCGAGCGATCACGGTCATTTGGTGCCCTCTGGCAGGAGGATGTCCACGCCCCTGTGGCTGAGCGGATCGTAGCTGATGGGGTGGCTTTGGTACTGGACGTCGGGTGCGGCATCGGCCGGTTCGGGACCGCCGTTGGGGGCCACCTGGGCTGGGTGGGTGTCGATAAGTCCCCTCGTCAACTGACCGATTGTGCGCATCGACCGGTTGTCCGCGGGGACGCCGTCCACTTGCCGATCTCTGATGGCACCGTCGGCGCGGTCACGTTGCTCTGGATGCTCGATCACCTCGATGACCCTCGGCTTGCTCTTGTCGAGGCGAAGCGGTGTTGCGGCGGGGCGGTCTGCTGGCTGCGTGTGCAAGCAGCCGAAGCAACGATCCTGAGCTGGCATCAGATGGCTACCCACGGACCACGTTCGACGCGGAGGAAGCAGCTGAGATCGTTGCGCAGGTCTTCGGTTCGGCAAACGTCGAGGTCGAGCGCTGGGACGCTCCCCTTGTCCGACTCAGCGACCGACATGAGGTCGCCGCGCACGCCCGCAGCCATTTGCTCGATGCCAGCGTCGCCGAATTTGTCGACCCGCCACTGACCCTCACCAAACGTGGCTGCCTGGTTTGGGCGCGCCGTGCGTAGGACGCAGCCCCCGCTCACCTATGGGCTTGTTTGGTAACAGGGGAGTCCGACACAGCAGCTGAGCGGGGTGCAGGTGACCAACGCGGGCACGGGGTACACGCACGCGAGCGTCAGTTTCCAGGCAATCGGAAAGGGCGCGAGTGGAAGTGCAACGCTCAATAGCACAGCCGGGATTGCGGGGGTTCTCGTAACCAACCCGGGCACCGGCTACACCAAGCCGCCCACGGTGGTTGTCACCGGGGATGGCACCGGTGCGACGGGAACGGCGTTCAACTCCTGGGTGTCGGCGACGGCCCCCGCTTCGAATCCGACAAAGAACATGCAGGTGCAGGGTCTGCTCGTCGATGATCCGACGATGAAGAAGGTCACGTACGATCTCACCTTCTCGCAGGTCGGCAACCCGTTCTACGTCTGGGGCACTGGCGTCGACCCGCATGCTACGCATGTGAGCCTGGGCGACAACAACTACTACTTCTCGCTCACGCACCTCCAAGCCAAGGGCACGATCACTGTCGGAGGGACGAAGTATCCGGTTCAGGGCGTGACCTGGATGGACCACGAGTACGGCTCGTTCGGCTCTGCGGACCACCCCGTGCAGTGGATCCTTCAGGACCTCCAACTCGCCAACGGCTGGACGATTTCAAACGCCTGCATCGTCGCTACCGGCAAGACGCCACAGCTCAATGTTCCCTTTGCTGGCTACGCGAACCTCGAAAGCCCCGATGGGAAGATGTACTACGTGGCCAGGACGGTCACGCCAACCGGCGGTGTTTGGGCGAGTCCGCAAAGTGGCAAGACGTACTTCACGAAACTGCAGGTCAAACATCCCGCTCTTCAACGCACAGTTCGACGTGACGTCCTGATGCCTTCCCAGGAGTTCCCGGGAGTCGCGTCGGCTCGATGAAGGGGTCGGGACGGCGACGGGAACCTTCCAGGCAGCCCGACCACCGCTAAAGCCTGGATCGAGGAGACGTTCTGAGGTCGAGGTGTTCAGCGATCAACGTCTCGACCTTGCCCCTAACGGCCCCGGACGCTGTCCGCAAGGCCGTCGCCCAAGCCTTCGTCCCCCGCCGCTCGGTCTAAGAAGTCCGCATACGTTCTAGAGCCGCGCCGCTAGGGCCTCGGCTTGGTGCCGGTTGAGTCCGCCAGAGATTTGCATCTGGCCACCGAATGAGGAGAACGACCCTTGGGTGGGCTGGACCATTGCTGCGGAAATCACCTTGCCACCGAGATCAAAGCCGATGAAGGCGTGGAACTGGACCCGAGACAAGTTGTCCCATTGAGCCGCCCCGTGGCCGTTGAGATCGATGTTCACCACCCACTGACCGTTGACTCGTTGAGCTGATGCCGATCTGATGGCTGAACCGGTGAGTCCTGCTGGCCCCAGCACGTACCTGGTCGGGCTGGAGGAGGAGGAGCCGGGCAAGAGCACGGTGTCGCTCGCTTTGTCGTGCTTCGGCGATGTCGAGGAATAGGCCGCGAACTGACGGTCGGTGTCGTTTGGCGAGAACCTGAACGTGTAGCCGTTGGGCGTTACGTTGGGCGTTACATTCAAATTCCCTGCCCTCAACGCCAAAGATGGTGCGCAAGGCGGTAATGGCCCTGTGCTCGCTGCCGACCCGCTGGTCGGCGCGAATGGTGGTGCGAAACAGAGCACCGGACGCACGCTGAAGTTCGCGCTTGAGTTAGCTACTGGTTGGGCGGAAAGTGGAGGAGCGACTGGTTGCTGCAAAGCAGCTCTGTTGTTTTGACCCGCCATCACGATCAGCGTGATCGCTATCGCGACCAGTATGAACAAAACCGAGATTCCCGAGATCAACCACCTGCGCCGCCGCCGTTGCCTCGCTTCCTCGAAGAGCAGCTGGGCCACATCGACTTCGGGCGTCTGTGTTGGCGAGTCGACAATCGTCATCGTCGGCCTAGCAATGTCGAGGACATAGAACTACTATGACTAGTACCATGTTCTCTGTCAAGGTCGACCGGTCCGAGCCGAATGCCCTTCATGACCAGGTGGCGGCAGAAATTCGTCGAGCCATTGCGGAAGGCGAGGCTGTTCCAGGCGAGCGGCTTCCCTTGGCCAAGGACATGGCAGCCATCTTGGGGGTGAACAAAAACACCGTCCTCCGTGCCTTGCACATTCTCCGCGACGAAGGACTCCTCGACTTTCAGCGCGGCCGGGGCATCACGGTGGCTGGGACCACTGAGCACGGAGCCGTCGTCAAACGCGTGCGCGAGCTTGTCGAGTTCTGTCGCATCCAGGGCTATCGCCCTGATGAGGTGGTCCAGATCATCGAAAGGCTCCCGTGAGGCGGTTTACTCGTCCCTGGACGACTCGATGGCGCTCGTTAACCTGAATCAGGCACTTTGGTGGCGCTGAGGGGTTCATGGCTGATGTACTTGGCGCATGAATGCCGAACGGTTGGCTGTCGAACTCTCACCTCGGATGAAAGAGGTCGTGCCAGCGGATTTAACGATCGCCGTCGATGGCGACATGCTGTGGTTCATTCACGACGGGATACGAAGTGCAGGATCGTATGGCTGTCAATGGATGACGAAGGGCGAAGGATCCATCGACGACCTCATCGTCCGAGCATGTGAACTCTCTCTCAACGACCTCCGGAACTTTGTCATGGAGGCAACCACAGAGCAATGGCCGGGTTCAGGTGGCTCTCCTCGACCAGGGGCTCGAATGGAAGGGCGGTCAGTTGACCTCTGGTTCGGAGAGCGTGAACACCCGACAGTCCAACTCAGACCTCTACCGCTGGACAGCTGAGCCAGAAACGCCCAACGCCCGGCTACGCCATTAGGGCTGACTGATGAATCCCCCACCATTCGTCCCGCATTCGTGGACCACGACCCCAGGCTGCCTCGGGAGAGTGGAATGCTCGGGACACGTCGTCGATGTCGTTGAGCTTGGGTTCGTGGTACCTGGGGTCGCTTCGGTTGCTGCGCTACAGCCAGCGAGCATTCCAGCTAGTGCAACGGCCAATGCCATTCCGACAAGTCGGTTCACCGTGTCAGTCTGCCCCATTTAATGATGGGAAGTCAGGGGTATACACGTATAACGCCGGTCAGTGCGAAGGTGTCACTTCGGACCGTAGTAGCGACCAGTCCAATCAAATATAAGCGCCGAGCGGCCACCTGGCTGAGCTTGGACGCCCTCTGTGCGCACGTAGCGGTGTTGTTGGCCATCTGTCATGACCACGCAGAGTTCGTCCGTATCGCCCTCGATCGGGTGCTCCCGACCATCCATCGGCCCTCCATTCAGGATGGCGATTTCCGCCAAGTCACTGTCACGAGTTGGGGCCATGACAAAGGATCCCAGAGGTCAGGGATCATCGCAACGGAAAGTGACCCACAGCACCGGCTCGGGGATCGATATCTGGCATAGTGCTGGGCCGCCTGCACGCTCCAGCGAGCGATTCATATCGGTCCATCCGGGCGGCCGTACCGCAAATCGAGATCGGCCCCCGAGGGCGCCAGATCACGGATCGGGATTGTCGAAGCGGGCACCCGAACGTCACGTTCGAGATGACCGGTGACACGACATTCCTTGAGCTCCTGACGTGCCGTTCCGCGGTGGTTTGATGGTCCCTGCTGCCGCGATCTTGATCGGCCGTTCTGTCGTCGCGGAAGCAGGCCATGCTGGCTACATGGAGAACCCGCGCCCAACGAGAAGAGCTTGGCCGCGACGGTCCAGGCCCGAGGAGGCTCCCTACCTGGCCGATCTGTGGATTCGATCGTGCCAGGCGTCGATTCCGGCGATTCCACCACTTGCACACTCCGTCGCCGACGTGAGGGCATGGTTCGCGGAAGTGGTTGTGCCGACCAAGGAAGTTTGGCTGGTCGAAGAGGCCGACATCCCTGTCGCCCTGCTCGTCCTCGATGGCCACTGGATCGACCAGCTGTACGTCGAGCCGGATCATGCTGGTCGGGGCTTCGGTTCCCGACTGTTGGTGTTGGCCAAGGAACTCCGCCCAGCTGGTCTCGACCTCTGGACGTTCCAGAGCAATTACGGAGCACGCCGGTTCTATGAGCGCCACGGGTTTGAGGCCGTTGGAACGACAGTTGCCGACAACGAAGAGGACGCTCCAGACGTCCACTACCGATGGCACGGTCCGGCCATCTCGTAATTGGGGGAAGTGCCCCTGGGTTGCACGCGGAAGTCCCGTTCTGCACTGCGCCCCCGAGACCGCCGTTCGTCGTTCTGGCGCAGCGTTCTGTGCGCGGAGCGCGCGCGATCGGAAGAGCCCGCTCCGACGCTCGTTACGCCACCAGACGGAGCCGCACAGAACGCCGCCGAGCAGTCGAGAGCCAACGCCTCTCTGTACCCGCAACTCCGTTTAGATCCGAAGAGGCGGCATACGGCGCTTTCTGGGGCGTCAGTGGCGCGAGGACGGGAGACGGAGGCCGATCCATAGTGTCACCCGACGTACCGGGTTGTCGGTCACTCGACCTCATCGCGAAAGGGGCCGCTCGACGCCGCGACGGGACGCGTTCCCGGAGCGCCGATTGCCTCATGAGTTGGCACCAGCCGACCCCCGCCACAAGACACCGCTGCCGACCAGCGTCCACGCAACTCCTACGGAGTGCATCAGGAAGCCCATGAGAAGGCTGCCCACCGCCAGCCCGGCGGCCGTCAAGCCGTAGAAGATGCCGACCAAGCGACTGCTGAGGCTGCGAGACGAGGAGCTCAGTTGAGTCCACGACAGTGCCACAGGCCGAGATCAGGGCCGTAAAGGCGCCAACGGTGGCGAGGGTCCGGAACGCGCCGGCCACCGCAGGAAGCGTGGCCGTGAGCAGAAGGGACGCACCGCAGCCCACCATGGCGAAGGCCAACACACGACGGTTGGACAGGTCGCCATGCTCCAGGCGGGCGAGTGCGACACTGGCGGTCACGCCACCGGCCGCCATGGCGGCCAGCAACCCGCCGAGGACCCTGGGGTCGTCATTGTAGTGATGGGAGAGGATCGGCAGCAGCGAGCGAACGGGAAGAGCGAAGGTCGAGAACATCGCCACGGTCACCAACAAGGCGCGTATTTCGCGCCGCCCGAGCAGTGTTCCTCAGCTGGACGCCTGGCCGGGCCTTCCCAGATCCCGCCCGACCCTTCCCTGAGGTCCGGCAGCCCCACGGTGAGTAGAGCACCGGCCACGGGAAGATAGCTTGCCGCGTTGACGGCAAAGCACGTCACTGCGCCGGCGGTGGCCAGGAGGACACCGCCCAGGGCCGGTCCGATCAGGCCCGACAGCTTGGCCACACCGGTCTCGATGGCGATCGCCCTGTCACGGATCCCATCAGGGACGGTGAGCGGCACGACGTCCTGTAGTCCGACGCGAGCAAAGGCGGCGAGGATGGCGTTGATCGTGACGACGACGGCCAGGTCTCTATAGGTAATGCGCCCGAGCGCTGCGATCACTGCCATCACTGCCCACGGCAAGGCTGAAGCGCTGTAGGCGGCGATGCCGACGCGGAGCGGCCCCACCGCAGCCGCAAGAGCACCACCGAGGTGGGAAAGCAGTGCGCGAGGGGTGAAGGCGAGAAAGGCCAAGAGCCCGACCAGGCGAGCATCGTGGGTGAGGTGGAACGCCAGCCAACCGAGGGTCACGGCCTGTACGCCGCTGCCGATGTTGGACACGGCGGCAGCCACCATGAGGCGACGGTACGGGGCAAAGGAAAGGGGCGAGGAACGGGGGGCCAACGATGCCACGCCACAAGTATCACCGGCACCTACGAACATGCTGCCGCCCATAGTGAAGCCCCACACGGACGCCCCGCCAGCTCCAACACGCTCCGAACCGGTTATACGCCTTCGATGGGCCTCCGCCGGCGCAGAGCAACACCGGTCAACCTGATGTGTGCGGGGCTCTCATCTCGAGTCCGCCGCCATTTTTGCCACGATCGCGGAAATGGTGAACTTGCCTGCCCACACGAGGCGTTCGGGGCGATTCCGCATCGGCTCGGCTCCTGACGCTCGCCGACGGTCGTTGACCGACTACGGGGTGGGACATTGGGCGGTAACCGAGGGGTAACCCTTGACGAGTACCGGCCATCCTGAAAAGCTCGGATTGTTTCAGATGTGAACAGTTGTTCAGAGCGGGCGCCGAAATGAGGTGCCCCACGGTGACAGGGGGGCCTGTATGACCATTACGACCGAGAACATCCCAACCTCGTCGCCCTCGGCGCCCAAGCGGGAGCACGGTGCGGCGTTCCGGTTCTTCTTCGTTCATGAGATCGATCAGTACCCCACGACCGGTCGTCGCAGCGCGTATCTCAGCCTTGCAGTGCTGGCCACGATCGTCCTCTATTACACGTATTACACGCAGACCGGTGTCACGCCGAACATCCTGCGCTACTACCACATGTCGTTCACCTACTACGTGTGGATCGTCATCATCTCCAACGCCATCGGCGCGTTCGCCTCCCTGCCGGCCAGCAAGACGGACAAGTTGGGCCGATCCAATGTCATCATCTACGGGCTGCTTATCGTGGGCCTATTGGTGTGTGTCGGTGTACCGAACGCCGGATCGGAGCTGGCCTTCGGCATCGTCATCTCGGCTCTCGGCCTGGTGGAGGGGGCCATCTTGGTGGCCACCCCGGCGATGGTCCGGGACTTCAGCCCCCAGCTCGGCCGCGCTTCGGCCATGGGATTTTGGACGGTCGGTCCGGTGGCCGGGAGCTTGATCACCAGCATCGTCGCCACCCAGACCCTTAGCCACTTCGTCGATTGGCAGAGCCAGTTCATCATCTCGGGCCTCAGCGCCATTGGCCTCTTCATCATCGTTCTGTTCTTCATGAAGGACCTGTCCTCGCGGGTCCGCGACCAACTGATGGTGTCGATGCGAGACCAGACATTGGTCGAGGCCCGGGCTCGCGGTCTGTCCGAATCCGAGGTCGTTGCTGCGACCGAGCACCCATGGCGGCAGATCGCCAAATGGGACTTGGCGGGATCGGCGTTCGGCATCGCCATGTTCCTGCTCGTCTACTACGTGGCCGCCGGGTTCTTCACCATCTATTTTGCCGTCAACTTCGTGAACGCCAACGGGGTCAACCTCTCGACCTCGCAGGTGAACGGTTTGAACGCCTGGTTCTGGGGGGCCGACATCGTTTCCCTCATTGTCGTGGGCTGGGTGTCCGATCGGCTCCGGGTACGCAAACCGCTCATGCTGGTTGGGGCGGTGGGCGCCATCGTCACGCTCATCGTGTTCATGGGCTACGCCACCCACCCGCATACCTCGTATTTCACATTGGCATTCACGTCGTGCATCCTGGCCTTCTTCCTGTCGCTGGCCTACGCGCCGTGGATGGCCGGCTACACCGAGTCAGTCGAGGCGAAAAACCCGGCGCTGGTTGGGACCGGGCTGGCCCTGTGGGGTTGGATCCTGCGTCTGGTGGTGGCCATCTCCTTCATCTTCTTGCCCGTGGTGATCACCAGTGTCAACCCGGTCGTGAACAACCAGCCCCTCGCGACGCACGTCATCGACGGTCAGCCCATGCAGGCCTTCGCGGTCGAGCACGCGGACTCGGTCGCTTTTGCTCAGGCTCACTCTGCTCTTCTGGAAAAGATCAGCCCCTACTCGGCACAGCTAGCCCAAGCTCAGACAAATCCCACGCCTGCGCTCATCGGCCAGCTCACTAGGGAACTTGGGGCGTCCACCCTTGCCCAAGTCGTCAAATACCAGAAGCAGCTGGCGACGTTAGTGCAGCCCTACCAGGCCCAGCTCAATTACCTGGCCGCGCATAAGGCTGCCTTCACTGACCTGCAGAGTGCGGCAGCCAAGTCCCCTCAACAGTGGCAACACTGGTTCTGGGTGGACGTAGTCGGGATGGTGGTGTTCATTCCGACCATCTGGCTGATCGGCGGTCCCTGGGGTCCTCGCAAGGCCAAGCGCGAAGCAGAGGAGCACGATCGTGCAGTGGAAGAGGAGCTCGATCGCATCTTGAAGGGGGATTCCAGCCCGAGCCCAGCTTGATCCCATCCGACGCTCCGACGCTCGACGCTCCGACGAGCGGACGCCACTGCATCGACCCGACGATCAGCCTCGCGGGGCTGCCGTTCCGATAGCCTCGCCCCCACCATGAGCTTGAGTCTGACCCTGACGATCGTAGTGATTGTCGGGGGGGCGTGGTGTTGGCCGGAACCTTGACCTTGGGTATCCGTCGGATCTTTCCCGGTCGAGAACGGTTGCTCACTGACGGCGGCGGCTCGTCGGCGTTGCGGGCGGTGACGGCAACCTACGGCCTGTTGCTGGCGTTCGTGCTCGGAGCGTCACTGCAGTCCTTCAACAGCGCCAACCAGCAGACTGTTACCGAGGCCGACACCGTCGTCTCGTTGTCCAACCTGTCCCAGTTGCTCCCGAGCCCTGAGGGCCCGACGTTCCGATCCGGCCTGGTTTGCTACGCCTCGACCGTCGTCAACCGCGAGTTCCCGGCCATGAAAAACGGGGACGCATCAATTTCGGACGACGACGCGGCACTCAACCACCTCTACCGAGTGATTCCGGAGCCGAGTGCCACCGATCCACGGGACGCCCTGACGACGGACACGATGATCCAGCAGTTGTCGAACCTGGCCAATCAACGGGGGGCCCGGATCCGGGCCGCCGGGTCCTCGTTGCCCACACTGCTGTGGATCATGCTCATCGGGGGCGGAGTCATCGTCATGCTGGCGCTGACCGCGATGACGTACGCCGAACGCCAGTGGGCCCAGTTCTCCCTACTGGCTGCGGTGGCTGCCATAATCCTGTCTGCCATCTTCCTCATTGCCACGCTGGAACAGCCCTTCCAAAGCGATGCCATAAAGATCAGCTCTGGGCCCATGGCCGCGGCCTTGGCCACCGTCGGGCAGGGGCTGCCTCCGCAATCGTGCTGACCCCCGCCGGCACCCCGTGGTCGCCGCAGTCGTGCTGACTCCCGCCAGCACCCGGTCGCCGCAGCCGTGCCGGCCGACGGCCGCCGACAACTTGTGAGAACTCAGCCGGTCGGCCTATTCGCCGAAAAGCAACCCGTAGTTGGCGCCACGGCGTAAGTGATGACCGCCGTCGATGGCCAGATTGTCGCCGGTGATCCACGCTGACTCGGGGCCGGCCAGGAAGCGGACCGCGGCGGCGATGTCCTCGACCCGGCCTGTCCGGGATATGGGCATTTCGGCTAGATAGTCGTCGAGCAGCGGGCCCCCGGCGGTGATCGGAGCCATCAATTCGTCGTCCACGATTCCCGGTTGGACGGTGTTCACCCGGATCCCCGACGCCCCGAGCTCCTCGGCCGCGCACCGGCACAACATGTCCACGCCGGCTTTGGCTGCGCCGTAGGCCCAGAGGTACCGATGGGGGAAATGACCGGCTCCCGAGGACATCCCGATGATCGATCCGCCCTCGCCCCCGGCCACGCCCGCCGCCATCAGCGGCGCCGCGTGCTTGATGCACAGGAAGGTACCGATCAGGTTCACGTCCACGGTGGCGCGAACCGCCTCCAGGTCGGCGTCGGCCAGAGCGCCCATGTGGAAGGAGCCGCCGGCGTTGGCAAAGAGGATGTCGAGCCGGCCCGTGCGCTCCGACGCAGCTCCGACGGCGTGGAGGACCTGCTCTTCGACGGTGACATCGGCGACCACGTAGCTCGCTGCCCCCAACACAGACAGCTCGGCGACCGCACCCTTCAGCCGATCCTCGGTTCGTCCACAGATGGTGACGTGGGCTCCGTCGGCCGCCAGCCGCTTCGCCGTCCCCAGGCCGATGCCGCTTCCACCCCCGGTGACCAGCGCCGATAACCCTTCGATCCCGGTTCTGCCCCCGTTGTCCGTGGCCATGACCGCTCCTCATTTCGTTCGTACGTCGCCTTCGTGCTACAGATGTCCGGTCGAATGCTAGGAGGTCCTGCCCGCCCGCGGGGCCGGCTGGACGGGGGAGGATCGCCATGTCTGTTCGGGAGTTCAATCTGGCCGACTTGTTCGAATTGGTCGTTGACGTGGTGCCCGACCGGGACGCACTGGTCGCCGACCCGGTGCGCCTCACGTACCGCCAGCTCGAAGAGAGGTCCAACCGGTTCGCCCACTACCTGCAGAGCCGGGGAATCGAGCCGGGCCAGTACGTGGGCATCCTGGCTCGCAACCGGGCCGAATGGGTCGAAGCGATGATCGGCTGCTTCAAGGCCCGCGCCGTTCCCGTCAACCTCAACTACCGCTACGTCGCGCCCGAGCTTCGCTATGTCGTGGACAACGCCGATCTGGTGGCGTTGGTGTACGAGGCCGCTTTGGCGCCGTTGGTGGCCGAGTCGTTCGCCGACACCCCATCGCCCGGCGTGCTCATCGTCATCGGTGACACCGACGGCGGGAGTGACGATGGGCTTGACGCGACCGACTACGAAGCGGCGCTGTCGTCGGCCTCGCCGGCGCGGGACTTCGACCGGCGATCGCCGGACGATCTCTACGTTCTGTACACGGGCGGTACCACCGGGATGCCCAAGGGCGTCATGTGGCGACAGGAGGACATCTTCTTCGCGGCCATGGGTGGTGGCGGCTGGGGCCGCACTCCGGTGGAGACGGCCGACGAGATGATCGATCGTGTCCCGACCGACGATGCCGCTCGCATGAGCATCTTGGCCCTTGCTCCCCTCATGCACGGGAACGCCCAGTGGGCGATGTGGAATGCCTTGGTGATGGGGGGCACGACCACCATCTACACCGAGGACTCCTTCGACGCCGACAAGGTACTGCGCCTTGTCGATCGAGAGCGGGTGATCAGCGTGTCGCTGGTCGGCGACGCCATGGGCCGGCCGCTGGCCGAGGCGTTGGCTCGGGCGCCGGGGTCTACGACACGTCATCGCTGGTGGCGGTCTCCTCGGGTGGGGCCAGGTTTTCCGACCCGGTCAAGGCCGAGCTTCGGGTGCAACTCCCCAACGTGAAGGTCATGGACCAGTTCGGTTCGAGCGAGGGCGGGGCCCAGGGGACGATCGGTGATGGCGGACAAGGCCCTCGGTTCGTCATGAACAAGGACACGGCGGTGCTGGACGAGGACCTCCAGCCGCTCCGGCCCGGGGACGGCCGCATCGGACGGTTGGCCCGAAGCGGGCGGGTGCCGATCGGCTATTTCAAGGACGCGGCCAAGACGGCAGCGACGTTTCCCGTCGATGCAAACGGTGTGCGCTGGTCGATACCGGGAGACCTGGCCACCATCGAAGCCGACGGGAGCATCACCGTCCACGGACGCGGGTCCGGTTCGATCAACTCGGGCGGCGAGAAGATCTTTCCCGAGGAGGTCGAGGCCGCAGTCAAGACCCATCCCGGTGTCTACGACGCCATCGTGGTCGGGGTGCCCGACGATGTCTTCGGTGAGCGGGTGGCGGTGGCCCTCCGCCCCCGAACCGGTGTGGTGATCACCCTCGAGGAGCTCCAAGACCACTGTCGCAGCCGTATCGCTGGATACAAGCTTCCCCGCCAGCTCCTCCTGGTCGAGGAGATCGCCCAGACCGCGGCCGGGAAGCCCGACGCCAAGGCGGCCAAGGCTCTGTTCAGCGCGGTGGAGGTGTAGCGGTCCCTGTAGCGACCGGCGTGTGGCGGTCTCGCTGCAGCGGTCCCTGCAGCGACCGGCGCTCTACGTCGCCGAGTTCCGACGTGCGGCTGTCCACTTGGCAACCGTGGACACCACCCGGTCGGCCGCGGCCTGCAGTATCTCGGCATCGACGTCAATCATCCGCTGGGCACCGGCCTCAGGCCACAGGGCGGCGATCCGGGTAGGCACTGGGCGCGACGGTGACCGCAGGCTGGCGACCATCGCCAGGAAGCCCAGCTCGGACCTCCACTCCTCGGAGGGGGACTCCCCCCGAGACCGAAACCAGCGCCATCGGCGGGTAGGGAGCCCCGCCCTCGGAGCCGATCTCACGGTGTCGGCCCGTTCGACAGCATTCCGGGGCAGGGACCCCGACGCGAAGTTCGGAGCGGCCTTTGAGTCGCACCGTGCGGGCTGCAGTGCAGATCCACTGATCATCGGGCCCACCAGTGGTGGGAACCGAGTCGAACTGGTTCCAATCGACAGCCGACCACAATGCGGTGGCCCATGTCGCCGCCTCGGCCAGGACCACAGACCGAGCACCGACGGGGAGACCCCCGAACCAGGGCTCCCAATGAAAGGTCCGCCACCCGGTACGCACCCAGCTGGCCACGGCGTCGTCGGCCACCGCCTCCACGGCCTCCGCTGGAGTTCCGTAGTGATGTTGCAGGCACGATTCAATGGCGGCGAGGCCAAGGGAGCGTCGCACAAACGCCGGTTTCCATGAGAACGGCTGATCAGGGCCGAGTGTTCCCTCGAGTCCCAGACGGGCCTGGCGAAGAACAGGAAGGGTGATGACGACCTGCTCCCCGGCGGGGAGTTCGTCGACGAGCGGTGGAACCCCGGACAACAGACGGTCCCGCACGAGCTGGCGGGCGACATCGTCGATGCACGTACGGGCGGGTGCGAGCAATTGCGACGTGAACGTGCTGACCGATGGCGAGACCCGAGTGGGCAGGGCCGCAGGCGGTTCAGTGCTCATTGCCGCGCCTCGTCGTCACCGGCCAGCTCGTCGTCACCGGCCCGCTCACCACTGGCCAGCTCGTGACTGACCAGCTCATCACCGGCCCGCTCATCAACGGCCAGCTCGTCACCGCCGGACGCGTCCGCGAGGGACTGACGTACCGGTTCGGTCCTGTCCGGGCTCGCACGTCGGCAAGGCGTCGCACCAGCCGCACAGCGGGTTCGGGGTCCGCTGTGCCTCCGCACCCGTAGCTAGACGGTGCAGCGCCTCGGCTCCGGCGATGGTGCGGCGGGCTGCGGCCACCAGCAGGTCCTCGCTCACCGGCTCCACGTCGAGCTCCCCGGTACGCGAGTAGTAGGTGGCGACCATGAACGGCGGAGCTGGGCTTCGCAGCGCCTGATGAGGGCGTAGAAGTGCAGATCGGCCCGGTGCTCGGCCCGTCGCTTTCCCGACTTGAGCTCGACGATTCCCACCGACGTGTGGTCCACAGCCGGACGGCCGATGGCCAAGTCGACGCGGGCCGAGAAGGACTCCACCACCAGCCAGCGAAGCCTTGATCGACTCCTGCGTGCGAGGCAACCACCCGGGCGACAAGGCCGGCCAACGGGCGACAAGACCTCTCGCCTGTCGCTCGACTTCCATGGTCAGCTCCGATCGTTGGGGCGTCGGAAGCCGCTCGATCCAGTCGACCAGGGCCCGCTGGTGGTCGTCGAGGGTGAGCGTGGCGAGCCCGTCGGCCAGGGGATCGTCGATACGGCCGGTGGCCACCAGCTGCCGAAAGAGGCTGTCAATGAGCGCCCCGCAGGCCATGGCCTGCGATGGTCGACGCTCCCCGAACTGACTGGCCACGTGGTGGGCCTCGCAGGTCAACACCTGGGTGAGCCTGTCCTTGGTGACCACAACCGGCGCACGCCCGCGGTCAGGCGGTATATGGGACTCGAGGGCTTCGTCCAGACGATCACGGATTCGTCGAGACATGGTGGGATCGGAGTGAGGGGCGCGGTCGCCCGGTAACTCGGAGTCGCTCGAGCAATGCGGCACCGGCCAGGGGTCGCCCTCCTCGGGCATCTTCGAATCCTTGTCGATCCGCTCGGCTGTAACCAACACGACGACAGTGTCGCAGGAGGGTGCGACAGCGGGGCGACAGTAGGGGCGGCGATCCATGCGGCAGCACGTCCGTTAGCCTTGGCGGCAATGGATCCGGCCACCGTTCACGTCGCGTTCGTGGTGATCTTTCCATTGTTTGTCCTGGTGACGCTGGTGCTGATCGTCTTGACGGTGCGGTTCACGTTCAAGCGAAGCCGAATCGATCGTCAGGAGTGGCTGGCCTCGCACCAAGCGCCTGTTCGCCCGGTGACGGCCTTGGTCATGGCCGGCGGAGGAACCCGCGGAGCCACCCAGGTGGGGATGCTGCAGGTCCTGGCCAGCAAGGCTTCGTCCCGGATCGCATATACGGGGCATCGGTCGGTGCGGTGAACGGCGCCGCGTTCGTGGGAGAACCGACGGAAGCCGGCATGGAACACCTGACCCAGATCTGGCTCGGCCTACGTGGTGAGGACGTGTATCCACAGCGCCGTGTTCACGGGCCCTGGATCTTCTTGCAGCAGCGAGAGTCGGTCCATCCCAACACCGGCCTGCGGAAGATCATCGAAGAAGGGATCGCGTTCCAGCGCCTCGAAGATGCGGTGATCCCCTTCCAGGTGGTGGCTACGTCGCTCGCTGATGGGTGCGAGCAGTGGCTGACGTCAGGCCCTGCCGTCGAGGCGATCCTGGCTTCGGCGGCGATCCCCGCCATCTTCCCCCCGGTCGAGATCGACGGCCGCCAGCTGATCGACGGCGGCGTGGTCAACAACGTCCCGATCAATCGGGCGATCGAGGGCGGTGCCACCAGGATTTTCGTGCTGTTGTGCGGTCCGCTCACCTACACGCCCCCCATCTCTCGCCGACCGGTCGAAGCCATGCTCAATGCGTTGTTCATCGCCGTGCATGCCCGCTTCAGCCAAGAGATGGCCAGGTTGCCCCCGGGGGTCGAGGTCATCGTCTTCAGCGGTGGAGGTGAGACCTCGCGCGACTACACCGACTTCTCGGACACCGAAGCGCTGATCGCCGCGGGCCGGGCCGAGGCGATCGAGGTACTTCGCCGCCACGGCTTGGCTCCGGTTGGGGTGCCGACAGCACTCCACGCGC
Organism: uncultured Acidimicrobiaceae bacterium; assembly: GCA_963717035.1. GTDB lineage: Bacteria > Actinomycetota > Acidimicrobiia > Acidimicrobiales > RAAP-2 > DASXMT01. The sequence goes on along the minus strand of CAVQVK010000085.1, from coordinate 20,464 downwards.
AGGACGGATCGGCCGTCGATGATCCCGCCGCCTTCATCGAACCTTGAGGAACTGGTCCCCGGGCCCGCCGGTCTGGGCAACCCCGGGCCCGCCGCTTCAGGTCAGCCGGGCCCGCCGCTTCAGGTCAGCCAGCTCCCCCGGTTCAGCTCAGCCGGTACGGTGCAACCCTCAGCCCTGAGGTCCGCCCAGAAGATTGCTGACGCCTCCGGTGACTCCGGTTATCGCTTGACCCAGGCCCGAGCCCACGCCGCCCACCACACCGCCGACCGCCCCGGTCACCCCGGTCGTCGCTTGGCCCAGCCCTGAACCGCTGCCGCCGAGGGCACTTCCGGCGGTGCTTCCCAGGCCGCTGACCACCCCGCCGACACCGTTGGCCAGGCCGCTGACGGCCCCTCCAACTCCAGATCCCGCACCCGCCACCGTGCCGCCGACGCTACCGGTGACCCCGGCTAGCGGCTGGGTCAGGCCGGAGACGGGATTTGGCTGGCTTCCTGATGCGCCGGATGCGCCCGGCGGCGCGCCGGAGGATCCGTTCCCGGAGCCTCCGCTGGCCGAGGGTGCTGGAGTGCTGAGAGTGGTCGGTGGCGGAGCACCGCCCGAACCAGCACCGGCTGAACCAGCGCCGCCGGAACCGGCACCGGCGGCGGGTGCCGTTGACGGGGGAACGGTCGGAGGCGGGATGGTCGGAGGCGGAGTTCCCGCGAGATCACTTGCGTTGCCGGTCGGAGCGACGATCGGACGTGGCCGGTGCCGTGCCCGTTGGGGTCGCGGTGGCGATCGCCGAGGGGCCGGGCGAGAGGTAGGCGGCTCCCAGTCCGACGACCACAGCCCCGACCGCAGCCACGGACGCTCCGGTCGGCGTCACTGTGCTGGCCGCGTGACGAGCCCCGTCGAGGGCGTTTCGAAACGAGGCCGGCATGCGCCGGAGCGCGTTGCGGGGGAGGACCATGACCAGACCGACCAGGGCACCGGCCTTGCCCTCGGATCCGGCCAGGAGCGCGAACTCGCGCTTCAGTGCGTTGCGAGCCCGCCACAGCAGGGTCTCCACCGCCGAAACGCCGACCCCTTCTTGGTCGGCGATCTTCTGGTAGGACCAGCCGAATCGTTCGCGAAGGTCGAGGACACGCTGGTGGCGGGGTTTGAGGTTCTCGAAGGCAGTCGTGACCATCTGGGCGTCGACATCCTGCAGGATGGCGTCTTCAATGTCGTAGGAACCGACATCGCTGTTCCGCATCGTCGTCTCGTCCAGCGGGCTCAGGCGGGCTCGACGGCGGAGGACATCGGTGCACAGGTTGCCGGCGATGACGGTCAACCACGGGTAGAAGCGTCGATCGCCCGCGAACGTAGGCAGGGCGCGCCCACGCCCGGGCGAATGTCTCCTGCACGACATCTTCCGCCTCGGAGCGCTCCTGTAGACGCTTTACGCAAAACCGCAATAACCGCTGGTGGTAGTGCAGATACAGCGAGTCGAACGCCTTGAGATCTCCACTCTGGCACCGTTCGACCAGTTCACGGTCCCGCTCGACGTCGACGGCACCCTCGAAGTTGCTCGCGCTGTGCATGTCCGTGAAATCGTCTGATTCCCGCGTCACGTCTTGTCCCCGTCGAGTCTGCCGCCGTCTGCCGATGGTCCCTGCGGTACTACCCAACGACCGAAGAGGGCAAACCACGTCCAGAACGAGTTCTAGGAGGCCCTCAGCAGGTCCGTTAGACCATAGCTAACAAGAATTCTTCAATGGCGCACAAGTTCCCATGTAGCGGCACGTTCTCCTCCCGAACGGATGGGGGAGAGACATGAAATCACGTAGTCGAGGAGCGGTTATCGCGGTGGCCGCCACTCTGTTGGCCGCGGCACCCCTGGGAGGATTCGTGGCCGCCGCCGGTGCCGCTGTCCGCACCGGGTTCCTTCCAGCTCAAGGCCCAGGGAGACGCCCTCACCATTGCGCTGGCCGGGACGACGCTCACCGGTGGTGACTCCACGATCACCGCGGACGACACCACTCCGAACGCCGATGCGGCCGGCTCGGGTCAGCTGCTACCGACCGTGGCCGGCTCGCAACACGCCGTCGTTACCGTGCCCGGCCAAAGCCAGAACCTGTCGCAAACCTGCGCTTCGCCGACGATCCCTGCGCCGCTCAGCACGTATCTGTCCGCCGGTGTGGGGTGTGGATCAGCACAAGCGGCTCTTGACAGCAGCGGACGCCCGAACGCCGGTTCCTCCGGATCGGTTGCCTCTCTGAACGTCGGGGCCGGTGGACTCCTATCCCAGATCGTCACGGCATCTTCCCCGGTGGCCACGGCGTTGACCGGCCTGTTCGGGACGCTGCCCCCGATTCCCGGCACCGGCGAGACGCTGGGTGCCCTGCTGACCCAGCTGGGGGCATCGGTGGCCTCGACGACGGGACTGGCCACGCTCAGCCCGGGGACATCGACCGGATCAGTTTCGGCCAGCGCTACGTCGGCCACGGCCACCAACACCAGCAGTGGGGGCACCATCGATCTCCTCCCGGGAGCGGGGGGACCCGGCTTGCCCGCCGTGTCGATCACCGTGGGCTCGGCCAAGACCACGGCGACCCTCGACCGCACCGGCGGCGCCGGCACGGCCACCGCCGACCCAGCGGCTGTCACCGTGACCGTCAACAACCCCGTCACGGGTTCCAACACCGTCACCGTGGCGCCGGGCCAATCGCAGGCACTGCTGGCCGGTACGCCGCTCGCCTCCACCATCAGCGTGGGCTCGTCGACGGTGAACCAGGGCGCGGGTGCCGCCAGTGCGACGGCAAACGGAGTCACCCTTGATCTCCTGACCGGCCTGCCCGGCGGTGGCGTCCTCATCGACCTGGCCTCGTCGACGGCGTCGGTGACCGGCGTGGCCCTGGCTGCAGCCGTCACCCCACCGGCGGCCGCGCCGCCCGCAGCCGCTCCGGCCGGTGCACCCATTGCCGGGGTGACTGCCGTACATACGGGCGAGCCGTGGGCTGGTTCTCTGCCCCTCGTCGTCGTGGCCCTGATGGCCGGGTTGGGACTGATCTACCGGCGCCGGCTTGGGGCGCTCATCCCCGTGCTGGTCCACGGCACTCGCTCGATCGGGACGCCCCTCGGGGCAGTCGCCGTTCGGGTCCGCTCCAGGCTTCGGCGCTTCGCCGGCCTGGTTCGGGGAGGGCCCGGACAGTAGTGAAGGACAAGGCGTCTTATCTGGGACGGCCTGAAGATGGAACGTCACGCTGCGCCAGTGGGGTGGAGCTGTGACCAACCATCCGCTGCGATGGTTCGCTCCGGTTCTCGGTGCACTCCTCGTGTGGGGTGCCCTCGGGTTCATCGGGTACGCCGTCGGTTGGACCGCCCACAAGGATCGTGCCCAGTCCGTTCTCGGGAGCCACGTGCGACCGGCCCAGCAGGCGAAGAAGACGGCAACCGCACCGTGCGTACAGTCACCGCCGCAAGTTGGACAGCTGGCCGGCACGCTCACGATTCCCGCCATCGGCTTGACGGCGCCGGTCGAGGAGGGGACCGACGACGCAGAACTGAATGTCGCCGCCGGGCACGCGCCCGCATCGGTATGGCCCGGTGCCGCTGGAAGCTCGGTGTTCCTGGCCCACGACGTCAGCTATTTCGTGCATCTCAACTCCTTGAAACCGGGTGACCTGATCTACTACCAGGACCAGTGCTCCACGGTGGCGTACCAGGTGACCGGTCAAAATGTGGTGAACGCCGGCGACCCCGTCTACAACTCCACGACGCCCACGATGGTCCTCGACACCTGCTGGCCCACCAACGCGCTGTTCTACACGAGCCAGCGACTCTTGGTCAGTGCGGCTGAAGACCCCACCGCCCCACCACTTGCCTCTCGACCACTCGCCGCTCACAGCAAGTTGGTCTCTGGTCACGGCCCGTCGACCGCTGCCGCCTCATCATCCCGTCACGGCCGGTCAACCTCGGCGTACCACCACCACGACTCCGCAGCTCCCAGCGGCGGACACGATCAGCTATACCGTCCCGGCTCCGCCCGACCTTGTGGCCCAGGGATTGACCCTCACCCAGAACGAGGCGCCCATGGGGACGATGACCTTGAGCGGTGACACGTCGCCGGTTTGGGAGGAGTTCTCCCGGACCGCTCGCGTCACCGCGGCCGGACTGCAGGCGTACTTCGGCGGCATCCACTCGGCCGAACAGGTCCGCAACGATTGGTGGGCGGCCATAGCCCCAGGTGTTGCCATGCCGGGACCGCTGGCCGACGCTCAGATCACCGGGCACAACTCACCCCTCGACATTGCCATCAGCTCGGTCGGTGGGGTGCCGCAGTCGGTGACCATGACCACCGATGTGACGGTGTCGGGCGGCAGCGCGCCGGGCCCCTATCACCTGGTCGTAATGGGAGGAGTCATGGGCTCGGTCGTGACCATCACATCGTGGGAGATGAACAATGCCTGAGCCAGAACACGTCTCGGAGGTCGCCCCCGGAGCCAGCATCGAGGGGACGGAAGCTCAAACGGGTCGTTCCGGGGTGTGGCCGGTCCGGACGCTCAGGAGACATCCGGGGACGTCGGTGCTCGCCCTCGGAGCCCTGGTGGCGTTGGCCGGCGGCGCGTTCTTGGGGGCTTGGCGAAGCCGGTGCCTGTTTCGTTGCCGGGTACCCACACCATTCTCGTCGACCCCGCAGCCCACTCCGACAGTCAGCCGGCCATCCCCTCGGTTCCGTGGACGTCGCCGTCGACATCAACGACGGCCGCAGCTGCGCCACCGAGCCCGGCGGCTGGGGCATCGACTGGCGCACCAGCGTCGGGTTCCGCTGATCCCGGCCCAGCTCAGAGCGCCCCGAACGGTTCGTCGAGCACGACGACTTCGGGCGGGACGTCGTCGACGGGGTCAGGGTCGGACAGCTCGAGCCCCGGCGGACCGTCGGCGTCGGCCGGAGCTCCCTCAGGCTCGACTCCCGGTGGTGGCGGGACAGTCTCGGGTCCGCCGCCGGTCACGACGACGCCTACCCCGCCCCCTAGTGGCGTTCCGAATTCCGGTGGGCTGGGCGGCGCGTTGTCCGGCATCCTCGGGACAGATCTTCGGCTCGGGCTGACTGGGTACGGATGGTGGGACAAAACCCTCGGCAATAGCTGGGGTCAAACCGCATGGTCGCCGATGCCCGCCCGTTTCTCTCTCGAGGCGTCCAATGCAAACCATCCAAATGCACACCATCCAATGCAACATTTGACCTGCAGGTCTGTCGATGCCCCGGCACCCCTCTTGCCGTGTCGGGCTCCCCGTGCCCGACATAGCGGGCATCGGCACATCGCCACCCTCCGGACTCCCGGCAGCCGCTAGCCGGCACCGGCGGACCGCCCAGAACCCTGTGAGCTCGTTGCCCCCGTCAACGTCTCTCGGGTGAGGCATCTGCCGATGAGCCGGGAGCCCCGGAGGGGGCGGTACTTCCCCGGGACTTCCATTGGGCCTCGGTTCTCCTTGGCCTATGTTTTCCTTGGGCCTCAGTCCTGCCCATCGCCGATATCGGGAGCCGATCCAGCTGATCCAGCCGATCCGTCGGGCCCTGCCCCCGATACCCACCCGGTCTCAGGCGTGTACCGCCGGACCACTCGAGCCGGGACGCCGGCGATCACACAATGGTCAGGGAAGGATCCGCGCACGACCGAACCGGCACCGACGACAACGTTGCGCCCCATCCGGGTGCCGGGCAGGACGACCACGCCGGTACCCAGCCAGCTGCCGTCACCGATCACGACGGGTACGTCGTTCGGCCACTGCGAGTGGACCACCTCGCTTGGGTCCTCATACCCGTGGTTCTGGTCGGTGATGTACACGTAGGGGCCGGTGTGGACGTCGTCGCCGATCTCGATGCTGAAATGGCCGACGATGTGGCTGCCGCGACCGATCATGCACCGATCGCCGACACTGACCACGGGATCGCTGACCATCTTCTGTCCCGGCACCATGCCGGCCGACAGGCTCACCGCGGGTCCGATCAGTGTGTCGTTCCCGATGTGGATCCAGCGCTGTCCGAAAACGGCCCCCAGCGGGAAGGCCAGACAACTTCCGGATCCGAACGACCCGAACCGCCGGGCCCGCCCGTCGCCGGGGCCCACTGCGCCATTGCGGGCGGCCCACTCCCAGGCGGCATGGATGAGCGTTCCCAGTAGCCGACGCCTCAGGTTGGGGCGGGAGGACTTGGCCGGAGCGACGTCAGCCCTTGGTGTCGGCCTCGGGATCGATCGAAGCGAGGCAAGCTCGGAGAGCATGGCCTCCATGCGGGGGTCGACCGTCCCGAGCGCCGCCGTGTCCTCGGGGAGCGGGTCCGTCGCAGTCACCTCCGTGACGCTAATCGCAGCCGACCCGGCGAGCACTACGTTTCCAGAGACGACCGTAGCCATCGCGGCACCGCTCGGTGCTCGATGGCTGAGTGCACGACCAACAGGGGAGGACCGAACGATGGTGAAGCTGACGTGCCTGCTCAAGCGCAAGCCTGGACTGACGCCAGAGGAGTTTCATGCCTACTGGAGGAACCACCACGGACCCCTCATGGCCGCGACCAACAGCGGAAGCTACGTATACCGCTATGAGCAGAACCCCAAGCCGCTATCGAGCTACCAGGGTGATGCCGACGACGGCTACGACGGTGTGACCGTGCAGTGGTTCGAGACGATGGCTGACTATGAGGCATCCGTTTCGGCCCCGGATGTCGGCGATGTGATGGCCGACGTGGCCAAGTTTCTCGACGTGGAGCACCTCGAGTTCGTGGTTACCGAGAACCCGTTCGTGGTCATCGACGGAGCGGTGCCCCCAGGCGCCTGACGTCGAAGCACGCCCATCCCAAGAGCCGCTCTGTCCTTGACAGGCACGGGTTTCGGACATACGATCTGACTGATCGGACACTGTGTCCGATCATCTGGAGGGTTCGTCCGAATGCAAGCAACCGGCATCGACTTCAGCGACATCGACCTCACCGCTTCCAAGAACTTCGTCTCGGGGGTTCCTTACGACTGGTTCGCCTTCTTGCGGAAGAACGCGCCGGTGTGGTGGCACGAGGAGGTGGCAGGACCGGGGTTCTGGGCGGTGACCGGTTACGACGAGTGCACCACGGTCAACCGCGACTACGAGCACTTCTCGTCGAACAAGAAGGCCACCTATATCTGGGACCTGGATGAGGAACTGCTGGCCCAGCAGCAGCTGATCATGTTGAACATGGATCCGCCGCTGCACACCCGATACCGGCGCCTGGTCAACAAGGGCTTCACCCCCAAGATGGTCAACCAGCTCCATGACCGGATCCACGCGGCCAGCGACGCCATCATCGACGGCGTCATCGAGCGGGGCACTGCCGATTTCGTCACCGACATTGCGGCTGAGCTGCCCCTGGTGGTCATCGCCGAGCTGCTCGGTGTTCCCAACGAGGACCGCCACAAGATGTTCGACTGGTCGAATCGAATGGTCGGAAACGAGGATCCCGAGTACCAGCAGACGGCCGATGTCGCTCAGGTGGCCTCAATGGAGCTCTATGCCTATGCCTCCCAGCTCTTTGCCCAGAAGCGGGCCGACCCCCACGATGACCTCATGAGCGTGCTCACCGGTGTCGAGGTGGACGGCGAGCAGCTCTCCGACTTCGAGCTGGAGCTGTTCTTCCTCCTCTTGACCGTGGCCGGGAACGAGACGACCCGAAACCTGATCTCGGGGGGCATGGCCGCCTTCTTCGACAATCCGGACCAGTGGGACCTGCTGCGCAACGACCGGTCGCTCCTGCCGCGGGCCACCGAGGAAATGCTCCGCTACGTGACGCCGGTGATGAACTTCCGGCGCCAGGCCACGAGCGAGTTCGAGCTCGGTGGTCAGACCATCAAGGCCGACGACAAGGTGGTGTTCTTCCACGTCTCGGCCAATCGCGACGAGAAGGTCTTCGACGATCCCAACCGGTTCGATATCACCCGCGATCCCAACCCGCACATGGCCTTCGGCGCCGGCGGCCCCCACTTCTGCCTGGGCGCCAACCTCGCTCGCATGGAGATCCGGGTCATGTTCGAGCACCTGCTCGATCGCCTGCCCGACATCCGGCTTGACGGTGAGGTCCAGCGGTTGCAGTCCCAGTTCATCAACGGCGTGAAGCACATCCCGGTGGCGTTCACCCCCTCGACCACCCGCATCCCGGCCTGAGGCGGTGCCAGCGGACGCCCGACGACCTCAAAGAGGTCATCCGTGACTTCCGCCGCGACCAGGTCATCGACGTCGCTCGCCGTCTGTTCGGCGAACGGGGCACCACCGAGGTGTCCATGGATGAGATCGCGGCCCAGGCCGGCGTCGCCCGCTCGACCGTCTACGTCTACTTCGCCAACCGCGACGAGCTGCTCGCGGGCCTGCCTGAAGCGCATGCACGCGCAGCTCCTCGAGCGCCATCGCCGGAACCTGGGAGTCGCGATGTCGAGCCCTATGCCCTCTCTGCGTCCTGATCGCCGGCGATGCTCGAGCGGATCGACGACAACCCGGCCTTCTTCCGGCCTGGCCCTGCCCACCCAGGGGACGGTGAGCCAGGCGGCGCCGCCGTGGGCTCCGAGCTGGCCCTGATCGGCTCGAACGTCGCCCGGCTCATCCGCGATCCTGTCGCCGAGGCCGTCGGCCCGGGCGGTTCCGGGCCGCTCGACCCGGACCGGGCCATCACCCTGATCGGCCAGCAGATCTACGGGGCCATGTCGGTGCGGGCCGCCGAACCCCTGCCCCGCCGGTGCCGCGACGCCGCCGCCGAGATCTGCGACTTCATCCTGCGCGGACTGGGAGCCTGATTCTCGCGCCAGTGGTGCTCCCCGTGATCCTGGTGGTTAGTCGCTCAGGGTGCGTCGACTCGTTCGTCGACAACCAGGCGCCCACCGTCGAATCGCACCGGGGTCACCCCTCGTCGAACGGAATCGTCCGCCGGTTGTTGTTCGGTGATCGACGCGGTGGCGGCGGCCGTCCCCCACCAACAGCCCCGCTCTCAGTCTGACGAGCCACGGCCCGGGCGGTGGCGGCATCGGCCCGCCGGTCGGCGTGTGCCGCTTCTCTGACATCCGCTCGCATCCACTGGAGTGACCACGATCCCCATGGCCACAAAGGTGAAGATCTCACCCAGGATCCACAGCGTCGCCCCGCCGGCATGGGTGTCGGTCACGGAGTGGAACAGTGGCGCGATCGAATCTCTGGTCTGAGTTAGCCCCAGCCCGAGCAAGGTGCCGACGGGGATGTCGACGGCGAGGAAGCCGAGCTTCATGGGGAACGACAGTCGCCATCGGGACGGGTCGATGCCGACCACCAGCCACCAATAGAGGCAGCCGGCGATCAGGAAATGCAGGTGGGTCAAGTCGTGGAGCAGGGGATGCTCGAGGAGAATTGGTAGAAGGGCGTGAGGAAGTAGCCGACCATCGCACCGAGAAGACCACCAGCACGAAGACGGGGTTGGTGATCACCTCGATGATCGGATTGTGCAGCACCTTGAGCACCCGCTCTTGGGTACTCCGCTCCCCGGCCTGCAGAACCAGGGTGACCGGCGCGCCCAGGGCCAAGAGGATGGGGGCCACGTTCATGAGCAGCAGGTGCTGGATGACGTGGATGTTGAACACGCTGTCGTCGTAGGAGGCCAGCCCCGACTGGGTGGCGATCACGATGGTGAGGATGCCGGCCACGAACGAAGTGGTGCGCCAGGGCGACCATCGACGCCCCCGCTGCCGCCAGGCGACGAGCAAACACGATGTACCCGAGAGCAAATGTGATCTCGATGACCAGCGAGACGAGGCTCAGCCAGTCGGTCTGCCAGGCCGTCAGCAGGGTATGCAGCTGGACGACCGGGGAGATGGCGTCGGCGAAGATCATGACCGCGCCAGTCTTTCAGCCAACCCATCTGGGGTCACGGCGGACGGTCCTTGCCCCCCATACGGTGCGGGTTTGAGGTCAGACAACTTCGGCCGCGGGCGCGGCGGGCACAGGCGGAGCACAGCCCGACCAGCGAGAAATGATGGGGATCGATGGCGAATCCGGTGTCTTGCAGGAGCCGGCGTCGGAGGGGATCGAAGGTGCTGTCGGGGATCTCGATGACGGAGTTGCACGTGTCGCAGACCAGGTGGTGGTGAACCTGGTCGGCCAGGTGCCACCGGGATGGGCCGTGTCCCAGATGGACGTGGAAGGCGATGTTCAGGCGCTCGAGCAGCTCGAGGGTCCGGTAGATGGTCGCCAGGTTGATATCCGGGTGCTGGGTCCAAACTGCTTCAGCCAATTGCTCCACGGCGAGGTGGTCGGAGCTCTGATCGAGCGCCTCGACCACGGCGCGGCGGTCGACGGTGACCCGTCCGCCGGAGCTCCGGATGACCTCGATCGCCTGTTCGACCGGTCGGCTGACATGCCTCGAAAGCGTAGCGGCGTCAGTGCTTCACAACCGGAGGGACACGCCATATCCGGGCGTGGGCGGCGTCTCGGTCGAAGGTCCGTTTCGTGACCGACACGATGCCCGGATCGGTGCTGACCAGGCCCAGCTCTCGGTTACCGGTCAGCGAGGCCGTCGAGAGGTTCTCGGAACCGAGGAATACCCGCTCCCCGTCCACCCAGATCATCTTGGCGTGGATGTACACCGGATGCTCGCCGTAGAGGACGTAGATCCGGGCTCCCGCCGCTGGTCAGCGCGTCGAAGTTGCGGACCCACGAGGCCTCGTAGGTCATCACCACCTCGACGGGATTCGTGACGGGCGGCCCCGGCCAATGCGTCGACCATGGTCGGATCGCTCAGCTCCTCGTTGTAGACCAGGACGGTTCGGTCGGCCCCGCCGACGAGGGCGGCGAGCGGTGCCGTGCTCCCGGGGCTCCACACCAGGTCCCCTCCGGACTTGGGCGTGCCCGGATGTCCTTGGTAGTCGCCGGCGAAGGTCTGCTCGACCGCGGTGACGTCCGCTCGATCGGCGTCCATGACGGCGAAGTCACGGGTGGTCGGGTAGTACCGGGAGGTGAGGTTGAGCGTCATGATTGCGCAACGGGCCCCGTCGACGCAGATGGACTTGATGTGGAAGGTGTTGTCGATAGCCGGTGCCCAACGCACGGCGACGCCGTGGGCGGACAGATAGGTGAACGCGGCCCCGTTGCGCCTGCTCGTTCCCGGTACTGGTCGAGCACGACCCGGACGTGTACTCCTCGCCCGGCGTCGGCGGCCAGGATGGATTCGGCCCGGGATCGGCGAGCTCGTACATGGAGGTCCACCGAACGTGTGGCCGAGGCCATGAACCGTGCTGAGCGGGCCCATTCCTGCGGCAGGCTCGGTTATCAGCGTGTCGGCCGAGGAGATTGGGATCGTTCCTTGGGTGCGAGGACCCTCAGGAGTGCCCACGGCCCGGGTGGGCAAGGCGACCACCAAGGCGAGCGTCGCTACGACTGAGAGGACCGCGGCGGCGACAGTGCCAGGGACCGGTCGCTGGGGGGGCATAGTCGAACAGGAAATAGTAAAATGATAGAAAACCCTCTTAAAGACGTCAATGGGCTGCCTGCCACATCGAGCTCGGCCAGGCCACGGCGGCGGTACATCGTTGGCCCCCCCTAGCCTGCGGCTTGGGAGCGGAACCGACCGCGGCCGGAACCACCAGGAGGTAGCGGTGCCACTGACGAGACCACCACGGCCGGCGAAGTAATGGCGGCGTCGACCTGACCGGACGAACGGCCATCGTGACCGGTGCGTCCACCGGCATCGGGCTCGAGACGGCGGCCAACCTGGCGGCCGCCGGGCTCCGGAGTCATCGCCGGGGCGCGGCACTCAGGAGAAGGGCGAGGCCACTGCGGCCACCCTGCCGATCGAGTGAAAGGGGCCGCAGTCGAGTTCGGCGTGATCGACCTGACCTCGTTCGCCAGTATCCGCACCTTCGCCGGGCTTCGTCGGACGAGATGATCCGCTCCACCTGCTGATCAACAACGCCGGTGTCATGTACACCCCCTTCGAGCACACCGTCGAGGGTTACGAGTTGCAGTTCGGGACCAATCACCTGGGCCACTTCCTCTTGACCAATCTCCGAACGCCTACCGTGATCGCCGGGGCGCCGGCTCGGGTGGTCAACCTGTCGTCCGGAGGACATCGAAGCTCGGACATTCACTGGGACGATCCCAACTTCGAGCACCATCCCTACGACAAGATGGCCGTGTACGGACAGTCGAAGACGGCCAATATTTTGTTCTTGGTGGAGCTCGACCGACGCCTGCCCGGCCGGGGTTCACGCCTATGCCGTGCATCCCGGACGTATCAACACCGAATGCCCGCTACATGGACCAAGCCGACTACGACCGGCTTACTGCCCGGCATGAAGGAATCCGGTCCGGGTGTACGCCCCCACGCAAGAGCATCGAGGCCGGTGCGGCCACATCGCTTTGGGCGCCACTGCGCCTGGAACTAGGCGACCGGGCTGGTCTCTACCCCGAGGACTGCCACGCCAGCGAGGCGTTCCCCTACGCCACCGACCCCAACGCCGCGGCGCGCTTGGGACGCTCTCCGAGGAATTCGTCGGGGAGTCCTTCCCGCTGTGACCTGTCCCGCTGTGACCTGACCGGCGAGATCCAACCGGCTGGCCGGCCCCACTGAGACCCGACCGCGGTCGACTCCGACCGGGACGTGCCCGGCTCTCGCTGGACGTCGCTGAACGGCCGGTCCCGATCGGGCGCCGGTTCCCTCGGCATGCCCAGCAAGCGTTCACTGATCAGGTTCCGCTGCATCTCGAGGGTTCCCCCGCCGATGGACAGTGCCTGTCGGAAGATGTACTGATCGGCGGCATGAGGGTTGGTGTCGTCGGCATCCCAGGTCACGCCGTCCGGACCGGCGATCTCGAGGGCGGCGTTGGCCCGTCGGACGACGTTCACCCCGATGTTGAGGCGGAGGAGCGAACCGGCCACCGGAGGAAAGTGACCCAGGTTGATGCCCTCGGTCACCCAGGCGATCAGCTGGCGGGAGACCACGTCGTCGGCCTGGGACCTTCCCAGGAGCTCCCGGACGGCCGGGTCGTCCCGCACCCCGGCCCGTCGGGCCAGGTCGGCCAAGTCCTGGTTGGGACCGCGTCCCGACGATGCTCGAGTGAAGGCATAGGGCGAGCCCCCGCCCACGGCGTCGCGCTCGTGGAAGAGCAGCCGGTTGGCCACGGTCCACCCGTCGTTGGGCTCGCCCAGGATGCAGTCAGCCGGCACGTGCACATCATCGAAGAACTCCTGACAGAACTCCTCGGCGCCGTTCACCATCTTGATCTTGTTGATGGTGACGCCCGGAAGGGAGAGATCGAGCAGGACCATGGACAGGCCGCGGTGCTTGGGCACCGACCAGTGGGGCGCACGAGGACCAGGCCCCAGTTGGAGCGCCACGGGCCCGAGCTCCAGATCTTGGAGCCGTTCAGGACCCAGACATCGCCGTCCCGCTCGGCCCGGGTGAGGGCCCCGGCCATGTCCGAGCCGCCGCTGGGCTCGGACATCATCTGTACGAAGATCTCGTCGCCGCGGAGCATGGCCGCCACGTGCTCTTTTTGGGCGGGTGTCCCGAATTCCAAGATGGGTGGGGCGATGATGGACAGCCCCGGGTTCCCGATGTGGATGGGCAGCTCGTACTCGAGCGCCTCTTGCAGAAAGGCCCGGTGGTGAAATCGGCTGAGCCCGGCGCCGCCCAGCTCGGTGGGGAAGCAGATGCCGTTGTACCCACCGTCCCCCAGACGGTGGATCAGGTCGCGAAGCCGTTCGGGGTCCTGGCTGTGCTCCGCGCCGGAGGGCTGGTCGGCCACCCGGGGCATGTTCGCCGCCAGCCAGGTCTTGGCCCGGGCCCGGTACTCGCTCGAGCTCATCGTGGGAGGGGACATCGTCGAGACCCATTGATCGTCTCCTGTCAGACCAGCCCGACCAGCGAGGCCAGTCGTTGGCGGTGATTGCGGACGGTACCGAACTGGCCACTGTTCAAGGTGACCCGGCGCAGATACAGGTGGATGTCGTGGTCCCAGGTGACCCCGATGCCGCCGTGCATCTGGATGCAGTCCTGGACCAGCTCGCCGGCGTGCTCCCCGACGTAGGACTTCGCCACGCTGACCAGCTCGGCGGCGTCGGCCGTTCCCTGCGACATGGCCCGGGCGGCCCCTGCCGTGGTGGCCCGCTCTCCTCGAGCCAGAGGGCCCATGTCGGCGAAGCGATGCTTGAGCTCCTGGTACGAGGCCAGGGGACGGCCGAAGGAGAACCGGTCGAAGGCCCACTCGGTGGTGAACTCGAAGACCCGGCCGATGGCTCCGACCGTCTCGGCCAGCTGCAAGACGATGGCCACCTGCAACTGGTGCTCGACGTCGGGCGCGGCACCGCCGACCACACCGACCACCGACGTGGCCAGAGCCGGGGCGCCGTCGAAGTGCACGGTGGCGAAGCGGCGGACCAGGTCGATGCCCTGGCCCGGGCTGACGCGAACCCCGGGGGTGCCCGCCGGCAGCACAAACTGGGTCAATCCCTGCTCCGGCGAGCGGTCACCAACAGCCAGTCGGCCTCGGCCCCCGCCTCGACCGCCGTCTTGGTCCCGGTCAAGACGAATCCGTCATCGGTGGCCTTTGCCTCGAGTCTCACCGCGGTCGGCTCCCCACGCCGGTCCGGGCTCGTCGAAGCACCACGAGGCGATCCCACCAGCCAGCAGCGAGTTCAGGACCTCGCTATGACCGTCGGTCACGGCCAAGGTGCTGGCGACCACATTGACCGGCCCGAGCGGTCCCGGTGCCGCCAGTCGGCCGTGTTCTTCGGCCACCAGGGTCAGGTCGGATAGTCCGTCGCCCGAGACACTGCCGCCGCCTCGGTCCTCGGGGACCAACATGGAGGTCCACCCGAGCTCGGCCCCCTTCTGCCACCAGCCTCGGTCGAAACCGGACGGCTCGTCGGCCAGTCGCCGGACCTCGGTGAGCGGGCACGAGTCTTCCAAGAAGCGTCGGGTCGTATCCCGGAACAACACCTGATCGTCACTCAGCTGCAACTCCAACGAGACACCTCTTTCTGCTCGGATTTCTGTTCGGACATCACCGACGCGGGACATCCCATCCCCAAACCTTCTCGCCCAGTGTGCCCCGGGCACGACGCAGCGCGAAACCGCGAAACAGAGCTTCTGGGGCCCGGTCTTGACCCCGGGCGCCACGAACGTAGTCCACCGTGTCAATGCCGGCGAGCTCAGCTTGCCCGACCGTTCGTGTGACATGGGCCTTCGAGGGTCGGATGATGACCGGCTACCGTGACGGCCGACGAAAGGGGGTCGGACCATGAGTGACCTGTTCTCGATTGCCGGCAAGACGGCCGTGATCACCGGGGGATCGAGGGGGATCGGTGCCATGATCGCCGCCGGCTTCGTCGAGGCCGGTGCCCGGGTGTACATCTCGTCGCGGAAGGCCGACGTCTGTGCCGAAACGGCCGCGGCCTTGAGCGAATTGGGTGAGCGTGGCCCTGCCCGCCGACCTGGGCAAGGAGTCGGAGTGTCGTCGACTGGCCGATGCCCTGACCGAACGCGAGCCGAGCATCGACATCCTGGTCAACAACGCCGGCGCCAACTGGTTTGCCCCCCTGGCCACCCACGACGATGCCGCGTGGACAAAGTGCTCGCCGTCAACCTCAAGGGCGTCTTCCATCTCACTCGCTTCGTGCTACCTCTGCTCGAGGCGGCGGCCACCGAGGACGAACCGGCGCGGATCATCAACGTGGGGTCGGTCTCGGGTCTCAAACCCGACCACTACGAGACCTACTCCTACGGCGCGTCCAAGGCCGGCGTCCACCTGCTCACCCGCCAGCTGGCCAGAGAGCTGGCCCCGCGGATCACGGTGAACGCCATCGCCCCCGGCCCCTTTCCCACCGGCATGATCTCCGGCGACTCCTTCGCCGACGACCTGCTCGACTCCACCGCCCTCCGACGGTGGGGTCGCCAGGACGACGCCGCCGGGATGGCCATCTTTCTCGCCTCCCGGGCCGGTTCGTTCGTCACCGGGGCCATATTGCCCCTCGATGGCGGGATGTACTCGGTCGGCACCTACTGAGCGGCGCTGAGCCGTGGTCGGTCAACTACCTGCCAACCGACCGTTAGAAGTATCCTGGGCGGCGAAGAGACCCGACGAGCCGCGGCCGCCGTCGGCCACAGCGAAGGAGGAGTTCCCGATGGATCTCCCGTACCGGATGTACGACGCCGACAACCACCTCTACGAGACGAAGGACGCGCTCGACCCGCCACCTTCCCGACCACCGCCGCCGGGACCTGTACTGGGTCAGAGACGAGCGCGGTCACCAGCACATCATGATGGGCGGATACGTCTGGGACTACGTCCCCAACCCGACGTTCGACCCGCATATCGGTGGCCGGAGCGCTCACCGACATGTTCTCGGGTGAGAAGTCCAAGGCCGACGTCATCACCGATGGGTACAAGGTGGTCGAGCCGTTGGCCCTGCACCCCGAGTATCAGGAGCGAGACAAGCGCCTCGCCCTCCTCGACGAGCAGAACATCGAGGGCTGCCTGCTGTTCCCCACGTTGGCGTCGGGGATCGAGGAGCGAGTTCGCGAGGACATCCCACTGCTCAACGACATCCTGTGGGCGTTCAACCGGTGGCTCGAGGAGGAATGGACCTTCAACACCGAGGACCGAATGTACTCGGCCCCCATCTTTTCCTTGGCCGACGTCGATGAGGCGCTCCGCATGCTCGACTGGGTCATCGAGCGCGGCTGCCGGGTGATCGACCTGCGGTCCGCCCCGGTCCTGACCGCCACCGGGTTCACCTCACCGGGAAAACCGGAGTTCGACCGCTTCTGGTCGAGGTGCGAGGAGGCGGACGTGCTCGTCGGTGTCCATGCCGGCCCGGTGAGCTACACCAAGTACACGGGGGACTGGACGGGCAACTTCGAGTACCACGCCTTCTCCCGCTCGGCCTTCGAGCACATCGCCCTTCACGGCCGGGCCATCTCGGACTTCTTCACCGCCATGGTCTGTGACGGGGCACTGAGCCGCCACCCGAACCTGAAGGTGGTGTCGGTGGAGAACGGCGGGGACTGGATCCCCTCCCTCGTCGACAAGATGAAGATCTACTACCACCGGTATCCGGGATCATTTCCCGAGGACCCGATCGAGGCCTTCGAACGGTGTGTGTGGGTGAGCCCGTTCTGGGAGGACGACATCTCCGACATTGCCCAGTACCTGCCGGTCGAGCGGATCCTGGCCGGTTCGGACTTTCCGCACGCCGAGGGTCTCTCGGAGCCGACCGACTTCCTGAAGGCGCTCTCGGAATTCAACGAGGCCGATACGCGCCTCATCATGCGGGACAACTTGCGCCGGCTGCTCGTTCGAGGGTGATCGGTCCGACTGGTTCCTCCCGCTGTCGACGTGCCCGGTGCAGGGGAGCCATGAACACGCCGACCTGAAGTAGGCGGCAAGCCACCGACCAAGACAAAACGCAAACGGACACCAAAAGGGAAAAGACAACCGAAGGGCAATCTAAAAGGCAAAGAAAAGACAACCGACAAAGCAATCGAGAAGACAAAACGCACAGCCGGTCGAACTTTGACACCGACTGAACGCTGTGGTTCGTTGAGGCATGGAAACCCACCGCTGATACCTTCGACGGGGGGACGTACAAAGGGGAGCAACCAATGCCGGAGTATCAGTTGTGATGTACGAAGAGCCCTCACGGGGACGATCGTCAGGATCCTCCTCAACCGTCCCGAGACCCGCAATGCCCAGAACCGGGGGTTGCTGGTGGACCTCAACGACGCCTTCTTGGAGGCGGAGAGGACGACAACGTCCGGGTGGTGATCCTCGGCGGGCATGGGCCCACCGTCTCCCGGGCCACGACCTCGGCTCCAAGCAGGCCATGGCCGAGTACACCCCCGGCCCCGACCAGCACATCGACGGCCCGCACCAATGGTGGGACCCGCGAGGGGGCAGAGAAGCGGATGCTTCAGGAATGGCACTACTTCTACCAGAACACCCTGCGCTGGAGGAACCTGCGGAAGATCACCATCGCCCAGGTCCATGGCACCGTCTACGCCGCCGGGCTCACGCTCGATGTGGGCTGCGACCTCATTGTCGCCGCCGACACGGTGAAGTTCGCCGACCCTCCGTCGGCGTGCGCCTCGGGATGTGTGGGATGGAGTACTTCGCCCACCCCTGGAGTTCGAGTCCCCGCCGGGCCAAAGAGCTCATGTTGACCGGCGACTCGATCACCGTCGAGGAGGCCCACGAGATCGGCATGGTCTCCAAGATCTTCGAGGCCGACCGAGCTGGCCGACCGGACCCTGGAGTACGCCCGCCGGATCGCCGAGCGCCCGACGGTCACCTCGCTGCTCATCAAGGAGTCGGTGAACCAGTCCGTCGACAACATGGGCTTCCAGAACGCCCTGCAGGCCTGGTTTCACCCTCCACCAGCTGAACCATTCCCACTGGGCCGAGGTCAACGAAGACGGCTACCCGGCGGGCAAGCCCGAACAGGGTGTCCCCGACTGGAAGACGGCCCCGCCGGTTGTGCCTGCGGTCAAGAACCTCGTCCGGGCGCCCGGACCCGGTGCGGTGACCAGGACAGCCACTACATAATTGCAATCCACCGGTAGTCCGAAATGCACCAATTCGTTACCGCGCTTCGTTACAGCGTCCACCGGCGTCGGGGTTTGCCCCGGCGCCGGTGCTCGTCGAACAAGCCGCCGGCGGACGTCGAACACGGCGCCGGTGCTCGTCGAACACTGCCGGTTTGGTTCGACCAGAATGCTTCGATGAGCGACGGGCCCCACCTCCAAGACGTTCCAACCCAACGCGAGCGCATGGTGGCCGGAGACATGTACATCGCCGGCGATCCTGAGCTCGTTCAGGAGCGCCTGCGGGCCGAGCAGCTCTTTGCCCAGTTCAATCGGAGTGCTGCCCCTGACATCGAAGGGCGACAAGCGCTGCTGGAACAGCTACTCGGATCCCTGGGAGCCGACACCGAGATACGGCCACCGCTCTATTGCGACTACGGGTACCAGCTGCATGTCGGGGCCCGGACCTTCGTCAACTTCGGCCTGGTTGCGCTCGATGTCGCCACCATCAGCATCGGGAATGACGTGGAGATCGGTCCGAACGTCCAGCTGTTGACGCCGACGCATCCGGTCGAGTCCGAGCCCCGCCGGGCCAAGTTCGAAGCAGCCCGACCGATCAGCATCGGTGACAACGTGTGGCTGGGCGGCGGGGCGATCGTCCTTCCCGGGGTGAGCATCGGACCCATTTCGTCGTCGGGGCAGGTGCCGTCGTCACCAAGGATCTCCCTGATCACGTCGTGGCCGTGGGCAACCCGGCCCGGGTCGTCCGACATATCGAGCTGTAGTCCCCGGAACTGGGCTTCGACGAGGTCCGTCCCAGGTCCATCTCGCCTCGCCGCCTGCGGTTCACCTCGCCTCACGGCCAGGTAGAATTAAACGCACCTCGGTTGTCAGTCACAACACGGGGATGGCGAAGCCCTCCGACCTCCATCGCTGGGCTTCGTCGCGTCCATGTTTGCCCAGCCGCTGGCTCCCGACGGGGATCCCGTCCAAGGGCGGGTGCGGGTCGGCGCTGAGAGAGCCGACCGGGCAGCGTGTCCCCAATCGCAGAGCTGTGCCGCCGGCGCGACCACGCCCGGGGACCTGGTGCCGAACCGATCCGGTACCCTTGGGTCGTCTCGACGTCTTGGCCTTTGGCTCCATGACCCGAAATATGAGCCATGGATAGGACGAGAGACACGGAGAGGTGCGAGAGCGGCCGAATCGGACCCACTGCCAACGCGTCTAAGTTGGCTATGGCTTTTTGACAATGTCCTGGACCTGGTTGACCTGCATAATCTCCGAACTGTCCGACCAACACCGAGGTGGCTATTCCCGAAAGATTCGGGAGACATTTGGGATTTCATCGGACCCACTGCTGGTGCAGCAATACGGACAAGCCAGAAAAAGGCCGACCGTTCACTGGCCTTTGCGCACTTGTGGTGGCGCATTGCCCGCGGAGCCCTGCGGTTTATCCACTGGAAATCGGCCATCTGTTTTACAGGAAATCCCTAAGTTACACCGCTGTATTTTCAAAACCCCTGGTGTAGGGTCTAAAGTGGAGGCGGTTTTACAGACCTATCGCATCTGCCTCCAAAGCGGCTGCACCTCACCCTGACCACGGGTTTGAATCCCGTCCCCTCCGCTTGCAAATAAGAAAGGCAAACCCAAGGGCTCCCTTTGTTGCGTACATCGTTGGCGCTCTGAGCCTTGATGCCCAGGATTCCACTCCCTGAACGGTAGAGCGACCAGTGCGTTGTACCTCACCTTTAACTACATTATTGCGCTTATTGGCACTATTTGGCAACCGAAGTGGCACATTTGTGTGAAAACGTGGTAAGCGAACGTGGGACGGCCGACGACAAGCGCTGGCGTTTCCTGGTGGACGCCACCTGTCGTCGTCACGTCCCCGGACTACGCCCGCTCGCTCCCCAGTTAACCCCGAGAGCCTGGTTACGGAAC
>CAVQVK010000084.1:0-53541 GCA_963717035.1 uncultured Acidimicrobiaceae bacterium | reverse complement strand
GCAGATCGGCACCGGCGTGGTCACCTACATAATGACGTCGGCCCTGTACCTCATCGCCGTGCTGGCCGTCATGACCGGCAATCCATGGACAGCGCTCGCCGTGGGGGTGCTGTTCGGCACCGTGCGGGGTCCGGCCGTGCTGTCGGGCGCGGGATCACCACACCGGCTCGCTTGTCTTCCTTCCATCGTCGTTTTGCCGAGCTCGAGCCGATGTCACGAAGGGTCGTGGTCCTCATGGAGGTGGCGGTCGCGGCCATCGTGGCCGGAGCCCTGTGGCTGCCGGCGGCCGGTTTGGTGTTGGTCGCGGCCGGCATCGGATGGACAGCACGCCGCCAGATACGTGTCCCCGATGAGCAGTGTGCGGTGCCGGTGGCCCCGGCCGGCTCCCCGTCTGTGGAAGTGCCCGTGGCCCAGCCCGTGTCGGATGCGGCAGCGGAGCCCGCGCTCGGGTAGTGCCCGGGTTGGGTCTTTTCGCGTTTTGAGCCTCTCACCTGGGCTGTTGTTCGCCCCCTCGGCTAGAACAAGAGGGTGACCCGTTTCTCGGTTCGTGCCACCGAACCCTTCTGGATGGCCTGATGGCGTTTCTGCTGGCCGTTCTCGCCTCGTTCGCCAATGCGCTGAGTGCGGTCTTCCAGCGGATCGGGGTGCAGAACGCACCGACCGACACGACGATGAGCTTCAGCCTCATTCGTTACGGCCTCCGGCGAGGCATTTGGCTAGCCGGGCTGGTGCTCATCGGGGCGGGCTTCGTACTCCAGGCCGTGGCCCTGCGTTTCGGGCAGCTGAGCGCGGTGCAGCCCATCGTCACCACCGAGCTGCTGTTCTTGGTGCTGATTCTCGCCGTGTGGTTCCGCTACCACCTCAGCTGGCGTGAATGGGTGGGATCGTTGGCTGCCGCCGGCGGCCTAGCTGTGTTCTTGGCCGTCTCCCAACCCGGAGGGGGCAACACGGTGCCCGGGCTGAAGGCGTGGACGGAAGTGTTCATAGCCGTAGGTGCCGTTGTCGTTGTGGCCGTGGCCCTGGCCTTCACCGGCCCTCGCTGGTTTCGAGCCGCGATGTTCGGCGCGGCCGGTGCCCTGATGTTTGCCCTCAGTGCCGCGTTGACCAAGGAGTTCACCACGCTGGTCACCGAGGGATGGGGCCACGTGTTCATCCATTGGGAGCCCTACGCCATGGTCGGCGCCGGCGTGATCGGGTTCTTCTTCGCCCAGAATGCGTACCATGCCGGCCCCATCACTGCGTCCCAGGCCACGCTGACCATCATCGATCCGCTGGCCAGCGTGTTGATCGGCATATGGCTGTTCGGCGATCGCCTGAGCACGGCGACCTGGCGTGGACCGGTCGAGGCCCTGGCCATGGTGGTGATGTTCACCGGTGTCTTCGTGCTGTGCATGTCACCCCTGGTGGCGGGGGCGAAGGACGAAGTCCACGGCGACCACTTGGTCCGCCAGACCAGGCGGAAGCGGCCGAACGACCTCGATCACCACGTCGATGCCCCGTTGGCCTGAGGTACCCGAGGGGACAGCGCAGTCCTTGGCGCGTCATCGTGGACAGGCACCGCCCCTAACTCGTCATCGCGAGAGAAGTACAGCCCGTAAGGCATCATCGAGGTCGGGGTAGGTGAAGTCGTAGCCGATGGAAGTCAACCGGGCAGGAATGGCCCGCTGACCGGCTAGAAGCATCTCGTCGGCCATCTCCGAACCGAGGACCAGCCGCAGTGCGGCCTTGGGGACGGTGAAGAGACACGGGCGATGGACCGCTCGGGCAATCGCCGCGCTCAGCTCCGCGGCGGTCACGGGTTTGGGGGCGGTGGCATTGAGCGGACCGACCACGCTGCCATCGACCAACGCTCGAAGGATGATGTCGACCTCGTCATCGAGGGCCACCCAGCTCTGGTACTGGGTTCCTGCCCCCAGCTTGGCGCCCAACCCCAGTCTGAACAGCGGGAGCAGCTTGGCCAGTGCGCCGCCGGACCTGCTGAGCACGATCCCGCTGCGTCAAGTTCACGGTCCGAATGCCGGCGGTGGTTGCCGGTTCTGCCGCACGCTCCCACGACCCGCACAGCTCGGCCAGGAACCCAGTTCCCTGCGGCGAGTCCTCGGTGAGCTCCTGGTCCCCACCGTCCCCGTAGTACCCGACCGCCGAGGCGCTGATCAGCACCGGTGGTCGCGGCGCCAGCTGCAGCAGTGAGGCGACCAGCAACGCCGTCGAGTCCGTCCGGCTGTCGAGCACGATCCTCTTGCGCTCCGGCGACCAGCGCTTGTCGCCGATACCGGCACCGGCCAGGTGCACCACCCCGTCGAAGGGCCCGGCGGCCTCGAGACCCGTCGAGATCGATCACCCCCTGGCTCGGATCCCAATGGACGCTCGGTGATGGAAGCTCCGCCGGTTGTCGGTCGCGCCGGTACGACATGCCTCTGGGGTTGCTCGGTCGGCCGCCGGACCAGGCGGGTGACCCGATGGCCACCGGTGGCCAGGCGTTGAGAAGCGCCGAGCCGATCAGCCCGCTCGAGCCGGTGACGAGAACGTTCACGGCGGAGCTGCCGACTGAACGCCCGGCCCGGTCGACGGTCCTTCGTACCAGGGCGGCGAACGCGTCGGGATGGGAGAGGTGGGCGCCATGCCCGGACCCGGGGAACTCGATCAGCTCGGAGCCGACGACGTTGTCGACCAGCCACTGGACCCCGCCGCGTTGTCGTCGCATTGGAGTGCTCGCCTCTCCCGAACACGGGGGCAGGGCGAGCTGTCGGGGGTCGAAGGGGGATTCGTCCCCCCGGATGGACCGCATCTCCGCGGCCAGACGCCGGACCGTCGCTACCGGCGATCGTCCTTGGCCGCCTCGGAGAGTCGTTCCCAGGCGGAATTGCCGACGACCCTCCGGAAGAACTGCTCGCTGACCATGGCCGGATCGTCGTCGATCGTCTTCGATGCCGACGGCCGGGTCCCGGGTATCGACAGCCACGGCATGGGCGGTTCGTAGGCGGCTATGGCCTGGATGGTCGAGTCGCGGCTCGACCCGCAACGCCGCTCCGAGGGCGATGGTGCCGCCGAAGCTGTGCCCGATCACCACCGCGGGCCGACCGCCGATGACCGAGAACAGGTCGTCGATCTGGATGTCGAGGGTGTCGGCGAGAGGCGTGACGTCACGGGAACGGTGATACCCCCGACGGTCATAGGCAATCGTGTGAAGGTCGGGAAGTCTGCGGATGACCCGGGCGAAGCTCGATGCCGCGGTCGAGGGAGCCATGGATCAGGACGACCACCGGGTCCCCTGCTCGCCGGTCCGGGGGTATGCGCTCGTCGACGACCAGACCGCTGGGGTGCTCCATGATCCGGCCAGCCTGCCAGTTGCGGCTGGGGGATGCCAAGACCTGCCGACGCCTGCAGCAACGCGCCGGGTTGGCCACGTACGCTCGCTCATGGCCTTTGCCGAGGTCAACGGGCAACACCTCTACTTCGAGGACAATGGGGGCGACGGACCTCCGGTGGTGTTCAGCCACGGCTTCCTCATGGACCACGAGATGTTCGCTCCTCAGGTCGATGCCCTGGCCCGCCGCCTGCGGATCGTCACGTTGGATGCCCGGGGCCACGGCGAGACGGCCGGCCGGTGGGCCGTTCGACTATTGGGATCTGGCCAACGACGTGCTGGCGCTCATGGATCATCTCGACATGGCGGCCGCCACGTTGGCCGGCATGTCCCAGGGCGGGTTCGTCGGTCTTCGGGCCGCGCTCCTCGCACCCGACGGGTGAGGTCCCTGGTCTTCATCGATAGCCAGGCCGGGCAGAGAGCCCGGATTTGGTTCCGGCCTACGAAGCGATGCACGAGGAATGGCTGGCCAATGGCCCGGCGGCCGTCCAGGACATCGTGGCCACCATCATCTTCGGGCACGCGATGTCGATCCGACGCCGTGGTTTGCCAAGTGGGCCGCCATCCCCATCGAGGATCTCACCGCACCGTTCCGTTGCCTGATAGACCGGGACGACCTCACCCCCCGGCTTGGCGAGATCGCCCAACCATCGATCATCTTTCATGGGGATCAGGATGCGGCCATCCCCATGGAGCGGGCCGAGATCCTCTGTGCTGGTCTCCGAGCGTGCGGAGGCATCGTGGTGGTAGAGGGAGCCGGCCACGCCGCCAATCTGAGTCAGCCAGACCAGATCAACGACCCGTTGGCCGAGTTCGTAGCGCAGTACGGCTGACTCCCGCCTTACGCCGGCCTCCCCGCCTCACGGCTCCGATCAGAGCTGGCCGATGGCCTTGTGGGTCTGGGGGATGACCCGGACGTAGGGGTACAGGCGGAGGGCCCGGGCCTGGAGCTCCAGGACCTGTCGGGGGTGGGCGCCTCGGTCACGGCCGCGAACGGGGTCACCGGCTGCAAGAAGACCTCGGAGTCGCTGGCACCCTCGGCACATGGCACCCTCGGCCACCATGGCCATGGCGGCGTCGAATTCATCGGATCGACATGGGCTCCGACGACGATCTTCAGCCAGGTCGTCGTGCCGCGCCGCTTGCCGCAGTCAGGAACCGTCGATGGGTCTCGAGGTCGACGTGCTCACCGTCGACGCTGTTGAGCTTGAGGTCCATGCTGACGTATGTGAGCCAGGGCAGCGTCCGCTCCAGCCCGCCGATCAGCACCCCGTTGGTCTCCGCCATGACCCGATGGCCGCGGGCGACCAGCAAAGGCAAGAGTCGCTCCAGGCCTTGTGACTGCATCAGGGGCTCGCCACCCGTCAGGCTCACCGAGTGATGGGGGAGCGCACGCCACAGCCGATCGACCGCCTCGACCACGTCATCGAGCAGGCAGCGGGCTCTGGCGCATTCTCCCAGTCCCGCCGGCCCGGGGTGTGCTCGATGCGGCAGGGCCCCGGTCGCCGCTCCAGCGCCTCGGGCTGGTCGCAGTAGGCACACCGGATATTGCAACCGGTCAGCCGGAGGAACACCTGGCGCTGGCCGACGAGCGCCGCCTCGCCTTGGATGGCCGAGAAGACCTCGGTGACCAGGAGCTGATCGCATGGGTCGCCGTTCACGCCGACGCCGGTCCGCCGCTCACGCCGACGCCGCCGGCGCCGATCACGCCAACACCGGCTGGCCGCCGCTCACGCCAACACCGGCTGGCCGCCGCTCACGCCAAGGCCGCCGAGTCGTCGCTCACGCCAACGCCGGGTCGTCGACGTCCGCCTCGGCGAAGCCACGGGCCCGGAGCACACAGGCGTCGCAGACCCCACAGGGCCGGTCGCCGCCCTGGTAACACGACCAGGTCAGATGGAGCGGCGCATCGAGCTCCTGGCCCAGGCGCACGATGTCGGCCTTGGTCAGCTCGATGAGCGGGGCCGAGATCCGGATGGGGTTGCCCTCCACTCCGCGCTTTTGGCCGGTGGCGGCGACGCCCCGGAACGCCTCGATGAACTCCGGACGGCAGTCGGGGTAGCCCGAGTAGTCGATGGCGTTCACCCCGATCCACACGGCGTCTAGCTGGCGCGCCTCGGCGACCCCGAGGGCGACGGCCAGAAAGATGCTGTTTCGGGCGGGCACGTAGGTCGCCGGTATGCCTTCTTCGGTCCCACCGGTGGGGACGTCGATGGAGTCGTCGGTGAGGGCCGACCCTCCCCACGGCGAGGTGTCGAGGTGGACGACCAGGTGCTCGGCCCGGTAGTGACCGGCCACACCGGCGGCATGGTCGAGCTCGTTGCGGTGGCGTTGCCCGTAATCGAAGCTGACGGCCAGCAACGGGTCGCCCTCCCGCTCCCGGTCGGCCAGGGCCATGCACACGGTGGAGTCGAGGCCTCCGGAGAGGATGACCAGCTCACCGGGCATGGATCGCACCAGGTTCCCTGGATACCGTCGAGCGAGATCCCGCCTCACCGGCGAGCGGGAGCCCCGCCTCGGCCAGGAGGTCGCACGCCCGCCGGGCCGAGGTGCTCGGCGGTGGGACCGTCGACGACCTGACTCGGGTCTGCGCCGGTCGGGGCGCCGGATTGGCGCTGAGGGTACCCACGAATCGCGACGCTAACAGTCTGTTCGGGCCGCCTGTTCGGCGTAGAGGTCGAGGAGGTGCACCGGTAGGCTGTTGGGGATGCCCGATTCCAATGGAACAGACGAAACCGGAGGTTCGAACGGGCGCAGCCCCGTGGAGTGGAAGCGGCGCGTTCGGCCCCAACGCGTGGCTGGTCGAGGACATGTACGACCGCTTCCGGGCCGATCCCACCTCGGTCTCGGATTCATGGCGCGAGTTCTTCACCGACTACAAGCCGGTCACCGGGTCTCCGGCCTCAGCGCCAGCCCCGAGCGCTCCGGCGGCCACGGCCACCACTGCGCCAGCCCGAATGCTCCGGCGCCCACGGCCTCGGCCACGCCACCGCCCCGGGAACGACGGCCCCGGGAACGACGGCCCCGGGAACGACCGCTGCCGGGATCGACCACCCCGGCGACACCGACGGAGGCACCTCGACGGGATGGCGCCGGAACAGGAGGGGGACCCCCTCTGCCCGCGTGCCCGCCGATGAGCCGGTCACCCCCCTGCGCGGTGCCGCCGGTCGCATCGTGGTGAACATGGAAGCGTCGCTGGGCGTGCCCACGGCCACCAGCGTGCGCACGGTGCCGGCCAAGCTGCTCGAGGTCAATCGCACGATCATCAACAACCAGCTGTCCCGCACCATGGGCGGCAAGGTCAGCTTCACCCACCTCATCGGCTACGCCGTGGTCAAGGGGCTCCAGGCCGTACCTTCGATGAACTCGGCGTTCGTGGCCGACGCCGACGGGAAGGGCACCCCCGGTGTGGTCCGCCACTCCCACGTCGGCCTGGGTCTGGCCGTGGACGTGGAGAAGCGGGACGGGCGCACCCTCCTCGTCCCTTGCATCCGTGACGCCGACACGCTCGACTTCCGGGCGTTCGTCGGGGCCTACGAGGACCTGGTGCGCAAGGTCCACACCAACAAGATCGCCCCGGACGACTTCGCCGGGACCACGGTGACGCTGACCAACCCCGGCACCCTGGGGACGGTGCAGTCGGTGCCCCGACTCATGCCCGGCCAGGGCGTGATCGTCGGCGTCGGCGCCCTCGGGGTGCCCGGCCGGCTTCGAGGCGGCCGACCCGCGGGCTCTGGCCGACATGGGCGTGGGCAAGACGGTCACCCTCACCTCGACTTACGACCACCGGATCATCCAGGGCGCCGAGTCCGGCCTGTTCCTGGCCTATGTGGCCGAGTGCCTGATCGGACAGCACGACTTCTACGACGAGGTCTTCGCGCGCTCTGGAGGTCCCCTACGAGCCCGTCCGCTGGCACCGGGATGTCAACCACAACGACGGAACCGACGGCATCCAGGACCGTCTCATCAAGCAGGTCCACGTCCAGACCCTGATCAACATGTACCGGGTGCGAGGCCACCTCATCGCCCACCTCGACCCGCTCGATGCCGAGCCGCCCGTGCTCCACCCCGAGCTCGACCCGCTCAACTACGGCCTGACCATCTGGGACCTGCCCCGGGAGTACGTGACCGACGGGCTGGCGGGCAAGTCGGTGGCCACCCTGGACGAAATCCTGCACACCCTGCGCGACGCCTACTGCCGCACACTCGGGATCGAGTACATGCACATCCAGGATCTGGAGCAAAAGCGCTGGATCCAACAGCACGTGGAGGGCGTCCCCGCCACCCTGTCCCCCGACGAGCAGCGCCACATCCTGGACCGGTTGAACGCGGCCGAGGTGTTCGAGCGCTTCCTCCACTCCCGCTACGTCGGGCAGAAGCGCTTCGGCCTCGAGGGTGCCGAGTCGGCCATCGTGCTGCTCGACACCATCTTGGACGAGGCCGTCACCGAGGGCCTGGCCGGCTCGGTCATGGGCATGGCCCACCGAGGGCGCCTGAACGTGCTGGCCAACATCGTGGGCAAGTCCTACGGCGAGATCTTCGAGGAGTTCGAAGGGAACCTGGACCCCGAGTCCGTGCAGGGCTCGGGCGACGTCAAGTACCACAAGGGCGCGTCGGGGACCTTCACCGCTCGGTCGGGCGGCACCATCCCCATCTCCATGTCCTCCAACCCCTCTCACCTCGAGGCGGTCGACCCCGTGGTCGTGGGCATGGCCCGGGCCAAGCAGGACGCGCTGAACGACGAGGCTGACGGCCACCCCAGCTCGCCGTTCCCGGTGCTGCCCATCTTGCTGCACGGCGATGCCGCGTTCGCCGGCCAGGGCGTGGTGGCCGAGACCCTCAACCTGTCCCAGCTCCCCGGCTACCGCACCGGTGGGACCGTGCACATCGTCATCAACAACCAGCTCGGCTTCACCACCGCCCCCGAGGCGGCCCGGAGCTCCGTGTACCCGACCGACGTGGCCAAGATGGTCCAGGCCCCGATCTTCCACGTGAACGGCGACGACCCCGAGGCCTGCGTGCGGGCGGCCCGGCTGGCCTTCGGCTTCCGCCAGGCCTTCCACAAGGACGTCGTCATCGACATGGTCTGCTACCGGCGCCACGGCCACAACGAGGGAGACGACCCCAGCTACACCCAGCCGCTCATGTACGCCCTGATCGAGGCCAAGCGCTCGGTCCGCAAGCTCTACACCGAGTCGCTGGTCCGGCGCGGGGACATCACGCTGGAAGAGGCCGAGCAGGCCCTCGACGACTTCTCGGCCCGCTTGCAGCGAGCGCTGGACGAGACCCGGGCCGCCGCCGAGCCGGGGGCCGATGTGCAGCTGACCCTGCCGAAGTTCATCCAGCCGAACATCCAGATCCCCTCGGTCGAGACCGGCATCGACACCTCGGTGGTGATGGAGCTGGCCCATGCGGTGCGCTCGGTTCCCGAGGGGTTCGTCATCCACCCCAAGCTGGCCCGGCAGTTCGAGCAGCGCGACAAGGTGGTCGCCGACGGCGAGATCGATTGGGCCCTGGGCGAGTCCCTGGCCATCGGGTCCTTGTTGTTGGAGGGCACCAACGTCCGCTTGACCGGGCAGGACACCCGCCGGGGCACGTTCTCGCAGCGTCACGCCGTTCTGGTCGACAACGCCACCGGGGCGGAGTGGATACCGCTGGCTGAGCTCGGCGGGGGCTTGAGGTCGGACTCGACCGGCTCGGTTCCCGTGGTCGGGGCTGGAGCTGTGTTGGGCGGCGGGGCTGGGGCTGCGTCGGAGCTGGGGCGAGCTGTGTCGGGTGCTGGGCTCTTTCTGGCGGCGGCGATCAGGGCGGTCCGGGCGGTCACTTCACCATCAGGGACTCGCTGCTGTCCGAGTACGCCGCGGTGGGCTTCGAGTACGGCTACTCGGTCGAGGCCCCGAACGACCTGGTGGCCTGGGAGGCCCAGTTCGGCGACTTCTGGAACGGCGCCGAGATCATCGTCGACAACTTCTTGGTCGCCGCCGAGGACAAGTGGGGCCAGCACTCAGGGCTGGTGCTGCTCCTGCCTCACGGCTACGAGGGACAGGGTCCCGAGCACTCCTCGGCCCGGATCGAGCGGTTCCTCACCTTGAGCGCTCGGGGCAACCTGCGGGTGACCGAGCCGACGACGGCGGCCCAGTACTTCCACCTGCTCCGCGCCCAGGTCCGGACGCCGGTACGCAAGCCGTTGGTGGTGTTCACGCCCAAGTCGCTCCTCCGGGCCCGTACCGCCCGCTCGCCGATCCAGGCGTTCACCACCGGCTCGTTCGCCGAGGTCCTCGACGATCCGGCCGCCGGGCAAGAGGGATTCGACGCCGACCGGGTGCAGCGAGTCGTGCTCTGTACCGGCAAGGTGGCGTACGACGCGCTGGCCCGTCGGGACGCGCTCGGTGACGCGGGCGCCTCGGTGGTGGTGGCCCGAGTGGAGCAGATCTATCCGTGGCCCGCCGACCAGATCGCCGCTCTCTTGGACCGGTACTCGAACGCCAGGGAAGTCGTCTGGTTGCAAGAGGAGCCGGAAAACATGGGCGCCTGGGGCTTCGTCCACATGCGCCTCCACTCCCTGATCCGGGATACCCACGCCCTCCGCCACGTGAGCCGGGCCGAGTCGGCCAGCCCGGCCTCGGGCAGCGCGGCCCTGCACCACTTGGAACAGGAAGACCTCCTGACCCGCGCCATCGGCTGACGTTCGGCCGAGGGTTGGTGTTTGTGGCGGTCGCCACCGACGTTCGGCGGGGTTGGGGCTAGGTTGGGGCTGGGTTGGGGCTGAGGTTGCCACCGGGATCGCCGCGGCGACGAGCGGGACGCGCTGAACCCGCCCAGGCTCAGTCGGGCCGGGCTCAGTTGCGCTGAACCGGCTCAGGCTCAACCGGGCCGGGCTCAGTCGGGCCGGGCTCAGTCGGGCCAAAATTGCCCGGCATCACCGGGAGGCCCGATTCCAGGTGCTTGACTAGGGCCGATCATGCCCAACGACTCTGCGCCGAACCGACGAATCGTCGTCGACGGATCCAATCTGGCCACCGAAGGCCGGAGCCTACCCAGCCTGGCTCAGCTCGAAGAGGCCATTCAGGCCTTTCTCGAGGAGTTCCCAGGCTTCCGCAACGCCGACGTGATCGTGGTGGTCGATGCCTCATTCGGCCACCGGATCGATGAATCAGAGCGGCAGGCGTTCGAGGAGGCGATCGCCCATGGCGAGATGGTCACCCCGCCGGCTGGAGCGATCGGTCGAGGCGATGCGTTCATCTTGCGCATTGCCGAAAAGGCCGGAGCGCTGGTGTTGTCGAACGACTCCTTCCAGGAGTTCCATGCCGAACGCCCCTGGTTGTTCGAACCCGGTCGCCTGATCGGCGGTAAGCCGATCCCCGGCGTCGGATGGATCTTCACTCCTCGCACCCCGGTGCGGGGAGCCGTTAGCCGCGCGACAACCGGCCGGGCCAAGAAGGCGGCCGCGGTCGACGAGGACGGCGTCGCCCCCACCAGTGCCCGCGGGGGTCGAGCGACCAAGGCTGGTGGAGCCACCAAGAAGTCGGGCAGTCGGCGGACGAAGGCGAGCGAAATCGGTTCCGACGCGGGCTCGGACGGAGCATCCGGCAAGTCGGCCGACTCGGCCGAGGGGGCCGACGGCGGGCCGGTCGGGACGGCCGGCGCCAGTGACGAAGCACCGAAGAAGGCCAGGAGCACGGTCAAGAAGGGCGGTGGGAGGGCGAAGAAAGTTGGTGCCGTCGGCAAAGCCAGCACCGTGACCAAGGCCAGTGGGACAAAGGCGGCGAAGGCCACCAAGGCGACAAAGGCGACCAAGGCGACCAAGGCGACAAAGGGTACTGGAGGGGTCGCGACCAAGGCGCCAGCCTCCAAAGTGCGGGGCGCGGCGAAGATCTCTGCCGGCGTGGTTCCCGACGACGCCGACCGATCGAACACAGCCGCCAATCGACCGGGGCGACGGGCCAAGAAGTCGGCGGCTCGGTCCGAGATGGCGCAGGCGGGCGCAGCCGATGACGCTCCCGTTGCCGCGCTGAACGAGCCGATGATCTTCCTGACGTTCGTGGCCAACCACCCCATCGGCAGCAAATTCAAAGGCACGGTGTCCTCGTTCACCTCGCACGGCGCCCACATCGATGTCGATGGCATGAAAGCCCACGTCCCGCTGAGCCGGCTGGGCAATCCCGCTCCGGGCAAGGCCAGAGACGTGCTGTCCAAGGGCGAGACCAGGGACTTCGTCCTGGTGTCACTGGACGCACCCCGGCGGCGCGCCGAGGTCGCGCTACCCGAGTTCGCCCCCGACGTCTGATCGCGGGCGGGCCATCGGTGATTCGAGCAGGTGCTAGATCGTCGGCACCCGACAGTTGGATTGCCCAACGGTATCGGGCGGCCCATGAGGATCTGCTTCTTCGTGACCTCGGTCAGCCACGCCTGGTCCCGCTCGAGGAGCAACCTCGGTCTCTTCGGGACTGAGGCGGATCCCAGCCAGGGGAGCGCGATGCGGGTCGGGGACGAGTGATGGGCAGTGCAGTGCAGTGCAGTGCAGTGCAGTGCAGTGCAGAGCAGAGCAGTGCAGTGCAGAGCTGAGCGGCGCAGAGCAGTGCAGTGCAGAGCTGAGCGGCGTAGGGGTACCGGCTGTAGCCCCGCCGAACAGCCCCGTTGGATCAATTCACGAGGAATCCCCTATAGCCTATTGACTTGATCGGGAATTGTCCGTATCGTCACCCTTGTTCTTCGAGATCGGCATGAGAAATGAGGGTGCAATGAGCGCGACAACAGTGGCTACGGAGCTCGATGTTCGACCGGTTGCCGGGCACATAGGTGCGGAGATCCACGGCGTCGACTTGGCGTCTGATCTCGATGAGACGGTCATCGCCGGCATACGTGAAGCGCTGCTGGGCTGGAAGGTGGTCTTCTTCCGTGGACAATCCATCGGTCACGCCGAACAGGTGGCGTTCGGACGACGCTTCGGGAAGCTGACGCCGGCCCATCCGTTCGAGGATGACCCGCCGGAAGGGTTTCCCGAGATCTTCCCGATCGACAGCCGTCGGTACGAAGCCAGGTTCGGAACGAAGAAGGCCACCTATGACAACGGGTGGCACACCGACGTCACTGCGCTCGTTAACCCGCCGGCCGCCTCGATTCTTCAGGGCGGAGATCGTTCCTCCCTATGGTGGCGACACGGCGTGGACGAACCTGGTGGAAGCATACGAGGGCCTGCCCGACACCGCTTCGTACCCTGGCCGACCAACTGCAGGCCAAGCACAGCTTCGGCCAGGTCAGCCAGCACAGCAAGCGGGGTAGTAGCTACGCCCGGTGATCGAGGCGAATCCGTTGGTCGCCATCCATCCCCTAGTTCGGGTCCACCCCGAGACCGGCGAGCGGGCACTGTACGTGAGCCCCAGCTTCACCGGGCACGACAGCGAGATCATTGGCTTCTCCAAGCGTCACAGCCAGCGGATCCTCGACCTGTTCTACGAGCAGGTGGCCCGGCCCCAGTACACCGTGCGGTTCCGTTGGCAACCGGGCGACGTCGCCTTTTGGGACAACCGATCGACCGCGCACCTCGGGCCTGGCGATCTGGATCATCTCGATTTCGACCGAGTGTTCTACCGGGTCAGACGTCCTTCGCCATTTCGCCGACACGCTTTGGGCTGTGCACACCAACGCCTACGACTACGCCGTGGCCGCCGAGGACCTGGATGACGAGGCCCAGGAACGTCGGGCCGTGTTTACCTCGACCGAGTACGAGACGGCCCACCCAGTGGTCCGGGTGCATCCCCTGACCGGCGAACGGGGGCTGTTCATCGGCGGATTCGCCCGACGGATCGTGGGCCTTTCCAACGACGAGTCCCGAGACCTCTTGCGCATCCTGCAGAGCTACGTGACCCGTCCGGAGCACGTCTTGCGGTGGCGCTGGTCGCCAAACCAGCTTGTGCTCTTCGACAACAGGATCACCCAGCATTACGCCATCGACAATTACGACGGTCAGCCCCGCCGGTTGCACCGAGTGACGGTCGCCGGCGACCTCCCGGTTGGGATCGACGGTGGACACAGCTACTCCATTCGAGGGGATGCATCGAGCTACTCGCCGGTTGTCGAGGCACAGGTGGCGGCGTAAGGCGCATATGGCGGCCTGAAGGGGAGTGCTCGGTCAACTGGACTGAGTCCGGTCGAGCCCGGCAGTCCTCTCGGTTCGGTCGAGCCCGGCAGTCATCTCGGTTCGGTCGGAGCCCAGCCAGACCAGCCGTCCTCTTAGTTCGGTTAGGACCCTTCGTCCCGACCCGCTGGGATTCGGGTCACCGACCGAGCGGTAGTGTCGCTTCTCGTGCAAGCAGAAGACTTCATTGCCCACCGGGATCCGTTTCTGTTCATCACCGAGCTCGACGCGGTGGAGCCGGGACAATCGGCTCGGGGATCGTGGCACCTCACCGGTGACGAGGCGTTCTTTGCCGGTCACTTTCCCGGTCGCCCGACCCTTCCCGGAGTCCTGATGGTGGAGGCATTGGCCCAGTTGGGAGGGGTGGCAGTGCTGGCCGACGAGCGCTTCGCCGGCAAGCTTCCCCTGTTCGGCGGCATCGAACGGGCCCGGTTTCGCCGGCAGGTGGTTCCTGGGGACGTACTCGACCTCGAGGTGTTCCTCGGGCGAATGTCGGCTCGGGCTGGGAAGGGTACGGGGCGGGCCACCGTCGGCGGCGAGCTTGCTTGTGAGGCCGAGCTCCTCTTCGTGCTCGTCGACGCCGAGCAGTCCTGAGCGGGCGGAGAGGATCACTTCGATATGCGCATTGCCACCTGGAACGTCAACTCGTTGGGAGCCCGCCTGGGCCGGGTCGAGGAGTGGATCGGGTACGCCCAACCCGACATCCTCTGCATGCAAGAGACCAAGCAAGCCGACGCCGCCTTCCCCCACGGTGCTTTTGCCACCCTGGGTTACGAGACGGCCCATCACGGTGACGGCCGATGGAATGGTGTCGCCATCGTCTCCAAGGTGGGCATCGAGGACGTGGCCGTGGGCTTCAACGACGAGACCGACTCACCAGGGCGACCCGGCTCATCGCCGCCACCTGCGGAGGCGTGCGGGTCCACTCCGTCTACGTCCCCAACGGACGGAGCCTAGACAGCGAGCACTACCCGGCCAAGCTCGAGTGGTTCGCTCGCCTGCGGCGACTCCTGGACGAGACCTGCGACCCCGGCTCTCCTGTCGCGGTGTGCGGAGACTTCAATGTCGCCCCTGAGGACCGAGACGTGTGGGACCCGACGAAGTTCGTGGGGGAGACCCATGTGAGCGAGCCCGAACGTGCCGCGCTGGCCGAACTCGAGGCGTGGGGGTTGGCCGACGTGTTTCGCCAGCTCTACGACCAAGACGGGCTGTTCAGCTGGTGGGACTATCGGGCCGGCTCGTTCCACAAGCGCCAGGGCATGCGGATCGACTTGGTGCTGGTCACCAAGGTCCTGGCCGAGCGGGCGACCTATGCGCTGATTGACCGGAACGCTCGCAAAGGGGACAAGCCCTCCGACCACGCTCCGGTGTTGGTGGACATGTCGATCGACTGAGGTCTCGGCTCGATGCTCGGTCTGGTGCTGCTTCGCTCCGGTCGGTGCTTCGGTGCTCGGCAATCGTTGGCTTCGCTGCTGTGTGACCTGCGTTCTGTGCGGCCCGCGTTCTGTGCGGCCCGGCCCGGTACTGTGTGGGCCGCCTCTCTGTGGCCCGCCTTCTGTGCGGCCCAAGTACTGTCCGGCCTCGAATCAGGGGCCGAGCCCGGCACGCAGTTGGGCGATCCGCTTGCTGGCGTCCATCCGCGCCGGTTGGCTATCCATCGCCGCGCAAGCCCTGGTGATGGGCCCGATCCAGATCGACGGCTCCCGGTCCGAACGTCGCCCGCTGCTGCTGCTGCGCGGCTCTGCGCCCACGTGCAGCAGAGGTCGGACGAGGCGCGGGTCAGGGCCACGTACAACAGCCGTCGCTCCTCGTTCCACGCCTCGGTGGTGGCGGCATGGGAGATCGGGACCAATCCGTCCTCGAGCCCGATCACGCACACCGACGTCCATTCCAGCCCCTTGGCTCGATGGAAGGTCACCAACTCCACCGCCTCATGGACATCGGCGCGCCCTCGGCCGGTGCCGCGCCGCGTTCGACCCGGTGGTCGAGGCCGCCTCGGGTCCGGGCGCGAGGCGATAGGGGATGGCCGGCCCGGCGCAACGCGGTGGCCACCACGGCCAGCTGATCGTTGGTCCGAGCCAGCACGGCCTGGTCCGACAGCGACCGGCCGCTCGCCGTCCAGGCCAGGAGGGCGTCGACCACGCCTTGGGCCTCGGCTGTCTCGTCCAGGAACGCCCGGATGACCGGCACCGGGCCGTCGGGTCGGGTCGAGCGAGGCGTGCCGGTGGCGGCAGAACCCAACGCGGCCACGGCCGCCCCCACCACCTGGGGCGTGGACCGATGGTTGTCGTCGAGATGGTGGACGACGATGCTCGGGATCAGTTGGGGCAAGCCGGAGGATGAGGGTGGGGTCGGCTCCGTTCCAGCCGTAGATGGCCTGGTTGGGATCACCCACCACGAACAGGTCGCGTCCGGTCACCGAGGATCTTCCGCACCAGACGGTATTGGGCCGGATTCACGTCTTGGAACTCGTCGACCGACAGGTGCCGGTACCGCCACCGGACGGCATCGGCGAACCCGGCGTCCTCTTCGATCAGGTCGTGGGCCCGGAGCAGCACGTCGTCGAGGTCGAGGAGGCCACGGCGCCGGAGGGTCTCCTCGTAGGTCCGGTAGTGCTCGGCCATCGCCTCGATCGCCTCGACCGAGCCACGGGCGCCAGCCGATCCGCCGCCGCCCGATCCAGCCGATCCAGCCGATCCGCCCAGCCCATCCGCGCCGCCCGATCCGCGGGCGCCACCCGATCCGCCGCCGAACCCGCCCGGTGACCGTCCGGCGTCGAGCGCGCTGACGCCATACTGGTCGGGGGAGAGGCACCGCGCCTTGGCCCAGGTGATCTCGGTGTCGGCAACTGAGGCCAGGGCTTGGTCGCCCAGGAGGGTGGTGAGCAGGCGGAACCGGTTCTCGGCCAGCTGAGGGGGTCGTTCTCGCGTATCGGAGGCACGTCGGCGCAAGAGGGTGAGTGCGAGCTGGTGAAGCGTGCCCGCCCGCACCCCGGACCGGCAGATCGGCCCTGCATCCATCGGTCCAGCCCGGGTCGATTCGCGTCCCCGGTGACCGGCCCCGCACCGTCGCCGCCTGCTCCGGCCGCTCCGGACCAGCCGGTCCGCCCGGCTCCGAGGGCCCGGCCGCCTGGCCGCCTCCGCCCGGGCGGGCGTCAGCTTCACGGGCCGATAGGCGGAACCAGTAGTTCGCGTGGCTACACCAGGGGTCACTGTGGGAACGCCGAACGCCGCAGCCGGGCCCTCAGGTCACTGGCGGCCTTCCGGGTGAACGTGCAGACCACGGTGTGATCGGCCTCGGCCTCGCCATCCCTGATCCGGCGAGCCACCCGGAGGGTGAGGACCCGGGTCTTGCCCGAGCCGGCCCCGGCCAGCACGCATACTGCTTGAGCTGGCTCGAAGACGGCGAGGCGCTGTGATTCGGTCAGAGAGTCGAGCGCCCGGTCGAGGTTCCTGACGAGTTCCGCCGCCCACGAGCCCGCATCCACGCCTGCCGGCACCCACGCCCGCCCAGCATCCACCCATGAGCCCGTAGCCCACTCCGACGCGACCAGGAGCTGGTCCTTTGGGACCGGACAGCGCTCGATGTGCTCCATGTCGGGCGAGGCTATCGCTAGGGTGTGCCGGTGCTGAAGTCATTCGCCGATGGCCACCTGTTCGGGCGGACCTGGGGTTCAGGGGCGCCCACCGTGCTCGCACTCCACGGCTGGAGGCGCAACCACCTCGACTTCGACCCCGTCTTCGGCGTCCCGGAATTTCGAGGACAGCCACGCGGCCATGGCCGTCGATCTTCCCGGGGTTCGGAGCGACCCCGCCGCCGCCGGAGGGGTGGGGCAGCTTCCAGTATGCGGTCAACCTCGTCCCCCTGTTCGACGACCTTGCCGAACGGGTCACTGTCGTCGGTCACAGCTTCGGCGGGCGGGTCGCCCTGCACCTGCCCGGCCTGCTTCCGGGTCGGGTCGATCGCTTGGTCCTGAGCGGCGTACCTCTACTCGACCGATCCGACCGCCGGCAACGCCCGAAGCTGGCCTTCCGGATGGGGCGCCGCCTCAATCACCTGGGCCTCGTCAGCGACCGCCGGATGGACGCCCTACGGGACAAGTACGGCTCACCGGACTACCGGGCGGCACAGGGCGTGATGCGTCAGGTGTTCGTCCGGCTGCTCAGCGAGCAGTACTCCACCGTGCTCGAGGGGCTGTCCGTCCCGGTGACCCTGCTGTGGGGTGAGGACGACACCGAGGTACCGGTCGAGGTGGCCGAGCGGGCCACCACCCTGTTGGCGTCATCGGATCTCATCGTGCGCCCGGGTGCCGGGCATCTCACTCCGACCGAGATCCCGAGCGACATGCGAGCGGCCATCCTCGGCGGACCGCCGGCGTGACCTCGGATGTCACGGCCGGGATGAGCGGGACGGTTCTCGCCCGCTACCACGGCACCTCCGGCTGGATAGTGGTCGGAGCTTGCATCGTGGCTCTCGCCCCCGCCGGGTTGCGCTGGCTTCGCGTGGCCCAGCGCGAGCACTACCTGGCCGGCTCCAGCACGCGTTTCGCCGCCCGGTGGTGGACGGTGACCCCGCTCAATGGCGCCGCTGGCGTTGGTGGCCCTGGCCGGCGCCGTGGCCTCCCTGTGGTGGACGCTCGCC
The DNA here is from genome assembly GCA_963717035.1 of uncultured Acidimicrobiaceae bacterium. Classification (GTDB taxonomy): domain Bacteria; phylum Actinomycetota; class Acidimicrobiia; order Acidimicrobiales; family RAAP-2; genus DASXMT01. The sequence continues at coordinate 35,395 of CAVQVK010000084.1, read as the reverse complement.
GGTCTGGCCACCGCGGTGGCGATCGCCGTCGGTCCGATCGGCCTGGGCGTACGCGGCCGGTCCTCCCCGCTGGCCTGGACCCGCCGGCTCCGCACGCTTGCCGTTGCGTGGCTCGTGGCCCAGTTGGTCGTCGTGGTCGTCGGCATCGTCACCGGTCTGGCCTCTCCGCTGGCCGTGCTGGGGGTCCTGGTCGTCCCGGTGCTGGTCGACGTGGGTTGCGCCGTCACCGGTCCTTTCGAGTCCAGGATGGCCCGCCGCTTCGTGCACCAGGCTTCGGCCAGGCTTTCCCAGGTGGCGCCCACGGTGGTGGCGATCACCGGCTCCTTCGGGAAGACGTCGACCAAGAACCACCTGACCCACCTGATCTCCTCCGAGCGCTCGGTGGTGGCCAGCCCGGCCAGCTTCAACAACCGGGCTGGACTGGCCCGGGCGATCAACGAGCACCTGGCCGACGGCACCGCAGGTGTTCGTGGCCGAGATGGGCACCTACGGGCCGGGTGAGATCGCCGACCTGTGCCGGTGGTGCCCCCCGGAGATCGCGGTGATCACGGCGATCGGGCCGGTGCATCTCGAGCGGTTCGGGTCCGAGGACCGCATCGTCGAGGCCAAGGCCGAGATCACGGTGGAGGCTTCGACGGTGGTCCTGAACGTGGACGATCCACGCCTCGGCGCACTGGCCGATCGTCTGGTCGCCCAGGGCAAGCGCGTGGTGCGGTGTTCGGCGTCCGACATCGAGAGCGAGATCAGCGTCGTTCGCCACGCAGGCGGGATGACGGTCAGGATTGCGCCCGGCGGTGCTCCCGTACCTGCTCCCGCCATTGTTCCCGTCAATGCCCCCACGGGCGTCGCCCGGCGGTCACCCGGACGGCGGCGGCGCCGGTCATCCAGACGGCGGCAACGAACCCACGGTCGTCGCCGAGGATCTCGTCGTGCCCGCCGGCGTCCAGCCCGGCAACCTGGCGCTGTGCCATCGGTGCGGCCCGCGCCCTCGGCGTGGGGGTCGACGCCATCGCCTCCAGGCTGTCCGATCTCCCCGCCGTAGGCCATCGGCTCGAAGCCGGACGCTCGCCAGCTGGGTTCGTCATCCTCGACGACACGTACAACTCCAATCCGTCGGGAGCCAGTGAGGCACTGGCCGCCCTTGTGGCCCAGTCGGCCCCGCCCCGACAGCCCGACTCCGACAGCCGGCCCAGCCCGACCAGCCGGCGCAGCCGGCGCAGCCGGCCCAGCCCCTTCCACAGCGATTGGTGGTGGTGACCCCTGGGATGGTCGAGCTGGGGCGCCGTCAGGCCGAGGAGAACCGGGTCGTTCGGGGCTGCTGCCGCACTGGCGGCCACCGACCTGGTGGTGGTCGGCCGCACCAACCGGCGCGCCCTGGTTGCTGGATCCTCCGTCCCCAAGCGGCGACCGTCCACCTTGTGGCCAACCGCGAGGAGGCTGTCGCCTGGGTGCGCGCCAACCTCAGTCCTGGCGATGCCGTGCTGTACGAGAACGATCTCCCGGACCACTACCCTTGAGCATCCGGACGGTCCCGACAGCGATGCTGTCGGCCCGAACGGCACCCGCCGGCCTCAGACGCTGGTCAAGCCGCCTGAACGGAGGAGAGAACCACCCGTGCCCGATGTCGCCGTCATCCTCGGAGGTCCGTCGCCCGAGCACGATGTGAGCGTGCTCACCGGGCTCCAGGCCGCCCGCGAGCTCCAGAAGTCCGGAGCCGAGCACGGTCCACGCCCTGTACTGGTCGAAGACGGGGGAGTGGTTCGAGGTCGACGCCTCGCTTGAGGCCGAGGCGTTCGTCGACGGGGTGCCGCGGGGGGCGACGCCGCTCCAGTTCATCGCGGCCCCGGGCGGAGGGTTCATCGGAGCCGGGCGGCCGGTTGGGCAGGTCCCGACCCGTGCCGATGGACGCGGCCATCGTCTGTTGCCACGGCGGCCCCGGCGAGGACGGCTCGCTCCAGGCCGCGCTCGACCTGGCCGGTATCGCCTACACCGGCCCACCGTGGCCGGCGCGGCGCTGGGCATGGACAAGCTGGCCTTCGGAGCCATGGTGGGCTCGGCCGGGCTGCCCTCGCTGACCCGGGCGCTGCTCAGCGCGGTGGCCCCGCTCCCTTCGACGGCCCCTACATCCTCAAGCCGCGGTTCGGGGATCGTCCATCGGCATCGAAGTGGTCGAGGACTATACCACCGCTCAGGCCAGGCTGGGCGCCAACCAGCATTTCCATGACGGCGCCGTTGTGGAGCCCTATCGACCGGATCTGTGGGACCTGCAGCTGGCCGTGCGCAGCTGGCCCGAGCTGCAGCTCTCGGCCGTCGAGCGTCCCATCCGGATCTCGGACTCGTCGGAGATCCTCAACTACCGGGACAAGTACGTGGCCGGCGAGGGCATGGCCGGAGCCCGCCGCGAGCTGCCGGCGGCGATGTCCGACGAGCTGGCCTCGGGCCTACGCGACGCCGCCCGCCGGGTAGCTGAACTTTCCGGCCTGCGGGGCGTAGCCCGCATCGACTTCCTCTCCGACGGGGACGAGTTCGTGGTTAACGAGATCAACACCATTCCCGGGTCGCTGGCCCGCTATCTCTGGGTCAGCCCCGACGTACCCTTCGCCAACCTCCTCGCCGATCTGGTGTCCGAGGCGCAACGCCGTCCCACCCACCGCTATTCGGCTGCGGGTGCTGATGGCTCGGTGCTGCGATCCGCAGGGTCCATCGCAGGCAAACTGGGCTGACCGCGATGGCCATCTCCCGCCGCGGCTCTACGAGGGGGAGGGGGTCCTCCTCGACATCCGGCCCCACTGGATGTACCTGATCGGGCCGCTCACGGTCACGTTGGTCGTTGTGGCCGTCGCGGTGACGTTGGACATCGCCTTCGTGCACACGTCAGTCGCCGCCCACTGGGTGGAGGGGATCATCGCCGCCATTCCCTGCGCGTGGTTGGTGGCCCGGTTCGTGCGATGGCGCATGACCAGCCTGATCCTGACCAACGTCCGAATAATCGAGCGGTTCGGCGTGGTGTCTCGCCGTGGCAACCAGATTCTGCTTGCGGACATCAATCGGGTGGACGCTCGACAATCTCTGATCCGGAAGGTGGTGGGTACCGGCCGGCTCTTTATTGAGGTGACAGATGGCGGTGTGTACGAATTCGGCGACGTCCGGAAGCCGGTGGCCCTCCAGCGGGTGATTATCCGTCGTGCCGCCCGCTTGCAGCGTTCACCGGTCGAACGCCAACAGGACTGGCCCACTGATCCTGGACAGGCTCCGACGATCCCAGGCACACCCCTAAGGTGACGTAGCGCGAGGGTGTCGGCACGCCTCGGCAAATGCCTCGGCAAATGCCTGGTAAATAGCGACCAGACATTCCAAGCAGGCAGTCACCAAGGCACCCGGCCAAGCGACATACCGACCGACCCCTTGATCAGGGACTTTGACGGATGGAGCCCAACTGGGACCCTAATCCCAGGCCTGCCCACACGATGCCCGTCGCAAATGGCAGAAAAAATTAACCCAGCTCATAGGTGGTGTTGATCAAAAGCTTATGTAGAAGGAGTTTCCTTAGAAGTACGAGGAACGGACAACTGGGCTCGACCTCGTCCTATGGAGGAACGATGAATGAAGACGGGGTAGATCCAAGTAGCGACGAGTTCGGGGCCACAGCTCCCATTCCTGTGCCGACAGCCGATCCAACTGCTGAGCACGCAATTGCTCTCCCGCCGGTCTCGCCGGCGGCAACGTACCCAGGAGCGGTTCCCGGACCAGTGGGCGGGTCGCAAGAGGTCAGCCCCTATGGCGCCGGTTATCCCGGGCCGCCCTGGAGCCATCAGGTTCGGGCCGAGGACGTCTCCGTGTATCCCGGTGGCCAACCCTTCGGACCGCGCACCATGGCGACCGCGCCGGGCGCCGGTGCACCTGGCGCCGGTGCAGCCGGATCGGGCGCCGGGTATCCGCCGCCCCCAGGGCAAGGATGGAGTGGAGCGGGTTCGGCCGGATGGGTCGGGCCGCCTCCAAAGGCCAATCGGCGCCATCCGCGGACCCTTGTCGCCGTGGCACTCGCTGCCGTACTGGTGCTGGCCGCGGGCGTTGGTATCGGCCACGTCGCATGGCAGCCCAGCTCGAGCACGTCGGCCACCCCGCCGACGTCTCCGAACTCGGGAGCATCGCCGTTCGGGTCGGGATCGAACGGCTCGAATGGCTCGAACGGCTCGAACGGCTCGTCCGGGTCAGGTTCCTCGAGCACCGGATCCGGTGGGCCGAGTGACGTTTCCTCAATCGCCCAGGGTGTGAATCCTGGACTCGTCGACATCAACACCTCGCTCAGCTACCAAGGTGCGCAGGCGGCCGGGACCGGCATGGTGCTGACGTCGAATGGCGAGGTACTCACCAACAACCACGTGATCAGTGGAGCCACCTCCATTAGCGTCACCGACGTGGGCAACGGGAAGACCTATACGGCCAGCGTCGTGGGCTATGACCGGTCGCATGACATCGCGGTGATCCAGCTGAACAACGCCTCTGGGCTCCAGACCGTGACGCTCGGCAATTCGTCGAATGCATCGGTCGGGCAAGCTGTGGTGGCTATCGGCAATGCCGGTGGCACCGGTGGAACCCCCGAGCGCGGCCGGCGGCTCGATAACCGCTCTCAACCAGTCGATCACCGCCAGCGATTCTGGCGATGGCAGCTCGGAGACGTTGAGCGGGCTGATCCAGACGAATGCCAACATCCAGCCTGGTGACTCTGGCGGTCCCCTGGTCGACACATCCGGGCACGTCCTGGGCATCGACACAGCCGCCTCGGGCGGGTTCTCGTTCCAGTCCCCGAACCAGTCCTCGGGCACTCAGGGCTTTGCCATCCCCATCAACACGGCTACCTCCATCGCCAAGCAGATCGAGGCCGGCACTGGTTCGTCGAGCGTTCATATCGGGGCGACTGCCTTCCTCGGCGTTGAGGTCCAGTCCTCATCCGCTTCGGGTTCAGGCGGCGCCGGCTCCGGTAATGGCTCCGGCGGCTTCGGTAATGGCTCGGGCGGCTTCGGTAATGGTTCGAGCGGCGCCGGTAATGGCTCCGCTGGCTCAGGCGGCTCAGGGAGCACGACCTCGGGCGCCGTGATCGCCCAGGTGATCACCAGCTCACCCGCCCAGGAGGCAGGTCTGGCCGCGGGCGACGTCATCACCTCGGTGAACGGTCAGAACGTCGACTCTCCGACGACTCTCACCACCCTGCTGAGCCCGCACCGCCCCGGTGACAAGGTGACCATCGGCTACGTGGACTCCTCAGGAGCGCAGCAGTCGACATCGGTGACGCTGACTTCGGGGCCGCCGCAGTAGGCGGCTCGATCGGTTGGATCGGTCCTCAGTCGATTCGACCTGAGATGCCGACAGTCTCGGACAACGCCAAGCGGTGCCGTTCTGCCCTCGTGCAGGACGGCACCGCTTGCTGCATGGACCCGACCACAGGGACCCGACCACAGGGACCCGACCACAGGGACCCGACCAGGACCCGCACAGGGACCCGACCAGCACACGGACCCGACCACAGGGACCCGACCACAGGGACCCGACCACAGGGACCCGACCAGCACACGGACCCGACACCGACTCGACACCGACTCGACACACGGACCTTGTCCTGGTCCCGGCCTTGGCACAGGTCGGCAGAGACACCTGAGCTCTGGTCGTTTGGGTCGGCAGAACGATCAACGCCGACCTGTCGTACTTGACCGACGGTCGGCCAGCGGCCAGCATCCGATCATGCGGATCCCACGTTCATCGGCCAGTTCCACCGTCCCCGCACCACCGCGGGACGAGACGATCATCTGGTCAGGTGATCGATGAGCGGCCCACTGAGCGGCGTGCGCATCGTCGAGTTTGCCGGTATCGGGCCGGCCCCGTTCGCGGGAATGATGCTTGCGGACGCCGGTGCCGACATCGTCCGCATCGATCGGCACGACAAAGCTACCTATCCGCCGCAAGAGAAGCCGCACCTCGATCTCATGAACCGCGGACGTCGGTCCGTGGCCGTGGACCTGAAGAACCCTGACGGGGTGGAGCTGGCCCTGCGCCTGATCGACCAGGCCGACGGGCTCATGGAGGGCTTCCGTCCCGGAGTGGCCGAGCGTTTGGGGCTCGGTCCTGACGTATGCCTGAAGCGCAATCCCCGACTGGTCTACGGCCGGATGACCGGGTGGGGGCAGACGGGTCCCCTCTCCACCACGGCGGGTCACGACATCGACTACATCTCGGTGGCCGGCGCCCTCGAGGCCATCGGGAGAGCCGGGCAACCCCCACTTCCCCCGCTCAACCTGATCGGGGACTTCGGGGGCGGGGGGATGTTGTTGGCCTTTGGCATGGTGTCAGCACTCCTTTCCGCGCAGAAAACCGGTGAGGGACAGGTCATCGATGCGGCAATGGTTGACGGAGCTGCGGCGCTGATGACCATGATCCACACATTCCGAGCCATGGGCATATGGAAGGACGTGCGCGGGACCAATCTCCTCGACACTGGCGCACACTTCTACGAGGTCTATGAGACCTCGGACGGAAAGTTCATGAGCGTTGGGGCTATCGAGCCCCAGTTCTACGCCGAGTTGATTCGTCTCTTGGGCTTGGACGAGGAGGATCTTCCCGATCAGAACGACAAGGCGCAGTGGCCCAAGTTGAAGGAGCGGTTCGCCGTCGCTCTTCTTGACCAAGACCCGCGACCAATGGCAGGCGGTCTTCGACGGAACCGATGCATGCGTCTCGCCGGTTCTCTCGATCCCCGAGGCGGCCGAACACCCCCACAATCAGCACCGCGGCACGTTTACCGAGGTTGCCGGAGTGGTACAGCCGGGGCCTGCTCCTCGCTTCGGAGGAACCCCAAGCAGCATCCGGCGTCCGCCCCCGAACCCCGGCCAACACGGAGACGAGGCGCTGGTCGACTGGGGGATCGAACCGGAGGAGATCGCGAAAATGAGGTCGGCAGGCGCCATCACCTGATTGGGCCCGGACCGTCTCGCCCGGAGGGTCGTGACCCTTCGGGGCCGATGCCGCGTACCATGCCTCGGTGAGCGTTCGCGATCGAGGCGACCAGTTTCGGCGCCTGATACGCGCCTCGTTGAACGACCTGTTCGACCAACGCAAGCCCTTCGGTCGACTGGCCCTGACCCATGTGCTGATGACGGCAGGGGACACGATGTTCGCCGTCTCCCTGGCCGGTTCGCTGTTCTTCTCCATCTCGCCGACGGCGGCCAAGGACAAGGTGCTGTTGTACCTGTTGTTGACCATGGCGCCCTTTGCGGTGGTCGCTCCCGCTCTGGGCCCACTTATCGACCGAAGCCGGGGTGCGCGGCGGGCGATGGTGGTGGTGTCCGCTCTGGGTCGTGCCGCGCTGTGCCCATTCCTGGCTCGAGACTTCCACTCGCTGCTGCTGTTCCCCGAGGCCTTCGCCATGCTCGTCTTGTCGAAGGTGTACCTGGTCACCAAAGGCGCGCTTGTCCCGGAAATGGCTGCGCAGGGGCTGCTCGACTCCACGTCATTGCTGCCGTCGAGTGCTCCCGCCAGCTCACCGGGCCACTCTGGGTCCGCAGGTGTAGCGGGGACGCCCGGATCGACTGGTCCTCCGAGTTCTCTTGGCCCTAGGGGAGTCGGACAGCAATCATTCGGGCAGGCGGATCAGTCAGACCAGGTGGGCCAGTCAGACCAGGTAGGCCACTCAAGCGCACAAGGCGGACCTGACTTGGCCACCTTGAACGCTCGCCTGGGTCTCCTGGCTTCCCTGGCGGGCTTTGTGTTCGCACTTCCTGCCATTGCCGCATTGAAGCTCGGGGGGGCCCCATGGGTGATCTGGCTCGCCTTGGTGGTGTTCGTAGCTGGAGCAGTGGCCGGCTTGCGATTGCCCGTCCGTCGATCGAGGTCGATTCGGGGAGCCCGGCCGCGCCCCGGAGCTGGGCGCACCGTGGACTCCGTCGGCACTGATCTCGTTGTCGCGGCGTCGTCGGACCCGACCGTCCGATGCTCGGACGCGGATCCTTCATCCAGGATCTGGACGACGATGAAGATCTGGCCCCTTTCCGGCCGATCGCCAACGGCGAGGTGCTCTTGGCGCTCATGCCCATGTCGGCCCTCAAGGCACTGGTCGGTTTTCTCACGTTCCTCTTCGCCTTTGGACTTCGACGAGAGGGAGCGGCTACCTGGTGGTTCGGCCTTTTGCTGGGGTCGATCACTGCTGGAGCGCTGGTAGGGGTTCTCTTGGTCTCACGGATTCGTCGGCTGCTCAGTGAGCAACAGATCCTCGTTGCTTCGCTTTGGTTGGTCGCGGTATTCGCCGCGGTGGGAGCAATCGAACGTGCCCGGTTGCTCCAAACCGTTGTCGCCTTCGCTGTTGGAGTAGCCGGAGCCGGTGGCCAAACCATCGTTCGACGCGCTCGTCCAGCAATTCGTCCCAGAGTCGAACCAAGGCCGCGCCTTCGCCGCGCTTCGAGACGCGCTTACAGCTGGTCTGGGTGGTCGGCGCATTCGTACCGGTGGTGCTCACCTTGCCGATACCAGCTGGGGACCTGGTTATGGCCATCTTTGCTGCGGTGGCCGGGATCTTCTATATGAGCGGTCGCCGGTCTATTCGCAACCACGCCTGAGCGTCCCGCATTACAGCTCTGTCTTCACCCAGAAGCCGGGGAGTGCGGTTACTCACGAACACGAGTGAGGGAATGGTCTTGTCGGACGACCTCGCGATTACGCCCGCGGGAGCATCGGCCCGGCGGCGGCCGCAAGCGGCCTTGCCGGCTCACGTCAGTCAGAACAGCCGATCGTCCTCGTCGCTACTTCTCTCTCGCTCCGGGTCACTTCTCGGGGGTGGCTTCTCCGGTGGGAGCCATTCCCAGGCCCCTGGGCCCCCCTCGAGCCGGAAACCCTTGTGATGTCGGAGGTAATGGTGGTGTTTGCACAACCGCGCAAGGTTGTACAGGGCGGTCTCCCCGTTTTCGATCACGGGGATGATCCGGTGATCGATCTCCAAGCCCTCTCGCACGTCACAGCCGGGGATGACACAGGTCTGGTCCCGTTCGATCAGAGCGGTGCGCAGGGGGGCTCGAATGGTTCGGCCCAGGTGGGAGACGGTGGCGATGTCCGAGCCCTTGGTGATGACCAGGTGCAAAATGGCATCGCCCAGGACCGACCGGGCCGTCGCCAGGGGGACGGGACCAATGCCCGGGATCTCACAGCACTCGCCGTTCTCGAGGTGGCCCCGGCGCAAGGCGGCGAGGTCGACCCGGAGGTGGACGCTGGCCGGTGGGGGGTAGCCCGTCGAGGAGCATTCGGTGGTCGTGGGGTCCGAGTCGGTCGGGTCGGAGTCTAGTCTGGTCAGAGTCAGCCGGGTCAGTGCTCGCCCGGCCGGTGTCGGCCTGGCCGGCCCCGTCACCCCGGGGCATCCGGGGGCGCTCCCCGGTGAGCAGGGCCACCAGGGCGTCGGCCTCGTAGGCCTCGGGACGCTCTCGCACCCCGTGGGCTCGGGCCTCGTCGAAGATGGCCGTGCGGGTGGGCTTGAGGGCGGCGATGAGCTTGGCTCCGGCGTCGGGGGTGAACAGGCCCTCTAAGCGAAGAGCCCCGTCGCCATCGGTGTAGTGGCGCAGGTAGCGAGACTTTCGGATGCGCTCGTAGTGGGCCGCGGTGTCCTCTCCGGATCGGGCCTTGGCCTTGGCTCGCAGGCAGCGGTCTTGGAGCTGGCGGTTGGTCTCTCGTGGGTCCTTGGCCGCTTCGACCAGCTCGTCCTCGCTGGTGGGGTCCACTTTCAACACGTCGGCCACCTGGCGGGCCCGAGCGTGGGACAGCTGGCCCTTTCGCAGGGCCTCGTCCAGTTCGAGGTGCTCTCCCATCGAGTCGGCCAGCTGGAGTGAGCCTGCGGCTCCCCCTACGGAATCCCCCGTCTTTCGGGCCAGCCACTCGGCTCCGGAGCGCAGACCGTCTCGTTTGTGGAGGTCGGTCTCGGTCGCTCGCTTGGCGGCCAGGGCCTTGCCCGTGGCACACAGGCGCTCAGCTCGAGAGAAGTACTCGACCAGGCGAGCGGCGTCTTCTCCGCCGTAGCGCCCGGGCTCGAAGGTGGACACGAAGGACTCGAGCAGTGAGATCGCCTCGGTCAGGGGCTCGGCGCTGTCCGGCGATCCAGTGTCAGATGTGTCGACGGAGGCAGATGCATTGTCGAACTGAGCGGCCGGACCGACAGACGATCCGGCGGTCTTCGGCACTCCGAGCGCCCTGATTCCTGCTGCGTTGCCTGCTGCGTTGGTCCGTTGTGGCCATACACGAATCATCGCAGGAGGGTGTATCAGTCACTCAAAGATCCTGATCCGCCGTCGAAATGAAGTGGGGGAGGATGCGGTAGAAGGCAGCGGGGGAAGCCGAAGTGGTGCCAGAGGAGCCGATGGAGCTGTGGAATTGGCCGGGAACCCGAGCCAACTTGGTCAGGCGAGGGGTAAGCCGACGGTATGAACAGAAGGAGATCAGCCAAACAGAAGGAGATCAGCCAAACAGAAGGAGATCAGCCCGAGGGATCAGCCGAGACGTTCCTCAAGCTGATTGACGGCCTTGGTCAGCTGAGCCGGGAGCTTGTCGCCGAACTTGGCGAAATGCTCACGGATGAGGGGAACCTCGGCTCGCCATTCGTCGCGGATCGACCTGTCAGGAGCTTCTCCATGTCCTCCTTGGACACGGCCAGTCCGTCGGTGGGGATGGCGCTGGGAGCAGGCACGTAGCCGATTGGCGTCTCGTCGGCCTCGGCGGTACCGCTGACCCGCTCGAAGATCCACTCCAGGACCCGGCGAGTTCTCGCCGTAGCCCGGCCACAGCCACTTGCCATCGTCGTCCTTGCGGAACCAGTTGACGTAGAAGATCTTCGGCAGCTTCTCCGGATCGGCCGATGCGCCGATGTCCAGCCAGTGCTCGAAGTAGTCGCCCATGTTGTAGCCGCAGAAGGGCAGCATGGCGAAGGGATCGCGGCGCAGGTTGCCGACCGCTCCGGCGGCCGCCGCCGTGGTCTCCGAAGCCATGATCGAGCCGAGGAACACCCCGTGATCCCAGTCGAAGGCCTCGGAGACCAGGGGGACCACCGAAGCCCGCCGGCCGCCGAAGAGGATGGCGGAGATCGGCACGCCGGCCGGGTCCTCCCACTCGGCGGCGATGGCCGGGTCCTGGGCGGCCGGGGTGGTGAAGCGGGCGTTGGGATGGGCCGCCGGCGTGTCCGACTCCGGCGTCCAGTCCTGACCCTTCCAGTCGGTCACGTGGGCGGGCGGCTCGTCGGTCATGCCCTTCCCACCAGACGTCGCCGTCGTCGGTCAGGGCGGTGTTGGTGAAGATGGCGTTGCCGTCGAGGGTGAGCATGGCGTTGGGGTTGGTCTGGTAGCTCGTGCCCGGCGCCACACCGAAGAAGCCGGCTTCGGGGTTGATGGCGTAGAGCCGGCCGTCGGCGCCCGAACTTCATCCAGCAGATGTCGTCCCCGATCGTCTCGACCTTCCAGCCCGCCAAGGTGGGCATCAGCATGGCCAGGTTGGTCTTGCCGCACGCGGACGGGAAGGCGCCGGTGATGTAGCGGGTCTCCCCGTCGGGCGAGGTGAGCTTGAGGATCAGCATGTGCTCGGCCAGCCAGCCGTCGTCGCGAGCCATGACCGACGCGATGCGCAGGGCGAAGCACTTCTTGCCGAGCAGGGCATTGCCGCCATAGCCCGAGCCGTAGGACCAGATCTCCCGGGTCTCGGGGAAGTGGACGATGTACTTGTTGTCGGCGTTGCAGGGCCACGGCACGTCGGCCTGCCCGTCGGCCGAGCGGTGCGCCCACGGAGTGGACGCAGGGCACGAACTCGCCGTCGTCCCCGAGCACCTCGAGGGCGCCCGTGCCCATCCGGGTCATGATGCGCATGGACACGGCCACGTACGGCGAGTCCGTGATCTCGACGCCGATGTGGGCGATCGGCGAGCCGAGCGGGCCCATGGAGAACGGGACCACGTACATGGTGCGGCCCCGCATCGACCCCGTGAACAGATCGGTCAGGGTCGCGCGCATCTCGCCGGGGTCCCGCCAGTTGTTGGTCGGGCCGGCGTCGGACTCGAGCGTCGGAGCAGATGAAGGTGCGGTCCTCGACCCGGGCCACGTCGGCCGGGTCCGACCTCGCCCAATAACTGTTGGGCCGCTTGGCATCCGACAGCCGGGTGAACGTTCCCGAATCCACCAGCAGCTGGCAAAGCCGGTCGTACTCCTCGGCGGAGCCGTCGCACCACTCGACATCGGCAGGCTCGGTCAGTGCGGCAATCTCGTCAACCCAGGCAACTAGCTTTTTGTTCTCAGTTGGGGCCATGGGTTGACTATTCCTCCTCGGGACGCCGACAGGGACAACGGGTCACGCGACATATACATAAAGGTCGTGTACCGTTCATCAATAGTAGACGGTGGAAACGGCAACTAATGCTAGGCAGGAGACGTGGTCGCTCCAAAATCAGGCAGAACTGGAGCGGAGGACGGTGGCACCGGGCCTACCACCACGACCGGCGTTGATGCGGTCGACGCTGGTAGTGCTGCTAGCTCCGATGAATTTCAGGTAATTGCCTTGTTCCGGTCCAGATTCGAGACCGCTGCTGGAAGACCTGCTCCAGCCGGCGAGCTCTGGATCGGTGACGACGCGGCTGCGGTCACCGATTCCGGTGGTGCTCCACTGCTTCTTGCTACCGACCTGGTGGTGGCCGGAGTCCACGTCGACCTCGACCTGTGCACCGTCGCCGACCTGGGGTTCAAGTCGGTCATGGTGATCGTCTCGGACATGGCGGCCATGGGTGCCAGACCAGATCACCTCCTCGTTTCCGTTGCCGCGCCTTTTGGTACCGACCTCGATCTGCTGGCCTCGGGAGTGGCCGATGCCGCGTCGGCGACCGGGTGTGTAGTGGTCGGCGGAGACCTCTCTACTGCTCCGGTCGTCCTGGTGTCTGTCGCCGTCATTGGCCGCATCAGGCCTGGTCCAGAGGTCGGCCCTGGTTCGGGTCGGCCCTGATCCAGCGGGTCGGCACTGATCCAGGGGTCGGCACTGATCCAGGGGTCGGCCCTGATCCAGGGGTCGGCCCTGATCCAGGGGCAGATCGTTCTGCTTCTGGGGCTGCTCTTGCGGGATTCGCACCGAGTCCAGGAGAAAACCCTGGTCAGAGTGGAGTAACTGGGCCGGTAGTGGCGGGCGAATCGAATCCGGGCGCTCTCCTACGGTCCGGCGCCCTAGTGGGGACAGCCTCTTTGTGACCGGACCGCTCGGATCTTCGGCGGCCGGTTTGCGAATCCTGCGGTCCGGCGGCCCAGTTGCGACGCACGAAGGACCCGATCACGTTCTCGTACAGGCTCATCGACGACCGGTGGCCCGACTGGCCGAGGGAGACGGCCCGCCGGGCCGGGGCCACCGCGGCCATCGACATCTCTGACGGCTTGGCTGCCGATGTTCGGCACCTGGCCGACGCCTCGGGCGTGGGCATCGCTCTGGACGTCGTCCCCGTGGCTGTGGGCGCCACTGACGACGAGGCCCTCGGTGGCGGTGAGGACTACGAGTTGATCGTTGCCACCGGAGACCCCGATGGTCTGCTCCATGCGTTTGCCGCCGCCGGCCTTCGTGCTCCGATCGCCATTGGGATCTGCACCGCCGATACAGAGGAGCGGACGCTCGCCGGAAGTGACCTTCCCGATAGGGGATGGCGTCACCGGTTCGCTTGAACGCTTCTGGGACGGTTGAACGCTCTTGGGTGACGTACGTCAGCGTTCGCGGCTGAACGTGGTCAGCGTTCGCGGCTGAAGTAAGTCAGCGTTCGCGGCTGAAGTAATCAGCGTCGTCACGCTGATGACGCGGTGAAATGACCCGATGCGTCATGAGGTCTGATCGGACACGCGGTCACGGTCGCGACACGACGCGTATCCCCACGGTCGGAGGCACTTTGACGACTGAAAGTGCACTTTGGACGACCAGCAACAGCACTGACGGAGTGTGTCTCGACGCGCTGTGTCGTCACATAGCAAGAACTATATCGACCCTTAACGTTCGGTATGGAAAAGATTCGTTCGGTATGGAAAAGATTCGTTATTTAACCGTGATCTTGGACGCTTCGGCTCGTTTCTCGGCAAGTCGGACTCACGAATGGTGGTGTTTGTATGCGCGGTGTCATGCACATTCGGGTTCCTGTCATCGTGGAGTCACCCTTCGGCGTGCCCAATGCCGACATCGTGGTGGCCGCCCGCCGAGCGGATGCGCTGGGCGTCCTCGACTTGGGGCAGGACGAGGCGGCCGGACGCAACGCTGTCGAGCGACTCATGGCACGATGGTCGGGCACATTCGGCGTCCGCATCGGGCCGCGGACACGGTTGAGCCCGGCGGATCTCATCGCTCTGGTCGGTGAGTGCGGGCAAAACCGAAGTGACACGGCACGCCACCGAATCGAAACAGAGGGCCACCGAAGCGACACGGCGCACCACCGAGTCGACACAGATGGTCGCCGATTCGACACAGATGGTCGCCGATTCGACACAGATGGTCGCCGAGTCGACACAGAGGGTCGCCGAGTCGACACGGCGCGCCACCGAATCGACATCGTGATCGTCGCGCCGCGAGCGATCTCGAGTCGGCACTCGCGCCGCGCAGCGATCTCGAGTCGGCACTCTCGCCGTGGACCGACCCGGAGGCATGGACCGACCCGGAGGCTGGACCGACCCGCAGGCATCGGAGGGGAAGCCCCCGCTCATCCTGGCTGAAGTGACGTCGCTCGAAGAAGCGAGAGCCGCAGTCGCGGCCGGAGCGCGCGGCGTCGTGGCCAAGGGCTCCGAGTCGGGCGGCGCCATCGGTGAGGAGACGGCGTTCGTGCTCCTCCAAGCACTGGTCGACCACATCGACGTGCCCATCTTCTCCCAGGGCGGCATCGGCCTCCACACCGCGGCCGCCGCAGTGGCTGGAGGAGCGACCGGCATCGTCTTGGACTCGCAAGTGGCGCTGACCACCGAGAGCCACATCCCCTCCGAGTTGCGAGCGGCGCTCACCGCTATGGACGGCAGTGAGACCGTCACGGTGGGGGGACACCGGTTCATACGCGGCCGGATCTGCCCGCGGCGTCGCTGTCGAGCGACACGCCGGCGTCGGAAGTGGCCGAGCAGCTCGGGGGAACCGACATGCGCAGCCAACTGGTTCCCATCGGCCAGGACGGCTTTCTGGCCCGGAGCCTGGCCAAGCGATTCCGCACCGTCGGGGGTGTGGTGCAGGCCATCCAGCAGTCCATCGAGACGTCCATCGAGTCCGCCCGTCGTCTCGATCCGCTGGCCCCCGGCTCGACGCTGGCTCGGGAACTGGGGACGCACTACCCGATTGCCCAAGGGCCGATGACGAGGGTCAGCGATCGGCCGGCCTTTGCCGCGGCCGTGGCTGAGAACGGCGCAGCTGCCCTTTCTGGCCCTGGCCCTCCTTCGAGCCGACGAGGTGCGGCCGTGCTGCACGAGACCGCTGCCCTCATTCCCGATCGCCCGTGGGGAGCAGGCATCTTGGGCTTCGTGCCGCCCGAGCTTCGTGAAGAGCAGATGGCCGTGCTGCTCGAGGACCCGCCACCGGTCGCCCTCATCGCCGGGGGTCGTCCGTCCCAGGCCCGAAGGCTCGAGGAGAAGGGGACGCTGGTCTATCTCCACGTCCCCTCGCCCGGATTGCTCGACCGCTTCCTGGCCGACGGCGCTCGACGATTCGTCTTCGAGGGTCGGGAGTGTGGTGGGCACGTCGGTCCCCGAACCAGCTACACGCTGTGGGAGGCCCAGATCGAGCGGATGCTGGCCTTCGATCGACCCGAGGAGCTCCGGGTGCTGTTCGCCGGCGGCATCCACGACGCTCGCTCCGCGGCGATGGTCGCGGCGATGGCCGCACCGCTGGTGGAACGAGGTGCGTCCATCGGCGTGCTCATGGGCACCGCCTACCTGGTGACGGCCGAGGCGGTGGCTTCGGGGGCCATCCAGCCCGGGTTCCAGGGCGCCGCGCTCGAAGCCGACCGGACCGTCCTACTCGAGACCTCGCCCGGCCACGCCACCCGCTGTGTCGACACCGAGTTCGTCCGGACCTTCGCCGACGAGCGCCGGCGCCTGACCGAGTCGGGCGCCTCCTCGCAGGAGATGTGGGCCGCCTTGGAACTGCTCAACCTCGGCCGCTTGCGGATCGCCAGCAAGGGGCTTCGCCGGGACGGTGACGAGCTCGGGACGGTCGAAGCCGACGTGCAGAAACGAGAGGGGATGTACATGATGGGGCAGGTTGCCGCCTTGCGGTCGGACACGACCACGGTGGCCGACCTGCACAAGGACGTGAGCGTGGGCAGCGCCACGGTGTTGGCCGATGCCGCCCATCGTGTCGGTCGGCTTGCCTGATCCTCTTGGTGCCGATCGTCTTGATGCCGATGCGTCCGCCGGTGCTCTTGATGCCGATCCTCTTGGTGCCGATGCGTCCGCCGGTGCGCCCATCGGTTCCTCTGTTGCATCTCGCGGCGGCCGGGACGCCGCTGGTGCGGCCGTCGCGGGTACAGCGAGTGCGGTCGGACCAGCCGGCGCGGTCGGACATGCCGGTACGGACGCCGCGGGTACGGCCGGACGAGGCGGTCACCAGGGAAGCCGCATCGCCATCGTCGGGATGGCGGGCATCTTCCCCGGAGCGGACGGGACCGACCGGTACTGGGCCAACGTGATCTCGGGTGCGAACTCGATCACCGAGGTTCCGCCCGAGCGCTGGAACGTGGACACCTATTTCGACCCCGACGCGCTCAACGGGAACGCCGGGCGGCGCACGCCATCCAAGTGGGGAGGATTCCTGCCCGAGATCGGATTCGACGCCCTGGCCTACGGGATCCCACCGGCGTCGCTGGCGTCCATCGAGCCCGTGCAGCTCCTGAGCTTGGAGGTGGCCGCCCGCGCCCTCGACGATGCCGGCTACGCCGATCGGGAGTTCGATCGAGAGCTGGTCTCGGTCGATCTTCGGCGCCGAAGCGGGGACCGACCTGGCATCGGCATACGGCTTTCGGGCTATGTACCCCCAGACGGCGGGTCCGCTGCCGGAGGGACTCGATGCCGCACTGCCCTCGCTGACCGAGGACTCCTTTCCCGGGGTGCTCACCAACGTGATCGCGGGACGGATCGCCAACCGGCTGGATCTCGGCGGGGTGAACTACACGGTCGACGCGGCCTGCGCCTCGTCGCTGGCCGCGGTGGACATGGCGTGCAAGGAGCTGCGGGCCGGCACCAGCAACATGGTGCTGTGCGGGGGCGCCGACCTCCACAACGGGGTCAACGACTACCTCTTGTTCGCCGGGGTGCACGCCCTGTCGCCGACCGGCCAGTGCCGCAGCTTCGACGCCGATGCCGACGGCATCGCGCTGGGCGAGGGCGTGGCCTGCGTGGCCCTGAAGCGGCTCGAGGACGCGGAGCGCGACGGCGACCGTATCTACGCGGTGATCGACGGGATCGCCGGGTCGAGCGACGGGCGCAGCCTGGGGCTCACCGCCCCCCGGCCCGAAGGGCAGCGCCGCGCCCTCGAGCGCGCCTACCGGCAAGCGGGGATGTCGCCCGCCGACGTCGGCCTGGTCGAGGCGCACGGTACCGGAACGGTGGTGGGCGACAGGACCGAGCTGACCATCCTCGACGAGGTGTTCGGCGAGGCCGGCTCCGAGGTGGGAAGCGTCGCCCTCGGTTCGGTCAAGTCGCAGATCGGCCACACCAAGTGCACCGCGGGCATGGCCGGACTGATCAAGACCGCCCTGTCGCTACAACGTGGAGTGCGCCCGCCGACGGTGAACATCGTCAACCCCAACCCCGCCTACGACTCGGCTCTGAGCCCGTTCATATTCAATGCCAGCGCTCAGCCGTGGGCCACGGCCGAGCGGGCGGCGGGCATCAGCGCGTTCGGCTTTGGCGGGACCAACTTCCATGCCGTGCTGTCTGCGTACGAGGGCGACGAGCTGCCCGCCCATGGGCTCGAGCAATGGCCGGCCGAGCTGTTCTGTTTCCGCTCCGCCGATCGGGCGGGGGCGGACGATCAGATCGCCAGGCTCGAGGCCCTCATCGACTCCTGTGGGGATCCTGCTGCAATGCGGCTACGCGATCTGGCCTGCACCGTCTCGGAGTGGGGTGCGTCTCGTCCCGGCACCGGTACGTCTCGTCCCGGCCCGGATGCGACTCCCGGCACCGACCATGCGTCTCCGGGCACCGATACGCCTCGTCCCGGCACCGAAGTCGGCCCGCTGCCCGTGAAGGTGGCCGTGGTCGCCGACGACATCGAGGACCTCCGGGCCAAGCTGGACCAGCTCAAGGCGGGGGAGGCCGACCCACGCCGGGGCGTGTTCGTGGCGCCGCCTCAGGGTGACGCCGGGCTTCAGGGCGATGCCGCGTCGGTCGCCTTCCTCTACCCAGGCCAGGGAAGCCAGCGGCCAGGAATGCTGGCCGACCTGTTCGTGGCCTTCCCCAGCTTGCAGCGGTGGCTTCGATCCGGGGCGGCCTGGGTCGATCGCATGTTTCCCCCGGCGGCGTTCTCCGACGAGGGCCGAGCCCAGCAACGTGAGGCCCTGACCGATACCCGGGTGGCCCAACCGGCGTTGGGGATCGCCGGTCTGGCCATGACCGAGTTGCTCGACGCGTGCGGGATCCGCCCGATGTTGCCGGCGGTCACAGCTATGGCGAGCTGGTGGCGCTGGCCGTGGCCGGCGCGTTGCCCGAAGGGACTACTCGCCCTGAGCGAGGAGCGTGGCCGCGCCATGCTCGGAGCAGCGGGAGATGATCCCGGGACCATGGCTGCCGTAGCCCGGGCGGCGTGGGACGTTCGCAGCGTGCTTTCGGCGCTACCCGACGGGACACCTCGTGGGGTGGTGGTGGCCAACGACAACAGCCCAAGCCAGGTGGTCCTCTCTGGGCCGACACGCGGCATGGAGGAGGCGGTGGCTGCGCTCGAGGCCGTCGGCGTGGCCTGCCGGCCTATCCCGGTGGCGTGCGCCTTCCACAGCTCGGTGGTGGCCGGGGCAGAGCCGGCCTTTGCCGACGCCCTCGTCCCCGTCGATGTCCATCCCCCGGCTATCGACGTGTTCGCCAACACCACGGCGGAGCCGTACCCGTCCGATCCGGCGGAGATCCGGGCGCTGCTGGCCCGCCAGCTGGCCAGCCCGGTCCGGTTCCGGGAGCAGATCGAGGCCATGTACAACTCGGGCGTGCGGACCTTCGTGGAAGCGGGGAGCGGTCGGGTGCTCACCCAGTTGGTCGGAAAGATCTTGAAGGATCGACCGCACACCGCTGTGGCCTGTGATGCGCCTGGGGACAACGGCGTGAGGCGGTTCCTGTTCGCAGTGGCCGAGCTGGCCTCGGTCGGGGTTCCCGTCGATACGACCAGGCTCTTCGAGGGGAGAGCCCGTCCGGTCGATCCATCGACTGTGGCCAAGCGCACTGGCTGGAAGGTGAACGGCCATCTCGTGCGCACGGCGGCCGGTGACATCGTTCCCGGAGGCCTGCTGCCGGCGCCGGAGATGGCACAGGCCGCCTTCGCTTCGAATTCCACTGGGGCGCCGACAAGTGGGGGACCGCTCGCACCGGCCGAGCCGATCGCCGTCGGGCATCCGGTATGGCGCAGACCGGTGTGGTCTCCAACGAGCGCGACATGGTGATGCTGTCCTACTTGAATTCGATGCGCGAGCTGGTCGATGCACAGCGCCAGGTCTTCCTCCGCTATTTGGGAGGGCCCGTCGAATCGGATCGCACGGCGCCCGCCCCTCCACCGGTCCCCGACCCCGTTGCCCTCTCAGGCGCAGCGGCAACGGTGACCGCACCATCGGTTCAGCCAGATGTCGCCAACGCCGGCTCCAGCAACGCAGTAACGCCGGAAGCGGCCACAGCTTCGGCTCCGGCTCCGGCGCCCCAGGCCAAATCAGCCACTCCGGCTGGGCCGGACATTATGACCCTGCTGACCACACTGGTCAGTGAACGGACCGGTTACCCGCTTGACATGCTCGGAGCCGACCTCGACCTCGAGGCCGATCTCAGCATCGATTCGATCAAGCGCCTGGAGATACTCGGCGAGTTGACCGAACGGGCCGGGCTCGCCGCCGCCAGCAACCCGGGCGAGTCGCTCGACGAGTCGATCGTGGAGGAGCTAGTCGCCCAGAAGTCGCTTCGTGCCATCGTGGCGTGGGTCGAAGGACACCTGGTCGGCAACTCGGCCGGTGCCGCGGCTGCCGACTCGGCCGGTGACGCTGCGGCCGCGCTCGACCGGTGACGCTGCGGCCGGCTCGGCCCCGACCAGCAATACCTCCGATGACGCAACACCCAATGACGCAGTGTCGCCGGAAGCGGGGCTCGATTCGGCCCCGGTGACGCAGAACCAACCGGCCACTCCGACCGGAGCAGACCTCATGACCCTGCTGGCCACACTGGTCAGTGAACGGACCGGTTACCCGCTCGACATGCTCGGAGCCGACCTCGACCTCGAGGCCGATCTCAGCATCGATTCGATCAAGCGCCTGGAGATACTGGGGGAGCTGACCGAACGGGCCGGGCTCGGCGGCACTACAGGCCCGGGCGAGTCGCTCGACGAGTCGATCGTGGAGGAGCTAGTCGCCCAGAAGTCGCTTCGTGCCATCGTGGCGTGGGTCGACGCCCACTTGAGTGCCGATACGACTTCCCCTTCGACGTCGGCCGATACGACTTCGCCTTCGACGACGGCCGATACCACCCCGAGGACGGCCGATGCCACTCCGACCGCGCAGAACAGCGGTGCGAAGGTAGCCGACGCCCGTACGGCCGACGCCACCCCGACCGCGGCGGACGCCAGTGCAAGCGATGCCCATGACCGCAAACCGGAACCGGCTGGCCCCCTCCCGCTCGATACGCAGTCGGCTGTCCCTGAGTCCGCGGTGCGGGCCGTCTTCCGGGTCGTCTCCGCCCCACCGTCGGTGGAACAGCGGGACGCGCCCGCCCTGGCCGGTCATTCCATCACCGTGGTCGACGACGGTCGAGGTGTGGCCCCGTTGGTCGCCTCCCTGCTCGAGTCGCACGGCGCATCCGCTCACGTCGTCGAGCCTGGCGCGATACCGGGCCAGTGCGACGGCATCGTCCATATGGGACTGCTCCATCCCGGCGCGGAAACCGCGGCCGACCTCTTCGAACAGGTCCACCGGGTGGCCGTGGCCGGCACGTCGACCTTGATTGCCGTCACCGGCCTGGGTGGTACGCACGGCCGATTCATGGATGAGACCGGATCGCCTCGTCATCCCGCTCCTTGGGGCCGATCGAAGCGACGCGAAGGGGCCAACGGGGCCCACCGCGCCGATGCCGACGGCGTCGAGCAGACCGGTGCCGGTGTCGCCGGACTGTGGCGGGCGCTGGCCCGCGAGCTTCCCGACGCCCACGTGCGGGCGGTGGACCTGGATCGCTTCGACGACCCGGTGGTGCTCGCCGGTCACATCGTGTCCGAGGTGCTGGCTCCCGGGGGACCGGTCGCCGTCGGGTACCGCGATGGCACGCGGTGCACGGTGATCGCCACCGAGAAAACCTTGGATGCCAAGGGGGTTATTCGTCGTGAGCCACCGGGCACCAACCTGGGCCCCAAGTCGGTGGTCCTGCTGACCGGAGGGGCGCGCGGAATCACCGCTCGGCTGGCGCTCAGCCTGGCCACGACGTATGGCTGCTCGCTCGAGCTGGTGGGGCGCTCCCCGCTACCCGATGCGCCTGAAGACCCGGACGTGGCCGCGGCCGCCGATGCCACAGACCTTCGTCGGGTGCTCATCGCCCGCGGCATGCGCGAGCCCGCGGCCATAGAAGCGTCGTGTGCCCAGTTGCTGGCCGCTCGAGAGATCCGGTTCACCTTGTCCCAGCTCGACAACGCTGGCGCCAAGGTGTCGTACCACGCGGTCGACGTACGGGACGCGGAAGCACTGAGAGGGGTGGTCGCCTCGGTGTACGACCGCCACGGTCGGCTCGATGGCATTGTCCATGGTGCCGGTGTCATCGAGGACCGCCTGCTCGCCGACAAGACCCCGGAGTCCTTCCGCCGGGTGTTCGACACCAAGGTGAGCGCAGCGCACACCCTGGTCGCTGCCGTGCGGAAGCCTCATCCGTTCATCGTCTTGTTCACCAGCGTCTCGGGCGCCTTCGGCAACAAGGGTCAGGTCGACTACGCCGCGGCCAACGACGCCCTGGCCACCCTGGCCTGGTCGCTGACCTCACGGCATTTCGGCCCCGTGGTGGCCGTCGACTGGGGACCATGGGCGGGAACGGGAATGGTCTCGGCCCCGCTCGATCGGGAGTATGCCCGCCGCGGCATAGGACTCGTCCATCCCGAAGACGGTGTCGCCCGCCTGCTGGACGAGCTCCGGACGGCGTTGCCCGAACCGGAGATCGTCCTGGCCCGCGCTCGGGTGTCCACCTTCGAAGCCCCGTTCTTATCCGCCGAAGTTCCCCAGTCAGAGTCCACCGCGTCGGCCGCAGAACCCCAGTCCTCCGAATCCGCCGGAGAACCCCAGTCCGCCGAAGCTGGCCAGTCAGAACCGGCCAGAGATCCCCAGTCCGTATCCGCTGGAGAACCGTAGGCCATGGATCCGTTACGACAAAGCGGTCAGGGCATCGCCGTCGTGGGCATGTCCGCGCTGTTCCCCGGGGCACCAGACCTCGACTCGTTCTGGCGCAACCTGGTCGATGGTCGCGACTCGATCACCGACACGCCGGCCGACCGGTGGGACCCCGTCTATTACGACCCGGCCGGAACCGGTCCGGACCGGTTCTACTGCCGCCGCGGTGGCTTCCTCGGTGACCTCGCCACCTTCGATCCGCAGCCGTTCGGGATCATGCCCAACGCCGTCGACGGGGTGGAGCCGGACCAGCTGCTCGCTCTCCGGGTGGCTCGGGCCGCCCTCGATGATGCCGGTGGCGACCGGGCCGCGCCGGTGGCCGAGCGCACCGGGGTCGTCGTCGGTCGTGGCGGTTACTTGACCCCCGGCGTGGCCCGCCTGGAGCAACGGGTTCGGACCGCCCAGCAACTGGTCGAGAGCGTGCGCTCGTTGGTCCCCGAGGTCGACGAGCAACGGTTGGCCGAGGTGAAAGAGGCCTTCGTCGCTCAGCTGGGACCCGATCGTCCGGAGTCGGCCATCGACTTGGTGCCCAACCTGGTCGCTTCCCGCATCGCCAACCGGCTCGACCTCCACGGACCGGCCTATACCGTCGACGGCGCCTGTGCCAGCTCGTTGCTGGCCGTCGACGCGGGCATCCGCGAGCTTCGGAGCGGGCGCTGCGACCTGGTGCTGGCCGGTGGCGTCCACCTGTGTCACGACGTGACGTTGTGGAGCGTCTTCACTCAGCTGCGTGCGCTGAGCCCTAGTCAGCAGATGCGGCCCTTCGACCGCCGGGCTGACGGGCTGCTCATCGGTGAGGGCGCGGGGATGGTTGCACTGAAGCGGCTCGAAGATGCCGAGCGCGACGGCGACCGTATCTATGCCGTGTTGTGCGGGTCGGGTATCTCATCGGACGGACGGGAAGTCAGCTTGATGAAGCCGAGCCCCACCGGTCAGATGCTCGCTCTCGAGCGGGCCTGGCTCGAGTCGGGCCTGGATCCGGCATCGTGTGGACTGATCGAGGCCCACGGCACGGCCACGCCGACCGGCGACGGCGCCGAGCTCGAGACCCTCACCCGGTTCTTCGGTCCGGACCCGAAGCCCAGCGGTCGCGGTCGCATCGGCGGCCGCGACGAGGCATGGAGGGTCGACGACTATCCCGACGGCGGCAGCGCCGTGGTCGGCTCGGTGAAGTCGATGATCGGTCACGCCATGCCCGCGGCCGGGGCCGCCGGCCTCATCAAGGCTGTACTCGCCGTCCACCATGGGATCGCCCCGCCCACCCTGCACTGTGACGAGCCCGACCGCGCGGCTGGAGGGAACCCGATTTCGGACGTCGCCGACCGCAGTGGACTGGGACGTCGACCCGGCCGTGCGGGTGGCGGGGGTGAACGCCTTCGGCTTCGGCGGGATCAACACCCACGTGGTCCTCCGGGCCCATGCCGACGCCGTCGGGCCTCGTGGCCCCGGGAAGACGTATCGGGGCACAAGGAGGACGCACCCGGCCGGTCGACGGTTCAAACAGCCGGCCGAAGGCGGCCGAGACCCACAGCCGGCCCAGCCAGGCCGAGACCCACAGCCGGCCCACCCAACGGGCGGCCGGGTGGTCTTGTTGGCGGCCCCGGACGTGGACGGCTTGCGCTCGCAGCTCGACGCCACTGACCTGCTCGAGCGGGACGACCGCCTGTGCCCCCCGCCCCCTGAGGCCGGACCATTCCGCCTCGCGCTGGTCGATCCCAAACCGGCCCGGCTCGACCTGGCCCGTCGGGTGGTCACCGGGGGTAAGCCGTGGCGGGGCCGGAACGACGTGTGGTTCAGCCCCGGCGGCCTGCTCGACAAGGGCGGCAAGTTGGCCTTCGTCTTCCCTGGGGTGGAGCCCAACCAGGACTCCGACGCCAGCGCCGTGGCCGAGCACTTCGGCTGGACGCCGCCCACCGACCTCGGGGAAACCGAGCTCGAGCGCCAGTCCCGGTCGATCCTCTGGACCGGGAGGATCCTGGACGCAGCTCTGCGTCGCCTGGGCGTGGCTCCCGATGCGATGGCCGGCCACAGCCTGGGTGAGTGGAGCGGGCTGATCGCCACCGGGATGGTGCCCCGGGCGATCGTCGACGAATTGAGCAACGGCCTGCTCCCCACCCGGCTCAGCGTCCCCGACGTGGCCTATCTCATGGTGGGCGCCGACGTGACCAAAGCACAAGCGGCGATCACGGACCTTCCGGCCATGGCGGTGTCCCACGACAACTGCCATCACCAGTCCGTTCTGTGCGGCGACGAGGCCGGTTGCGCCGAAGCAGGACGGAGGCTGCGTGACGCCGGCGTGATCTGCCAGGAGCTGCCCATCCGGTCGGGATTCCATTCCCCCGCCTTCGCGCCATTCCTGGGGCCGTTTCGCGAGACCTATGAGCGGATCGAGTTCGAAGCGCCGGAGGTTCCCCTGTGGTCGGCCACCGCTGTGGCTCCGTACCCGGACGAGGCCGAGGGGGTCCGGCAGCTCTCGCTCCGCCATCTGGTCGAACCGGTGCGCTTCCGGCAGCTGGCCGAGGCCATGTACGAAGAGGGGTTCCGGGTCTTCGTGCAGATGGGGTTCGGGTCGGTCAGTGCGTTCTTGGAGGACACGCTGCACGATCGAGAGCTCTGCACGCTCAGTGCCGGCTCAGCCAAGCATCCGGGCATGGCCCAAGTGCTTCGTCTGGCCGCCGGCTTGTGGAGTGAGGGCGTCCCGGTTCGGTTCGAGGAGTTGGCCGCCCGGGGTAGTGGGGGTGCTGACGGGCGGTTGGGACGGACCGAACCGTTTAAGGCGGCGGCGCCACCGATCGGCCGGCCGCTCCGCCTCGGGGTACCGCTGGTGCGCGTCGACCCGGGTGCGGTATCCCTCGGATTGTCGCCCTCTCTCCAGGCATCCCCGTCTGGGACCCTCGGCTTGTCGCCTGTCGGACAGCCGGGACTGTCGCCGGACCGCTCGCCAGAACCTTCGCCAGTCGGGTCGCCCGAACTATCGCCGGTCGGGTCGTCAGAACTATCGCCGGTCGGTCTCGGGCCCGGCCTTACCCCTCCGATCATCGATTCCCCTCCGACTCCCGCAATTCCGGACTCCCATCCGATCTTGGTGGCCTATCAACAGGTGATGGCCGAGACGGTTGCGGCCGGCCAGCAGGCGATCGATGCGTGGTCGCGGTCTGGCCCACCCACGTTCACGGCCGCTCGAGAATCACCGATGTTCCTTACGGACGAGCCGATGCTTCCTATAGGCGTGCCGACGCTCACGACACACCAGGCGGTACTCCCCACGGACGAACCGATGCTCCCCACAGGTGGGCCGGTGCTCCCCACGGAGGAATCGAGCCAACCCGCTGAGTCACCTGCAACCAGCGACCAGGAACTTCCGTCACGGGTGACGACGTGGACGGTTTCGGTGGAGACCCACCCCGAGCTTCTCGACCATTGTTTCTACCGGCAGCCGGAGGGATGGCCATCGGTAGAGGACCTCTTCCCGGTGGTGCCCATGACCATGCTGCTCGAGATCATGGGTCGAGCAGCCCAGGAGCTGGTTCCAGGAACCGTGGTCACCGGCTTCGACGACGTGCGAGCCCTTCGCTGGCTGGCAGCGGCACCGCCCGTGGAGACCACAATTCGCTCCAAGGTGATGCCCGTGCCGGCCGACCAGGCCGTGAGCGGTCCCCAGAATCTCTGGCGGGTCCAGGTGAGCATCGACGGGTACGCCAAGACCACGGTGGTACTGGGCCACGACTACCCGATCGCACCCGATCCCGATCCGACGCCATTGATCGGTGAGCGGAAGTCGGACATCTCCGCCCGCACCATGTACGACGACCGCTGGATGTTCCACGGACCGGCATACCAAGGAGTGACCGAGCTCACTGCCGTCGCCGAAGACGGCATCCGAGGCCGCCTGGCCGACCTGGCTGCCCCCGGAGCGCTCCTCGACTGCGCAGGCCAGCTGATGGGCTATTGGGCCATGCGCCGCACCGAGATCGATCGGCTGGCTCTTCCCACCTCCATTCGGCGGGTCCGCTTCTTCGGCCCCCGACCGGGCCCGACGGCTCCGGTGTCCTGCACCGTCCGAATCACCCAGTACACGGAGAGGTTGGTCCAGTCCGACATGGACCTGTGTGTCGACGGCGACCTGTGGGCTCGGATCGACAGCTGGCAGGACCGCCGCTTCGAGAGCGACCCGGTTGTCTGGCCGGTTCTCATCTACCCGGAGACCAACGTGCTGACCGATCAGCGGGTGATGTCACGGGGCAGACCACCGGCACGCGGTGCCTCGACATCCGGGGCATCGGCACACAGCGCTTCTCCATCCGGTGCTGATGTCGACGTGCGCGTGGAGGTGGCCCACGAGCGCTGGACGGACTCCGCCAGTCGCGGCCTGATGATGCGGCGTTACCTCGGTGAGGATGAGCGCGCCGATTACGAGCGCCACAACCCCCGCGCCCAACGCACCTGGCTGCTCGGGCGGATCGCGGCGAAGGACGCAGTTCGCCGGTATCTGTGGGACCGCGGGGCTCGACCGATGCATCCAGTCGAGGTGCACATCACCAACGACGACCATGGCCGACCCGTGGCGTCGGTTCCCCCGGATGTGTCCGCGGCCCATCCGTCTGCGTCTGCGTTGGCGGTGTCGATCTCCCATACCGAGTGGATCGGCGTGGCCGTGGTCTCGGACGCTGGACCCATCGGGGTCGACGTCGAGCCGCTCACCCCGCGGGCCCCTCGGAGCAACGGGTTCGTGGACATCGCGCTCGACCCCACATGAGCAGGACCTGCGTCCTGACGGCGTCGGCCCCGACGCATGGGTGGCCTTGGTCTGGACGGCGAAGGAGGCGGTGGCCAAGGCCATCGGCAACGGGCTCCAGGGCCGTCCCCGCACCTTCGAGGTCGAAGAACTGACCGATCCCGACAGCCAGTCGGAGCTCACTTTGTGGGTTCGCGACCCCGAGGGTCGGCGGTGGACAGTGGCGTCGAGCAGGGAGGGTGAGTCGGTGATCGCGGTCACTGTCGGCCAACCCGACGCGACGAACCACGTTCAGGATCCAGGCCCATCCGACGACGAGTCACCGGCATACCAACAGGCACGAGTCACCGGCATACCGACAGGACGGAAAGGACGAACATGACCACTGATGCATCGACGACGGAGGTGACCGAAGCGTCGGTCCTGGCCACAGTCACCGAGCTGATCGGCGAGATCATCGGCGAGGACTACATGGACGACATCGAGGTGACCATGGAGTCGATGATCACCGAGGACCTCGAACTGGAGAGCATCGAATTCGTGGCCCTGGCCGAGAAGCTGCGTGATCGCTACGGCGAGTCGGTGGACTTCGTCGACTGGGTCGCGGGTATGGAATTGGAGCAGATCATCCTGTTGACCGTCGGACAACTCGTGGGGTTCATCGTCGCATGCCGTACGTGACCGCGAACGGGCTGCGCCTCCACGTGCAGTACCTGGGTGAACCGACGGCGCGGCCGGTGGTGATGATCCACGGGATGCTGAGCGGGAGCTTGGCCTCGTGGTACTTCGGGCTGGCCCCGGTGCTGGCCGAGTCCCATCACGTCGTGTTGTACGACCAGCGTGGGCACGGCCTGAGCGAACGCCCACTGCGGGGCTACACCTTGACCGAGCTGGCCGCCGATCTCGAGGCGCTCACCGAGACCGTGGGGCCGTGTGCCCTGGTCGGCCACAGCTTCGGTGGTCTGGTGGCCTTGCGTCATGCCATCGACCACCCCAACCGGGTCACCGCGGTGGCGCTGGTCGACTCGTTCGTCCCCGGACCAGCTGGTGGAGAGAGGCCAGGATCGGGCGGAGACGGTCCCAGAGGAGCCGACTTCGGCGGAATGGACATCGAATCCATGCGTGCCTGGGAGCACGACCGGCGCCGGTCGCGGGAGCGGATTCCGGCCGGCAGTGGGTCGGGGTCTAGCGATGGGGCTCCCCGGGGCGGGTCGGATGGCGCTGGTGGTTCCTCGAGCGCCGGTGCGCCGGGCCTGCGGCGACGTCGGCGGCGGGCGACCGGTGAGCAAATCCTGCTCGGTGGGACCACGGTGCTGAGCGACCTACGTCGCGACTCGCAGGTCGACACGGAGGCCTTGGCCCAGCTGGCCGTACCGTTGTTGTGCGTGATGGGCGCGGCGTCGCCGTTCCGGTTAGATGTCGAGGCGCTGGCCCACCGGTTGCCGCCAGATCGGTGCCAGTTTGCCGTGCTCGATGGTGGACACGCCCTGCACCTCGACGCGCCCGCCGAGCTGGCGGACATCGTGACGGAGTTTTTGGGCCAGCAGCGGCCGGAAGGCGACGGGTTGGCGGCTAGTGGATCGGCGGTGGGCGCATCGGGGGCCGGTCGATCGGCGGTTGGTGGATCGGCGACGAGTGAATCGGCGGCCGGTGAATCGGCGGCCAGTGGATTGCGGTACAGGCAGTTGGCGGTCGGAGCAGGCGCTCAAGGAGGGCGACATGGTTGACGTCGTGGCCAATGGGGCCCGGTTCAATGTCCATCACCTGAGCGACGGCGACCCGACGGTCGTCTTCTTGCACGGGCTGGTCGTCGACAACTCGTCGAGTTGGTACTACACGGTGGCCAACCCGGTGGCTCAGCGCTCCGAGGTGGTCATCTACGACCTCCGGGGCCACGGCCTGTCGGAGAAGCCGGCGACCGGGTACACGGTCGAGGAACAGGTCGACGATCTGTTCGCCATCCTCGACGAGCTCGGCATCGATCGGCCCGTGCACCTGGTGGGCAACAGCTTCGGTGGCGTGCTGGCCGTGGCCGCCGCCGTGCACCGTCCCGAGAGGGTGGCTGGTCTGGTGCTGGTCGAGGCCCACGTGGCCGTGGACGGCTGGCGGCAACAGATGGTGGGCACGCTCGAGTTTGCCGGATTATTCCTCGACCACGACGACGTCCACAACTGGCTCGACGCCGTCGGCGGGCGTAAGGGGAAGCGTCTGGCTCGCAATTCGGACACGCTGCTGCACAAGACGTCGTTGGTGGATGATCTAGCGGCATCGCCTGCTTTCACCCAGGCCGAACTGGCCGGGATCAACTGCCCTGTCCTGATTGTCTGCGGTGAGCACTCCGACGTCCGGGACTGGGCGGAGCGCCTGGTGTACGTGCTGCCGCGCTGCGAGCTCCACCTCTACGAGGGGTGCTCGCACCTGGTGGTGCTCGAGGCCCCCGCCGACCTTCGAACCTTGTTGTTGCGCTGGTTCGACCGGATGCGGGCCGGCGACCTGCCGGTGGCGTTGGACGCGGACGGCTCTGGTGAGCCCGTTCTGGGCATGGACGGCTCCGGTGAGCCCGTTCTGGGCATGGACGGCTCCGGTGAGCCCGTTCTGGGCGCTGAGGGTGTCGGGGGCGCTGGGCGGATTATCAGGCACCGTCCGACCAGGTTCAAGGAGCTTGCCCCTCGGCCGCCGTGGTACCCGGAGGAGTCGCCGTGGCCTCCCGTCGGCGGCGAGCTGCCCGACGGCTGGCAGGAAGCCATGGACGACTTCGCCCGCGGGAAGGGGCTGGATCAGGCTCCGGTCATCCCGGATCATCGAGATTTCGCGCCGGCGGCGCCGGGTTCTGGGGCACCGGGTTCTGGACGGCAGGAGGCCGGGCTCCAGGAGGTCGACGACGTGGAGCCCGACCTGGAATCGAAAGAGGCTTCGTAACCATGGCCCGCTTCCTCTTTGCCGTCCCGCCCCTTAGCGGTCACGTCAACCCGACGGTGGCGGTGGCGGCGGCGCTCTCGGAGGCCGGCCACGAGGTGGCCTGGGTGGGGCCGCCGGTGGTTGTGGCACCGCTCCTTCCAGCCGACGCGGTGCTCCTCCCTGCGGGCGAAGAGTTGGGACGCGACACGGTCGCCACCGTGAGGGACCGGGCGACTGGCATGAGGGGCCCAGCGGCCTTCAAGTTCCTGTGGGAGGAGTTCCTCCTGCCCCTCGCCCGGTTCACTGCGCCCGGGATCGACCGGGCCGCCGACGAGTTCGCTCCCGACGTACTCGTCGCCGACCAGCAAGCCATCGCCGGCGCCATCGTCGCCCGTCGCCGGGGGATCACCTGGGCAACGTCGGCGACCACGCCCGCAGAGCTCTCGGGCCCGTTCGAAGCCTTGCCCAAGGTCGGGGAGTGGGTTCGGCAATTGCTATTGGAGATCCAGCTGGAGATGGGTGTTTCGCCAGAACAGGCGGGGTGGGGCGACCTGCGCTTCTCCGATCAGTTGATCCTGGCCTTCACCACCGAGCTCCTCATGGGCGCCGCTTCGGGTGCCGTCCCGGCCCCGACCGCGTTCGTCGGGACCCGCGCTCGGTGGACGCCCTCCGACCTCAGACTTTCCATGGGCGTGGCTTCGTGGCGATGCCGCGTCGATCTTGGTGTCGCTGGGCACGGTGAACGTAGGCGCCGGGGACCGATTCTTCACGGAGATCCTCGAGGCGCTCGACGGGCTGACAGTCCCCATGTCGGCGGCGACGGGCGGCAACGGCGTTGCGGGGTGCGATGGCGTTGGCGGGGCCGGTGTTGGA
The DNA here is from genome assembly GCA_963717035.1 of uncultured Acidimicrobiaceae bacterium. Classification (GTDB taxonomy): domain Bacteria; phylum Actinomycetota; class Acidimicrobiia; order Acidimicrobiales; family RAAP-2; genus DASXMT01. The sequence continues at coordinate 4,295 of CAVQVK010000084.1, read as the reverse complement.
GCTGGCGATGGAAGCGGGGCCGGCGTTGAGGGTGGAGCCGGGGCCGGCAGCGGCGATGGGGGAGCGGTGCGACCTGTGCAAGCGATCGTGGTGGCACCCCCTGACCGATTTCCAGCGGTCCCATCCAACGTTCTGGTCCGGGAGTCGGTCCCCCAGCTCGAGCTCCTGAGCCATCTCGACGCCGTGGTGTGTCATGGCGGCAACAACACGGTCTGCGAGTCGCTGACTCACGGCCTTCCCCTGGTCCTTGCCCCGATCCGCGACGACCAACCCATCGTCGCTGAACAAGTGGTCGAAGCCGGCGCCGGCCTCCGTGTGCGATTTGGACGGGTCAAGGCCGCCGAGCTTCGAGCGGTCCTCACGGCCGTGCTCAGCGAACCCCGATACCGAGAAGGAGCCGGACGTGTTCAGGAGTCGTTCCGTGCCGCTGGGGGCGCGGCGACAGCAGCCCGCAAGCTCGAGGAGTTGGCCAACAGGCAGATCGCGCATGGCTGCACCTGCCTGAGGCCCGAGTGTGGGTGTTCATTTTGGCGTCATGGGTCGTTATTTGGGGTCCAATATCTGCCATGCAGGTTCAGTGGTTGTCACACCCTCCTGTCATCATGGACGCATGAGCTCGAAGTGCTCCTCAGATGCCCACAAAGACAGTCCTCGGCGGCAGGGTTGGCGATGGGTTCTGGCGCGGATGCCGAACAAGGTCTTCGGGCCCGACTCGCCTCGGCTATCGCGCTTCTCGAAGGGCTGGTGACCGACCTCGATCCCGACCTGTTGAGTGGGGAAGATGCCACGTCCTTGTTTGACGATGCGGTCCGGGTGGAGCGCGTCGCCGGCGCCGTCCGATTGCTCCTGGCCAAGAGGATCGAGTCCTCGGGAGCGTTCGGCGCCACCGGTCACCGCAATGCGGCCGAACTGATCGCCGAGCACAGTGGCACCGACGTAGGGAGTGCCCGGGGAACCTTGGAGCTGGCCCAACAGCTCGAGGCCTGCCCAGCCACCGCTGATGCACTGGCAAACGGCACACTTTCGGCCCTCCAGGCCAAAGAGATCGCCGGTGCCGCCTCCCTCAATCCCACAAAAGAAACTGATCTCATCGAAACTGCTCGGCGCCAACCGGTCAAGACCCTCCGCAACGAATGCCGCAGAGCCAAAGCGGCAAGCGCGGCCGCAGACCCGATGGCTACGTATAAGCGGATCCATCAGGGACGCTACCTTCGACACTGGACTGACGAAGAAGGCGCATTCTGTTTGAAGGCCCGGCTCACTCCCGATCGTGGTGCCAAGGTGGCTGCCGCGCTCGACCACGAAGCAGGCATCATTTTTGATCAAGCCCGAAAGGCTGGGAGTCGCGAACCGCTAACCGCCTATGCGGCTGACGCACTTGTTTCGCTGACGACGGGTGGCACGCCGGCCCAGTCGCCTCAGAACGTGATCTCACGTTCGCGTGGACCTCGACGCCCTACGTCGTGGCCACGTCCAGGACGGCGAGATCTCCGAGATCGCCTCGACGGGGACTCCGATTCCTATTCCCGTCGTCTCCGATCTGATGACCGACGCCGGAATCAAGGTGATCTTCCATCACGCGGAGGACATCTCGAAGATCTACCACTTCACCCGCACCATCAACGCCACATTGCGCACCGCACTCGAGGAACGCGACCCGCAGTGCGTGGTGCCGGGATGCGGAGCGACCAAGTTCTTGCAGATCGACCACACGGAGGAGTTTGGCCAGGGCGGCCCCACGTGCCTCGCCAATACCGCACGATTGTGCACATTCCATCATCATCGAAAGACGGTCGAAAGCTACGTCTTGTGGAAGGACGACGAACAGGACTGGCACTTCGATCCTCCTGCTCCCTTTGGGGAGGAAGAGGCATACGCTGAACGCCGCCGGAAACCCGTCGGCGAAAGCCCCGTCGGTGAAAACCCCGGAGCCGTTCCCGGCGAGTCCGGTGATGGCGCTCCGGGTGTCGCGCCTCCGCTCTTTCAGCTGGAGTAGCCGACTCCGCCGTTTCACCACTCGGACCAGATTCAGGGTTTTGAACGCGCTTGGCTCACGTCAGACAGTGGGGCAACGGCGGACACGAGGAGTGGGAAGTTCGATCATCCCCGGATATGTGGAGATCCTCCCGTGATATTCGGCGTCCGCCCCCGTTCCCGTAACAGTCGAGCTCGAATGGTGGTGGTCATATGGGCTATGCAGAGCCGGTCCGCGATCGAGGTGGCTCCGTACTCGAAGCCTCGATACTCCAACCACCCGGGCGTCCAGAGCTCCGAGCACGCCGAAGGTGTCGGCCTCTTGGCCATTCCGGCACCTCTCGGACCCGGCGACTCCTCGCATCTAGCTGGTGCAAGCATCACCGTTGTCAACGACGGTCAACGGGTGGCGCCATTGGTAGCAGGCCTGCTCGAGTCTCACGGGGCGACGGCCCTGGTCGTCGATCCTGACGGGATCCCGGTCACCTCCGACGGCATCATCCACTTGGGGCAGCTTCATATCGCCACGCGGACGGCGACCGACCTCTACGACGACGTCTACCCGGTGGCCAAGGCCGGTGCCACCACCGTGGTCGCGGTCACCGGGCTCGGCGGTACTTACGGTCAGTGTGTGGGGGAGCGGGCTGAGCGCGGTGAGGGGGCCGAGCGGGCCGCTGGGGCCGACCGCGCTGCTCGGGCTGCTGGGGCCGACCGCGCTCAACAACCACCCTGCGCTGTGGGTGCCGACCACTCGCCCGGACAACCAAGCGCAGGCATTGCCGATCTGTTAGGTGCGCTGGCCGAGGAGCTGCCCGGCGCCAACGTCCGAGCCGTCGACCTCGATTGCTTCGACGATCCGGTCGTGCTCGCCGGTCGCATCGTTGCTGAGGCTCTGGCCTCGGGGGGACCGGTGGTCGTCGGCTATCGCAATGACAGGCGATGCACACTGGTCTCCGCCGACGAAGCGGTGATGACCGACGACACGGAGCACCAGATGACCCGCGGGCGCACCAGGCGCCAGATGATCTGGGGGCGGATGGAGGAGGTCGCCGACCGCCACACCAAGTCAGCCATGCTGGAGATCGTCTGACCTGCTGGAGATCGGGTGTCTTGCTGGCGATGCGTGGGGCGGCTGGAGACCGGGTGACTTGCTGGCGATCGGGTGTCTTGCTGGCGATCGCGTGACATGCGGGAGATCGGGTGTCTTGCCGGCGATCGGGTGAGCGGCGTCTACGTCCCGCTGTCTGTCGGGAACCAGCCGGACACGCTGTTGTCGAGATGACGCTCGTGCTCTCGGCGTAGTGCCCGGGCCTCATCGACGCTGACCAGCTCAAAACGGACGTCGTCGCCGGGCCGTAGTCGGCCCAGCGCGCCCCAGTCGGCACTGATCACCGTGGCGATCACCGGGTAGCCGCCGACGGTGGCGTGATCTGGCATCAGCACGATCGGCTGCCCGCCGGGTGGAATCTGGATGGCTCCGGTGACCATCCCACACGACGGAATTCCGGCCGAGGGCGGTCGGATAACCGTCTGACCGGATGGGGACGAAAGACGCAAGCCGACCCGGTTGGAATGATCGTCGACCTTCCAGCATGCGTGTGAGAGCTTCTCGATCTCTGGGTCGGAGGCACGGTGCGGGCCGGCCACCACCCGCACGGTCGAGCTCGGTTCAAGGGGGGACAGCCGACCACGCGGGTGTCCTGCGGCTCCGAGGTCCACTTTGTCCCCGGGTCGCAGAGGCCCGATGCCCAGTCCAGACAGGACGTCGGAGGAGCGGGAACCCAGGACGACGGGGCCCTCGAGTCCGCCCGCCACCGCCAGATACGAGCGAAGGGCTTGGCGCATGACGCCTATGGCCAGAACCTGGCCCACGCTGACCGGGACAACGGTGTCGGCCGCCACCGGTCGGTCGTCGAGCTTCAGATCGGCATCACCGACCAGGGCGAAGTATCCGTCCGACGAGAAGCGAACGGTGGGCCCTCGTGCCGTCAGCTCGAATGCGGCGGCGCCGTCGGGATTGCCGACCACAGCGGTTGGCCAGGCGAAACCCGTCGGGATCGGCGGCGCCGGCAGCAGGAACGCCGATGGCGGCAAGACCATGCCTGCCGGCATCTTGCACGAGGGTCAGCGTGCCGGGCTCGAGGATCTCGACGTAGCGTTCGGTCGATGCAGTCAGCGGGACCCCTCGTGATGAGGGGTCCACGGCGCCGGCGGCCTGGTCATGGGGCGAGTGGGCGGTTGCGTCGTCATTGTCGGTGAAGGGCGACCGGGTAGGGGTGTTGCGGCCGGCGGTGGCGTGAGACCGGGGGGAGTCATCGGCA
>CAVQVK010000083.1:0-84008 GCA_963717035.1 uncultured Acidimicrobiaceae bacterium | reverse complement strand
GACCCCACTGGGCCTGCCCGATCGGGATAAGCACACCAAGCTCGATGTCATCCATGCGAGCCATCCTGTGAGTTGCCGCGCGGGCCGGCAATTCCCGGCAGGGAATCGCGCGAGCGCACAGGGGCGGCTACAACTGGGACTCGTGGACTTCTCCGCCGCGCTGAAAGAACGCCGCGCCTCCCGCCGGCTGAGCCAGCTTGAGCTGGCCCTGCTCGCCGGAACGACGCAGCGGCACCTCAGCTTCATCGAGAGCGGCCGCTCGGTGCCCGGCCGCGAGATGGTCATCCGGCTCACCGAGTCGCTTGGCCTGCCGCTCCGCGAGCGCAACCAACTGCTCCTGGCGGCAGGCTACGCGCCCGCTTACCCAGATACGGCGCTGCACAGCCCCGACCTCGCCCCGGTCCTGGCCGCGCTTGCGCACATCCTCGACGCGCACATGCCGTACCCGGCGATCGTCGTCGACCGGTACGGCGAGATCGTCGCCGCCAACGCGGGCCTGCGGATCCTGGCCGACGGGTGCGCCGAGCACCTGCGCGCGAACGCCTACCGGCTGCCCTGCACCCGGAGGGCATGGCACCGCGCATCGCCAACTTCGCCGAGTGGGGCTGGCACGTGCTTAACGCCATGACCGCCGAGCTGACCCGGAATCCCGACAGGCGGCTTGCCGCGCTGCACGCCGAGCTCAGCCAATACGTCCCCGCCGCCCGCGTCGCGCCCGGTCACCTGGGCTTCGCCGTCCCACTCCAGCTGCGCACGCCGCACGGCGAGTTGCGCCTGATGACCACCATCACCAGCTTCGCCACCGCGGTAGACGTCACGATATCCGAGCTGAAACTTGAGGCGTTCCTGCCCGCGGACCAGGTCACCGCCGCCGCACTGAGCCAAGAGGCCGGACCCGGCTAAAACGCGGCCGGGGAAGCAACATGGTGGACGTTTGGGCACCGCGGAGTGTGCCCAAACGTCCACCATCCCTGGCAGAAAGCACGGAACGCGCCGATGGTCACGGGAGAAGATCAACGACGATGATCCCGAACGAATTGTGGTGTCAGGAAGTCGTTCACCCACAGCGACGAGTACCCGAGTTCTTCCGCCCGCACCGCGAAGTCAAGCAGCTCGCGCGGGTCCGATTCCCTGACCCCACTGGGCCTGCCCGATCGGGATAAGCACACCAAGCTCGATGTCATCCATGCGAGCCATCCTGTGAGTTGCCGCGCGGGCCGGCAATTCCCGGCAGGGAATCGCGCGAGCGCACAGGGGCGGCTACAACTGGGACTCGTGGACTTCTCCGCCGCGCTGAAAGAACGCCGCGCCTCTCGCCGGCTGAGCCAGCTTGAGCTGGCCCTGCTTGCCGGAACGAGCAGCGGCACCTCAGCTTCATCGAAAACGGCCGCTCGGTGCCCGGCCGCGAGATAGTCATCCGGCTCACCGAGTCGCTTGGCCTGCCGCTCCGCGAGCGCAACCAACTGCTCCTGGCGGCCGGCTACGCGCCCGCCTACCCGGAGACGGCGCTCCACAGCCCCGACCTTGCACGGTCCTTGCCGCGCCTCACCCACATCCTCGACGCGCACATGCCGTACCCGGCGATCGTCATCGACCGGTACGGCGAGATCGTCGCCGCCGACGCGGGCCTGCGGATCCTGGCCGACGGGTGCGCCGAGCACCTGCGCGCGAACGCCTACCGGCTCGCCCTGCACCCGGAGGGCATGGCACCGCGCATCGCCAACTTCGCCGAGTGGGGCTGGCACGTGCTTAACGCCATGACCGCCGAGCTCAACCGCAATCCCGACAGGCGGCTGGCCGCGCTGCACGCCGAGCTCAGCCAATACGTCCCCGCCGCCCGCGTCGCGCCCGGTCACCTGGGCTTCGCCGTCCCGCTCCAGCTGCGCACGCCGCACGGCGAGTTGCGCCTGATGACCACCATCACCAGCTTCGCCACCGCGGTAGACGTCACGATATCCGAGCTGAAACTCGAGGCGTTCCTGCCCGCGGACCAGGTCACCGCCGCCGCACTTAGCCAAGAGGCCGGACCCGGCTAAAACGCGGCCGGGGAAGCAACTGGTGGACGTTTGGGCACCGCGGAGTGTGCCCAAACGTCCACCATCCTTGGCCGAAAGGCAGGGAACGCGCCGATGGTCACGGGAGAAGAACAACGACGACCATCCCGAACGAATTGTGGTGTCTCATTCCAGGTGCGGCTATCCCGCGATCTGCTGAGGGGTGCCGCGCCGTCGGCCGCAAGAGGTAACGGGTCAGGTCGCGAGCGGCTACGGCAAGAAGACGAGGCGGCCGGCGGTGCTGCCCGCGGCGAGGCGGCGCAGGCCGTCGGGGACGTCGGTAAGCGGCAGCCGCTCGGTGACCAGCGGGCGGATCAGGCCGGCGGCGGCGAGCCTGGTCAGCTCCGCCTGGCAGTCGGCCACCGCGGCCGGGTTGAGCTGCTCGTAAAGGCCCCAGTGGAGGCCGAGGATGTCGTAGTTCTTCACCAGCGCGTGGCTCACCGCGGCCAACGGCATGTCACCGCTGGCGAAGCCGACGACCACGATCCGGCCCTCGAACGCGATGCACTTGGTCGACCGGCGAAATGACTCGCCGCCCACCGGGTCGTAGACGACATCGGCCCCCTTGCCCTTGGTCACTTCCTTGACGACCGCGACGAAGTCCTCCGCATGGCGGTCCACCACGACGTCCGCGCCGAGTCGCTCGGCGATCCGCGCCTTCTCCTGGCCGCCGACCACGCCGATGACCCGTGCGCCCGCGGCCTTGCCAAGCTGGACCGCGCCGCTGCCGACCCCGCCGGCCGCCGCGTGCACGAGCAGCGTCTCGCCGGCCGCCAGCCTCGCCTTCCTGTGCAGCCCGAACCACCCGGTCTGGTAGGTGATGAGGAAGGGTGCCGCCTCGGCGTCATCGAATGACTCGGGTGCCGGGAACGCCCGCGCCGCGTCCATGAGGGCGCAGTCGGCGAACGCACCGGACGGGAGCAACGCTCCGCCGATCACCCGGTCGCCGACGTTGAAGCGCGTCTCGCCGGCACCGACCTCGAGGACCTCGCCGCACAACTCGACGCCAGGGGTGAACGGCAGCGGCGGGCGGACCTGATAGGCGCCGCGGCACATGAGCACGTCGGGGAAGTTCGCGGCGGCGGCCAGGACCCTGACCAGGAGCTGCCCCGGGCCGGGCACGGGCCGCGGCACGTCGGCTAGTTCCAGGACGTCTTCCGGTTCGCCGCAACTGTTCAGCTGCCAGGCTTTCAAGCTTCCTCTCCCGTCGCATCGTTCGCATCTTCGACTCGCTGCTGCAGCCGCGACATGCCGCGCAGCCACCGGTCGGTATCGGTGGCGCGATGCACGTAGTAATCGCGGACTTCTGGATGGGGCAGGACGAGGAACTTGCCCACCGCCATCGCGGCCGCCAGGGCTTCCGCTACCTGCTCGGGCTCGATCGCGGCGGCGGCAAGCACGATGTCGCCCGCCCGCCCGGATCCGGCCAGCATCTGCGTGCGCACGCCCTGGGGGCAGATGCAGTGCACGGCCAGCCCGCGGTGCGCGTAGGTCGCGGCGAGCCACTCCGCGAACCCGACCGCGGCGTGCTTGGTCACCGAGTACGGCGCCGCGCCGAGCATCGTCAGCAGGCCGGCCGCCGACGCGGTGACGACAAAGGTTCCCGCGCCGCGGGACAGCCAGCCAGGCAGCAGGAGTCGCGCCGCACGGACGTGGGCCAGCGTGTTGACCTCCCAGGCACGCTGCCACAGCTCGTCCGGCGTCTCCGGGCCGGTGCCCGCGACGGTCCCCGCGTTCGAGCAGTAGATGTCGATCTCGCCAAGGAGATCGGTGGCCGTCCCGATGAGCAGTTCGACGCCCTGCTCCGTGCCCGCATCACCGGGGACCGCGAAGCCGCCAATCTCGGCGGCTACGGCCTGCGCCGCCGCCGGGTTGAGGTCGTTGACCACGACCCTGGCGCCGTCGGCGGCGAGCCTGCGCGCGATCGCCCGCCCGATCCCGCCGCCTCCGCCGGTGACCACGACCCCGGCACCGCTCACGTTCGTCATGTCGGAACCATACCGAGTCGCGCGCCTGACGCCCATGGGCAGCCTCAATGCATCTTTATCCATCAGATTCATGTGGAAGCCGGCCGGGCGTCACCGGCCGCGGGACCTCGCGCGCCGTGGAAGGCGTCTATGGCTTCCCTCGGAGTCTCGTAGCACGCATCGGGGTCAAGCGCCTTGCTGATGCCGTAACCGTCCAGTTGCCGTCGCACCCGAGGAATGACGGTGCTCACCACGAACCGTACGTGCCGCTGCCTGGCGATCTCTACGGCACGGGAAAGGATCGTGAAAGCGGTGTAGTCGATGTCCTCGATCGCCGCGCAATCGAAGACAAACCAGCTCAGCGGCCCTCCGGCTTCTGCGAGGGCGTGGAAGTCGGCGAGCAGCCTGGCCGCGTTGGCGTAGTAGAGGCTCGTGCCGAACCGGTAGATGACGATCCCGTCCTCGGTCCGCGCGCCCGGCGTGACCGGCTCCGGCTGCCAGTACCCCGCGGGTGACTTCACGAGGACGTGGTTGGACGGGTTATAGCTGTGCCTCAGGTGATCGATGACCGAGGCGATGACAGCGAGCACGATGCCGTCCTCGACCCCGAGCACAACTACTGCCGCGGCCGTGAGCAGGGCGATGGCGAACTCGTCCCGCCGCACGGCGAGGATGCGCCGCATCTCCTTAACGTTGATCAGCTCGACCGCGATCAGGAAGACCACCGCGGCGAGCGCCGCCTGCGGCAGGTAGGCGAGCGGTCCGGTGAGCAGCGCGACGGTGGCCAGGACTACGGCGGCGGCGGTGAGCTGGGCCAGCTGGCTGCGGCCGCCCGCGCTGTCCACTATCTGCGCCTTGGTGGGGCTGCCGTTGACCACGAACGTGCCAGAGACGCGGCCGCCGCGTCGGCGGCGCCGAGTGCGCTCAGGTCAGAGACAGCGCAGGCGATGATGGCGACGGTTCGCGCCCGGCTGTTAGCTCTGCTCGGACGTGACGATGAAGCGCGGGCCGAGGTCGACCGGGCTGACCAACGGTTCGCCGACCAGACACATCAATGACCGCCCTGGCTGTGCTACTACGACGAGGCCGAGCACCAGGGCGGTACCGGCCGTGCGCTGATTCCCATCGCGAGCAAGTCCAAACGGCCTGACCTGGCCGCGCCACGACTCAACGCGGCGATCCGGCTGCACGATGAGAAGTACCCGCGGTCGCGGACGTTCTCCCGTACCCGGCTCGCTGCGCTCATCATGAAGGCCGGCGACCCGCACGAGGCGCTTCCTATCGGCCGTCAAGCACTGGTCGACGCGGTGCCGCTGCGTTCCCAGCGCATCGTCGGAGAGTTGCGTGGCCTGGCCAAGGTCGCCGAGCAGCACTCCAGGATTGGCGACATCGCCGAGCTACGACACGACATCGCCGCACTGGCGTCTTCCGGTGCCTGAGAACATCACACTCGTGACACCAGATGGCGTGCTCAGGGAAGCCGCTCGCGTCGCGGGCCTCGACGCGGCTCACGCCGAGCTGATCCGCGACGGTTCGCACGCCATGTATCGGCTGCCAGGCGATGTCGTCGCGAGGATCGGCAGACCGGGCACCGAAGTCGTGGCGCGACGTGAGATCGAGGTCTCTCTGTGGTTGAACGCGTCCGGCTTGCCCGCGACGCGGCCCGTACCTGAGTTGGCCCAGCCGACGATGGTCGAAGACAGGCCGGTCACGTGGTGGCGGCTGCTGCCCGAACATCGGCCGGCAAGTCCGAGCGAGTTGGGTTCGGTTCTATGGGCTCTGCATGCTTTGCCCATCCCGGCCTCGGTCGCGCTGCCGACCGCCGACCCGTTCGACGGTCTCGGCGAGCGAGTGGAAGACGCTCGCAGCCTGGCACCGGATGCCCGGAGTTGGCTGGTTCGGCACCTTGACCAGCTGCGAAGCGAGTACGACCGATTGGCGCTGGACGAGCCTGGTCATGTGATCCACGGCGATGCCTGGCAAGGCAACGTCGCGGTACCCGAGTCGGGGACGCCAATTCTGCTGGACCTCGAAGATGTCGCGATCGGCCATCCCGATTGGGATCTGGTCCAGCTCGCGGTGGATTACACCGACTTCGCCCGCCTCGATGAACAGGACTACCGCGGCTTCGTCCGTGCCTACGGCGGGTATGACATCACCAGCACAGCGAGTTTTCGCGTGTGGGCGGATATCCAGGAACTCCGTTGGGCATGCTTTGCGATCGGCAAGTCCAACAGCGATCCAACTGCGGCCAGCGAGGCGCGCCATCGTGTCGATTGCTTGCGGGGAAATGTGCCTCGACCGTGGACGTGGAACGCGTTTTGATCTATGCCCTGACCCCAGGGGTTCGCCGCAGTTGAAGGGCGCTGGCCAGCATAGATCGTCAGAATGCTCCAATCCGCCTCGCTGATTGCCGTCAGCAGCCCGACAGCGTGCACTACGCAGAGCCGGTGTCCGAGCCGACGATCAAGCCATGACTGCAATTGATGACCACCTCCGGTGGTGTGGGGGTTTCGGAAACCGCAATCTGCGGGGCCACCATGCTTACTGACCCAGTCCGTCTGTTCGACCTGGGGGTGATCGGCGGATCGGTGATCTTTCTCGGGTGGACCTGGTCACCAAGCCAGCGATCTCGTCGGAGACATGAGGCGGCGCGTGATCGGATTGAGGTTCGTCGAAGGCTGACCTCAACCACGGTCAACGAGCAAGCGGAGTTCGCCCCAGAGGTTGAAGGGGAGGCCCGCGATGACGGATGATTCCTGGCCGCCCATGTCGCCCGGGGATCTACTGGATTCCGAAGACTGGCGGGAGCTTCCCAGTAGTCCTGATACGCGGATTCTGATCCGGCCGTGGCCAGACGGTTCGGTTGACACGCTTGCGGTTCATCCCGATGGGCATGCCCTGGTGGAGCGGACGAACTCAGACGGCCATCCGGTCTGGCGTCATTTCGTGAAGACATCTTCGGCAATCGTTCTCGTGTGGACGCTGCCCGCTCCGGGGGAACTCGGAGCGCCAACCGAAGTGCTGCTGAGCGAAAGCACCGATCGAGACATGTGACGAGGGCGGTCGACTCATGCGGGGGTGGACAAGGTGGCTGGACAGCACGAAGATCACGGCGCGCGAACGGATAATCAGGTGAGCGTGTGGGAGTTGATTTCCCAGGTCGCCAGTGAAGGAAACGCGACCCGCTTGACGAATTGGTCGGACCGCATCGTTCCACACGCCATGCCGCCGGATGAATGGCCGACCGGCGAACTACCACGCATTGACGAACTCGTCGAACCTCGGCGTGAGGCGGACGCGGTTTGTCGGCCGGTCGGCTCGGAGGACGACGACGCTGAGGACCTGTGGGGCAACCGCGGCCCACGTCCTTACCAGACGGCCGACCGCAATCTTCGAGGTTCGCCGTAGCTCGCACGAGCCAGAGCTGTTGCTAGAAAACGAAAACCAGTAGTTGCGCATGACGCGCACCTACAGTCCAACGAGGCGGTATGTGGTGAAAGGTCGATCCCGACCAGTCGGTGAGATTCCGACTCTCAGAGGTCGAGAACTGGGCAGGCGACTGCGCCAGGTGAAGGATGAGGCGCAACTGCGCGGCAAAGCGCTCGCCCAGCTGATGGGCATGCCGGAGACCCGCGTGTCACGGATTCTCGGTGGTTTCGTCGTGCCCACCCAAGCCGAGGTCGCCGGACTGCTGGCGCACTGTGGGACCACGGATGCCCGCCGAGATCAGATCCTCGACCTGTGCGACATCCGCCATGATCGAGCGTGCTCCGACTCGTCGGCAGCGAGCAGTGGGACGCGTATGCGGCCTACGCAGCCGGCGCGAGCCGTCTGACCGAGTACGAGCCAACGAGCATTCCAGCTCTGGTCCAGACGCCGACCTACACCGATATCTACTTGGCCAGCCTGTGGGACTGGCCCGACGAACGCGAAGAGGTCGGCCAGGCTCTCCGCCGAGTTGCTGATACCGAGCGCCTGTCCTCGGTGGAGATCATCATCAACGAATGGTGCCTCCGAACCTCGGTCGGCAGCGCCGCGATGATGTCCGAGCAGCTGCATCGCCTGCTCAGCCTGTCGATCGACGGCACGATCTCCGTCAGAGTTGTCGCGCGGAACTATCGGCCCAGGCACGTTCTACCGGGTGGGTTCGCGCTCATCGACTTCCCTGACCAGCCCGCGGTCCTGTACCGCGACCTGCTCACCTCCGGTGTGTTCCTAGACGATCTTCGCGAGGTCAGAACGCACCGAGCTGTAGTCGAGCGCCTGAGGTTCCTGGCGTTCGACGCCGCGAATCCCGGCAGCTGATCCGCTCGATTGCCGCCGAGTACAGCCGCGCCGCGGACGACGAGGCCCTAGGCAACGGTGTCGATCGGGATCATTGTCTGAGCTGAGGGCCATCCGGGTAGCTCGCAGTGGCCGACGCCCATACCGCGAATTGCGCACGTGAGGTGGCTCCGAGCTTGCGCATGATGTGGTTCATATGGGTGTCGACCGTGCGCACGCTGATGTAGAGACGCGCTGCTATCTCGCGGTTGGTCAGCCCAGCTTCGCCCGCGAGTAGTTGCGCCACTTCGAGCTCGCGATGGGTCAGCTCTTCCGTCATGGTGCCCTGGTTGAGGGGCGAGCGGGGCCGTGGCGGCGAGTATCCGTCGAGCTGCTGGTCCGGTGCTTCACCGGTCAACGCGATAGCAGCCGCAGCCTCGTCGTCGAGGTCGAAACCGCGCCGGTACGCGGCGTTGTAGGAGTCGGCACCGAGTGCTTCACGGCTGGCGACCTGCGCGGACGCGCCCAGATACACCAGCAATTTCAACCCTGCTGTGTCGATACCGATGCGTTGCAGCTGGCGGTGCGCCGCGCCGAGCAGTTCGCCGGCGTGCTCGTGTTCGCCGAGTGCGGCGGCCGTCCAACCGAGCGTGGAGATCGACCAGGCCGGCCCCCAGTTGTCGACGGCGTCCCGCTGCGCGCGCAGACCGATGCGGATCAAGGTCCGAGCGCGGCGGGCGTCTCCGTGTCGAAGGTGAACGAGGCCGTACGCCCAGTTCGCCCACGAAATGGCCCATTCGGCACCGGCGGCTTCAGCGTGATGACGGCAGTCCTCGGCGGCGGCGAACGCGGCCATCGGGTCGGCGTCGGCAGCGGCGGCGATCGTGAGGCAGAGCCGGACCATGTGGACGTCGTTGAGCAAGCCGACGCCGAGCAGGCCGTCCCGAGCGGCGGTCAGGTCGGCGACGGCCGCGGCGAAGTCGTCGCCGCAGAACAGCTGGTAGGTGCCCTTGGCGAGGGCGACCAGGGAAAGGCTGAATCCGCCGTCTGCCGGCTGGCAGCGCGCGGTGCGCATGCAGTCCGCGACGATGGACAGCGCCGAGCCGTTGTCACCTTGGCAGGCAGTGATCCAAGCGCCGGTCGCCAGAATCCGTAGCCGAAGGTGCGTGTCGGGGTCCTGGGCGAGCAGAGTTCGCAACCAGTAGCGCGCCTCGGGCAGAGTGCCGAACAGGAACCACACCCGGCTCCGGCAGAGGTTGAGGGTGGTGTTCAGCCCGGTCTCGGTGTCGTGCACGGTGACCGCGTTGCTGAGCGCCGCGCGGATGTTGGGCATGTCCTGCCTGACGCGGTTCATCCAGTCGAGTTCGCGTGGGCTGTACCAGTCCTGGACCAGGGCGTCTGTGAGCGCGCGGTAGTAGTCGCGGTGTCGGCGCCGCACGTTGTGGAGTTCTCCGTGCTCGGTCAGCTTGGCCAGGCCGTACGCCCGGACGGTCTCCAGCATCCGGTATCGGCTCGGAGTTCGGTCATAGTTACGGGCCACGGTGAGGAGGGACTGGCGTATCAGGCCACCGATCAGGGCCAACATCTCCGATGCCCCGATCATGTCGTCCGCGCAGATTGCCTCGGCCGCGGCCAAGTCGAACCCGCCAGTGAAGATCGCCAACCTCGACCACAGCCGTTGCTCGTCCGGGCTACACAGGTGATAGCTCCAGGCCAGGGTGGCATCGAGGTCGTGGTGGTGTTCGGGGTGGGAGATGCTGCCGGTGCCGGCGAGGATGCGCAGCGGATCATTCATCCGATCCAGAATGTCGGCGACCGACATCATCGGGGTCCGCGCCGCAGCGAGTTCGATCGACAGCGGTACGCCTTCAAGGCGCCGGACAAGCCGGGCGACGCTGCGCGCGTCATGATCCGAGATCTGGACTCCGGCGTCTGCTGCGCGGTCAACGAACAGCCGGACCGCGTCGTGATGAACGATCGCGTCCAGGGAGGTACAGGTCCGCGCCTCGTGTCGTCGCGGCGTGGACATCGCTCGCACGCGCACGACGTGTTCCCCGGGGACGCCGAGCGGCTGGCGGCTGGTTGCCAGCATGCGCACGTCGGGTGCCTGCCGAAGCAGCGCATCGGCGACCTCTGCCACGGCGGCGGTGAGGTGTTCGCAGTTGTCCAGGACCAACAGCATCGGTTCACGTTCGCGTAGGCGATCGACCACCGTGACTACCGCCGGTCGTTGTGATTGATCGTGGATGCCGAGCACGGCAGCGACCGTCCGCGCGACGAGTTCGGCGTCGTCGACCGTGGCCAGGTCGACCAGCCACACGCCGCCCGGCGACGTGCGCGCGTGAACTTTGCCCAGGCGGACGGCCGCCCGGGTCTTACCGACGCCTCCGACGCCGACAAGGGTGACCAGTCTCGATTCGACGAGAGCCGGAGTCACGACGTCGAGAAGGTGGTGCCGGCCGACGAAGGCCGTGACCTCGGCGGGCAGGTTTCCGGGTTGGACCGAGCGGGCGGTCATCGCCTCACCCCGCGGCGCGGATTGTCGTTGCGGCAACCGAAATCGGTCAGACCCAGTGCGTGTTGACGATATCGCTGTGTGGTCATCGATCCCCCTGAGTCACTCAGCTGGCCCCCCGGCCAGGTCTGTCCGTACTCGTCGTAATACTCAAAGTGGCCATTATGGCACGGCTCTACTAAAAAGCCTGGTCACGAGACTGGGCTACGCGAAAGTCAGTAGACGTCTCAGTGGTTTTACCGACGCGCTCATTTCGAGGCGAGGTCAGGCTGGGTTTATCTCCGCATTAGCCGCCGAGATCCAGGGTCGCCAACCGACCACTCTTCCTGGTTCTCGGCATCGCGCCGGCCCTGGGTCGCCCACCCGGGGTCGGCGCTTTCACGTACGGACAGGGAGCCGTCATGTGCGATTTCATGCATCGCCAGTCCCGTGTAGACCTGAATGAATTGCATGAACGGTTTTCGGATATGACACGGAGCTTGGTCGTTGATCCGACAACATTCTGCGTTGGACCAACAGCCGAAGCGGAAGTGCTCGCGGCGGTAGACCAAGCTGCCGAACTCGTCGCCCGCCTGCCCGCGCTGGTGCGCGCCACCTCGTCCTCTCCCGTGCTCAGGAGGCAAGCGGATGCGCTGGCCAGCGTTGCGGGCCGCCTCGCGGCCGTCCTGGTCAACGACCGCGGAAATCGAGTAATTCTCGGCTCTTGGGAGGCAGGTGAGACCGCACGTCTCGCGAGCGAGATGGTCTCCTTGGCTACGAGAATAGTTCTCGTCTTGGCGAGAATTGTGGATACCCGCTGTCGGAGTCGGCATGTGATCGCCGCCACGCTCAGGGCGGCATGGGAATGCACGGTCCATGCCATATCAACCTCCCTTGCAGTCAATTCCGTGCATCTGCCGCTGTTGGCGTCACCCCGCTGCGTCATGGCCATGGCGGTGATTCGCCTGATCGTGAGTATCTGGGCGCCCCGTGTTGATCTCTTGAGATCAACACGGAACCGCGCACCGAGAAACCAAACGAGAACAACGAGAACAACGAGAACGAATAGGAGACTGCCATGTCGTATTCGCCGGGTGATTGGGTCGAGCTGGTCCGCTCTGTTGACGGGAGCCCAGCGGGGTTGCGCGGGAAGGTGACCAGCACCGGTTTCGTCGGAGACCTCGACATCGAGCTGGCCAACGGAACTCGCCTGACCGGAGTCGACGAGTCTGCGGTGAAGTCGGCACCACCGAGCCCATCATCGGGCGACGGTGGCTGCGCGCTCGCAGTGATCGGGGTGGCCAGCGGTGCCGCCGCAGTCCTCGGCACCGTGGTTTCCGCGTGGACCCGAGCGAGGTGGGGAGCATGACCG
This sequence comes from uncultured Acidimicrobiaceae bacterium, assembly GCA_963717035.1. GTDB lineage: Bacteria > Actinomycetota > Acidimicrobiia > Acidimicrobiales > RAAP-2 > DASXMT01. The sequence goes on along the minus strand of CAVQVK010000083.1, from coordinate 71,855 downwards.
CGATCCCGGCCGAACCCCAGCAGGCCCAGGTACCCCCGACGTCGTCACCGCCAACCATCGGCGTCGACCCCGGGCAGACCTGGACAGCTGCGGTCCTGCGCGTTGGCGACAGCGCGGTGCATGGCTGGACTTTGGGCCCGGTCGACCGATCCGGGACCGTCCGCCGCGATGCCCTCAACGATGTCGACGCCTGGGACGCGTTCGGCCGCTACGCGGACCGCCTGATCACCGGCCTTGACGAACTCGTCGAGTACGCGCGAGCTCGGTGGGGTGAGGTCCGCATCGGTGTCGAGGTGCCGGGCGTCCCGATTGGTTGGCAGGACGGTGGTGGACATCCGAAGTTCCGACGATTGCCCATGCGGGACTGGGTCGTGCCCCGACAAGTCGCCGCGTCCGTGCTCGGCGCGTTCCCGCACGCCCGTCTGATCCAGCCCGATCACCTCGGCCGCCGACCGGCTGGGAGTATCCCGTCGAGCTGCGTGGCCGATCCCCGTCCGGTTGGGGGCCGTGCGAGGCACGAAACGGCGAACGCGACCACGAACGCGCCGCCTATGACGTCGCGGGTCTGGCCATGGTGCTTCCACGATGACCGCGGCTGCGTCGTGGTCATTGCATCGATGGCAGTGGCCCGCATGGTCGAGGGACTGGCGCAACTTTCGGGCCGCGATCTCCAACTGGTGGTATTCGGCCAGCGGCTACGAGATCCGCGCCGCCGTCCTGGACACCTACCATCACCCCGGGCTCGTCGTGTTCGGCATGGTGATGGTGTTCTGGCCGTTGAGCGGGTTCGTGTGGCTGCCGTTGGTGGTGGCTGCCGTTGCCTGGCTGATCGTCTACGTCGTGACGCGGCCGGTCCGCTGGTGGATGCGGTGGCGGGTCCGGCGCGCGACGCTGCCCGCGATCGGCGTGCTGACGTTGATCGTGCTGACCGCGCAGGCCGGCCCGCTCGCGTGGGGAATCGCGATCGGGTTGTGGCTGGTGGTCGCATCCGTCACGGACAACTGGCGGGCTCGGCGCCGGTTGCTGTCCTGGGTGCGTCTGGCGGTCGCGCGGGCGGTGCGGGTCGACCCGGCCGCGTTGCGGGTCCGGCAATGCGAGTGGGACCACGCAGACCGGCGCCGCCTGTCGTGGGCGGAGATCGACACGCGTGGCCAGGTCCGGGTGGAGGATGCGGCGACCAGGGAGCATGTGGCCGGTGCGGTGTCGTGGAGCTTGCGGCACGTTGGCGGCTACGCGGTCGGCTGGCCGCCGGGCCTGACCTCGTTCGAGATCACGGCGGACCCGGCGCTGCCGACGTCGGTCGACGAGCAGGTCTGGCCCGACGACCTGCCCGGTATCCCGGTCGGCGTGACCGACCTGGCCAACGCCGACGGCGTGATTGACACCGTGGACGCGACCACCGGGAAGACCCTGACCAGCCTGCCGGTCCGGCTGATCCACCCAGGCGACAGCGAACGCCACTACCTGATCGTCGGCGGGACCGGCGCGGGGAAATCGAACTTCACCCGTGGCCTGATCGCCCGCGCCCTGCGCAACCGCTGGTTCCCTGGCGGCTGCTTCGTCTTCGATGGAAAGGAGGCAGCGACTACATCGTCTTCGAGCAGCGCGCGGGCGTGCACTGCGTCGCGCGAGAGCCAGAGGAGTGGGAGCGGTACCTGGCCGAGGTGTCGGCGATGATGCGCGGCCGGTACGACGAGGACGCCGAGTACCACCGCGGGCACCGGGGAAAGCCGAGCAATCCGAGGTGGCTGATCGTGCTCGACGAGGTCCAGGAGATCCGTCGCGTGCTCGGCAAGAAGGTCTTGGACCCGTTCCTGCAACAGATCTCCCGACAGGTCCGGGCTGCCAACGGCCGCCTGGTCGTGGTCACCCAGCGACCCGACACCGAGGACGCCATCCCCGGCGCGGTCCGCGACATGCTGGAGGACCGGATCTTCTCGGTTTCGTTTCCGGGACCGGCGCGCGGATGGTGCTCGATAAGGACTGGCAGGCCGTCACCGACGACTACGGCGAGTCCCCGGTGCCCGGTCGCGGACTGGTGCGGATCGCGGGCCGGCTAAGCCGGATTCAGAGCTTCCGGCTCGACCTGCCCCGAGAACATCCCGAACTCGAACAGCTCTACCCGCCACGCTCCGACAAGCAGTCGTCGGCGGCAGGCGAACAGGGCAACGACGAACACCGATACGGCACATTGCCGACGACGGAGACCCGGTGGGCGCCTGCGCCGCCCACCGACTCGGCTGGAACGTCCACGGAGGATGCTCCGACGCCGCCGCGCCGTCGTCCCGCGGCTCCGCCAGGCCGACGCGACACCGTGTAGGGCACCAAACGGCCGCCACTTCCGATCATGGAAGTGGCGGCCGTCTGTTCGGAAGAGCGGGGGTGCGGCTCGCGCGTGGACTCCGTCTGAAGGTCTCTGCGGGCTATGCCCGCAGGATATCATCCGAAGTCGCGCGTGGCGGTCAGCGATTTTCAAATCGGAAATAATTTCGCAGATTTTTCTGCGAAATTATGCGCGAGCGGGGGAGTGGCCACCGGCCATGATCGTCGCCGGACATCACGGGCGTGCCCGCCCCGTTCGGAGATCAGTTCGTCCGGCCGCGTAACCGCGAACCCACATCTGCCGCAGCGCGATGTCCCGATCATCCGTAGCCAACTTCCACGGGCAGGTATCGGCGTTCCTGCCCTCCAGCGCAGCCAGATACCCTTCGGCTTGGGTAGTGAGCACCAGTCGAGGCCCGAGCAGATCGGCCGCTGTTTGGTGGGGTGGCAGGGACTGGCGTTCGTTGTTCATAGCGTCACCTCACCCAACGATTGATACCGCGCAGTGCGCGCGGCTTTCCGGTCTGATTCGCGTCCGAACCATTCGTATTTCCACTCGCCGTACGTGATACGGCCATGGCGCCCGAACCAGGATCGGAGTTCTTCACTCGCGTACTTCCGCACCCGCGACGAGGGGCCGCAGAACAAGCTCGCCGGATCGACCCCGGCTGTTCGGCCCGCTGATTCACCAGCACACCGCGGCAGTCGGCCTCGGCGACCAGGTAGTTGTTCGTGACGAAGCCGTCGTACTCCTCGCGACACACCTGTTCTGGCGTCAGCCTCCGAGTCGGTCGGCCTGCCGGGTTGGTGAGGGGACTGGCGTCCTCGTCCTGCGCGGCGACCGACCAGGCGCGAACGCGTTCGGCCTGTTGCTGTTGCTCGTGAGCAGCGATCTCGGCGTCGCGAGCCGCGCGGATTTCTTCGCGCCACTCCAACGTGCTCATGATCTGATCCTGCGCGGCAGGATCGTCGGCCAGTTCCGTCCACGCCGAGAGCAGGTCATCGTCCGACCAGTCGACCGTCGCAGCCGGGGTGTACTCGGCCGCCAGGGTCTCCGGCGCTACCGCGCAAGCAGGTCAGCGGCGCGGCCGCCCAGGAGCACGAAGCCGGCGAACGTCAGCCCGTAGGCGGTCACCACCCACTGCAGGTCGGACTCCGCGAAACGGAGCTCGCGGCCGATGTCAGGCAGGGCGACGTTCACGATCGTGAAGTCCACGATCGTCATGAAGTAGGCCGCGACCAGCAGCGCGAACGCCTTCCAGCGCTGACCGGTCCCGTCGTCGCGTAGCGCGTTCTTCAAGGTTTCCACCCTTTCGGTACCTCTCGATGTGCAGTCGACCTGCCCGTCCTCGAGCCACTGGCCGTAGGGGCGCTCGGCGGCCAGCGAGGACTTGATCTCCTCGTCGTCGAGGATTCGCCCGGCCTTGGTATCGACCAGGAACATCCGGCCCGGCTGGAGGCGGCCCTTGCGCACCACCTTGGCCGGGTCGACATCCAAGACGCCGACTTCGCTGGCCAGCACGACCAGGCCGTCGTCGGTCACCCAGTAGCGGGCCGGACGCAGGCCGTTGCGGTCGAGCACGGCACCGATGGTGGACCCGTCGGTGAAGGCCACCGCCGCCGGGCCGTCCCACGGCTCCATGAGGGCGGCGTGGTAGCGGTAGAACGCTCGACGGGCCGGGTCCATCGTCCGATGGTTCTCCCACGCCTCGGGGATCATCATCAGCACGGCGTGGTGCAGCGGTCGGCCGCCCAGATGCAGGAGCTCGAGGACCTCGTCGAAGGAGGCCGAGTCGCTGGATCCGGGGGTGACGATCGGGAACGCCCGCTCCAGGCCGGGAATCAGATCGGAGGCCAAGAGCGCCTCCCGTGCTCGCATCCAGTTGCGGTTGCCGGCCAGGGTGTTGATCTCGCCGTTGTGGGCCAGGTACCGGTAGGGATGGGCCAGGGGCCATGAGGGGAAGGTGTTGGTGGAAAAGCGCGAGTGCACGAGGGCCAACCCACTGACCAACCTCTCGTCGGAGAGATCGGGATAGAACTGGTCCAGCTGATGGGAGGTGAGCATCCCCTTGTAGGTGATGGTCCTGGCCGAGAGGGAGGGCAGGTAGATCCCCTCGATCTCGTGCTCGGCCCGTTTCCGCAGCACGAAGGCCAGCCGGTCGATGGCCATGACCGGGTCGTCGCCGATCAACTCGGTTCCCGGCGCGGGGGCCACGAAGACCTGGCGGATACGGGGCATGACCGCCCGAGCCACGGAGCCCAGCATGGTGTCGTCGAAGGGCATGTCCCGCCAGCCGAGCACCGACAGGCCCTCCTCGTCGGCCAGTCGCTCGACGGCCAGCTGGGCCTTCTCCGCCTCGGCCCCGTCCTGGGGCAAAAAGGTGATGCCTACGGCGTAGCCGCCCGGGCCGGGCAGGTCGAAGTCGGCCACGGCGGCGAAGAACGCATGGGGAACCTGGATGAGGATGCCGGCGCCGTCACCGCTGTCCTCCTCGCTGCCCGTCGCCCCGCGGTGGGCCAGGTGCTCGAGGGCGACGATCCCCTGGCGCACCAGCCCGTGGCTCTGGCGGCCGTGCAAGTCTGCGACCAGGGCGATCCCGCAGGCATCGTGCTCGAATCCCGGTACGTACAGCCCCGCGCTCGGGGCGCGGTTGATCGCCACGGGAGTCGTGGTGCCGCCGAGGGCAGGGTCGGCGGAAAGGCCGGTACGTGTCGTCATCGGGTCTCTCCATCGGTGGACGAGGGAGGGTCACTCCGTCGGGGGATGGTGGATCTTCCGCCCGGGACGACGCTGGCCCTGCGGTCCGTCAACTCTACACGGTTTACCCGGGTTCCTACTCTGGATCTGGTCGTCACCCTGGGACCGTTCCGGTGGATGACGGTACCGGCGAATGCACCCGGTGTCGAGCGCCGATCCACCCACCCCGGCCGCTCGTAGGATGAGCATCGTGCCTGGACCGAGCGAAATCGACGCCGTCTTCGTCGGCGGCGGGGTGATCGGGCTGGCCGGCGCCTGGCGGTCGGCCCGGGCCGGGCTGTCGGTGGCCCTGGTGGACCCTCAACCGGGCCACGGAGCGACCTGGGCGGCGGCCGGCATGCTCGCCCCCGTCACCGAGGCCCACTACGGAGAAGAGGCCCTGGTACGGCTCAACCTCACCGCCGCCAGCCTGTGGCCGGCGTTCGCCCGAGAGCTGGAGGCCGACTCCGGGGTGCCCGTCGGGTACCTCCAGCACGGGACGGTGGTGGTGGCGGCCGATGCCTCGGATCGCCTGGCCATCGACGAGGTGCTCGCCTTTCAGCAATCGCTGGGACTCGACGCCACCCGCCTGTCGGCCCGGGAGTGCCGGGCGCTGGAGCCGTCCCTGGCCCCGGGCCTGCGGGGGGGCGTGGACGTTCCCGGTGACCACCAGGTGGACAATCGTCAACTGGTGGCCGCCCTCCTGGCCGCCTGCCGGCAGGCCGGTGTCTCGATGATCGCCGAGCGCGCCGCAGCTGTCGTCCTCTCGCCCGGGTCCCGGGCCATCGGGGTGGAGCTGGACGGTGGCACCACGTTGGCCTCGGGAACGACGGTGCTCACCGCCGGATGCCATACCAACCAGCTCGGGGGCCTTCCTGCTCATACCCTGCCCCCGGTGCGGCCGGTCAAGGGCCTGACCCTCCGCCTGGTCGCACCCGCCGGCGTGCCCCGGTTGCGCCGGACGGTACGAGGGCTGGTGCACGGCGAGACCTGTTATCTGGTGCCCCGGGACGACGGATCGGTGGTGGTCGGGGCCACGGTGGAAGAACGAGGGTTCGACCGCACCGTCCAGGTCCGCGCCGTGTACGAGTTACTGCGCGACGCCCGGACCATCGTTCCCGGGCTCGACGAGTACGAGCTGGGCGAGACGGCCGTGGGCCTCCGTCCTGGGTCCCCCGACAACGCGCCGGCCATCGGCCGCACCGCCATTCCCGGTCTGTTGGTGGCCACCGGCCACTACCGCAACGGCATCCTCCTGGCTCCGTTGACGGCTGAGGCCCTCACCGGTCTGTTGACCGGCGCGGCCATCGCTGACGCGGTGGCGCCGTTCGGGCCCGAGCGCTTCGCGTCGCCCAGGAGCGGGGCCGCATGAGCACGGATCCTTCGGTGCTCATGTCGGTCAACGGGGAACCGTGGCAGGGTCCGGTCGGCACCACGGTGTCGGACATCGTGGCCAACTGGTGCCCATCGCCCAAGGGCGTGGCCGTGGCCCGGAACGGGGACGTGGTCTCCAAGAGCCAATGGCAGACCACCGAGGTGTCGAACGGTGACCGGATCGAGATCGTGTCGGCGGCCGCTGGGGGCTGATCGGACCAGACCGGCGGTACGGTGGAACGGATGATCATCTCCAATCCCCTCCCCGATGAGGCGGTCACCGGACCGACCGTAGTCCCGGCTGACGGCCCTGCCGTTGGGACCGTTCCCGACCCCTGGATGGTCGACGGCGTCACCCTGGGTTCCCGGGTCATCCTGGGAACAGGGGGCATGTCGAGCCTCGAGTCCCTGCGATCGGCCCTGGTGGCATCGGCCTGCGACATGGCCACGGTGGCCGTGCGGCGGGTGGACCCGGCAGCCCGGGGATCCCTTCTCGACCTGTTGCACGAAGTCGGCGTGCGCGTCCTGCCCAACACCGCTGGGTGCTACACCGCATCCGAAGCGGTGCTCACGGCCAAGCTGGCCCGGGAGGCGTTCGAGACGGACTGGGTGAAGCTCGAGGTGATCGGGGACGACCGGACCCTCCTCCCCGATCCCATCGAGCTGGTGGCGGCGGCCGAAGAACTGGCCGAGGCGGGATTCGTGGTGTTCCCGTATACCAACGACGATCCCATCCTGGCCCGGCGCCTGCAGCAGGTCGGGTGTGCCACGGTCATGCCCCTCGGTTCGCCCATCGGCAGCGGGATGGGCATTGCCAATCCCCACAACATCGCCCTCATCGTCGAGGACGCCGAGGTGCCGGTCATCCTGGACGCCGGGATCGGAACGGCCTCGGATGCCTGCCTGTCCATGGAACTGGGGTGCGACGGGGTGCTCGTCGCCTCGGCGGTGACCCGGGCCCAGCACCCGGCGTTGATGGCCGCGGCCATGCGCGACGCGGTCATCGCCGGCCGGGCCGCATGCGGGGCCGGTCGCATCCCGAAGCGCACCTACGCCGAGGCATCGAGCTCCTTTGCCGGCATGATCGAGTCCGATCCGGCACCAGCCGCCCCGGCACCAGCCGCCCCGGCACCAGCCGCCCCGGCACCAGCCGCCCCGGCACCAGCCGCAGAGCCCCCTCATGAGCACCGAGCCCCCCGTCGCCCTGACCATCGCCGGTTCCGACTCGGGAGCGGGCGCGGGAATCCAAGCAGACCTCAAGGCGATGGCCGCGCTGGGCGTGTTCGCCACCACCGCGGTGACCGCCATCACCGCACAGAACACCGTGACGGTGGCCGCCATCCACCGGGTTCCCGCAACCATGGTCGACGAGCAGATCGCCGCGGTGCTGGCCGACCTGCCCGTCGCCGCGGTGAAGACCGGCATGCTCGCCTCGGTGGAGACCATCGAAGTGGTCTCCAAGCGGGCCGCGGCCGGCGAGTTGCCCAATCTGGTGGTGGACCCGGTCATGGTGGCCTCTACCGGACGGCCCCTGCTCGAAGAGGAGGGCATCGACGCGTATCGTCGGCACTTGATCGGCCATGCGCTGGTGGTCACTCCCAACCTGTGGGAAGCGGCATTGCTGGCCGGCGTGGATCCCGCCTCAGTGGTCGACACCGAGGGCATGGCTCGAGTCGCTCGGCGCCTGCACGCACTGGGCGCCCGCTGGGTCCTGGTGAAGGGGGGCCATCTTCCCGGGGTGGGCATGGCCGGGACGGACGCGGCCGAGGTGAGCGCATCCCCGCCTTCCACCGTGCCGGACATTCTGTTCGACGGGCGCGAGATCACCGTGCTGTCCGGTGAGCACGTTCCCACTGCCAACGTGCACGGCAGCGGCTGCTCGCTGTCGGCGGCCATCGCCGCCGGGCTGGCCGCGGGATGCGACGTCCCCACGGCTGTTCGTGATGGCAAGGCCTACGTGACCGCAGCCATACAGGGGGGTGCCGGCTGGCGGTTGGGTAGCGGACATGGTCCGCTCGACCACCTCGGGTGGTCAACCCGGAAATGACAGCGGCCGGGTCGCAACGACCCGGCCGCTCCCCACCCTGTAACAGGAACCTACACCCGGTTTTATCCGGATGCCCCCTCCTGCGGGACGCTTTGAGAAGCAGCGTCGTTGCTGTCCGTCAGTTTTGTCGATCGTTACCTAAATGTAAAGATCCTGTGAACAGGGCATCTTCCAAGTTCGGCGGCGGAGGCTACCCGATTGGCTGTGAATCCGGGGTTATCCACAGACCGCAACCGCGACGCAGGCCCGCTGATGACCGGCCCGCTGATGGCCGGTTCGTCCGGGACAAGCCCGCTGGGCCGACCGATAGCGTGAGCCAGGTGGATAAAGCCCGGCTACGACAGGCGGCTCAGGCCATCGCCTGGGCGCGGGTGGCGATCGGCAGCACGGCCCTGATTCGCACCACTGGCGATGGTGCGGCCCTGGGTGGGCGATTCCGTTGACACGACCTCGATCAAGCTGCTGGCTCGGACACTCGGGGGCCGGGACCTGGCCCTCGGGATCGGCACCCTTCGGGCCCTGTCCCGGTCGGACGACGAGGCCCGGCCCTGGGTGGCCCTGGCCGGTGTCTCCGACGCCGTCGATGCCCTGGCTACGGTCGTGGCCTTTGCGTGGCTCCCACGCCGGACCCGGTGGGTGATCGTGGGCGCCTCCGCCGGCTCTGCACTGGCATCGATCCGAGCGGCCACCGGGCTCGACAGCGCCACCGGGCCCGACGGCGTTACTGGGCTTGACAGTGCGATCGGGCCCAGCAGTGTGGACGTGAGTAGCAGCGGTGGGGTGCTCGGGAACCAACGCTGAGGCGACTCCGGAGGCGGTTTGGCCCGTTGGTAGGCTCGTGACCGGTCATGGTCACCGACGTCGAACACAATGGCAGCGCCCCACTCGGCTCCTCCGAAGACGAGGAGTGGTCTGGGCCGGCCTTTGAGCCGGTCTCCCGGTTGTCGCTCAAGTCGCCGGCCGTCATCGTGCTGGCCATCGCGCTCGGTGATCCTCATCGGCGGCATCACCGCATCGGCCCTCGCCACCGGCTCATCACCCACCCTGACACTCCAGTCAGTGAGGCTGGCCGACGGAACCGTGGTGCACCTGGTGCCGGCGGTTCAGGCCTTGAAGCCCATCGAGGACGGTAGTGATCCGCCGACGGACATACTCGCCGCTCTGGCCGTTCCCGCCGGCGCCAAGACCACCGGTTCGCTCAACACCGACCAGAACCAGACCCAGTTCGACCGCACCGTGGACTTCACCTCGACCCTGTCCGCCGACCAGGTCCAAAACTTCTACCAGGTCATCTACAAGCGGTTGGGTTGGGCACTCGTCGGCAACGGCCCGGACTCCTACCAAACCGGGAGCAACCAGGTCCTGGGTAAGAAGGGCAGCAACGACGGCTACTACTGGGAGGTAGGAGCGGTGGTTTCGCCCACGACCTCGGGAGGCGTCACCCCGTTCACCCTGCGGCTGTTCGAGGTCCAAGACCCCACCTGACCCAAGAGACGGGCAAACACGGGGGCCGGATGGGTGCCGGGCGGTTCCGGGGCCAGATCTTCGGGTGTCACCGCCCTTCGGAGCACGTACCCCCAGACGAACAGGTTCGCCGGGTAGAGGAGGTAGCCCACCCGGGTAGCCGGGGCCAAGAGGAGGGCGATCAACATGACCCAACCGGTGAGCACGGCCACGTCGGCCGCCGTCCTCGGTGGCTTGGCTTTGAGCCGCCACAGCAACAGGAGGGCACCAATGACCGCCACGGTGATCACGTAGGGCCGATGGAAACCGGGGAAGGCGCTGATCAACATGTGACCGGGAAGCGGACTGGCCGCCGGTGAGGCCACCCCGGCCAACCCCAGGGGGAACCGGATGACGTTGTCCACGAACGCGGAGGTGTTCCGGAGGGCGAACGGCGCCACCACCGGTACGGCGATCAGCGCGAAGCCAAGCACGTAGCGACCGAGGGCCCGGCGGCGATAGAGGTCCCGAGCCGCCCACAGAGCCAGGAAGGCCAACGGCCAGGCGGTGAATTTCAACGAGGATGCCGCCCCCAGAGCCAGGCCGGCGAGCAGGGGTCTTCGGCGCTGCAGCGCCACCAGTCCGAGCAGCATGAGCGCCACCACCGGCATGTCGTCGCCCCCGGTGGCCAACGGGAGGGCGGCTGTGGGCAAGACGGCGAGCACCTGCAGGGCACGTGCCCTGGTGTCCTTCGGCGCCCGGAGGCGGCTCAAGGCAAAGCCACCGACCAGGAGGGTGAACACCAGGAACTGGAGCCGAGCGTCGGTCAGGTCGGCCTCCACCTTGCTTCCGCTCGAGAACCCGAACAGCACCATCCCGGGCAAGTAGGGGTAGTACAGCTCGTAGACGGGCACGGCATCCTGGTGTATGAGGATGTGACCGTTCTTGTCGATCACCCGGTATGGGTTGTGGCCGTGGACGGCGGCCACACCGGCCTGCTCCACCACGATCACCTCGGGCTGGACATGTTCCGCCGCGGGTCCCTCCCAGCGCCAGATGACCTCCATGGTCAGCGGGACGATCGTGGCGCCGGCGAAGACCACGACGCAGGCCGCAATGCGAGCGATGCGATACCGCCGACCGGTTGCCGGGGACTCGCCGTGACGGGAACCGCGTCGCCAGGCCACATAGGCCATGAACGCCCCTCCGGCCAGGTAGGGCCCGAAGGCCATCAACGCCCACTGTCGGTAGAGGGAGATACCCGCCCACGTGGCCGTGAGCACGGCGAAGAGGCCGGAGATCCCGTAGAGGGCCGCGTCCCGCCACTCAGGCGACCAGCGTCGTACCGGATCGAGCAGTCGGCTGAAACCGGCAACGAACCCACTGGTCAGGGAGCGGCCACCCGACGGCGCGACTGCCATTCGATCCGCATCGGTCGGCACGGCCGATGGTACACCCAGGTCCTCCGAGCTCCCCGGCGCCACCGTCCCGGCTTCGTCCCCGAACAGCCGCTCCCGCTTCACCAGGCCGGACCGGCGCCGTCGAGATCCTCGGCCGGTTCGAACCCCAGGACGCTGGCGTAGAAATCGAGCTCGGCGGCGACCGCGGTACGAAGGGTCTCGGCCTGGCGGAACCCGTGGGACTCGCCGGCAAAGGCCTGGTACCGACAGTCGACCCCGTGGGCCCGGAGGGCGTCGGCGAAGCGCTCCGCCTGGTCGGCGGGGACCACCGGATCATCGAGCCCCTGGAGCAACAGGACGGCGCCGGTGACCCCTTCGGCATGATGGATCGGCGAGCGCTCCCGATAGGTGGCCACAGCCTCGGGCAACGGCCCCACCAGGGTGTCGAGATACCTGACTCGAAATCGTGGGTCTCCGCGGCCAGAGCCTCGAGATCGGTGACGCCGTACCAGGCCGCGGCGCCGGCGAACCGGTCCGATCGAATCAAGGCCCCGAGCGCGGTGAGACCCCCGGCGCTGGTGCCCCGGATGACCATGGCGTCACCGTCCACCCAGCCGGCGTCGGCCAGGGACACGGCGGCGGCGGCGCAGTCGTCGATGTCGGCGACCCCCCACAGGCCGCGGAGGCGTTGACGGTAGGCGCGCCCGTAGCCCACGCTTCCCCGGTAGTTGACGGTAAGAACGGCCAGACCCCGACTGGTGAAGTACTGGACCAGCGGATCGAAACCCGGGTCGGTAGCCGCCGTGGGCCCGCCGTGGCACATGACCACCACCGGCGGAACCGTCCCGGCCGGCATCTCGAACCCGGAGCTGGTGGGGGCATAGAACAGGCTGTGGACGGGCCCGTCGGGAGTCGCAGCCACGACTGGCGCGGCGACGGCGATGTCCCCCGGTGTTACCGACAACGCAGCCCCCGCACTCAGCATTTCTGCCTGTTCCCACTCGGGCACGTGCTCATCCTCGACAACGTCTTTAGTCGGTGCTGTCGGTGGGGCCGCCGGGGCCGCCGGCAACACGGCATAGACCGAGGGACCCACGGTGGTGGTGGCGCCGAGCACGACCACGGCGCCCTCCTCGGTGGCACAGACACCGGAGATGGCCACACACGGCTGGGACACGCCCTCGAGCTCGCCCGTCCTGCCGTGGACGGGCGGGGGGATCCGCACCACCGAATCGGACCCGTTCGTGTGCATCCGGCACACCAACGCGCCGTCGGGCAGCTCGGCCATGGTCGCCTGACCCAGCACCCAGTCGGGACCGTGGAACTCGGCCGGCGCCGAAGTCAGGACTGACCCGACTCCGGTCTCGTCGTCCAGCGCGGTCAGCCGATAGGGCTGCCACCAGCCTGCCTCGTCCGACACGTAGGCGAGGCTTCCATCCCGGCACCAGAGCGGTTGCCCGATGGAGACGTCCGGACCTCCGGCGATCCGACGGGCCTCGGTGACCCTGGGCTCGTCGTCGTCAGAGTCCCACTCGCCGACCCACAGCTCGCACCCGTCCCAGGGCATCTGGGGGTGATCCCAGGTGAGCCAGGCCAGATGGGCACCGTCGGGCGAAGGTCGTGGGGCGGCATAGAAGTCCCGACCCTCGAGCACGGGAACGCTGGCGAACGAACCGTGAGCGTTCACGGCCACGATCCCGTGGGACACCCCCTCGGGGCTGTGGCGCTCCTCCACGCAGACGAACCAGTCCCGGTCGGCTGACAGGCGCCCGTCGGCATAGCGGAGCGAACGACCCCTGCTCGACGGGGGTGTCAGTGGCGTCGGTACCGTGCCGTCGGCCGACCCGACCTCCCAGCGGTAGAGGCCCTGGTCCGACTGGTCGACGTAGTAGAGCGTCCCGTCGACGATGGTGGCGGCACCTCCCCCGTACTCGTGGACCCGCGAGCGGATGCTGCGACCCAGAGGCGAGACATCAAGGGGCTCACCGTGGGCCGACGCTCGGACCAGGACCTGGCGTCCACCCTCGTCCGGTCGGCTCTCGAGCCAATAGGCCCAGCGGCCGTCGATCTGGAGCCCGCTACGGGAGACCTTGCCCGCGGCCACCGCCCCGGCCGAAAAGGGCGACGGCCAGGTTCCACAGGGGGCGGGCACCGCGGCGGGCCCCGAGCTGTCCACGTGCGCAGGGCCCGTGGCCGTCTCTCGGTGCTCGCCTTCCACAGTCCGGTTACCGTACCGTCTCCGGACCCAGGTCCCGCATGACCGTGGGCCCCCCGGCGAGCTCGACGCGGCTACGGCGAGAAGTCCTCGGGTCGGATGGTGTCGAGAAAGTTGCGGAACTCGCCCACTACTTCCTCAGGGTTCTCTTGTTCACCATCTTCTTCGTACTCGGCCGCCTCTTCGTCCTCGTCCTCGTCCTCGGCCGGCAGCATGATTCCCTCGGCGTCCATCAGGTCGTCGGCCACGTACAGGGGCGTTCCGGTTCGGACGGCCACGGCCACGGCGTCGGAGGGCCGGGCGGAGACGGGGATCTCGGTGCCGCCGTGACGCAACACGATCTCGGCGTAGTAGGTGGACGTGCGCAGCTCGGTGATGACGACGCGCACGACATCGGCTCCGAGCGCATCGAGCAGGTCCCGGATCAGATCGTGGGTCATCGGACGGGGCGTGTCCATGCCTTGGAGGGCAAAGGCAATGGCCGTCGCCTCTGGGGCGCCGATGAAGATGGGCAACGTACGGCCCAACACCTCGGACTCTTGGAGCAGCAGCACGGGCGTGTTGGACTGTAGGTCCACACGCACCGCCCGAAGTCGGACTTCGACCATGCGTTGCAACTTACTCGCCGAACGCGATTTCCGCGGTCAGGGCCGCCTCGCCTTCGTCGAGCCTGCCATGGTCGCACCCCATCGGTTCAGGGGTGTCACCTGGCCTCACGCGCCACGCGGGGAGGAACCCGATGGGGTCACCCTCCGAGCAGATCCCGGATCGCAGTTCGCAGCAGAGCTGAGCGGAGTCCCTGCCCGAGTTGCGTGAGCTCCTCGGCGGTGCGTCCGGCCCGCTGGCGAGCTTCGGGATTTCGCTGCCTGACCAGGGGCAACACGATCTGCTCGATGAACCCGGCTTCACGGTCGGCCGTGTTCTTGTACAGCCGCAGGTGGCGCGGCTCGACGCCGTAGCGAGCGAATCCCGCAGCCAGATTGGCGATGGCCAGACACTCCTCATCGAAGTAATCGGCTCCCCCGACCTGGGTGGCGACCAGAAACCCGTACTCGCGGAGCTGCTCGATCACGTCTTCGCCCAGCCCACTGGCCGCGGCCAGCTCGGCCAGCGTCAGACTTGCGCCGGACAGGTCCACCGACCGTCCTTCGGGTGGCGCCGATCCGCCTGGGCGCGACGAGGCTCCCCCACCAGGAATGGGTGGTGGCGGCGGCTCCGATGGTCCTTCGGATGCCGGCTCGCGTTGTGGGGTGGCCATCTCGACCGAAGACGGGGTTTCCCCCGGTGAGCCGCCCGAACGACTCGAGCGGGCCGCGCCCGAGGTCCGGGCCGGACGGTCGACCGACCTTGCGGCCGACGACGGGCGACGGTCCGAGACCGACGGTGGCCCGTCGGATCCGTCTTCGATACCGGGCAGCGCCGGACCCGAGCTCGCGGTTGCTCGGCGTGTCGGCGGGCAAACCCGGCGCACGCACCGACGAGGCCTGTCCGACCAGTACCGGCTCGGCCCGCTGAGGTTGAGCAGCCTCGTCCGGATCGGTCCGGTCGGGCGACGGCGTCCTGGTCGGGGGCGCGGGCTGGTCGGTCGAGCTGGGCGGGACGGGGTCGGCTGAAGCGGAACCGGCAGCCCGCACCCGGGCATCGATGGCCTCTATCGACGTACCGGACGCCGGCGTAGGGGCCGTGGCTTCTTCGGCCTCGTTGCCGTTCGACCCGCTCGTCTCCTCGGTTCCGTTGCTTCCTTCGGTCCCTCGTTCCCTCGGTTCCGCCTTCGAGGCGGTCCTTGATCACCTTCAGGGGCAAGAAATGCTCGCGCTGCTGGCGCAGAACCCACCGCAGGCGCTCCACATCGTGCTCGTAGAATTTCCGGTAGCCCGACGGGGTGCGCTCCGGGTTGACCAGGCCCTGGCTCTCGAGAAAGCGGATCTTGGAGATGGTGATGTCGGGAAACTCCTGGCGAAGCAGGGTCAGCACATCGCCGATGGACAGGTACGAGCGTACGCTCACCCTTCGTACCCCACAGCTGGGACCCCGACCGCTCCGGTCTTCATTCGCCTGTGGCCAGCAAGTACAAGAGCTTGAACTTGCCGATCTGGACTTCGTCCCCGCTGGCCAGCAGGGCTTCGTCGATCCGTTCGCGATTGACGTACGTGCCGTTCAATGAACCTACGTCCCGCACCGTGGTCCCTCCCTCGCCAGTGGTGAACTCGGCATGACGCCGGGACACCGTGATGTCGTCGAGAAAGATATCGCTTTCTGGGTGGCGACCCGCCTTGGTCAGCTCGGACTCCAGCACGTACCTGCTCCCCGTGTTCGGCCCTCGCTTGACCACCAGCATGCCGACGCCTCGAGGCAACTCGAGCAAGGTGACCGCAGCGTCGTCGTCGCTCAGGTCGGCGAGCTCCTCAACAGGCTGGATGGTGACCGTCGTGTCCGACGTGGCGGCAACCAGCACCGAACCACATGACGAGCAAAAATTCACCCCCATCGGGTTCCGATGGCCGCAGTTGTGACAGAACACATCGCCCACGGTAGTCGCTTCGTTCCTCCCGGTCTTTACCGGCCCAGGGCCAGCAGGTGCAGGTCAGTCCGCAGTCAGCTGCCGATAGGCCTCAGCGTCCAGGAGCGTCCGTCGACCGCGCTCGCCTCGGTAGGCACGATCTCGCAGATCCACCCTTCACCGTAGGGATCCTCGTTCAGGCGTTCGGGTGCTCCGGCCAATTCCGCGTTCACCGACACGATCTCACCGGAGATCGGGGCATACACCTCGGAAACCGACTTGGTCGATTCGACCTCGCCCAATGTTCCACCCGCGTCCACCGATGCGCCGACCGCGGGGAGGTCCACGAAGACGACATCGCCCAGCGCGTCTTGGGCATAGTCAGTGATGCCGATGCGCACGCGCTCGCCTTCGGGGCGGACCCACTCGTGATCGGAGGAATAGCGGAGATCGTCGGGGACGTTCATGCCTGCGGACCCTACCCGAACCGTCCACTGGTTGCCGCGGCCGTCGACTGAGCAACCCGGCCCCCGATCAACGATGGACAGATCAACGATGGACAATCAACTATGGCCCGATCGAACAGGGCCCGATCGAACAGGGCCCGATCGAACAGGGCCCGATCGAACAGGGCCAAATCAACGATGGCGCCATCAACGAAGGAGCTGGCGGAGGCGCACCGAGTACTCCTGGGCCCTGGCTTCCGCCTCTGCATCGCTCGGTCCCTCGGCCCAGACATGGGTCACGGGCTCCTCGGGGTCGGGCAGAACCAGCGCCCACCCGTCCTCCTCGAGCACCTTCACGCCGTCCACCAGGATCAGATCCCGTCCCGAGGAACGCTCAACCAGGGTTCGCATCAACATTCCCTTTTGCTCCCAGGGCGTGTGCACGGACTGATGGGCGATGTGGACCCGGGGCAGGCCAGCCACCATTTTTGACAGCCGCTGGTCGGTCTTGGTCAGCATGGCCACCAAGTTGACCAGGGTGGCCGCAGCGTCGTAGGCGGGCAAGAAGTGAGGGAAGATGAACCCGCCGCTCTGGCTCGCGGCGAAGGTCACGTGCTCGGTGGCCGCCACCTCCATGAGATTGGAGGCAGACAGCTTCGTCCAGATGATCTCCGCTCCGGCCTCGGCACAGATCTTCTCGGCGGCACGGCTGACGGCGACGGGAAGGGCGACCCCGGGCGTTGGCGTAGGTCTGGATGACCAACTGGAGCAGTACCAGCAGAGCCTCGTCGTCGGTGAGCGTGTGTCCCTTGTCGTCGACGATCATCACGTGCTCGCCGCCGGGATCGATCACCGCTCCGAGGTGAGCACCTGACGCCCGGACCAAGTCGGCGACACGGGCTCCGCTGGCCTGTCGATCAAACGACATCACGCCCGCCGTGTTGGCGTACGGGTTCACCACTAACACCTCGGCTTCGACTTTGGCCAAGAGGTTGGGCATGACGAAGCTCGACGTCCCGAACGAGTAGTCGAGGACGAGCTTGAGGTCGGCCGCCTTGGTGCTCGAGAGATCGACCGAGTTGATCAGGGCGGCGGTGTAGTACTCGAGGGCGCGGGTGGGAAACCGATGTCACCGATCTCTCGGGCCAGGACTCGACGGTATTCCTCGCGGTGGTACAACCGCTCGATCTTGCGCTGGGTCGCCTCGTCGAGGTCGATCCCGTCCTTGTCGAAGAAACGGATCACCACCGACTCGGGGTCGTCGGGGACCAGTCGCACGGTGATGCCCCCCACGCTGCCCGACGACTGCGACCTGGAACCTGGTCACCGGCACCGTGGCCGCCTCCAGGTCGTCCACGTTCACCCCCACGGTGTTGCAGCCGACCATGATGGCCCGCTTGAGCACGCGGGCCGCTCGGCTCGTGTCGCGGGAAGCCGAGATGGTGGCCCCCTTCTCGAGGGTGCTGGCCCAGGCCATCGACAAGCGCACCGCCAGCTCGGGGCTGATGTCCACGTTGGCCAGACCTTGGACTCCGTCCTTCCCGAATAGCGACCGGGCCCCACGGGACTCCCAGATAATCGACGAGTTCACGATGGCCCCGGCTTCGACCGTCTTGAAGGGATACACCTTGACGCCCGGCCGGAGCTCGGCGTGGGCACCGACGAGGCACTCGTCGCCCAACACGACGCCCTCTTCGCAGCGCACACCTTGACGCAGGTCAGAGCTCCGGCCCAGTACGCTGCCCTCGATCCGGACACCGGAGCCCAGGTACGCGTTGTCATGGACGACCGATCGCTGCACCGAGGAATTGCCCCCCAATCGGATGTTGGAGCCCAGGGTGCAGTACTCGCCCAGTTGCGTTCCCGGGCCGATGAAGCAGTTGTCGCCGATCACCGCCGGACCGGCGATGGACACGGATGGGTCGATCTCGGTCCCTTTGCCCAACCACACACCGGGGCGGAGCGGAAATCCCTCGATCTGTACCTGGACCCGCTCGTCGAGAATGTCCTGATGGGACTTCAGGTACGCGGCGAGGGTACCCACGTCCTCCCAGTAGCCGTCGGCCACGTACCCGTAGAGCGGCTTGTTGGCCTCGAGTACCGCCGGGAAGGTCTCCCCCGAGAAGTCAACGGGCCGGCCTTCGGGAATGAAGTCGAAGATCTCCGGCTCGAGCACGAAGATCCCGGTGTTGATGGTGTCGCTGAACACCTGGCCCCAGGTCGGCTTCTCCAGGAACCGCTCGACGGAACCGTCTTCATGGGTGATGACGATCCCGAACTCGAGCGGATTGTCGACGGCCTTGAGGGCCAGCGTGGCCAGCGCACCCCGCTTCTCGTGGAAGGCCACCACTTCGGAGAGATCGATGTCGGTGAGCACGTCCCCGGAAATGACCAGGAACCGCTCATCGAGCTCGTCACGGGCATTGCGCACCGAGCCGGCCGTGCCCAACGGCGTCTCCTCGGTGGCATAGACCATGCGGACGCCGAACTCGGACCCGTCCCCGAAGTAGGTGCGGATGGCATTGGCCATGAAGGCCACGGTCACCACGATGTCCTCGAACCCGTGCGTCCGGAGGAGGTTCACCACGTGCTCCATCATGGGCACATTGGCCATGGGCAGCATCGGTTTGGGTTGGTTGGAGGTGAGCGGGCGCAGTCGGGTGCCCTCACCCCCGGCCATGATGACGGCCTTCATCGAGTGACCCTCATCGAGTGACCTCGGAGCCGGCCGGATCCGGCGCGTCGTGGGCCCGTCGCCCCTCGGCCAGCGCCTCTCGGGCCACGGGAATGTACGAGCCGGCCGCGATCCAGGCCAGGACCAAGCCGATGATGCCGGTCACCCAGGCGATGTCACGAATGGGTGTCTGCCACTGCGCCGTGCCATGGCCCAACAAGAACGCCGGGTACGAGAACATAAGTGCGAACGTACCCGCCTTTCCCACCCACAACACGTCTATCCGCCTCGCTCCGAGCGAAGCCAGGGCCAAAACGGCGACGGAGACCAGCGCTTCGGCGCCACCGTGGCCACTCCGAACCAGACCGGGACAGCGCCGTAGACGATGATGGCGATGACCGAAGTGCCGACCAATATTCGATCGGCTACGGGGTCGAGGACCTTGCCCACGGTCGAGACCTGGTGGAACCGACGGGCAACATAGCCGTCGATCCAATCGGTAGCACCGAGAACGGCAAGCAAGATGGCCGACGCGGTTTGACGGTGGGCACCGAAGAGCAACCAGAGGAACACGGGGATGCAGGCCAACCGCACCATCGTGATCAGGTTGGGAACGGTGAGGATGCGATCGAGGTGCTCGTCCACCAGCGGTGGCGCCGTACCCGTCGTCAGCGCTTCGGCCCTGCCCATACCATCCACGACCCACGATTCTACGGGCGTGGGCGACCTCGACGGAGCTCATTGGAACCCGGTGACCCTCGAGCGGCCAGCCAGCAGCCCCATCGGCGTTGTTCCGGCCGATCCGGAGTGGTCCCTTTGACTGTGGGGATGGCCTATGACTGTCGGGATGACTGTCGGGGCGGGTCCATCTCCTTCAGCCGCTTCTTGTACGTCGCCGCCCTGTCTTCGAGCTCGCCCATCATGCCGGCCAGGCGCTCTTGCTTTGCCCGCACCACCGCTCGGAGCTTCTTGTTGATCTCGGTGGCCTCCATGAGGATCTCCCGGCGGCGGGCGTCGTCGGCTCCCGATGTGTACTCGCTGCGCAACCCGGACAAGTCGTCCTCGCCCCGCAGGACGTCCCGGATCTCGCCCAGATCGAAACCGAGCAGCGATTGGAGCTCCCGGATATGGACGAGCCGAGCCACGTCTGCCTCGCTGTACCGGCGGGCACCACCGACCGAGTACCCGGTCGGTACAAGGAGGCCACGCTCCTCGTACCAGCGCAAAGTTCGACTGGACACACCGGCACGCTCGGCCGCCTCCCCGATCCGCAAGGTCACCGGGGCCACCGGGGCCACCGACCCCTTGTCTGCCTCCTTCGCCGTCATCGGCCCACCGACGCGTGGAGGTCCGTACCGGTGGCAGCGATGGGATTGCGGGCTTGGTGGTTCATACGGGCATGGTGGTTCATAAACGTCTCCTCATCGTCGAGGTCCAAGGGGAGCGCCGTCGACCGGCTCGCGCCCGATGTACCGACGCCGGCCCCCCAATCGAACCTCACCGATTGCATCCACAGTACCGCCGAGGCGGCGAGAGAACGGACATCCGACATCCAAGCCAAGCCCGGGCCGAGACCCGGGACGGCCCCGGGAAGGTCCGCGTGCGGATGTGCTAACCAAGGTCCATGCCTCGATTCGAACCGTTCCCGGGACTGCGGTACGACACGGCTCGGATTGATCCGAACGCAGTGATCGCCCCGCCCTACGACGTCATCGAGCCACCGGAACGGGCCGCTCTGGCCCGTCGTCACAGTGCCAACGCCGTGCGCGTCGAGCTGCCCGAACAAGACACCCGGACCGGACTCGACCGCTACCAGAACGCCGCCCACCTGCTGGCCGAGTGGGAGGAAGAGGGCAAGTTGCGGCGCGACCCCAAGCCCTCGTTCTACGCCTACCGGATGAGCCCGCCCGATGGCATTGCCGCCCCCACCACCGGGATCATCGGAGCGCTGGCCATTGACTCTGACGCCTCGGGGAACGTCCTCCCTCACGAAGAGACACTGCCCAAGCCCAAGAGCGATCGCCTCGACCTGCTCCGGGCGACCAACGCCAACCTGTCCCCCATCTGGGGCCTCTCGCTCACCCCGGGAATGTCGAAGAGCTACACCACCGATTCGCGGCCCGACCTCGCCGCCACCGACGATGACGGGGTCGACACGAGCTCTGGGTGATCGACGACGAGGGCACCATCGACGCCATCAAGTCGGCGGTGGGCGACTCCCCGGTGGTCATTGCCGACGGCCACCATCGCTACGAGACGTCGGTGACCTTCCAGCGCGAGCGCCGAGAGGAGCTCGGCGGCAACGTCCCCGGAGACTTCGATCTGATCATGGCCCTGGTCGTCGAGCTTTCCGACGAGGAGCTGGCCGTCGGCCCGGTGCACCGGATCCTGTCCGGGTTACCCGACGGCATCGACCTGGTCGATGCCTTCTCCTCGTGGTTCGACGTCATGCGCGCCGGTGACTTCACGGCGCGCACCACCTCGGCGCTCGGGGAGTCCGGCGCCCTCGCCCTGGTGATGGCGTCGGGGGTGTGGTTGCTCTCACCGAGGGACGGGACAGCAGAGGCTGCCGG
The DNA here is from genome assembly GCA_963717035.1 of uncultured Acidimicrobiaceae bacterium. GTDB lineage: Bacteria > Actinomycetota > Acidimicrobiia > Acidimicrobiales > RAAP-2 > DASXMT01. Next base: position 50,124 of record CAVQVK010000083.1, on the reverse strand, counting down.
CTCCGACCTCGATTCGTCGATGGTGGCACTGGTTCTCGCCGAGCTACCCGACCACGAGATCGAGTTTCGCTACGCGTGGCGCGAAGCCGTAGCCGTGGTCGAGAGCGAGGTGGCCCAGGCCGCCGTGCTCTTGCGTCCCGTGACCGTCGAGCAGATCGCCGAATGGGCCCATGCCCGAAGGCGGATGCCCCCGAAGAGCACGTACTTCCATCCCAAGCCGCGGACGGGCATGGTCTACCGGACGCTGGCCGCCCCGGGCTGACCGCGGCTGGGCCGCCGGGCTGACGGCTACTCGCCGCCCCGGGCTGACCGCGGTTGGGCTGCTAGCAACCCTGCCGCCTGTCAGCGGTCCCGGAGGAGCCGACGGTGGCCAAGGGCAGCCGACAACGACCCTGGATGCCCCTTAGGACATCCAATGCCCCTTAGGACACCGTCCAGGACGAACCCGAGCGGAGCAGGTCCTTCAGGTCGCCCTTGCCCTTGCGCTCCACCGCCTCGTCGAGCTGACGGTTCATCGACGATCCGTAGTCCGGCCGGTCCACGTCGCGGAAGACGCCGATCGGCGTCGGTTCGTACGGCCCCCGCGACAGGCGGCTCAGCTGGAAGGCCAAGCCCGGGCTGTCCTGGTGCTCGTCGTGGACCAGCAGGGCCGATTCGCCGACGTCGGCCACCGAGACGACCTCGAGCGAACCATCGGGATGCAGGACGACGCCGTGCTCGCCATCGGCTCCGAAGCGGATCGGCTCGCCGTGCGCCAACGGGATCAGCATGTTGGCCCGGTTGTCCTTGCCCGTGATCTGGGCGAAGGCGCCGTCGTTGAAGACGTTGCAGTTCTGGTAGATCTCGACGAACGAGGCGCCCTTGTGCTGGTGGGCCCGACGGAACGTCTCCATCATGTGCTTGCGGTCCATGTCGTGGGTGCGGGCCACGAACGTCGCCTCGGCCCCGAGGGCCAGGCTCAGCGGGTTGAACGGCTGCTCGAGGGATCCGAACGGCGTGGACTTGGTGACCTTGGCCACCTCGGAGGTGGGCGAGTACTGGCCCTTGGTCAACCCGTAGATCTGGTTGTTGAACAGCAGGATGGTCAGGTTCACGTTCCGCCGCAGCGCATGGATCAAGTGGTTGCCGCCGATGGAGAGCGAGTCGCCGTCGCCGGTGACCACCCACACGTCGAGGTCCGGTCGCGTCGTGGCCAGACCGGTGGCGATGGCCGGCGCCCGTCCGTGGATCGAGTGCATGCCGTAGGTGTTCATGTAATAGGGGAAGCGGGCGGCACAGCCGATCCCGGACAGGAACACCGTGCTCTCCCGGCGCACGCCGAGGTCCGGGAGCAGCATCTGCACCGCAGCCAGGATGGAGTAGTCCCCACAACCTGGACACCAGCGGACCTCTTGGTCGGACGACCAGTCCTTCCGGGAGGTCTCCGGTACCGCAACGTGATCTGCGACATCCGTCATCAGTCGGTCACCTTTCCATTTCCCGCACCGTTGCCCGCATTCACCGCAACATCGTGCGCTTCGACGTCGTCGCCGATCTCGCTGATCTCTTGCAAGATGGCGGCCTCGATCTCCGCGGCGCGGAAGGGCAGCCCCTGCAACTTGGTGAAGGACACCACGTCGACCAGGAATTCGGCCCGGAGCAACTTGTTCAGCTGGCCCAGATTGACCTCGGGTACCAGCACCTTGTCGTAGGACTTGAGCACCGCTTCGAGATTCGAGGGGAACGGGTTCAGGTGGACGAGCTGGGCATGGGCCACCTTCTGACCTCGGGCCCTGATCCGCCTGACCCCGGCGGCGATGGCTCCGTAGGTCGACCCCCAGCCGACCACGAGCACCTTGGCGTCGGCATCGACGTCATCGACGTCCAAGAGCGGGATGTCGTGGGCGATGCCGGCGATCCGGGCGGCACGCAAGCGGCTCATCCGCTCGTGGTTGGCTCCGTCGTAGGCCACGTTGCCACTGCCGTCCGCCTTCTCCAGGCCACCGATCCGATGCTCGAGTCCGGGAACGCCCGGAGGCGCCCACGGACGGGCCAGGGTCTCCTCGTCCCGGATGTAGGGCCAGAACGTCTCTCCCCTCGGGACCGGTGTGGTTGGGCCGTCGCGAACGCCCGGTCGATCTCGGGTAGGTCGTCCAGATCGGGCAGGCGCCACGGTTCGGTGCCGTTGGCCAAGTACCCGTCGGACAGGAGCATGACCGGCGTCCGGTACTTCACCGCCAAGCGCACCGCCTCGACGGTGGCCTCGAAGCAGTGCGACGGCGTCATCGCGGCCACGATGGGCAACGGCGCCTCGCCGTGACGCCCGTACATGGCATGGAGCAAATCGGCCTGTTCGGTCTTGGTGGGCAAGCCGGTCGAGGGACCGCCGCGCTGGATGTCGATGATCACCAGGGGCAGCTCCAGACTGACGGCCAACCCGACCATCTCGGCCTTGAGGTCGACGCCGGGGCCCGCTGGTCGTGGTGACGCCGAGCCCGCCACCGAAGGCGGCACCGAGGGCGGCGCCGACGCCGGCGATCTCGTCCTCGGCCTGGAACGTACGCACCCCGAACTGCTTGTGCTTGGACAGCTCGTGGAGGATGTCCGACGCCGGGGTGATCGGGTAGGTGCCGAGGAAGAGCGGCAACCCGCTCTGGGTGGCCGCGGCGATGAGCCCCCAGGCTGCCGCGGTGTTGCCGGTGATGTTGACGTACTCCCCCGGCTCGAGCTCGGCGGGTCGGACTTCATAGGAGGACTCGAAGAGCTCGGCCGTCTCGCCGAAGTGGAAGCCGGCCTTGAACGCCCGGAGGTTCGCCTCTTTCACCATGGGCTTGGACGAGAACCGCTTCTCGATCCATTCCTCGGTGGGCTCGGTCGGGCGGGTGTAGAGCCAGCTGATGAGCCCGAGCGCGAAGAAGTTCTTGGAGCGCTCGGCATCCCGGGGCTTCACGCCCGCCTCCTTGCACACCTCGGTGGTGATCGAGGTCATCGGAACCTCGTAGACGGTGTACGCCGACAGGGTGCCGTCCCCGAGGGGATTGGCGTCGTAGCCCGCCTTGGCCAGGTTCCGCTCGTCGAACGCGTCGACGTTGACGATCAGCGTGGCCCCGGGGGGCAGGGTGGCGGTGTTCGCCTTCAGCGCCGCCGGGTTCATGGCCACCAGGACGTTGGGGTCGTCGCCGGGGGTCAGGATGTCGTGGTCGGAGATGTGGACCTGGAACGCCGAGACGCCGGCGAGGGTCCCGGCCGGAGCTCGTATCTCCGCGGGGAAGTCCGGGAACGTGGCCAGGTCGTTTCCGAACAGGGCCGAAGACGTCGTGAACCGGTCCCCGGCCAGCTGCATGCCGTCTCCCGAGTCGCCGGCGAAGCGAATGACTACGCGGTCAAGTAGTTGCGGGGATGACTCGTTGATCGTGGTGTCGGACACCCGTGCTCCTCTGGTTGTTCTGCCGTGAACAGTCGCCGGTCTGACGCTCGACGCTGTCGATACGTGGGCTTCCAAGGCGGTTGAATTTGTCCACCCCGATTGCACGCTCACAAATCCCACTCTACCGCCGCGTTGATTCAACGGCCGCGACCCGTGTTTCCAGGGCATTTCCAGCGTATTTCCGGACTGCCCCGTTGAGTGCCTCTGAGGCTGCGACGTAGAGTGCCCAGGCTGCGCCCCAACGCTCTGTGACTACGCCCCAAAGGGCACGGGGATCCTCTCGATCGGGCACGGGCGTCCGGTCGATCGCCACCGTCGCTCGCTCCTACCGTCGCTCGCCCCGGAGCCAGAGGCCCGCTGGGCCCGATCAGGCGATGGTCACCGTTTTGTCCAGGTAGACGTCCTGGATGGCCTGGATGAGAGCCGCACCCTCGTCCGTGGGCCGCTGGAAGGCCTTGCGGCCGACGATGAGCCCCGCCCCGCCCGCCCGCTTGTTGATCACTGCGGTCCGCACCGCCTGGGCCAGGTCGTCCTCGCCCTTGGACTCGCCGCCCGAGTTGATGAGCCCGATGCGCCCCGTGTAGCAGTTGGCCACTTGCCAGCGGGTCAGGTCGATGGGGTGGTCGGTGGTCAGCTGCGAGTAGACCAGCGGGTCCGTCTTGCCGAAGGAGAGGGCGTTGTAGCCCCCGTTGTTCTCGGCCTGCTTCTGCTTGATGATGTCGGCCTCGATGGTCACGCCGATGTGGTTGGCCTGCCCGGTCAGATCGGCCGACAGGTGGTAGTCGACGCCGTCCTGCTTGAAGGCCGGATTGCGGAGGTAGCACCACAGGACGGTGAACATGCCCAGGCGATGGGCCTCGGCGAACATCGAGGACACCTCCCCGATCTGGCGGTCGGCGTGCTCGGACCCGAAGTAGATGGTGGCACCGACCCCGACCGCACCGAGATCCGTGGCCTGTTGGGCCGATCCGAACATGGTCTGGTCGTAGGTGTTGGGGTAGTTGAGGAAGTCGTTGTGGTTCAGCTTGACGATGAAGGGCATGCGCTCGGCGTAGCGGCGCGAGACGATGCCCAGCCCCCCGAGGGTGGTGGCGATGGCGCTGCAGTCGGCGGCGATGGCCAGTTCGACCAGATTGGCCGGGTCGAAATACGCCGGGTTCTTGGCGAAGCTGGCCCCGGCCGAGTGCTCGATCCCCTGGTCGACGGGCAGGATCGACAAGTACCCGGTACCGCCGAGCCGTCCTCTGCCGTACATGGTGGCCAGGTTGCGCACAACGGTGGGCGAGCGATCCGACTCGCCGAACACGCGGTCGAGGTGGTCGGGACCGGGATGGATCAGGTTCTCCGCCGGAAACGCAGTGGCGCGGTGGTTCAGCAGCGAGTCGGCTTCGTCGCCGAGCAGTTTTTCGAGGTCCATGAGCGCCGAGCCTAATGGGCGCGACGCGGCCCACTCGGCCTGCGCCGGGACCGTGTCGGCGGCCCCAGCGACTCGAGTCGGTCGGCCACGTCGTAGGCATCGGGATCGACGGCGGCGATCCGCAAAAAGAGCTCCCGGGCCCGGGGAAGCGCCCCCGAGCGTTCGGTGAGATCGGCCAGGACGTACCACTGGCGAAGATGGCGCTCGGCCGGGTTCCGGACCAACCGGCCGGCCCCCGCATTCACCAAGAGGTCGATGGCGCCGGTGAGGTCCCCGTTGTCGGCTCGGGTGCCGGCGAGGACGAGGCGCCCCTCGGTCAGCACCTCAGGATCGGGCGACCCTCGGCGCAGCTCGTCCCACAGTGCTTCCACCTTCTTCGGCCGGCCCAGGGCCCGGTGGCAGTCCATGCGCACGGGGTGCATGTCGACCGAGCCGGTCAACGCGGCAAAGGCCTCGAGATTGGGCAGCGCGGCCTTCCAAAAGCCCAGCTGGTATTGGCTCAGCGCCACCAGCTCTCGCACCGAGGGGGCGTTGGGCACGGCATCGGCCACGGTCTTGAGAATCCGGGACGCGTCCCGTACCGCTCCCGCTCGTAGGCGCCGATCCCGGCGGCCATCCGCTCGGTGATCCGGGGCTTGAGGGTGCTCCAGTCCGGTCCGGGCGGCCGAGGCCAGCTCGTTGGCGATGTCGGGGAGGAATCTCGGCCGGGCCGGCGGCGGGGACGGGGCGGTGGGACGGTGACCTCGGCGATTCGGTGGTCCGGCGGGCCGGGCGACGGTCCGTCTCCACCCACTGTTCGGGCTCGAATGCGTCGGTTCGGGTCCGGCGCTGCCGGCGGTCCTCGGGTGAGTCCTCGCCCGCACCGTGCCCGTCGGTCCCGTCCCGCACCGTGCTCGCACCCCGTCGAGCCACGCTGCCCCAGCCCTTTCTAACGACCGATGACTTGGTCTCGTAGGGCTTGTCGTACGGCCGTCGTTCGGAGCGGCCGCTGCTGGATCCGCCCTGCCTGCTCGGCCTGGTCTGTGAACCCCGACTGCCCTGTCCGGTCGACACACGCGGTCCACGCTGTCCGCCGTCGGAGCGAGCTGGCCGGCTCGATCCACTGGTCGGCCGACCGACGCCCGACCTGTCGTCCCGCGGTGGCCGACCGGCGTCCCGCGTTGGCCGACCGGCGCCCGTTCTGTCGTCCCGCGCTGGGCGAGCTCCCGACCGGCCCGCCGGTCGACTTGATCCGGCGCTTTCGTCGGGCATTGGACGGGCCGCCGGTCGGCCCGATCCACTGGTAGATCGCCCACCGGCGCTGGAGGGACGGCCGGTTCCACCTCGGCTGCTCACGGTGCTGGGGTCCCATCCGCCCGAAGACCGCGTCGATGAGCGGCCGCTCGGTCCGCCTCCACTTGATCTGGGTCTCGAGGGGCTCCTGTCCGACCCTGCACCGGCCCGTCCCGTACCGGACCGCTCGGATCCGCCCGATCCTCCACGTGTGCGTCCGGTACCGGACCGCTCGGATCCGCCCGAACGCTGGCCGCCGGACTGGCTACCTCGCCCCGAAGGCCGACCTTGGCCGCTCGTGCCTCCCTGGGCGCTACGTCCGTCTCGGTCGCTTTGACCTGCGCCTCCTGCACCTCTGCGGCTCCCGCCCTGCCCACTGCCGGCACTCCCACCCGGCCTCGCGCTCGTACCTCGGTTCTGGGAACCTCCAGTGCCACGCGGGCGCGGAGAACCAGACGGTGTTCGAGGGGCCATGACATAGAAGTGTAGTCAATGGGCCGATCCAGGCAGAAAGCCCTAGAGCGGTATGGTGCTCGCTTCGGTGGTCGTCAGAGGTCGACGGACCCACCCTCGGCGACGACAATCGGGCGAGCGACTGGCCTGGCCTTATCTGTTAACCGTCACGAAGAGCCAGAGCCGGCTGCCCACCTGGCGGGTGCTGGCGGTGAACTCGATCCCCGGTGTCACACCGAGGCGCGGTACTCCACTCCCTCGCCGAGAATGCGGGTGGTCTCGGCGATGTCGTTCACCGGGATGATCTCAAAGTCCAGGTACGTGCCGAACTTCGCAGGGGCCTCAGCAAGAGAATCCGAATTTTCGGTCTCCACAACGGCGAAACCACCTGTGCCGTCCAGGCGCCCCAAGAACTGATGAAACGTCTCGTCCGACGGCGGCGTCCATTTGCCAAAGACCTCGAGAACACGGGCCGCCGTGGCCTCGTTGTCGGCCGCTGATGAACCGCTTCGGACTCTCCATGAGACGACGAATTTCATCGCAACTCCCCCTTCATTTGTGTGGCTAGACATACCGACGGCACATGGCCCAACCCCATGCTTCAAAGGCCCAACCCCGTGCTTCACATGGGCCGCTCAGTGGTCCGTAGCGCCACGTAACATCCTGTTCCCCTACATCTAACGAGTCAACCGCCATAGAGGAACATAACGGAAAAGGGCAATCTCGACTTGGCGACTGAGCGAAGCACCTCCCGCGCCATTCGCAGCTCCAACGTGCCGGCCTCATGACGGAGCCCGGATACGACGACGAAGCCCGGATACGACAAAGCCCCCCGCGCGAGCGGGGGGCTTTGTACTGAGAAATCCCGGCGGCGTCCTACTCTCCCAGGGGGCTACCCCCCAAGTACCATCGGCGCTGACGGGCTTAACTGCCGTGTTCGGAATGGGAACGGGTGTCTCTCCGCCGCCATGGCCACCGGAAATCGTGCGCTCTCGGGCTCGAACCGTGAATCCGACCGGATCCATAGCGAGCCAGGCGTGACCTTATCGGTCACCCCTGAGCGTTCCATAGCGAGCACGAGCAAGTTTCCAAGCCCTCGGCCGATTAGTACCGGTCAGCTGAATGCGTTGCCGCACTTACACTTCCGGCCTATCAACGTGGTCGTCTGGCCACGGGCCTTACCAGGTTTACCCTGTGGGAGATCTCATCTAGGAACGAGCTTCGCGCTTAGATGCTTTCAGCGCTTATCCCACCCGAAGGTCGCAAATCAGCAGTGCCCTTGGCAGGACAACTGACACACGAGAGCTTCGTCCGTCCCGGTCCTCTCGTACTAGGGACAGCCTTCCTCAAATCTCCTACGGCTGCATCGGATAGGGACCGAACTGTCTCACGCGTGTTATTCCCGTATTACTACGGGCACAGACTATACCTTCACCCTATTTCTAGGGGCTGGCGTGTTATGGCTTTCGTGGGGGTCCACGGGTCAAATATCAACCTGAAAAAGCCATCTCCTCGCTGTTGCTGGCGAGGAAGTCGTTACAGGGGCACAACACGCCCATGCTACGTAGATGTCGCTCAACATCTACGGCGGATATCCGCTTCGATTTCGAATAGTTTAGGGTTGCAAAAGCGTCGACTTCACGTGCTAGTTGCAAGAACAGCTCCGGATCCCTGATCCGATCAAGTCGGGGGAGGAGGAGCAACGCACGTCGCACGTGTTCTCTTTTGAAGACCACATGCGGCCGTACTTCCGAAAGCAGATTCAGCAGGGCAGGGCGACTCGTTACCACCAAGTCGCTCATGCCCGTGCGACGATCACGCAGGTATCCCGCCCCGATCAGGCCCTGGATGTGCTCCAGTCCTGCTCGAGCCGAAGTGCTCTGCGAAAACGACACACTCGATCGGATGTAAAACCCGAACCGATATTCCTTCTGCCGGACTAGTTGGAAGTGGATACTTCCATCACCGTCCAGGAATCCTGCAACATAGGACGCATCGAACGCTTTCATTGTGTTGGCCTTCCCTCGGTATTGCCCTGACCGTAACGTTCGGTTGTAACAGTCAGGGTTTCACCGATATGAGCCAGTGAGCACCCAGGGATTACTCCCTGGGGACGCAGTATTCTACGTTCTAAACCCAGCTCGCGTACCGCTTTAATGGGCGAACAGCCCAACCCTTGGGACCGGCTTCAGCCCCAGGATGCGACGAGCCGACATCGAGGTGCCAAACCTTCCCGTCGATATGGACTCTTGGGGAAGATGAGCCTGTTATCCCCGGGGTACCTTTTATCCGTTGAGCAACGGCGCTTCCACAAGCAACCGCTGGATCACTATGCCCTGCTTTCGCACCTGCTCGACTTGTAGGTCTCGCAGTCAAGCTCCCTTGTGCCATTGCACTCGACGGCTGATTGCCAACCAGCCTGAGGGAACCTTTGGGCGCCTCCGTTACGTTTTAGGAGGCGACCGCCCCAGTCAAACTACCCACCTGACGCTGTCCCTGATCCGGATAACGGACCGAAGTTAGGGTTCCGGCACATAAAGGGTGGTATTTCAAGGTTGACTCCACACTGGCTAGCGCCAATGCTTCAAAGTCTCCCACCTATCCTACACAATATGTACTAAAACTCAACATCAAGCTGTAGTAAAGGTCCACGGGGTCTTTCCGTCCTGATGCAGCTAACGAGCATCTTTACTCGTACTTCAATTTCGCCGGGTCTGTGGTTGAGACAGTAGGAAAGTCGTTACGCCATTCGTGCAGGTCGGAACTTACCCGACAAGGAATTTCGCTACCTTAGGCACTTTTGTTACTACTTATTGTCGCCACTCAAATCTCTGAGTACATATCAATAAGCGGCTAGATCATTTCTGCCTAGCTCCCCATGTCGCCATGGGGGTCGGACTGTATCTTCATCCTCATTCGGCCTCCTTCAGTGGGAACTGAAGTGGTGTCGATCGAGGAGCCTCGCGTGCAGTCTCTGAGGATCCCCCGAACGCTGCCGCCGTTCTTCACGGCTTCGTCGTTTCAGGGTTTCCTGCTGATTGTCCGCACCGGATGGATTTTCACTGCCCATGTCCAAACCCTACGAAGAGGGTGTGACATGAACGAGTACCACCGGATACTCGGATGTTCCAGCATATAGCGGGGTTTTATAACGGCCAGGTTTAAAGTACAAACCGTTATAGTTACGGCCGCCGTTTACCGGGGCTTAGGTTCAGAGCTTCGCCCGAGGGCTAACCCTTCCCCGTAACCTTCCGGCACCGGGCAGGCGTCAGAGCGTATACATCGTCTTACGACTTCGCACGCTCCTGTGTTTTTAGTAAACAGTCGCTTTCCCCTATTCTCTGCGACCCCTTCAGACTCGGGACGCTAGGTCCGTCATCCTAATGAGGCCCTCCTTCTCCCGAAGTTACGGAGGTATTTTGCCGAGTTCCTTAACCACAGTTCTCCCGATCGCCTTGGTATTCTCTACCCGCCCACCTGTGTCGGTTTGGGGTACGGGCACCGTGCCAGCTCGCTAGAAGATTTTCTCGGCAGCATGGGATCAGTGACTTCGCCTGTTACGGCTCGGCATCGCGTCTCAGAGTGAATGAGGTCCGGATTTGCCTAGACCTCCTCCTACACGCTTACCCCAGGACAACCAACGCCTGGGCTCACCTACCCTCCTGCGTCCCTCCTTCGCTTTCCGCCACGGGGTCGGTCGGTTCGCCTCGAAAGACAGCCCCTTAGGACACCCATATTGGAATTGGCGCGGACACGGTGGTACTGGAATATCAACCAGTTGTGCATCGACTACGCCTCTCGGCCTCGCCTTAGCTCCCGACTTACCCTGGGAGGATTAGCCTTCCCCAGGAACCCTTGGGCTTACGGCGGAGGGGTTTCTCACCCCTCTCTCGCTACTCATACCAACATTCTCACTCGACCACGCTCCACGAGGGTTCACACCCCCGCTTCTCAGCAAGATCGACGCTCCCCTACCACTCCCACTCTGTAACTCTCAAGCGTCATACGACGCTGTCCGCGGTAAACCGCTTTCGACGTCGTTACTCGAGCAGAATGGAAATCCGTAGCTTCGGCTATTGACTTGAGCCCCGTTACATTGTCCGCGCAGGACCACTCGACCAGTGAGCTATTACGCACTCTTTTAAGGATGGCTGCTTCTGAGCCAACCTCCTGGCTGTCTTCGCGTTCCCACATCGTTTTCCACTTAGTCAATAATTAGGGGCCTTAGCTGACGGTCTGGGCTGTTTCCCTTTCGACCAACGAAGCTCATCCCTCGTGGTCTCACTGCCAGGCTCTTGAGCATCGGCATTCGGAGTTTGATTGGGGTCAGTAAGCTTGTAGGCCCCCTAGCCCATTCAGTGCTCTACCTCCGATGCTGAACGCCTAACGCTGCACCTAAATGCATTTCGGGGAGAACCAGCTATCACCGAGTTTGATTGGCCTTTCACCCCTAACCACAGGTCATCCCCCCTGTTTTCAACCAGGGTGGGTTCGGCCCTCCACAAGGTCTTACCCCTGCTTCAGCCTGCCCATGGCTAGCTCACTCGGCTTCGGGTCTACAGCATGCGACTCATTCGCCCTATTCAGACTCGCTTTCGCTTCGGCTCCCCCTCGCGGGTTAACCTCGCCACACACCGTAACTCGTTGGCTCATTCTTCAAAAGGCACGCCATCACGGCCGGCAAAACAAGTTTGCCGACGACGCTCTGACTGATTGTAAGTCAACGGTTTCAGGTACTATTTCACTCCCCTCCCGGGGTACTTTTCACCTTTCCCTCACGGTACTAGTTCACTATCGGTCGCCTGTTAGTACTTAGCCTTACGAGGTGGTCCTCGCAGATTCACGCCGGCTTTCCCGGATCCGGCGCTACTCGGGAAATCCGATCGGAGTCCAATGCTTTTCGTGTACGGGGCTGTTACCCTCTGTGGCGCATCTTTCCTGGATGCTTCCACTAAACAGTTGGATTTGTAACTCCGTGAAGGATCTGATGCTCCTTCTATCGGCTCCCACGACCCCGAACTGGCAACGCCATCAGGCTTTACCACCAGCTCGGTTTAGGCTCTTCCCGTTTCGCTCGCCGCTACTCAGGGAGTCACTGTTGTTTTTCTTTCCTCGGGGTACTGAGATGTTTCAATTCCCCCGGTTCCCTCTCGTGGTCCTATGCGTTCAGACCAGAGTGACACCCCATGACGGGTGCCGGGTTTCCCCATTCGGACATCCACGGATCGAAGCTTGGTAGGCAGCTCCCCGTGGCTTATCGCAGCCTCCCGCGTCCTTCTTCGGCTTCAGGCGCCAAGGCATCCGCCGTTGACTCTTTATAACTTGGAGAACATAGATGCTCGTGCTCGCTATGGAATTCTCAAGGGGCGCACAACGCGCTACTCGAGGCGTCCGAAGCCTAAAAACAGACCGGCGACGGGGCGGGAATAGCGCGGGCGAGCGGCCGACTTTCGCAATGAAGGCGAAGCCGGCGTCGCGTGGAGGGACGGAATCGCCTCGGGCTGCCTGAAAGGCAGGAACCGAGGGTCACTCCCTCAAAACGGAATAGTGATGCCCATTGCCATCCATAGAGCCCTGCTGCCTGGGGACGGGACACCCGAAAGTGTGCGGTCCGTCAGGGGCGAGATATGAGTGACAGCGATTAGCCAGTGATCGACTAGGAGTATCCGACCCTGAATGGGCCAGACAGTGACTCCTTAGAAAGGAGGTGATCCAGCCGCACCTTCCGGTACGGCTACCTTGTTACGACTTCACCCCAATCACCGACCCCACCTTCGACAGCTCCCTCCCAAAAGGGTTGGGCCACTGGCTTCGGGTGTTGCCGACTTTCGTGGTGTGACGGGCGGTGTGTACAAGGCCCGGGAACGTATTCACCCCGGCGTTGCTGATCCGGGATTACTAGCGACTCCGACTTCACGCAGTCGAGTTGCAGACTGCGATCCGAACTGAGACTGGTTTTGGGGATTAGCTCCTCCTCGCGGATTAGCAACCCGTTGTACCAGCCATTGTAGCATGTGTGCAGCCCTGGACGTAAGGGGCATGATGACTTGACGTCGTCCCCACCTTCCTCCGAGTTGACCCCGGCAGTCTCCTACGAGTCCCCGCCATTACGCGCTGGCAACATAGAATAAGGGTTGCGCTCGTTGCGGGACTTAACCCAACATCTCACGACACGAGCTGACGACAGCCATGCACCACCTGTGTAGGACCCCGAAGGACACCGTATCTCTACGGCTTTTCCCTACATGTCAAACCCAGGTAAGGTTCTTCGCGTTGCATTGAATTAAGCCACATGCTCCGCCGCTTGTGCGGGCCCCCGTCAATTCCTTTGAGTTTTAGCCTTGCGGCCGTACTCCCCAGGCGGGGCACTTAATGCGTTAGCTGCGGCACAGAAACCGTCGATAGGTCCCCACACCTAGTGCCCAACGTTTACGGCGTGGACTACCAGGGTATCTAATCCTGTTCGCTCCCCACGCTTTCGCTCCTCAGCGTCAGTATTGGCCCAGACCACCGCCTTCGCCGCTGGTGTTCCTCCTGATATCTGCGCATTTCACCGCTACACCAGGAATTCCGTGGTCCCCTACCAAACTCAAGCCATAGCAGTATCGAATGGCGACTCCAGGTTGAGCCTGGAGGTTTCACACCCGACTTGCCAAGCCGCCTACGAGCTCTTTACGCCCAATAAATCCGGACAACGCTTGCCCCCTACGTATTACCGCGGCTGCTGGCACGTAGTTGGCCGGGGCTTCTTCTGCAGGTACCGTCACAATCGTCCCTGCTGAAAGAGGTTTACAACTCAGAAAGCCTTCGTCCCTCACGCGGCGTTGCTGCATCAGGCTTTCGCCCATTGTGCAAGATTCCCCACTGCTGCCTCCCGTAGGAGTCTGGGCCGTGTCTCAGTCCCAGTGTGGCTGATCGTCCTCTCAGACCAGCTACCCGTCGAAGCCTTGGTGAGCCGTTACCTCACCAACTAGCTGATAGGCCGCGAGCCCCTCCCGAAGCGGAATCCATTTCCTCACCAGATCATGCGATCAGGTGGGGGTATCCGGTATTAGCACCGGTTTCCCGGTGTTGTCCCGGTCTTCGGGGCAGGTTGCTCACGTGCTACTCACCCGTTCGCCACTAGGCAGTCACCAGTATTGCTACCGGATTAACCTCGTTCGACTTGCATGTGTTAGGCACGCCGCCAGCGTTCGTCCTGAGCCAGGATCAAACTCTCCATTGAGACCTCGATCCAACCCGAAGGCTGAACCAAAATCGAAGAGCCGGCTTACGAGACACTGATCTCGGTCCACCAACTTAATACTGGCAAAGAACAGACATTGTCCGTTCAGTGCATTGACTTAGCGACCGCGTCAAGACGCCGATCGCCCGCACTGGCTTTTGGCTATCACTATTCCGTTTTCAAGGAGCGACCAAGCACACGCCCAAAAGCGTTGGTGCCGGAGTCCCAACAGGTCTGGACCGGAGCCCTTCCCTGCGGTGCCTGGCGACGCCCTGACGGGCGTTCACCGGGACTGATTACTCTACTGGTCCTGCCTGGGGTGTCAATCGGGCCCGATGTGGGCTCTCCGGGGACGAATTGCCTGCCCTCGGGACACATTCGGGTCAGTCTGCCACCCACCAGCGCCACGCAACCTCGGTGGCCGACGTGATCCCGACCCGGCCCCCCGTTGCCGGTGGCTGGGCGGCGGCTACCCCGTCGTCGCAGAGCAGGATAGCGCCTCCACCCAGGAGGTCGGCCCCGTTGTCCGCACCGGTGATCCCGAGGGCCTGGCACAGCTTGGCCGGCCCGCTGCACAGGTCCCGGTCGCGGCGGGCCGGCGGGCGCGGCTGGCCCGCATCTCCTCCACCCCGGCCACCGGGGCGAGGGCCCGGAGGAGCACGGCCTGGGCCACCCCGTCGGTGGCGCACACGACGTTGGCGCACCAGTGCATGCCGTAGGTGAAGTAGACGTAGAGCCGACCGGGCGGGCCGAACATGACGGCGTTCCGCTTGGTCTGTCCCCGAAAGGCGTGCGACGCCGGGTCCTCGGCCCCGCGGTAGGCCTCGACCTCGACGATCCTGCCGACCCGGCCGTCGCGCACCAGCAACTTGTTGAGCAGCCAGGGGGCGACCACGAGGAGTCCGCTTCGAGTGCGCGCCGTTCCACCGGAACCGGTACGTCGCGGTGGCGGCACTGGCCCGATCACGTCGGCCGCATCGATCACGCCTGGTGCCGCTCCGACGTCGTCCGCGGACTCAGGGCGGCCCCGACCGGTTCTGGTCGGGCTCGGCCCCGATCCGGTTCCGGTCGGACTCCACCCGATGGACGAAGCGTTCCAGCTGCACCTTGACCGGGATGGGCCCGGCGCCGCCCGGCGTGGTTCGGCGGGTGACGGCCACGCCCGGCTCGAGCAGGGCGACGGCCTCGAACCCAGATGCGGGATGGGCCTCGACCAGCTCGGCCAGAGGGACGTGACGCTCGAGTGAATCCCGGACCAGGCCTCCGACGATGGCATGGGCCTGTCGGAAGGGCGTTCCCTGCTCCACCAGCCACTCGGCCAGATCGACGGCCGCCGCTGCGGGCCCGTCGGCGGCGGCTTGCATCCGCCCGCTGTCGAACGTGACCGTGGCCAACAGGCCGCTCAAGGCGCTCAGCGCCAGCTGCGCCTGGCCAACGGAGTCGAACAGGGGCTCTTTGTCCTCTTGCAGATCGCGGTTGTAGGACAGGGGCAGGCCCTTCAGCGTCACCAGCAGCGCGGTGAGGTTCCCGACCAAGCGACCGGTCTTGCCCCGGGCCAGCTCGGCCACGTCGGGGTTCTTCTTCTGGGGCAGCATCGAGCTGCCGGTGGCGAAGGCGTCGTCGAGCACGGCAGAAACCGAACTCCTCGGTCGACCACAGCACCAGCTCCTCGCCGATGCGCGACAGATGGATCCCGAGCAGGGCCAAGTCGAAGAGGGCCTCGGCCACGAAGTCCCGATCGGACACGGCGTCGAGTGAGTTCTCGAACCTTCCGGCAAAGCCGAGCTCGTCGGCCACGCCATCGGGGTCCAGAGGAAGGGATGATCCGGCGAGGGCCCCGGCACCCAATGGGGACACGTCGAGCCGATCGATGGTGGCGAGCAGCCGGTCCACGTCGCGGGCCAACGCCCAGCCGTGGGCCAACAGGTGGTGGGACAGCAGCACGGGCTGGGCCCGCTGGAGGTGGGTGTAGCCGGGTAGGTAGGTGTCGCCGGCGTCCTTGGCCCTGCCCAACAGGACCTCTTGGAGGGCGATGACCCCGGTGGCCACCTGGCGCAGGGTCCGCTTGGTGTACAGGCGCATGTCCGTGGCGACCTGGTCGTTCCGGCTGCGGCCGGTGTGCAGCTTGGCCCCCACGTCGCCGGCGATCTCGGTCACCCGCCGCTCGACGGCGGTATGGATGTCCTCGTCGTCGGGGGCAAAGACCAGCGTTCGTGCGGCCAGCTCCCCTTCCACCTTGTCGAGCGCGGTGAGCAGGGTGGCCACCTCGTCGGCGTCGAGGATGCCGCCGCGCCCGAGGGCCCGCACGTGCGCCCGGGACCCGGCCAGATCGTCGGCGGCCAGCTGCTGGTCGAAGTGCAGGCTGACCGAAAAGGCCATGACCTCGTCCGCCGTGCCCCCGCCGAGCCGACCGTGCCACAGAGTCATCAGGATCCAGTACCCGAGCCGGGGGTGGGCGAAGCGGGCGCGGTCGACGCGGGCTCGGCGGGCGCGGGCGAGCCGGGGGCGGGCGAGCCGGGGGCGGCGGCATCTGGCGCAGCGGACCCGGGGGCGGCCGATCCCGGAGCTGCCGACGGGACCTGCTGGCGGGCCGACCAGGTGGCCACGCCCTGGCCCCACAGCTTGACGAAGCCGGCGGCGTCCTCGTGGCGGAAGGTGTCGGCGGCGTCGTAGGTGGCCAGCCCGTAGTCGTAGAGGCTCACCGGGCTGCGACGACCGACCACGAAGCACTTCCCGGGCTCGCACCGCAAGCGGACCTCGCCGGTCACGTAGGTCTGCGATTCGACGAAGAAGGCATCGAGCGCCTGCTTGAGCGGCGAGAACCAGAGGCCGTCGTAGACCAGTTCGGACCAGCGGGGCTCCAGGCGGGCCTTCTCATGGTGGAGGTCGCGCTCCAAGGTGAGGTCTTCGAGGTCGGCATGCGCCATCAACAATGCCAGTGCGCCGGGGCATTCGTACGTCTCGCGGCTCTTGATCCCGACGCGACGGTTCTCGACCATGTCCAGCCGACCGAACCCGTACGAGCCGGTCACCCGGTTGAGCTCGGCGATGAGGACATCGGCATTGAGCAAGCGGCCGTCTAGCGACACGGGCACACCGGATTCGAAGCCCACCACGATCTCGACCGGCTCGGTCGCCGTCTGTCGGGTCATGGTGTAGACGTCCTCGGGCGGTTGGTTCCAGGGATCCTCGATGACCCCGCACTCGATGGCCTTGCCCCACAGGTTCTCGTCGATCGAGTACGGCTTCTCCTTCGTCACCGACAGGGGGATGCCCCACGAAGCGGCGTACTCGATGCAGTCGTCCCGGGTCAGACCCCACACCCGGGCGGGAGCCAGGACCTCGAGGTCGGGGGCGAGGGCCCGGGTGCCGACCTCGAAGCGGACCTGGTCGTTCCCCTTGCCCGTGCACCCGTGGGCCACGGCGTTGGCGCCGTGCCGCCGGGCCTCAGCCACCAGATGGCGCACGATCACCGGTCGGGACAAGGCCGAGACCAGCGGGTACTTCCCCTCGTACTTGGCGTTGGCCATCAGCGCGGGCACGCAGAAGTCCTGGGCCATCTCTCGGCGGGCGTCGACCACGGTGGCCTCGAGCGCGCCGGCGGCCATCGCCCGCTGGCGGATGGCGTCCCAGTCCGCCTCGTCGGCATCGGCGTTCTGACCCACGTCGACGGCGACGGCGATGACCTCTGCCCCCTCGTTCTCGATGAGCCAGCGGACGGCCACGGACGTATCCAGCCCTCCGCTATAAGCCAAGACCACTCGTTTTGCCACGGTCATCCTCTTTTCTTCGAACTGTTCGATCCGGCTGAACTGCGGGGACGTACGCGGGGCCCGCTCTCGGTCCCGCTTCCCGGTCCGCTTTTGGTGGGGCTCGCCCCGGTCGGGCTGCTGGGGCTGCCTCGGTCGGGCGCCCTCGTAGGGCTGCCCTCTGGCTGCCGTGGGGTTGCCTTCGGTGGGGCCGCCTGATGGGGCTGCCCGACCCGTTGGCGCCGCTCGTCGATCTGCCCGCCGCCGGCAGCGGTATCCCGGCCTGGTCAGGCAGCGATCACGCCGGTAGTCCCGGGCAGCGCCTCCAGGCCGGAGACCGCAGCCAGTCGAGCAGCAACGCCTGCTCCCCCTGCCGCTTCGGCCGCCACCACCAGCACGGTGTCGTCACCGGCGACGGTGCCGATGACCCCGGGGAACCCGCTGCGGTCGAGAGCCGACCCTACGACATGGGCGGAGCCGGGCGGTGTCCGCAGCACGACGAGGTTGCCCGAGAACGCCGCCTCCACCACCCATTCGCCCAGAATCCGACGCAGGTGATCTTCGGGAGCCACCTGATGCGAGGGCAGCTCGGGCAGCGCATAGGCGGTGTCGCCCCCAGGCAGGCGCACCTTGAGGGCCCCGAGCTCCTCGAGATCGCGTGACACCGTGGTCTGGGTGGCCTCGATCCCCTCGCCGGCCAACAGCTCGACCAGATGGGTCTGGCTGCCCACCGCCCTCGTCTCCAAGAGCTTGGTGATGCGGTGCTGCCGCTGGTGCTTGGTCACCTTCATTGCCCACCCCCCGTCGGCTCGTGGCCGTTGCCCTGGTTGGCCTTGGCGGTCGCCCTGTTTGCTCTCGGCGCCTTGGCGGTCGCCCCGTTTCAGCCAGGACAGCAGTCCCCGCATGGCGTGCATCCGGTTCTCCGCCTGGGGCCAGATCCGGCTCTGCGGACCGTCCACCACGCCGGCCGAGATCTCCTCACCGCGATGGGCGGGAAGGCAGTGCAGCACGATGGCCTCGGGACCGGCCTTCTCCATCAGCGCCTCGTCCACGGTGAACCCGGCGAAGGCCTCGAGCCGGGCGGCGAGCTCGTCCTCTTGACCCATCGACGTCCACACGTCGGTATAGACGGCGTCGGCTCCGGCCACCGCTTCAGCTGGATCAACAGTGACCACTCCGCTACCACCGAGGGCGCGTGACACGCTCGAGGTCGGCATCGCTCGGCCCGTATCCCTTGGGTGAGGCGATATTGACCGTCAGCCCCACCATCGCACCGGCCACGGCCAGCGACAGCCAGACGTTGTTGGCATCGCCGATGTAGGCCACAGTCCTGTCGTCGAGGGCGTGCCCGAATTCCTGGCGGAGGGTCAAGAGGTCGGCCAGAGCCTGGCAGGGATGGGCCACGTCGGAGAGCAGGTTGACCACGGGCACGGGCACGTCGGCGGCGTCAAGTGCGGCGCTCATCCGGGTCAGCGAGCGATGGTCCATGACCCGTGCGCAGATGATCGAGTGATAACAGGCCAGCGTGCGGGCCACGTCCTCGGCCGTCTCCCGCACGTCCAGGCCCACCTCGGCGCCCTGGATGTAGACCGGATGGCCTCCGAGAGCGACAACGGCCAACTCCGTGCTGTTACGTGTGCGGGCCGAGGGCTTCTCGAACAACAGGGCTACTCCTTGGCCGGCCAGGGCCTGGGGCAGCTCGGACGGGTCGACCTCGGCCAAGCTGAGGACGGCCTCGAGCTCGGTGGGTGTGAGGCTGTCGACGTCGAGGAAGTGGCGGGTACGGGTCATCAGCTCTCGGTCCCGATCGGCGTGGCCCTATCGGTTGGGAAGGAGGCATCGGTTGGGAAGGAGGCATCGGTTGGGAAGGAGGCGAGCACCGACCCCAGCAGGGCCAGCCCCTCGTCGAGCTCGTCGTCGTTGACCAGCAACGGCGGCGCCATGCGCAGCGCGTCGGATCGAGGGGCGTTGACGATCAGCCCGGCATCGAGCGCGGCGCGACAGGCAGCGGGGGCGAACTCCCCGGTGAGCTGGGCGGCGAGCAGGAGGCCCTCGCCCCGGACGGCACGGACGTTGGGGAGGACGGCGAGTCCTCGGGCCATCCTGTCCCCCGGCCGGCGCGCCCGCTCGGGTACGTTCTCAGCCTCCATCACGGCCAGCGTGGCCCGCGCCGCGGACATGGCCAGGGGTTGGCCGCCGAAGGTGCTGCCGTGATCGCCGGGCACGAACGCCGCCGCCACCTCGGCCCGAGCCCAACAAGCCCCTACGGGCATGCCGTTCCCGAGCGACTTGGCCATGGTGACAATGTCGGGCTCGATCCCCAGATGCTGGAACCCGAACCACTGCCCGGTCCGGCCCAGCCCGGTCTGGATCTCGTCCATGATCAACAAGATGTTCCGATCACGGCACAGCTGGCCCACCCCGGCCAGATAGTCGGACGACGGCACCATCACCCCGGCCTCGCCCAGGATTGGCTCGAGGATCACCGCACCGATCCGGTCGGGGTCGCAGGCCGCGTCCATGGCGGCGAGGTCGTCGAAGGGCACGTGATCGAAGCCCTCGGGCAAGGGCAGAAACGCCGTCTGCTTGTCGACCTGTCCGGTGGCCGCCAACGTCGCCAGGGTGCGACCGTGGAAGGCGTCCCAGGTGCTGACCACGGCGAACCGATCGGGCCCCGCCCACCGGCGGGCGAGCTTCAGGGCGCACTCGTTGGCTTCGGCTCCCGAGTTGCCGAAGAAGACCTGGCCACCGGCCCGGTCGGTCCCGCCCCCGATCAAGCGGTCGATGGTCACGGCCACTTCGGGCCCGATGGTGTTGCCGAACAGGTTGGACACGTGCAGCAGCGTGCGAGCCTGCTCGGCCACGGCCTCGGCCACCTGGGGATGGGCGTGTCCGAGCGAGGTCACGGCCAGGCCGGAGAGGAAGTCGAGGTAGCGCCGCCCGGCTACGTCGAACAGGTACGCTCCCTCGCCCCGGACGAACGTGACCGGTGGCTCGGCATAGTTGCGCATGAGCGCACTGCGGTCGATGGTCGGCGAGCTGGAGCTCATGCGCCCACCATCTCGGTCGTGGTCGCCCCTGGCCAATCTCGGTCGTGGTCGCTCATGCGCCCACCATGGTCCCCACGCCCTCGTCGGTGAACACCTCGAGCAAGAGGGCATGGGGCGTGCGACCGTCGAGGATGTGGGCATGGCCGACCCCGGCCCGCACCGCCTGGGCGCAGGCCTGGACCTTGGGGATCATCCCGCCGTTGGCCGCGCCCGAGGCCACCAGGGCATCGAGCTCATCGGCGGTGATGCTGCTGATGAGGGTGGACGGATCGTCGGGCACGGACCGCAGCCCGGCCACGTCGGTCAGGAACACCAGCTTCTCGGCCATGATGGCCGTGGCCAGGTGACCGGCAAAGGTGTCGGCGTTGATGTTGAAGGCCTGCCCGGTCTCGTCGCTGCCGATGGTGGCCACCACCGGGATCAGGCCCTGGGCCAGCAACTGGTGGACGATGACCGGGTCCACCTCGACCACGTCCCCCACATAGCCCAGCTGCTCCGACCTGGCCTCGGCGGTGATGAGGTTGGCGTCCTCACCCGACAGGCCCACGGCCAATGCGCCGTGCACGTTCACCGCGGCGCACGATGTCCCGGTTCACTTTGCCGACCAGGACCATCCGGACGATGTCGAGGGTGTCGGCATCGGTGACCCGGAACCCGCCCCGGAACTCGGTGACTATCCCCAGTCGCCCGAGCAGTTCGCCGATCTGCGGACCGCCCCCGTGGACGACCACGGGCAACATGCCCACCGACCGCATCATGACGATGTCCTCGGCGAACGAGGCCAGCGCCGTCGCCTCGTCCACCTCGGGCTCACCCGGTTTGGCCTGGAGGACGTTACCGCCGTACTTGACCACGACCACCTTGCCCCAGAAGCGGCGAATGTAGGGAAGGGCCTCGACCAGGACGGCCGCCTTGTCGGCCGGGGCCCACGGCAGGGCGGAGGCCGGAGTTAGGTCCGACGGTGGCTGGAAGGGGTCGGGCTGGGCTGAGCCCGGTTGGTCGGCACTCATGACGTCGTCCGGTTCTCGTCGATGTAGCCATATCCCAGGTCGACGGTCATGGACACGCCGACGCCATCCCCCAAGCCCAGGCGGCACTGGATATCAACGGTCTTGCCCGCCATGTGGGCGGCCACCGCCCCCTCGTCGAAGGGCACGGCCACGCCTTCCCGACAGACGTCGACCCCGCCGTAGGCCACCGCCACCTTGTCCATGTCGAACTTGACGCCGGCCGAGCCGAGATCGCTGACCACTCGACCCCAGTAGGGGTCGGCCCCGTTCAGCGAGCACTTGACCAAGAGCGAGTCGGCCACCTTGCGGGCAGCCTGGTGGGCCTCCCCATCGGAGGCCGCCCCGGTCACCCGCACGTGGGCGATCCGAGAAGCCCCTTCGGCATCCTCGGCCATCTTGCGGGCGAGGCCGGCGCAGACCTCGGTGGCCGCGTCAACCAGCACGCCGTCGTGCACGGGGCCGGCCCGGCCGCTGGCCATCAGGGTCACCGTGTCGTTGGTCGAGGTGCAGCCGTCGACGGTCAGCGTGTTGAACGAATCCCGGACGGCGATCCGCAACAGGTCCCCCAACGCCCCGGGCTCCACGGCGGCGTCGGTGGTGAGAAAGGCGAGCATCGTCGCCATGTTCGGCGCCAGCATGCCCGCCCCTTTGGCCATGCCGGCCATGGTGAAGCCTGCTCCTTCGACCAGCACTTCCTTGCGTCCCCCATCGGTGGTGAGAATCCCGGTGGCCGCGTCCTCGGCTGCTTGCGGCGAGGACGAGCGGGCCGCCACCAGGGCCGCGATCCCCGGTTCGATGGGCGCCATCGGCAAGGGGATGCCGATGAGCCCGGTGGAGCAGACCAGGACCTCGGTGGCATCGACGCCCAGGGCATCGGCGGTGAGGGCACACATCCGCTCGGCGTCGGACCGGCCCGGTGCTCCCGTCGCCGCATTGGCATTGCCACTGCTCACCACCACGGCGGCGGCGCGGCCACCGGTGGCCAGGAGATGGTCCCGGCTGACTTGGACCGGTGCCGCTGCGGCCAAGTTGGTGGTGAAGGTGGCGGCGGACGGCACCGGGGCTCCGTCGTCGGTGGCCACCAGGGCGAGGTCGAGTGCGCCCGACGCCTTGATGCCCGACGCGTAGCCGGCGGCCACGAAGCCCTTCGGTGTTGTGATGCTCATGGGTACGCCCCCACCAGGGGAAGCCCGGTCGTCTCGGGAAGGCCTAGCGCCAGATTGGCACACTGGATGGCTTGGCCCGAAGCCCCCTTCACCAGATTGTCGAGGGCGCACAGGGCCACGATCCACCCGGTCCGTGGGTCCACCCGGACGGTGACGTGGGCGCAGTTCGAGCCCGAGGTGGCCTTGGTCGATGGCGGGGCCGCCGTGACCACCACGAACGGCTCGTCGCGGTAGGCCTCATGGAACAGCTCCAGGGCGCCATCGGTGGTCAGTCCCCGCGCCCGGATCGGCCGGCCGGGCGTAACAGGTGGCCAGGATGCCTCGCACCATGGGCGCCAAGTGCGGGGTGAAGAGGACTTGGGCGTCCAGGTTCTGCTCGATCTCCGGGGTGTGGCGATGGTCGAGCAGTCCGTAGGCGACGAAGTCCTCGTCGACCGTGCCGAAATGGAGGTTGGCCTTGGCGGCGCGGCCGGCCCCCGAGACCCCGCTGGCCGCGTCGACGACGATGCCGGTGGGAGCGACCACACCCGCTCGCAGCAGGGGCGCCAGGGCGAGGGATGCAGCCGTCGGGTAACAGCCCGGGGCGGCGATGAGGGTGGCGCCGTGGAGGCCGTCCCGGAACAGCTCGGGAAGGCCGTAGTGGAACCGGGCCAACAGGTCGCTGGCCGCGTGCTCGTGCCCGTACCAGGTCGGGTACAGCGAGGGATCCTTCAATCGGAAGTCGGCCGCCAGATCCACCACCACCCCGACGCGCTTTTCGCAGCTCGGGCACCAGGTGCTGTGACTCCCCGTGGGGCAGGGCCAAGAAGACGATGTCGAGCCCGTCCAGGTCCGCGGGTTCCGTTGCCCCGAAGGTCAGAGACGGATAGGCGGCGGCCAACGACGGCGTATGGATCGCGACCGCCTGGCCAGCCGCCGAGTTTGCCCCGGCCACCACCACTTGGAGGTCAGGGTGGGACGCGCAGAGGCGCAGCAGTTCGATGCCGGCATACCCGGAGGCTCCGACCACGCCCACTTTCATGGTGCGACCGCGAACACGGTGTGCTCAGCTGTGGGAGCAGTCGAGCTACTGGGGACTCCTGCCTTCATGTTGTAAGTATATGCGTAACACCGCATAAACATGCAACCTCGGACGCCCGGTCGACCTCGAAGGGTCGCACTGACGGACGAAGCGGTTGTGGAAGTGTTGCCTGATGGCGGGGATCGGGGGGCGACGACGGATCGGCGGCTGCGCCATCGGGGGCGCGTTGTTGATGTTCCTCGCCGCACAGGCCGCCGTTACGAGCCCACCGGCAGCGGCCGGCACGACGACAACGACGACTGAACCTGGCTTCTCTCAGCAGCCGTCGCCGGGATACAACCCCAACTCGGACCCATACCCGAGCGCCGATACGACCACGAGGGTGGCGGTAGGCAGGAGCACTCCTGCCGCCTCGATAGTCGGTCCCGCAGCCCCGGGGTCTTCCTCGCCAGTGCTCGGAACAGTCATCGACGCCTGGCAGACCATGGACTGGACGATCTATTCCCACCACGACGTGGTCGATGCCACCGCCGGTACCTACCGGTTCGACTGCGTGGGGATGACCAACTACTTCCTCTCGGTGGGCGCCCCCGCCGCCAACCAAGCCATGCGCTCGGAGCTCGGGATCGGCAAGCACTATGTCCCGCGCCCGGTGGCCATGGCCCGCTACTTCGCCGCGCTCCCGGCCACAGGCAACGGGTCGTGGACACCGGTGCGCCAGATCACGGCCATTCGGGGCGGTGACGTCATCGCGGTGCCACCCAAACCGGGGACCAGTCAGTCGGGCCATGCCCTCGTGGCCGCGGGGACGCCGCTCCTTCTCGCCAACGGGGACTACGCCCTCCTCGTCTACGACTCGACCGCCACGCCGCACGGACCCGCCGACACCCGGCTCACCGACCCACACAACCGGCCGCTGCCACCCACTGCGACCCAGCCCTACCCCAGGGCATCCGGGCTCGGGTCGGGCACGATCGAGATCAAACCCAGCTCGACCGGGGCCCCCAGCGCCATGTACTGGTCGATCAACGGACCTGCCTATGGGGCACGACTCCAGATCGCTCGACCGACTTCTCAGTGAGGCGACGTCGGGTTACCGCTCGCATCACTTGGTTAGGCCCAATCCTCTGACCCTTGACCGGGCCATGACGGCTCGTTACCGTTCCACACATCCCAGATCGCCGGGTACCGGGACCATCGGAGGGCACGGCCTGACATTCCAGCCAACACGGTAGGAGTCCTGCCATGTCCCAAGTCCCGTCGTCCGAAGTCCCGTCGCCCAGAATCCCGTCGTCCGACGACCCCGGCCCTCTCGACATCCCAGCCGATTTCCCCGATGATCCCGCAGTCGCTGTCCTGCTCCACTACGTACCGGAGTTCGAACCGGCCTACCTGGATTTGGTCACGACATTCGACGACTCGCCTGGTGAAGCAGCCGTGTTCACCGAGCTGGCCGATTTCGTGGCCTCCCGGCTGACGGCCATCGAGGCGGACCGCCCGGTCGTCGAGCGAGCGCTGGGGGCCATTGAGATCGTGGCCGACGATCAGGACGACGAATCGGCCGAGCTGGTCGGGTACGCCTTCCTCGACAGCCTCTCCCCCGACGACCGCCGTCGGATCCGCCCGTGGCTCGGCCCACGTACCCGCTCACTCCTGGACGAGCTCGACGGAGGCACGGGGGCCGACGGGTTGCTCAGCGAGCATCCCGATCGCGAGCATCCCGATCGCGAGCATCCCGATCGCGAGCGTCCCGATCAATCGAGCTGACAAGTAGTCAGGTCGACAGCGGGTCGGTTCAATGCTGACCGGGAGCGCCCTCCGCCGACCCCTCCGCCGACCTCAGCCCCTCAGCGCAGCGTCGCCCCGAACGCCGACTCGACCGCCTCGATGCAGCGCGCCCGCTCGACACCCACCTCATCATCGGTGAGAGTCCGATCGAGGGCGGAGAACCGCAGGTGGTACGCCAGGCTCCGGGTTCCCTCGGGCACCGAGTCCCCCCGGTACACATCGAACAGGGCCACCGACTCGAGCAGCTCGCTGCCGGCAGCTCGCAGCGTGGACAACACGCTGCCCGCCGAGACCCTCTCGGGCACCACGAAGGCGAGGTCGATGTCCGCCGACGGGAACCGGCTGATCGGACGGGCTTCCTCAGGGCGCCGGAGCACGATGGACGGGTCGAGCAATGGGCCCAGATCCACGTTCAGCCAACCGACCCGCAACGTTTTGCCGTCCTTGCCGGTCAGTCCGTAATGACTCACGATCATCGGATCGACCTCGCCGACCTCGCCGATGGTCGACAGCGGGTCCCGAACGTACCGGAAACTGCCGGCGTCCTGCTTCACGCCCTCCATGTTCAAGTTCTCGATGATCAACTGGCGAGTGGGGTGGACGGCGCTGTGGCGCGGGTTGACGACCGGTCTCAGCTCCACATTGTCGATCCTGAGCGCATCGGCCAGTGCGTACCAGGCGGCCACCGCGGTCCGGGCATCGTCCCCCTCGCCGGCAAACACCACCGACAAGCGCTCGGTCTCGAAGGCATACGGCCCGTCCTCGGGGTCGACGGGCTCGGTCTCGGAAGGCTCGAAGACGTTGCCCACCTCGAACAGCCGGAGCTCACCTTGTCGCCGGTCGGCGTTGTAGGCCAGGGCTCGGAGCAGTCCGGGGACCATCGAGGCCCGTAGGAACCGCTCGTCGGATACCAACGGGTTGGCGATGGTGATCCAGGGATCGTCGACCCCGCTGAACCCATCGTCCATCTCGGTCACGATGCTGGCCGTCCACGCCTCGTGGGCGCCCAGCCCGCACATGACCTCTTTGACCAGGCGGCGCTCGCGCTCGGCGCTGAGTCAGACCACCGGGCTGCGGCCACGCCGGCTGCCGACGGGGCAGGCGCGAGTACCCGTAGGTGCGGGCCACCTCCTCGGTGATGTCGGCCTGGCCGAAAGGCGCCGGCCGTATGTCGGGCCGGAACGTGGGCACCGTCACCAACAAGGACCCCGGTTCGGGACCCGGCTCGGAGGCGAAGCCCAAAGGAGCCAGGCCTTCCGCCACCTGGTTCGTGTCGAAGGTCGTCCCCAACAAGGCGTTGATGCGCTCCGCCCTCACCGTCAGCGCGATGGCATCGGGTACGTCGCCCCGGACGTCCAAGGCTCCGGGGGCGATGGCTGTGCTCGGTCCCGAGGTGGCCGCCAACAACTCGCAGAAGCGGTCCATGGCCCGGTCGATGCCGTGCGGATCGACCCCACGTTCGAATCGGGACGAAGCCTCGGTTCGAAGGTTGAGCCGCTTCGCGGTGCGGGCAATGGCGATGGGGACGAAATAGGCGGCTTCGAGCAGGACCCGGGTCGTCGACTCGGCTATCTCCGAGGACGCGCCCCCCATGATCCCCCCGATGCCGACCGGGTCTCCGTTGGCGTCGCAGATCAGACAGTCCTGGCCGGCGTCACCCAGTGCGGGCCCCGGCGTCCCGAGCTCCCGTACGACCCCGTCGAGGGTGGTGAGCGTTTCGCCCGGTTGGGCCCGCCGTACCACGATCCCGGCTCCGGGGAGCCGATCCAGGTCGTAGGGATGGGTGGGCTGGCCCAGCTCGAGCATCACGTAGTTGGACGCGTCGACCACGTTGTTGATCGGACGCATGCCCGCGAGCGTCAATCGGCGAGCCAGCCAGTCCGGCGACGGCCCCACCGTGACGCCGGTCATCACCCTTGCGGCAAAGCGCGGGCACAGCTCACTGTCATCCAGGACAACCGAGGCGAGCGAGTCGACCGACGGGCCTGTCCGGGGTGGCGGCGTCGGATCGGGAATGGCGAACGCCAGCCCGAGGCGGGCGGCCAGGTCGCGAGCCACCCCGGCCATGCTCCAGGCATCGGGCCGGTTCGCCTCCACCGCGACGTCGAAGACTACGTCGCGTTCGATTCCCAGGGCCTCGACGAACGAGCGCCCCGGGACTGCGCCCTCGATGCCGTTCAGCACCATGATGCCCTCGTGGTCCTCGGAGAGGCCGAGCTCGCGGCCCGAGCACAGCATCCCGTTGGAGACGACGCCCTTCATCTTGCGGCGACCGATCTCGAACCCGCCGGGCAGCACCGCACCAACCGGTGCCAACGGCACCAGATCGCCGACCTCGAAGTTCCAGGCGCCGCACACCACCTCGACCGGACCATCGCCGGCATCCACCACGACCCGGCGGATCCGATCAGCACCCTCGATGGCCGAGATCTCGTCTACGCGAGCCACCACGATGTCATCGAGTCCCTCCCCCACCAGCTCGGTGGCCTCGACCACCAGGCCGAGATCATCAAGGGTCGCGGCCAGCTCCGCCGGTTCCCCTACGAAGGGAGCGAAGTCTCGAAGCCAGGAAAGGGGTACGCGCACGTCGGTCCTCTCAGAACTGGCGCAAGAAGCGGATGTCGTTCTCGATCAATGCCCGCATGTCGGCAATGCTGTGCCGCATCTGGGCACACCGATCGATACCAAAGCCGAAGGCGAAGCCCGTCCAGTGCTCGGGGTCGATGCCCACGGCATCGAACACGGCCGGGTCGACCATGCCACAGCCCCCCAGCTCGATCCATCCCGTCTGCGAGCATGTCCGGCAGCCCGCGCCGTGGCAGATGGTGCAGGTGACCTCGAACTCGGCTGACGGCTCGGTGAACGGGAAGTAGGCCGGACGGAGCCGGGAGTGGATGTCCGGGCCGAAATAGGCGGTGGTGAAGGTCTCGATGGTACCGGCCAGATCGGCAAAGGTGATGCCCTCGTCGACCACCAGTCCCTCGATCTGGTGGAACACGGGGAGGTGGCGGGCGTCGGGCGTATCGCGTCGAAAACAGCGCCCGGGGATGACGGCATGGATGGGAAGGCCGCCGTTGAGGACGGCGTCCTCCATGAGGTGGATCTGGACCGGCGAGGTATGGGTCCGGAGCAGCACGGTCTCCGGTGGGCCCAGTTCGAGGTAGAAGGTGTCCCACATGCTCCGGGCAGGATGGGCGGGGGGAATGTTCAGCGCACCGAAGTTGTACCAGTCGGTCTCGATCTCGGGGCCCTCGGCCACCTCGAAGCCCATGCCGACGAAAACATCTTCGAGCTCGTCTCGCGTCTGGCTGACCAGGTGCAGATGGCCCCGAGCCGTTGGGGACCGGACCTCGGAGACGATGACCTCGGTGAGATCGAGCCGATCGGCCTCCATGGCTGCGTCCAGCTCGTCGTGGACGAATATCGTTCGGCGCTCGTCGAGCCTGCTGCTCGATGGTCTGCCGGGCCTCTTGGAGTTGCTTGCCCCGTCCTTCCTCGCCTCAGGATCCAGGCCGCCGAGGGCCCGCTGGGCCTGGGAGAGCGCTGACTTCTTTCCGAGAACGGTGGTACGAACCTCATCGACCTCGTTGGACGACGATGCCGCGTTGATCAGCGCCTGGGCATGGCTCACCAGCTCCGCGATGTCGCTCACGACGCGGTCCCACCATCGGTCGGCTCTGCCCCGGGCCTTCCCGGCTCTGTCATCTCTGTCATCTCGCCCACCGGACGCGCTTCCATCTCGGGCATCGTAGAGCGAGAGGCGCCTGGTTCGGTCCGCCGCTCGCCCGGTCCGCTCGTCCGCCTCTGGCCAGCTCGCTCGTCGCCCTCCGTGCCGCTGCTCTCGTGCCCAGCTCGCTCGTCCGCCTCTGGCGGAGGACCTCGAAGCACAGCACGGCCGCCGACACGCTCACGTTCAGCGACTCCGCTCGACCGGCCATCGGAATGGTCACGGCCTCGTCGAGCACGTCCAGCACCTCGCCCTCGAGCCCCGAGGCCTCGTTCCCGAAGACGAGGGCCACCGGACCAGTCAGGTCGACATCGGCATAGTCCACACCGTCGCGCACCACCGTCCCCAGCGTCCGGAGGCCCCACGCACCGAGGGTCTCGACCACTGACACCGCCTCGCCCCCGGCCACGATGGGGAGGTGGAAGACCGAACCGGCCGAGGCGCGCACGGTCTTGGGGTTGTAGGGGTCGACTGTCCCGTCACAGCACACCACCCCGCCGGCTCCAGCGGCGTCCGCTGTTCGGATCAGCGTTCCGGCGTTGCCCGGATCCCGTACGTCGGCACACACCACGACCAAGTCGGCGCCGCGTAGCGCGGACAGGTCCGGCGGTTCGAAGCCGACCACGGCCAGCACCGGCTGGGGAGTGACCGTGTCGGCCACCCGCTCCAAGACCCCCGGATCGAGGCCGAACACCCGCGACCCGGCTTCGAAGGCCCGAGCTGACACTTCAACGACCGCCGGGTGGTCACGCCCTTCGGGCGCCACGTAGACCGACTCGACCGGTGCGCCGGCTTCGAGCGCGACCGATAACAGCTCTGCGCCCTCCACCACCATCGACCGCTCGCTCCACCGGAGGCTTCGCTTGCGGAGAAGCGAGCGGACACGACGCACCCGCTGGTGCGAGTAGGCCAGCCCGGGCTGGCTCAGGAAGCAGCCTCGGTGGTGGCCTTCTCGGCTGCCAAGGCCTCGTTCGCCACCTTCACCAGCGAAGCGAACGCCTCGGGCTCTCGTACGGCCAGGTCGGCCAGGACCTTCCGGTCCACGGTGACGTCAGCCACCCGGAGCCCGGCAATGAACCGGCTGTAGCTGGTGCCGTTCAGGCGGGCTGCCGCGTTGATCCGCTGGATCCACAGCTGGCGGAAATCGCCTTTCCGGGCCCGGCGGTCACGGTAGGCGTACTGGAGCGAATGCATCACCTGCTCGTTGGCGGCGCGGAACGAGCGGCTCTTGTTTCCGTAATAACCCTGCGCCTGCTCGAGTACGGCGCGATGGTGCTTCTTGGCGTGTACTGCGCGTTTCACTCTGGCCATGGGGACTCCTTTCGAAGGGGCGGATCGATGGTGCGAATGGGAAGGCCGGCGGGTTCGCCGGGTCCCGGTTCGATGGATGGGGCCGCAACCGGGAATACCGGCCGGTCGACCCCGGCTGGCTACCGGCCGAGCAGCCGGCGAGTCTGCTTCAGGTCGCCGGGAGCGATGTCTGTCTCTCGTCCCAGGCGACGGGTGCGAACACTCGACTTCTTCTCGAGCAGGTGGGAGCGGAACGCCTTCCGCCGGCGAAGGCGACCGGTTCCGGTCACCTTGATCCGCTTGGCGGCACCACTATCGGTCTTCATCTTCGGCATCTCTGCTATCCCTCTCGTCTTGGTGTCCCGGTCGGCGCTGGAGCAGTCTCGCTCGTCTCCCGTGCCGGCTGTGATCCTGTTGTGGCCTCTGTTGGCGCCGCTGCGGCAACAGCCGGTGAGGCTGGTGCCGGTGACTCCTGTGCTGCGGGTGCCGCCGGTGCTGCGGGTACTGCCGCCGCTGCGGGTGCTGCTGGTGCGGGTGCTGCTGGTGCGGGTGCTGGTGCTGCCGCAGGAGCCGCTGCCGGCTGTGCCGCACCGGCCGTCGGTGGGGCCGATGCCTCTGGTCCCGCCTCTGTCGCTGGTGTCGCTGTGCTCGCTGGTGTCGCTGTCCCTGTGGTCGGTGGTGTCTGTGGTGTCGCCACGTGATTTGTCGCCTTGTCCGAGTTCGACCTATCCGAGTTCGACGACTTGGGGCCCCGGGAAGCGGCCGACTGCTTGGCTCGCTTGTCGGGGGCCAGGACCATGACCATGTTCCGGCCATCGAGGCGGGGAACCGACTCCGGCTTACCCATCCCATCCATCTGGTCGGCGATGCGGTCGAGGATCTTCTTGCCCAGCTCGGGATGGAAGACCTCTCGGCCACGGAACATGATGGTGATCTTGACCTTGTGGCCCTCGTCGAGGAATTTGGCCACTTGTCGGGTCTTGGTGTCGAAGTCGCCGGGACCGATCTTCGGCCGGTACTTCATCTCCTTGATCCCTACGTGGACCGCCTTGCGTCGCGATTCCTTGGCTCGTTGCGCCGCATCGAACTTGAACTTGCCATAGTCCATGATTCGGGCGACGGGTGGATTCGCCAGTGGGGCAACCTCGACCAGGTCGAGATCGAGCTGACGGGCGATGTTCAACGCCTCGGGGAGCAGCTTGATACCGAGCTGCTCTCCATCGGGGTCGACCAGGCGCACTTCGCGAGCGCGGATACGATCGTTGATCCGGGGCTCATTGGTGGTGACGGTGGCTGCTATTCGACTTCACTCCCTGTCTGGGGTCACGGACTTCCCGTAACCAATAAAAAGGGGAGCGGAACCACCGCTGGGCCTTCGCCGACGAACTGTCGGCAACCGGATCCATTGACCCTGCTCACGCAAATATCCGCCGTGGCCGGGTGGGAGTCATCGACTGCGCGACTCCGCTTCCTCGTCTGTCAGTGACTTAGGCTACCAGCCGTGAGCTCACTTTGGACACCCGGAGGCGAACGCCCCGTCGGCCGACCCGAACAACAGGCACCAGGTCAACCCCCTGCCGGAGCCCCGCCAGGCACCGGCTCAGGCACAGGTGGGCCCGGCGCTCCCGGCGACGATGAGGAGGTCGACGCCCAACAAGTGGAGGAGATGCGGCGGCAATTGGCCGCCACCCCGGCCGACGTGGTCATCGCCAATCACTGCTACGGCCTCTTCGAATTGGCGGCTGTGTACCTCTCGCAGACGCCTCCGATGTTGCCCAAGGCCCGATTGGCCATCGACGCCATGACCGCTGTGGTCGAGGGCTTGGAAGGTCGCCTGGGCGACTCCGAGCCGCAGCTGCTCGAAGGCCTGAGCCAGCTCCGCCTGGCCTACGTGCAGATCGACGGCGCCCAGCGGGCCGCCGGCGAGGCTGCGGGAACGGCCCCGGCGAACGGCGCCCCTGCCGAGGGGGCCGGAGCCCAGCCCGCAGGAGCACAGGGGGCCGGAGCCCAGGGCGCCGGAGCCCAGCCGACCGCAGCCGAGTCGGCCGAAGCCGAGCCAGGAGGAGCCGAGTCGACTGAAGCCGAGTCGACCGGACCCCAGGCGACCGGACCCCAGGCGAGCGATACACCCGACGGCGACGGAGACGGATCCGCCGGGTGATCTCCCCACTAGGGATGGGCGACGCCGGCGGCCCGGCTGTGCCCGACCCCGCGGGAGGCGGGCCATCAGGCGGCGGGGGCGGCACAGGCGGCCGAGGCAGCACAGGCGGCACAGGCAGCACAGGCGGCCGAGGCAGCCATGGAGGCCCGGGCGCCCCCATGGGGGCTATCGATGGCAAGCGCCTCCGAAGCTTCATCGGGCTCTCGGTCGGGCTCGTGGGCCCACGGGCCAACCTGGCCGTATCCGGCGTGCTCATCACGTTGTACGTCCAGCATCGGTCGTCGGGGGCACTGGCCGTCACCTTCGCCCTGACCGCCAATCGCCTCCTCAGCTGGATGACCTACCCAATCGCCGGCCGCCTCAGCGACCGCACCCGCAGCCGGATCGGGCGTCGCACCCCGTACATGGCCGTGAGCCTCATCGTCATGGGCGCGGCCACGTGGATGTTCACCGTGGTCCAGGGTTATTGGCTCCTGGTCCTGTTCATCGTGATCGCCCGGCAGGCCGCGTCGGTCTTCACCCTCACCAACGTGGCCGTGGTGCCCGAGGTGTTCGGGCGGAGCCGCTGGCTGAAGGCCTTGGTGCTGACCACCGCGCTGGGCACCCTGGCCAGCTTGGTCATCAAGGCCACGGTCATCACCACGTGGAAGCAGAACAACCCCGCCACGTGGAACCTGCCCTTCCAGGTGGCCGCCGTGTTCATGATCGTCGTCGGGCTGGTCGTCCTCGTCATGGTGCGAGAGTCCAAGGCCGCCACCTTCGGCGCCGACGCCGACCGCAAGGCCCGGGCCCGGCCGGCCCGCGACGAGATCCGAGACATCCTCAAGACTCCCAACGCCAAAGTGCTGCTGGGCGGCTCCCTGCTCTTCTGGGCCGGACTGGGTTCGACGGCGTACGTGGCCATCTTGTTCTTCCAGCGGGTCGTGCACGCCGGCGCCAGTGCCCAGACCATCGCCGGGCTGGTCACCGGCGTTCCCACCTTCTTGCTCGGGATCCTGCTCGGCATCCCCCTCAGCCGCATGCTGAGCCGCCGCCAGCTGGCCATCGGCGCACCACTCATCGGCGCCCTCCTAGCCGGCGTGCAGTACTTCGACACCCATATCTGGCAAGCGGTGGTGCTCGCCTTCATCGGCGCGCCGTTCATCGGGGCCTATGTCATCGTCCTGGCCCCCTACCTCTTGCAGCTGCTCCCCCGGTCCGGTGGTCTCGGCGAGCGGTTGGGCCTGCTGCTGTCTCCCTTCAACCTGGTGGGCGTGGTTCTCGCCTACGTGGCCGCCGCGGTGGTCGACGCCACGGGCAACTACCGCCTGATCTGGGTGTTCCCCGCGGCCACCGGCATCGCCCACGCCCTGGTCAACACCCGGCTGCGCTTCCCCGTTCACCGACCTCGAACCGACATGGTGGCCAAGCTCTGGGAGTGGAGCGTGGTCCAGACCGAATCCATGGCCGAGACCGGCATCGTGGCCGGCCTGCTGGCTGCGCCGCTGCTCGGCGAAGTGACCAAAGAGGATGCCGACAGCGCCGTGATCGTCGACATCGCCCGCGACATCCTCGGCGACCCGTACGGGGACGACCCGACTAGGAGCCCGGACAAATCGGACCGGGACGCGGACAGGCCTGACCGGGACACAGACAACCCTGACCGGGACGCGGACAACCCTGACCGGGACACAGACAACCCTGACCGGGACGCGGACAACCCTGACCGGGACACATCCAAGGCGGACGAATCCGACCCGGACACATCAGACCGGGGCGACTCCGACCGGGGCGACTCCGACCGGAACGACTCCGACCGGGACACATCCAACGCGGGCGAATCCAGCCGGGACAAATCCGAACCGGGCGCATCCGAGCCGGGCCAAGAAAAGCCGGGCGAATCGGGCCCGGATCCGGACGAACCGAACGCCGGCGGCCTGGACTATCCGGGAGTGGGCGGCGCCCCGAGCTCGCCGAGCGGTCGAACCGACAACGCCTGAAGACGGCCCCGATGCCCGGCGCCGACGATGAACGCCACCGACGCACCTTCGTCGATGGTGCGCGATCCGTCGGTGATGGCCGTGCAATGGAAGTCGAAGCGCCGGTCACCCGAGGAGACCACGCCGATGCCCCGTGGATCGTCGAAGGCGACCACGTGGCCCAGGAGCGGCACGCCGCGAGCGGGCGGCAGGTTCACGCCGTGGCTCAATGAACGATCTTGGACAGCGACAGCTCGATGATGTCCGTCGCCCCACGATCCTTCAGTGCGGGGATCAGCACGTTGATCTTGGACTTGGGCACCACGGTCTCGACCGCGAAGCCACCGCCCCCGTAGAGCTCCGACACGGTGGGCGAGCGCAGCGACGGCACGAGGTCGATGACCGCTTGGAGTTGGTCGCCCGGGACATTGAGCTTCACCAGCACGTTGCCTCGCGCTTCGAGGGCGCCCTGCAACAACGTGAGGAGCTGCTCCATGGCGTGGCGCTTGTCGGGGTCAGCCGCAGCCGACGGGTTGGCGATCAGCTCGGTGTGGGACGTGAACAGCGTCTCGACGATCTTCAACCCCGCGGCCCGGAGCGCCCGGCCCGTCTCGGTGATCTCGACCACGCAGTCGGCGATGTCGGGCACCTTGGCCTCGGTCGCCCCGTAGGACAGGCTGACCTCGGAACGGACTCCGTGCTTTTCCAGGTAACGCCGGGTCAACTCGGGATACTCGGTCGACACGCGCAGTGCGCCTCCGGCACCGGTTCCCGAAGCGGCCAGGTCGGCGACGGAAGTCACCGGCGAGTTGCTGGCCACGGCCATGACCACCCGGATGGGGTTGGACGTGGCTTTGGAATAGGCGAGGACGCCCAGCGTGGTGACGTCGCTCCCCCGCTCCTCGACCCAGTCCCGGCCGGTGATGCCCACGTCGAACATGCCGTCGGCCACGTACAGCGGGATCTCCTGGGGCCGGAGGATACGGACCTCGTCCACCCGGGGATCATCGATGGCGGCGCGGTAGTCGACGTCCGATGATCGGGTCACCGCCAGATCAGCGGCGGCGAACAGCTCCAACGTGGCCTTCTCCAGTGAGCCCTTGGGCAGCACGATGCGCAGCACGATCAGTCCCCCGGTTCCGAGAGCGCAGAGGGGCGGAGCTCGGCGACGAGGCTGGCCATCTCGATCGCCGCCACCGCGGCCTCCCAGCCCTTGTTGGTGTCGTCGGGCTCTGACCGGACCAGCGCCTGTTCCAGGGTGTTGGTCGTGAGCACTCCGAAGATCACCGGGGTACCGGTATCGAGCTGGACGCGCTGCGGATGCCCGAAGCGCACTCCCCGGCCACGAAGTCGTAGTGGCCGGTGTCCCCGCGGATCACCGCACCCATGCACACCACGGCGTCCACCGACGGGGCCAGCGCACGGGCCACCAGCGGCAGCTCGAAGGCCCCCGGCGCCCAGGCCACGGTCACGTTGCCCAGGTCCCCACCGTGCTTGGAAAGGGCTTCGAGCGCGCCGGTCAGCAGCCGATCGGTGATCCCGCCGTTGAACCGGGCACAGGCGAACCCGACCCGGACGCCGGCGGCCCGTTGCTCGCCCACGGCCGAGCGTCCTACCCGGTCAGCGAACCGGGCGATGGTGCCGTCGGGCAGCTCGCTCTGGTCAGAGGACGTCATCGAGCCCCTCGAGCAAGTGGCCCATGCGCTCCCGCTTGGTCCGCAGGTACTGGATGTTCTCCGGGGTGGGCGACGACTCGATCGGGACCCGCTCGACGATGTCGAGCCCGAACCCTTCGAGGCCGCCGTACTTGGACGGGTTGTTGGTCATGAGCCGCATGGTGGTCACACCCAGGTCCACCAGGATCTGGGCCCCGATTCCGTACTCGCGGCTGTCGGCCGGGAGCCCGAGCTCCAGGTTGGCGTCGACCGTATCGAAGCCCGTTTCCTGCAGGTTGTAGGCGCGCAGCTTGTGGCCCAGCCCGATGCCGCGCCCCTCGTGGCCGCGGAGGTAGACGACGACGCCGCTGCCGTGCGCGGCGATGGCCTGCATGGCTCCCCGGAGCTGGGGACCGCAGTCGCAGCGCAACGAGCCGAACACGTCACCGGTGAGGCATTCGCTGTGCACTCGCACCAAGACGTCGGGCTTGCCGTCGATGTCGCCTTTCACCAGGGCGACGTGCTGCTCGCCGTCGAGGAGGGACTCGTAGGCATGGGCGGTGAACTCCCCGAAATCGGTGGGGATCCGGGCCTCGGCGATGTGGCGGACCAGCTTGTCCATGCGCCGGCGGTAGCGGATGAGCTCGGCGATGGAGATGAGGTGCAAGCCGTGCTTTTCGGAGAACGCCTCGAGCTCGGGCAGCCGGGCCATCGTGGTCTTATCCGCACTGACCACCTCGCAGAGCACGCCGGCGGGCGCCCGGCCGGCCGCCCGGGCCAGGTCCACGGCTGCTTCGGTGTGCCCGGCGCGCTTCAGAACGCCCCCTCGGCGGTAGCGGAGCGGCAGGATGTGACCGGGGCGGTTGAGGTCAGTCGGGCGGGTGTGGGGATCGGCCAGGGCGGCGATGGTCGCCGCCCGGTCGGAGGCCGAGATCCCGGTGGTGGTCCCGTGCCGATAGTCGACGGTGACGGTGAACGCCGTGCGTTGCACCTCGGTGTTGTTGGAGACCATCAAGGGCAGATCGAGCTGCTCGACCCGCTCGGGGGTGAGGGGCACGCAGATCAGTCCCGAGGTGTGGGCGATGAAGAAGGCGATCTTCTCGGGAGTGACGGCATCGGCCGCCATGATCAGATCGCCCTCGTTCTCCCGATCCTCGTCGTCGACCACCACGACGATCTCACCCCGGGCCACCGCGGCTACTGCATCTTCGACCGTCGAGAACGGCATCGACCTGCTCTCTTTCTATTCCCTCTGTTCCGCCCGGTCGTCGACCTGACGGTCGACCGATCCGGCGGAGTCCTCGTGCCCGGTCGGTCCAGGCAGTCGGTCGGAGCCGTCGGGTCCCGGACGCTGCCGGGCGGACAATTCCACCCGGATATCACCGCCCAGGCTAGTCACCGACCGCACCGACCCCCGCCATAACGCCGACAACGTAGGTGCTCCGGGGCCGGTGAAGAGGGGAAGGGCGTCGTCCCCTCCGAAGAGGGCCGGAGCCAGGTAGATGACATATCGATCGACCAGCCCGGCGGCGTGAAAGGCGTGGGCGACGGTTGCCCCTCCTTCCACCAGCAGCTGGAGGACCCCCCGCCCGCCGAGCTCATCGAGTACGTCACCCAGTTCACCGTCGAGCTCCACAGCAGGATGGATCTTGGCTTCGCTCGGCGCATGACCCAGGACCACCCGCAGCGGTTGCTGGTCGACCGGACGAGCGTCGGGGTCCTCGTCGGGGAGGCGGACGGTGAGCGCGGGGTCATCGAGCCGGACCGTGCCCGCGCCGACCAGCACGGCGTCCGATCGGGATCGCAGCCGGTGGGCGTCGGCCCGGGCCGCGTCACCGGTCAGCCACTGGCTGGTGCCGTCGGGCGCCGCGGTCCGTCCGTCGAGGGTGGCGGCCAGCTTGAGGACGACCCAAGGGCGACCGGTCAGCCGGTGGCAGACGTAGGGGGCGAGCTGGTCGGTGACGGCATCGGCGCCCACGCCGACCTCGACCTCGAGGCCCGCCGCGGTCAGGGCCGTGATGCCGGCGCCGGCCACCAACGGATCCGGGTCTTGCATGCCCACGACCACCCGGCGGATGCCGGCGGCCACGATGGCGTCGGTGCACGGAGGCGTGCGGCCGTGATGAGCGCACGGCTCGAGCGTCACGTACAGCGTGGCCCCTTCCGTCCGGTTCCCGGCGGCGGCGATGGCGGCGACCTCCGCGTGGTTGCCCCCCGGTGGGGCGGTGGCGCCGGTGAAGAAGTCAGCGCCACCGGGGGCGACGACGACCGCTCCCACCCACGGGTTCGGGGATGTCCGGGCGCGGACTCGCTCGGCCACGGTGACGGCCAGACGCATCCAGCGCTCGTCGGCGGTGCCAACTCCCGCCTCCGCCGGGTCCACGGGTCGGCCTGATACTGGTTCTGCTGCTTCTGTTACATCGCCTTCTGTTCCGCCGGCTCCTGTTCCGCCGGCCCCTGTTCCGCCGCCTCCGGCTTCCCCATCTCCGGCTCCCCCATCTCCTGCTTCCCCAGCTCCTGCTCCCCCAGCTCCGGCTCCCCCAGCTCCGGCTCCCCCTTCTCCGGCTTCCCCATCTCCGGCTCCCCCTGCTTCTGCTTCCCTTGCTTCAGGTTCTCCTGCTCCTCGATCTCTCGCCGATGGGTCGCCACTTCCCTGTCCGGCGCCCGCTTCCCGAAGCTTCCTGCCCAGCTCGCTCAACTCCTTGGCCCGCTCACGCAGCTTCTTGACTCGGTCCCTTAGCTCTTGGTCGTTCGATTCCTCGTCCGGCTCGCTCGACTTCATGTCCGGACCGGTGAGCTTCTGGGCGCGCTCACTGAGCTCTTTGAATAGGTCGCCCACCACCTCAGCCAGGTCGTCTCCTCGGACCTGACCGCCTCCTGGAGCCAAGTCGCCTCCCGGGGCGAGAGCGCCACCCGGAGCCAGGTCGCCCCGCGTAGCCTCCCCAAGCCCTTCGCCCGGTGGTTCGACGCTCATGGATTTGACGCCGGGTCGGCAACGGCGCCCACAGCGGCATCCCGGATGGAACGGACGGCATCGACCGGACGAACACGGCCGAACACGGCCGAGCCGGCCACGAAGACGTTGGCCCCCGCTCGGGCCGCCTCCACAACGGTCGACTCGTCGATGCCACCGTCGACCTCGACGTCGGCGGTGAGACCGCGCGCCGTCAGCCCGTCACGGACCAAGCGCACTTTCGGCATCACCTCAGGCATGAAGGACTGCCCACCGAACCCGGGAAAGACCGTCATGCACAGAACGAGGTCGATCAGCCCGAGGTAGGGCTCCACCGCGTCGAAGGGCGTGTCCGGGTTAAGGGCAAGCCCGGCCCGTATGCCGAGATCGCGCATCTGGGCGATCAGCTGCTCGGTCTCGCCCACTTCGACGTGCACGGTGCACCCGTCGGCGCCGGCGTCGCGAAAGGCCTCGAGGTACTTGGCTGGGTCGGTGATCATCAGGTGGGTGTCGAAGAACAGGTCGGAGTGCTTGCGCAATGAGGACACCACTGGTGGCCCGATAGTGAGGTTGGGGACGAAGTGGCCGTCCATCACGTCGACGTGCAGCCAATCGGCATTCGGGGCGACCTCGCTCACCGCCTGGGACAGGCTGCCGAAGTCGGCGGAAAGGATTGAGGGGGCAACCCGCAGCACGGGGTCAAGGGAGGTGGTCGCCATCGGTCAGATCCTACTGGTGACGCCGGTTCCTAACTCTCGCGGCCCAACTTCTCGCCCGGTCCGGGACGGGCGCCACGCAACCAATCGGCGGCCGCCATGGGTTGCTTCCCCTCCGGCTGTACGCGGAGCAGGCGGAGGTGGGTTCCCTCCCCGGCCGTGACGACCTCCCCGCTGAGGGAGCCCGGGCTGGCGCCCTCTGGTGCTGCTGCGTTCGACGTCCCTCCCGAGGCCGATGCTCCCATGGGCTCCCCGGCCACCGCTGATTCCGCTCTGGCCCACGGCTCGACGGCCGCCTCCAGCACCCGCAGGCGCCGGCCCCGGAACGTCGTCCAGGCCCGACCCAGCCGAACCACACGCGATAGATAGTTGGCGTCTCTTACCCAATGCAGCTCGAGCTCCTCGGGGCGGATCTTCTCGGCATAAGTCGGCTCGCCAACTTGGTCATGGGGGATGGGCAGACCGGCGGCCCCGTTCGACAGGTTCTCGATCAACAGGCGACAACCGATCTCCACCAACCGGGCCCGGAGCTCCTCGACCGACTCGTGCTCGTCGATGGTGGTGTCACCGACGGCATAGATGGGGCCGGTGTCGAGTCCCTTCTCGACCGCCATCAGGCAGACGCCGGTTTCTGCGTCCCCTTCCAGAACGGCGCGCTCCACCGGCGCCGCCCCTCGCCAGCGCGGCAGGAGCGAGAAATGCAGGTTGACCATGGGGACGACGTCCAGGAGGCTGCTGGGAATGATGCGCCCGTAGGCCACCACCACCCCGAGCTCGGCGTCGCTGGCAGCCACGTCGTCCAAGGAATCGGTGACCGGCAGGCCCAGTTCGACGGCGGCCTCCTTCACCGGGCTGGGAAGGAGGTCGCTGCCCCGGCCGCGCCGCTTGTCGGCCCGGCTGACCACCAAGGCCACCTGGTGCCCTGCCGCCACCAACGCCTGGAGCGGTGGCACTGCGGCAGCCGGAGTGCCCAGGAAGACGAGTCGGGCCATTGCCGGACGCTATCGGACCGACGGCG
Organism: uncultured Acidimicrobiaceae bacterium; assembly: GCA_963717035.1. Lineage (GTDB taxonomy): Bacteria > Actinomycetota > Acidimicrobiia > Acidimicrobiales > RAAP-2 > DASXMT01. The sequence continues at coordinate 9,089 of CAVQVK010000083.1, read as the reverse complement.
CGCCAACCGGCCGGGGTGGACTCCCCGCCCGCCCGATTGCTCAGACGATTTGGTCGCTGTCGGCGGAGACGAGCTTCTCCTCCAGCGCGGTGGTGTCGAGGCCGAGGGCACGATCCCGCAACACCTTGAGGGCCAACTTCCGCTGTTCGGGGTCGAGGCGCTCCACCATCAGCACACCGTCGAGGTGGTCCACCTCATGCTGGAAGACCCGGCCCAGGAACTCGTCGGCCTCGATGGACACGTCTTCGCCCTCGAGATCCACACCGATCAGATGGACCCGATCTGGTCGAGTGATACCGAGCCGCAGCCCAGGTATCGAGAGGCACCCCTCGTCGTGGTACCACTCGCCCGACGTCTCGACGATGCTCGGGTTGATGACCACCTCGGGCCCGTCGCCGACGTCATAGACGAACAGCCGCTTTTGCACGCCCACCTGAGGAGCGGCCAGGCCGGCGCCCACGGCGTCGTACATGGTCTCCACCATGTCGTCGACCAGGCGCGCCAGGTTGCCGTCGATCTGGTCGACGTGGCGCGCCGCTTGCTTGAGGACCGGGTCGCCGTAGAGCCGGACGGAATACGAAGCCATGCCCATAATCCTACCGGCGAGGACTTCCAGTGCGGCCCATCGGCATCCTCGGACCCGCCCGCTACCGACCGACGGCGCAGGCCAGAACCCGGGTCACGACGCAGGTCCAGACGCCGGATCGGGGCTCAGACATCGGTGGGATCCACTTCCACCCGCAACCGGCCCGGCGGTCGGGGAACCGAGGCCAGCCCATCACAGAGGGTGGCGTGATCAGCCGCCTTGACCAGCCACTTCTCATCTCCGAGCGACGACACCGACAGTCCACCGATCTCGCGCAGGCCGGTGACCATCTCCTCGGCCGCCTGTCCACCCACCGTGGCCAGCGCGGCAAAGGGTGGGAGCCCGAGCCCGGCGCGCAGCTCCCGCTCCCCGTCGGTGAGGCGGGACGGATCGGCGTGCACGGCCGCAGCCAGCGCCTCGTGGTCGGGTAGCCGGGTCTGGACCAGGATGCGACCTCCGCCCTCCCGGCCACCGACCACGCGAGCGGCCCGGGCCAACAGGGCCAGCGCCTCCTCGCCCGCCGCGAACCGTGACGCTAACAGGTGCTGGTCGAAATCGAGAAAGGCGACCACGTCGGCCCGCCCCACGCGGTGCAGGGCCGCCTCGGTGCCGACCACCAGATGATCACCGGAGTCGGGCGAGCCCACCCCGGGCGGGGACGTGGCCGTGATCTCGACCGCCTCGATGCCCATCAGCGCCGACAGTTCCTCACGGGCCCTGCTCACTCCCATCCGGAGCAGCTTCATCCGAGTCGAGTCACAGACGGCACAGACCACCGGACGTTCGAGCCCACAGCGACGGCACCGCAGCACACCCCCAGGATCCTGCTGCTCCATGGCCCCCCCGCACCGGGTGCAGCTGGCCAGAGAGCCGCACGACGCGCAGGCCAAGAGTCGGGCCCGCCCGGTGCGGTTCAGGATGCACACGGCGCGGCCGTCGGGAAGCACCGAGTGGAGCAGCTGGCTGAGTCGTTCCGAGAACAGGCCGGTGCGAGGATCGTCCCCGCGGCGGTCCACTATCTCGACCGGCGGCCAGCCGCGTCGCTCGACGCCGCGCGAGGTGTTGACCAACGCACGGCCCTCGAGCAGGGTCACGGTGGGGGACGCCGTGACCAGCACGCACGAGGCGTCGTCCCGTCGGGCCCGCTCGATGAGCACGTCCACGGCCGACCAGGTGGGGGCGCGCTCCTCGCGGTAGGCCTCGTCGTGCGCGTCGATCACCAGGGCCCCGTCCAGCCGATCGATCGGAGCCCAGGCGGCGATGCGAGTGCCCAGGACGACGGGTGCACCGGCAGCGGCGGCGGCCCAGCCGTCGGGAAGGACGGCGACCGGGACGCCCGACCGGCGGAGCCGGGCGGCGATTTGTTCGACTCGCTGGTGCGAGGGCGCGAGGACGAGGACGCGATCTCGCCGGCGGATGAATGCCTCGACCAGCAGTACGGCGTCGAGTGCGGGGGCCAACCGCACGACGGCGCCTCCAGCGTCGAGGGCCTGGGTGATGATCGTGTCCGATTCGCCGGTGCCCGTCGCCGGGGTACCGCGGCCACTCGCCGGCCCGCCCGCCGACCCCGCCGGCATTGTGCCCACCACCGGCAGGGCTCGGACGTTCCGTACCGGCGACGCCGTCCCCAGAAAGGACGACACTGGCCCGGCCCAGCGCCACGCCGCCCACTCCGCCAGGGACACAACCGAGGCCGGCGGACCCAATCCGCTCGAGGCGGCGATCGGCTGCAGGACGACCCCCTCGGGCGGCACGACGTCGACCTCTGCCACCCAAGCCGCCACCCGCCGACCCTGCAGCTTGATCCGGACCCGACTTCCCACCCGGATATCGCCCGACATCTTTTCCGGTACCAGGTAGTCGAACCGACGAGGGATCGCCGGGACGTCGGGGACCACCCGAACGACGTGGCCCTCGGCCGCCGTTGGTGGGCTCGGAGTGCGGCCCTCGGCCGCCGTTGGTGGGCTCGGAGTGCGGCCCTCGGCCGCCGTTGGTGGGCTCAGAGCCCGAGCGCCTGCTTCAGATCGTCCACCCGGGAGGTGTCCTCCCAGGTGAACTCCTTGTCCGACCGGCCGAAGTGACCGTAGGCGGCCGTCTTCCGGTAGATCGGCCGCTTCAGGTCCAGATCGCGGACGATGGCCGCAGGACGCAGGTCGAAGATCTCGTCGACCGCCTCGGCGATCTTGACCGGGTCCACCTTCTCGGTTCCGAACGTCTCGACCAGCACCGAGACCGGGCGGGCCACACCGATGGCGTAGGCCACCTGCACCTCGCAGCGGCTCGCCGCGCCGGCGGCCACCACGTGCTTGGCCACCCAACGGGCGGCATAGGCAGCCGAGCGGTCGACCTTGGAGGGGTCCTTGCCCGAGAACGCCCCACCGCCGTGACGGGCCATGCCGCCGTAGGTGTCGACGATGATCTTGCGACCGGTGAGGCCGGTATCGGCGTGGGGGCCACCCAGCTCGAAGACCCCGGTGGGGTTGGCCAGGATGCGCAGGCCGTCGGTGTCCAGGTCGTTCGGCAAGAGGGGGTGGATCACGTTGTCGCGCAGGTCCGGCAGCAGCAGGGTCTCGATGTCGATCCCCGGATCATGCTGGGTCGAGATCAGGACCGTCTCGAGGGCCACGGGGCGGCCGTTGTCGTAGGTCACGCTGACCTGGGTCTTGCCGTCGGGGCGGAGGTAGGGCAGCACGCCTACCCGACGCACCTGGGCCAACCGCTGGGCCAGCCGGTGAGCCAGCCAGATGGGCATGGGCATGAGGTCGGGGGTCTCGTCGCAGGCGTAGCCGAACATCATTCCCTGGTCGCCGGCGCCCTGGGCGTTCAACACGTCCTCGCCGCCGGTACCGGCCCGGACCTCGAAGGCGTTGTCCACGCCCTGGCCGATGTTGGGCGACTGCTCGTCGAGGGCCACCATGACCCCACAGGTCTTCCCGTTGATGCCGTATGCATCGTTGTCGTAGCCGATATCCAGCACGACCTGGCGCACCAACGTGGGGATGTCCACATAGGTCGTGGTGGTGATCTCACCGGCCACCAGCACCAGCCCGGTGGTCAGCAGGGTCTCGCACGCCACCCGACTGTTGGGGTCCTCGGCCAGGAGGGCGTCCAGGACCGAGTCGGAGATCTGGTCCGCCATCTTGTCGGGATGACCCTCGGTGACCGATTCGGACGTGAAGGTGTATCGCGTGCTCACAGATCGTTCCGTTCTCTCGAGATGATCAACATGGTGGGGTCAGAAGTGTCGCTTGGTTACCCGTCCTCGGTACGCCATACCGACGCACCATCCAACGCACGGCGGCAATGCCTGGCTGCGACGCACCATCAGATGCACCACTGCGGTGCACCGGTCCGATGCACCGCTCTGCCACTTCCGGCTCGAAGCGCTGCCTGTAGTGCTCGCTGAGCCCGTTGAGCCCGTTGGGGCTCACCGCGCTGTCAACAAGGCGACAACCCTATCGAACACCGCATCGGCAATGATGTGCTTCCCAGCGAGCGGTACCTCGGTGACCGTTCCGTCCGCCCCCAGGATGGTCACCGCGTTCGTATCGTGGTCGAATCCGACCCCGGGTGCGGACACGTCGTTGGCCACCATGAGGTCCACGCCCTTGGCCGTGAGCTTGCGCGTGGCCCGCTTGGTCACGGCATCGGTTTCGGCCGCGAATCCCACCAGAACCTGATGCTGGACACCGGAATCGCCATCTTGCTTCCGGCGTCGACCCAGCTCAGCCAGGATGTCCGGTGTCGGCTCGAGCACCAGCTCGGGAAGTCCGTCGGCCTTGTGCAGCTTGGTCTCCGCCACCGACTTCGGGCGGAAGTCGGCCACGGCGGCGGCCATGACCACCACATCGGCGAGGGCGGCCCGGGCCAGCACGGCTCGCTCCATCTCGGCGGCCGTCTCCACCTGCTCGACGACAACCCCGGGTGCGGCACCGAGCTTGGTGGTGGTGATCAGGACCACCTCGGCGCCCCGGCCTCGAGCCACCTCGGCCAGCGCGTGGCCCTGCTTGCCCGACGACCGGTTGGTGACGAACCGCACGGGATCGATGGGCTCTCTGGTCCCTCCGGCGGTGACCACGACCCGGAGCCCGACGAGGTCGCGCCGGTTGCCCCCGGCCAGCAACCGAAGCACCACTTCGACGATCCGCGACGGGTCGGCCAAGCGCCCGGTACCCGAATCCCCGCCCGCCAACCGGCCGTCCTCGGGCGGCACCACAATGACACCGCGCCCTCGCAGGGTCTCCAGGTTCTGCTGTACCGCCGGGTGCTCCCACATCTCGGTGTGCATCGCCGGGCACACCACCACCGGGGCCCGGGTGGCGATGAGCGTGGTGGTCAAGAGGTCGTCAGCCAGCCCGTGGGCATACCGGGCCACGAGATCGGCGGTCGCGGGAGCAACCACGATGAGGTCGGCCCGCTGACCCAGCTTGGTGTGTGGGATGGGCGAGGCCTCGTCCCAGAGACTGGACTGGACGGGCTCCGAAGCCAGTGCGTCGAAGGTGGTCTTGCCGACGAAGTGGCTCACTCGGTCAGTGAGCACGGGCGCCACATGGACCCCGGCGTCAACCAACTGGCGACACACCTCCACCGCCTTGTAGGCGGCGATACCGGCGGAGACGCCGAGAACGACATACGGCTGCGCCGCCTGGTCCGACCCCGCCGCCTGACCAGACCCCACCGGCTGACCCGAACCCGGCTCCCCTGACCCCGGCTGCGCAGTCTGGGCCGATTCCGTCGACCCCATCGGCTGGTCCGTCACAATGCTCGATCCGCTCCGGTTGCCCGACAGCCTGGACGGCTACTCGGCCGAAGCATCTCCCGAGCTCTTTGCGTCGGCGGCACCATCGCCCGCGGCCTCGGCCGGTACCTCAGCGGCAACGTCGGCCACAACTTCGGCGGCAACCTCAGGCTCCTCGACGGCCTCGACGTCGGACTCCCCCGCGTCCTCGAGGGCGGCAAGCGCGGCGGCCTCGGCCAGAGCGGCTTCCTCTTCGGGATCGGGCCGGCTGAACGTGGCCTTGCCCGCGGCCACCTCCTCGAATGCGATCGACAGCGGCTTCCCCGACACCGACGCCACCTGCGGGGGGACGACGACGCCGATGCCCTCACCCAGGGAGTTGTAGTAGCTGTTCACCTGGCGGGCCCGGCGAGAAGCCAGAGCCACCAGCGTGAACTTGGAATCGACCTTGTCCAACAGGTCTTCGACGGGCGGGTCCATCAGGGTGCTTTTGTGCTGGGCCATGTCGATCCTTTGGGAGGGTTTGGCAGAGTCGCGGCCCTAGTGGGCGGCGGAACGGTAACGGTCCACTATACCGGCCACTTCGGCCGTAGCTTGTACCAGGTCGTCGTTTACGACCACGGCGTCGGCGATCAACCGCCCCTGACGCTCTTCCTCGGCCCCAGCGGCAAGGCGTTGTTGGATGTGGGCCTCGTCGTCGCCGCGGGCACGAAGCCGCGCCGTTTGAACCTCGACGGACGGCACCGTCAGCAAGATAAGCACCGCATCTTCCTGTCGCTCACGCACCTGCCGTGCCCCCTGCAGGTCGATCTCCAAGAGCACATCGCATCCAGCAGGAGGGTCAGGGATGGGGGTCCCGTAGAGGTTTCCGAGGAATTCGGCCCATTCGAAGAAGCCGTTCTCGGCCACTCGGGCTTCGAAGGCGGGACGGTCGACGAAGACGTAGGCATCGTCGGGCTCGCCCGGGCCGCGGACTGCGGGTCGTCCACGAGCGACTGAGCCATAGGTGCGGATCGGAGGCGACCACGCTGGCGGCAACGGTCCCCTTACCGGCCCCTCCGGGCCCGAAGAGGACGAATATCAGCGGTTCGACTCAGTCGCCAGGTCGGCAGGTCGCCGGGTCAACAAGTAGCAGGTCGACGGCTCAGCAGCAGGTCGACAGCTCAGCGAGCCGTCTCGCGGAGCAGCGACTCACGCTGGTTGCTCCCCAGTCCCTGCAGGCGGCGGCTCTCGCTGATGCCCACCGTCTCCATGAGGCGGCGGGCCTTGACCTTGCCCAAGCCGGGCAAGGACTCGAGCACGGAGAGGACCTTCATCTTCCCTACCGTCTCGTTGGAGTCGGCCGTCTTCAGCAACTCGGTGAGGCTGAGGGAACCGATCTTCAGCTTCTCTTTGACCTCAGCCCGCTCGCGGCGGACCTTGGCGGCCTTGGCCAGGGCGGCTTGGCGCTGTTCGGGCGTAAGTGCAGGCGGTTGCGGCATGGGCGCGACGATAGCGCCTTCCGAGGCACCCGGCATGCTAAATCTGGTCCTATGGCCTGGATCGATCTCAACGCCGACCTGGGAGAAGCCGACCAGCTCGGTCCGTCGGACGTCGCCGTCCTCGATTCGATCTCGAGCGCCAGCATCGCCTGTGGCTTCCACGCCGGGAGCCCGGCCGTCATGCGTGCCACATCCGTGGCCGCCGCAGCGCGTGGGGTGGCCATCGGGGCCCACGTCTCCTACCGGGATCGGGAGGGATTCGGCCGTCGCGACCTGGACGTCCGGCTGAACAGCTCCTTGCCGACATCGACGAGCAAATTGGGATCCTGCGCCAGGCGGTCGGTGGGACCGGAGGGAGGCCGAGGTCACCTATGTCAAGGCCCACGGAGCCCTTTACAACCGCATGGGCCGAGACCTCGAGACCGCCTCCGCGGTCATCGAGGCGGTTCGCCGGAGCGATCCCCCCATGATGCTATTGGCTCAGGCCGGGACCGCGGTTGTCGACGCGGCCGGGAGGCCGGTCTCGTCGTGGTGGGCGAGGCGTTCTGCGACCGGGCTTACCGCCTCGACGGATCCCTCGTCCCCCGTCGCGAACCCGGTGCCGTGATCACCGACCCGGCCGAGGTCGCCCGGCCACGCAGTCTCGCTGGTGCTCGATGGCGGCATCGAGGCCGTGGACGGCTACTGGCTCGCGATCATGGCCGACTCATTCTGCGTTCACGGGGACAGCCCGGGCGCGGCAGAGTCGGCCCGGGCCGCCCGGGCCGCGCTCGATGCCGGCGGGCATCCGGGCCTTCGCCGGTCGTGCGCCACGTGATCAGTGCCCTTCGGCGGCGCGGCGTGATCGTGCCCTTTGGCGATACCGCGACTGCTCGTCGACGTCGACGACGACCGCGCCGCACATCGCCTGGCCGCCCGCATCGAGTCCGATCCTGCGCCTCTCCCCGGCGTCGGCGAGATCGTCATCGGTCTCCGGACCGTCCTCGTGCGCATCGATCCTCTGCTTGCTGACGTGATGGGAGTCACAGCCTGGCTCACCGGACTCGGTTCCTCTGTTGCATCGGCCGCATCGGCCGAGAATCCCCGCCGCGCATCGGCCGAGCCATCGGCCCCCATCGGCCACACCGCCGCCCTCCGACCTGCCGCCTCGCCACGTCGAGATCCCGGTGACCTTCGACGGGCCCGACATCGACGATGTTGCCCAGACGATCGATGCCACCGCCGGCGACGTGGCCACCCTCCTGACCTCTGTCGAACTGCGGGTGGCCTTCCTTGGGTTCGCACCCGGTTTCCCCTATCTCGTGGGGCTACCCCCGTCATTGGCCGGGATCGAGCGGAGGGCCAGCCCGAGGACTGAGGTACCACCCGGCTCCGTCGCCGTGGCAGGGGGATTCGCGGCGGTGTATCCCAACGCACACCGGGCGGTTGGCAGCTGCTCGGTCACACCGACGTGTCAATGTTCGACCCGGAGAAGCCACCCTTCGCACTCCTACGCGCCGGCGACATGGTGCGATTCACCCGTGCCGATGACTCCCCCGGTCTCACGCCACCGCCGGCCGCGACACCCCTACCCGGTCGCCCTTCACCGACAATGACGACGCAACCGCCCACTCGCCCCATGACCAGGCCGCCGGCGCCGTGGACCCCTCATCACGAGGGGTCCCGCTGACTGCATCGACCGAACGCTACGTCGAGATCCTCGAGCCCGGCACGCTGACCCTCGTGCAAGATGCCGGCAGGCACGGTTTGCCGCCATTGGCGTTCCCGCTGCCGGCGCCGCCGATCCCGACGGGTTTCGCCTGGCCAACCGCTTGGTTGGCGATCCCGACGGCGCCGCCGCATTCGAGCTGACGGCACGAGGGCCCACCGTTCGCTTCTCGTCGGAGGGACACTTCGCCCTGGTCGGTGATGCCGATCTAAAGCTCGACGACCGACCGGTGGCGGCCGACACCGTTGTCCCGGTCAGCGCGGGACAGGTTCTGGCCATAGGCGTCATGCGCCAAGCCCTTCGCTCGTATCTAGCGGTGGCGGGCGGACTCGAGGGCCCCGTCGTCCTGGGTTCCCGCTCCTCCGACGTCTTGTCCGGCCTGGGCATCGGGCCTCTGCGACCCGGGGACAGCGTGGACCTCGGGGTCGCAGGACACCCGCGTGGTCGGCTGTCCCCCCTTGAACCGAGCTCGACCGTGCGGGTGGTGGCCGGCCCACACCGTGCCTCCGACCGAGAGATCGAGAAGCTCTCACACGCATGCTGGAAGGTCGACGGTCATTCCAACCGGGTCGGAGG